>CAWKAV010000021.1:0-14982 GCA_963847735.1 uncultured delta proteobacterium | reverse complement strand
CCGCGAGCATATTTAACGCTACGTCCGGCTCCGATTGAGCCCCGCGGAAAGAAGTCAGGACCATAGACGACGACCCTGCCGGTTTTCCCATTGATTACGTAGACCTCGGCCTCCGTTGGATCAAAGAAGACAGTCGATGCGTAGCTCAGCGCTTCGCCATCATCATCGAAGGTGATATTGGCAATTGGGGTAAGGTCTACGGGATTTTCCGCCGCCTCGACCGCGCTATAGCCGGCACTGGAACACAGGGCCACGAGAGCCAAGATGAACAAGCGCAAGCGTTTGCGAACGGCTGGTCGGTAGTTATCTATGGCAGATAGTGCAGACATTGCCTCCCCGAGTATCCCCGACCAAAAGCTTGCGGAATTTTGAGCCATGAGGGTCATGGCAACTGGTACATGTGAGTTTGCGGTCTTTGCGCCGCCGTTCCGTTGGGCCCTCTAATGGATGGCCGCCGACCGGATGCCCCCTTTTGATTCCGGCCAACTTGGTATGACAGCCGACACACAGCTCGTTGATCGGTTTGCGCAACAGGAATTGATTGTCAGTGGCATGTGGGTCATGACACGCAACACAACCCTGGCCTTTGATGATGCCGTGAACAAAAGGCAGTGGCTTACGCAAATCAAAAAGGGCCTCCATATCGCTGTGACAAGCAAGGCAGAGGTCCAGTGAACCATCGGCCCAGAGTTGATAACGATAATCATCCCCATGTGGATTATGACATAAATTGCACCCGCCTACTTTCAATGGACCATGGACGAACGGCTTTGATAACCATGCTTGTTTGCCGGTGTGACAGGCAAAGCAGAGCTCTTCCTTGGCCACGGGGAAACCAATCCGAAACGGCTTTATGAACTGCTGATGGCATGAGAGACATTGGCGATTGACTGCGGGACTGTGCTGCCATTCGGCTTTGTCAATCACATTCTGATGGCATGTGACACACGACACCTGGCTTTCAATTCCCGTCAATTCTGACGTTCTGGTCTCGATTAGATCGTGACAATCTGAACAGCTATCGGGCAATTGATCGTTCTTATGAAAGAGGTAGACTTCCTTACCCAGTTCATTGGCATTCAAATTTGCGCGAATCGGGCGATAATACAGTTCGAAACTCTGTTCGCCGGGGAGAAGGGTAAAACTGTTCCGGTCCGGTGAAAGGGGCAACCGGAAATGGAGGTATTCATAATTTTCATCTTGCTCGGCAACTATCGACTCAATGATATTTCCGGATTCATCGACCCGTACTTTGACCACTTCTCCGTTCAAGCTTTTGCGCAGGAGAAGATGCGTTTCAGCATTCCTGGCGGTAACCGTGCTCCCCGCTCGGGGGGATAGCATTTCCACGTTGGCAGCCAACCCACGACTCGGAGAAAGCAGCACAATCGCCGCAAAAATGCAGAGGGAAAGAGTTCTGAGTACTATCTGCACCGCCGCGATTCGAGTGGCGCAGGTTAACATGGAGTGAGGCAAAATTGATCATTGGATCACAGCCAGTCCCTTCGGTTTGGCTCCCAGAGCGACACGTCCGATGAGCAGATTAGAGTTGGAGTCGATAATTGCCAGGGAGGATGAGTCTTCGTCTGTGATGTAGATTCGACGATGGATTTGGTCATAAACCATTTCCTGAGGCAGTCCCAGGCCGCCAATTTCCTGAATGACGCCCAACTGGCCTGGTAGCAAAACCGATAATGAGCCGCTTTGATAATTGCTGACATAAATCCTGTTGTCGGTCGCAATCAGACGACGCGGGCCAAGGCCCACAGCGAGTCGTTTGTAACCACGCTGGTTAGCCAAATCGACCACGGAAACGTTGTGATCACCTGCCTCTGCAATATATAGTCGATTGTCTAGAAACAAAAGGCCATTGGGTCCGCTGACGGTGGACAGAGTTTTCATAACCCTTAGGTTCGATGGATCCAGCAGGACTACTTTTTGCGAGAGCGCCAGAGAAACTGCCAGCAAATCCAACTCTTCAATATAGATTGCATGTCTGGGCCTGGATGTGAACCGGACACGGGCAAGGCTTCGACCGGTCGAGAGGTCAAGGCTACTCACATAGTTGCTACGTTCATCAACCAGATACGCGATCCGGCCATCGGAGCTTATCGTCATGAAGGTCGGCGCATCGTTCAGGGGCACGACGAAAGTATCTATAACTCTATGCGAGGAAAGACTGACGATCTTGACTGATCTGTCCCGGGAGGTATAGACGAACATTCGATCTGGTTGAACGGGATCAATGGCCAGCCAGGCAGGAGAACCTTTAACACCAAAAGAATCCGCGACCCAATTATTGTCAGTCCGCACCACAAAAACCGTGTCGATCTCCGGACAGGCAACATAAACAAGATTAACCGGCAACTGCCTGATAGCAGGGGTCGCGGACAAAGCCGGGCTTAGGTTGTCGTTCTGGTCCAGGGAGTTCAGCACGTCCCAGGTTACCAAAACTGAAAGACTTTGATTGCTCTCTGCTAAGAGGGCCTCTGTAAATGGCACTTCAACTTGAAATGGACCAGAAGTAATCACGGCATTCAGGCCATTGACCTGCGGGAGAGTCCCCTTGGCCACTGTGAAGCGTAAACGCTGATAGATTCCAGGCGGCAGGGTTACACTGCCGAGGAGGCGTTGGCCTGTACCAATCTCCGCCGCGTCAAGTTCCAGTGGGCCATCGGCAACCGGAAGCCACAAGCCGTCAGCGAGAACTTCAAGGGCCTCAACCGTCATATGCACCACAGGCCCTTCACTCTCTTTGAGAACCAGAAAAAAGTTCAATCGGCAAGAAGAGTCAGTGCTGGAGAAAAATTCGGGGGGCTCCATGTAATCGGTTTCCGCTTTATAAGTGGGCAAGCAACCACCCAACATCAACAAGAGAACACTCCCTATCAGGCAAACCGCGATCCGCCATAGAAGCATCTTTGCTGACATGTTGGGTTTTATGTTTCGCACAGGCTCAATCCTTGCTCGTATGACAAACAGCACATCCGTTGGTTGCTGGCTGCCCGGTGTAAGAGTCGTCTCCCGGCCAGTCGCGATATCCCCAACGCAGTATGGCCGGATAGGGAGAGCCATGGGGACGATGGCAAGAGATGCAGGAGACAAGGTCGGAACCGAGATTTACGGTGGAGAAATCCGCGTCCGCCAGGACGACGTCCTGGCGCGCAACCGGCACCATGGGATTGTAGATAGAGATCCCCTGGTATTCACCGGCGTTGGGGATCGTCACATCAACAGGATGTCGAATCCAGGTCGAATCCGCGATTGACTGACTATGATAAAGACCATGACAGCCGGTGCACTTTTGACTGATGGCGCCACTTTCCAGGTATCCGGTGTAGGGACCTGTGTCACCCTGATAAACATTGTGCTGGGAAAACTGTGGATTTTGTTCCCAGTCGGGGTCTTCGATCCCAAAGACCCCCTCAGGGGTCGGGCCTACCTGGTCGTCGCGCTGCATAACCGAACCAAGGAAACGATACCAGCCCTGGTCACGATCGGCCAACTCACTCGAGTCGCCAGCATGATGGTGAGGCACATGACAACCCGTACAGCCACTCTCCGGGGAAGCCAGAGTACCGTGGCAGTCGCTGCAATCACCGGTACGATCAACGCCGCCCGGTGCGAGCGTCGGTGGAAAACGGTAGTCTTCGGCGGCAATGCCATGGACGTTGTGCCCAAAAGCATCACCATTCGCCATGAGCCAGTGGAAATTGCCGCCCGCCAGTGTTGCCGTAGCAGAACCATCGGCAGGATAGGTTGGCTCAGCCATATTAAAAACCACAGGAACCCGTGCCCCCCCCAAATCGACAATGGTCTCGGAACCGGTGTTGCTGTGACATCCGAGGCAATCTGTTTTCAACAGATTTGCAAAAGCCTCATTACGAAAAACTTTTTCCCCAGAGCTGTCCAGCGTAAACGCGACCACCGAACCGAGTTCGCTGTTGTGCATTGTATGGCACGCAGAACAGGGCCCGGTGACCGCGGCACGGCCCAATAAGGGGAGGGACAGCATACCCATCAGGACGCTCATTATTAACCACCCCTTTTGATCCATCATGGACATCTCCTAGCGATCGTAAATCTCCACGCGACCGTTTCCTTCGTCAACCACGCAAAGGTGGCCCCAGGGATCTAAACGCAGCTGCCGGGCAAAATAGACCTTCCCTTCGGCCTGTCCTGGCCCAAGGAACTGATACATGAAATGGCCGCCGACATTATAAACAAACACGCTGCTTTGGTGACGATCGAGGACATAGATAAAACCGAACGGTTCAACTGCAAGCGAAACGGGAAAGTCGATCTCGTCACCAAGTTGTAACTTTTCCGCAATTGTGCCGTCAGCATTGAAGCGAAAGATCTGCTTTTCCCGTGGTTCGAGCGCCCAAAGAGCGTCTTCGACTATAACGAAGTCGGCCAGACCGGCAAGGCAGGTGGAACAACCAAAGCGCTGCTCCACTACGAGATCGTCATTGTATCGCAGCACTTGGCCGCTGGAGCGATCCAGCACGTAGAGTTTCCCCCCGTCAAAGGATATGCGATCGGGGAAAACTTGCCTGCCGCCATCACGCAGAATAAAAGGCTTGACTTCCTTGGCTCCAATATCGATGCGTGTCAAGCTGTTGCGCCCCTTTTCCACAACCCACAGGATCCCATTATCAAGGCGGACCATATCAAAGGGCGCCTCCAGACGATCGTCTGCAGTGAACGCTCGAAGGAACTTGCCGTTGAGATCAAACGAGACCAAGCGATTGCGGCCGGTATCGACAACGTAGTATCGCTGGCTCTCCTTGTCAAAGCCTATGGCGGAGGGCATGTACATACTCTCACCCACTTCATCAATCTTCAGGCTCATCTTCCATTGCCACGCTGACTGTGCCTGAATGGCAGAGAAGAACAAGACTAACGTCACGATCAGCAGCGACCTAAATACATGTGTCAAAAATTTTGTCTGCCCCATATCTCTATCCCCAATGGTCAAGTTATTTTTGCATCTCGACAGATCTGCACTCATTTTTGATGACCTCTTCACTCTTAAATCCCTCTATGGCACTGAACACACAAATCTTTCGTACCATTAAACCTGGTATGGTACGCGAAATCGGACCCCTTGCTGGCGTGGCAACTGGCACAGGTCATCATCTGTCCGGTCCGTGGATCAAAAACATTTTCGCCAATCGGGTGAGTGAATGTGCCGTGTTGAACATGACATCCACTGCAAACCGTATTGATAGGTGCCTTTACCATCGCAGGATGGTTGGATCCGTGTGGGGCATGACAATCATTGCATGCGCCCGTCATGGCATGCTTGGTTTTGTTTGCATCATAGCGTTCGAAAGTTGAACTGTGGCAGGTGCCGCAGACATAACGCTCCTTGCCTCTCAGCAGGCGCGCATCATCACCCGCGTGAGGTGAGTGGCAGGCTGTACATGTGTTGTCGCCGAAACGCACCAGGTGGTTATGCGAGGAGGCCATTTGTTCACTGACGTCCGGGTGGCATGCGAAACACTTGTCGACACCAACCGGCTCCCCCTTGCCAGCGTGGCAGTCCTTACAACCATCCGCATAAGGCTCGTGGAGAACGTTGCGTATCAATCCCGGCCGATTACTGCCATGCGGGTTATGACACGAGCTGCAGTTTTTCACTTCCTCCGGATAGTTGGGATGTTTCTGGCGGACTGATGCAGGCGAATGGCAACTCGAGCAGAGAGCCTCCGCCGCCTTGACCAAAAGGTTAGGCTGAGAGGACTGATGGGCCTGATGGCAGGACCCGCACTGCCCCTTGGCGAAAGGAGCGTGATTATATTTGAAGGCCTTGGGTAAGCCTTCGTGGCAAGTGAAGCAAAGTTCAGAAGAACGGTTAGTAAGAAGCCCGGCATAACTCGAGGAATGTGGTTCATGGCAGCCCAGGCACTCCCCCCTGCGCACCGGCTCGTGGACAACACCCTTGCTGAATTCTTGCTCTGCGTCATCGTGGCAGGAATAGCATAGCGTCGCCACTTTATCCTGGAGCAGGCCTTTATATCTCGCAACATGGGGGCTATGGCAGCTACTGCATTCCCCGTCATCCACCGGTTGATGCTTGACCTTCTTTTGGAAAACGGTTCGCTCATGGCAGGAGAAACAGTCGATCGCTGCAAAGCAGGTCTTCTGGTTAGCCAAAACACAGACCAGTGTTGCGGACAAGACAAGGACATATTTCAGAAAACGAGGCAGCGGCATCATTGCGCTCTCCCTTCATGGCACGGGGTACAGTTCCCGGGAGCAAACGGGCCATGGCTCACCGGGTAAAGCAAGTTCTTTTTCGGCCCGCCGTGGGGATCATGGCAAGTAACACAGCTGGACGGAGGCAGCTTCATCCCTTGATGGGCATCGGCAAAGACCGTGGTATCCAATGCGTGGCACTCCGCACAAATTTGACCAAGCGAAGCGACCAGCATGGAAGGGTTATCACCCCCGTGGGAGTTATGGCAGTTGCTGCAATCCTCTAAGGCCGGTTGATGAGCAGCACCATCTCTCCAAAATTGGGCCACTTCGGCATGGCAACCAAGGCAAAGAGCTGGCTGCCCTTTCTTCAGGTTGGCGAGGTGTGGCGAAACATGGCCACTATGGCAAGTGGCGCACTGCTTTTTGGCCACGGGCTCGTGAGGGACCTTATAACTGGCGACCTCATCCGCAATGTCCTGATGGCAGCTCAGGCAGACCTCGCCTGGACGGCCCTTCATAAGACCACCTTGCTCGGCAGCGTGCGCGCCGTGACAAGTAAGGCAATCCCCGGCGGCAAAAGGTTGATGGGCATTATCCTGGGTTTGGCTGTCCGCAATCTTTTGATGGCAAGTAAGGCAGAGAGCCCCTTCCGCCGTGGTCATCTTGAGCAATGCGGCTTGATTGCCTCCATGTGCGTCGTGGCACCCGGAACACTCTCCCCTGGCAAAGGGCTTATGAACACTAAACTGACCCAGAAGAGCCCGGGTCTGCTGGTGACAACTGCCGCAAAGCTTGGCCTCAGCCCCGGACAGCAGCTTAACCTGGCCAGACTGGTGCACGTCGTGACAGTCAAGGCAAAGACCTTGCTCAACCGGAGCGTGAGCGTACTGAACATCGGCAAAGGGTTTCTGTTCGTGACAGGTGTAACAAAGCGCCGGCGCATCTTGCTTGAGCAGGGCCCGTTCCGGGGCGGAATGCCCTTGATGGCAAGAGAGACATTCTCCTGAACCGACTGGGGTATGAATGCTCCTCCTGCCCGCTTGTTTCTTGCCCTGGTCGTGACAATTCAGACATACCCGATCCGGCGATTCAACCAGCATATTGGCGAAATCGCTGGCATGGACCGCATGACATGCCCGGCAGTCACCATCTTTGACCGCCTGGTGTTGGGCAGCGGCCGGCAGGTCCTCATGGCAGGTCAGACAGAGGTTCCCATCGGCAGACTTCACTGTGATGGTGCGGCCCTGAAGCTGATGACAGTCATTGCAGTCACTGCTTTTTACCGGTTCGTGAACAAATTCTTTGAGCAGGCCCGGCTTATCTGCGCTATGTGTGTCATGGCAATCGACGCATTTTTCTGTCACCGGATAGCTCTGATGGACGGCGGCAAACGCAGGAGCATCTATGTCATGACATGATGCACACAGCGCGTCATAGGTCATACTCAACAATCCTGGCTGGTCATTAAAATGAGGGTCATGACACTCTCCGCACCCATCATTCAGAGGTGCGTGAATGATCGGTTTGGTAAAGGCTTGACTCTCGTGACAGCTGTAGCAAGTCTCGGTTGGCGTCGCTGTCAGGAGCCCCGGATTGACTGAGTTGTGAGGGTTATGGCAGGAGCCACACTTACCGTCACTCACCGGTTGATGGACGACTTCTTTAATATTTGCGTCGCGGAATGACTCATGGCAAGTCAGGCAAATCAGCGGGACCTGCTCGCGCATCAACACCCTGGGAACAATGCCGTGAGCAATGTGGCATGCTTCGCATTGCGATTCACTGACGGGTTGATGGATAACCCCCGTTTGATAATCAGCAACCATCTGCGGGTGGCATTCGACGCATGTCCGGCGCCGTGTTGCGACGGGCTCTGGAGTGGGCGGTGCACAACTGGCAACCAGGGTCAGGAGAACCAATCCAGCCCCGAATATTAAGAATAGCGTCGATCTTCGGTTCATCTTACTCCTCCAAGCTCTTTTTCAATGGCTTGCCATTGTTTTTTGTTTACCTCGATCTTTGTAGTCGCCTTGATCTTGTCCAGAGTCGCGTTGCGCAGCTGTTTAACCTTGGCATTGACCAACTTGGTGCGGATTGTACTTTTCACATTCTCCAAGGGCACAGGAGTTTGCGGTGTACGGGAAATCAGATGCACAATCACCTGGCTGCCCAAAGCTTCGAAGGGAGAGCTGGTCTCTCCAACAGCCATTTTGTCAACAACCGCCTTGACCTCCGGTTCAAGATGGTTTGCAGGGATCTCCCGGGCAGAAACAAATTTCTCAAGGTGTTTCTTCATGGCACCCACAAAATCCTTGCCAACAACGGCATCCGCCCAGACCTGGTCAATTGGCCCCTGAGTATCGTCTAGGATAAAGAGCTTAACGAGCGCCGGCTTCGAGTAAAGAGCCAGATTTGTATTGTAGTGTTGCTGAATTTCATCTTCGCTTACATCTGCCTCGGGTAAAAATATCCGCTCATCGAGAGCCGTAGTAAGTCGATAGTCGACATGGAACCTGTACTCCCACTTAAAGGGCTCTTTTTCCTCGTAATGGCGATCAAGCGCCTCCCAGTTGGTCAGACTTTGCGCGAGGATATTGTTCACCGTCTCGGCTTTCATCTTGGCTGTTTCTTCTTTGTCACCCAAGGCATGGGCAGCGGTTGGCCGTGAAGCGATTAAACGACGTATCACAGCAACGTATTCCTTCTCCGTGAAGTTTTGCTGGCTCGTGCTGATCACCACGTCTTCGGTAAGAGCGTCATCGCCGGCAGTTAAGTCGATAGCATCAATCCTCTCGCGATTAACCACCACTTTATACTTATCATAGAGCGACTTAAGAAGTTCGAGAGAGAGTTCATCTTCCTGTAGCTTCCAGATATCTTTCTGGATCTCATCTTTAAATTTTGCAAAATCATCCTCGTCACCGCCTTTTTTCTCCTTCAGATAAAAAAGGGATGTCCCCCCTTCGTGCTCAACGGGATCGATCACTTCGCCAACCGCCGTTTTTTCGAAAATGACGGCCCAGCCAGCATCGATACCCTGGGGCCGCAACCAGTTCTCCGTCAGCTTTTGCGGGCCGCCTTGTTCGGGGGCCCGGGCCAAAAGCTCTTCTATCGTCAGGGCCTTGTCTGACAACCCTTGCCACGCCGCCCCTGCCGCGCCTTCGTCACGAAATTCAAGCCGTTGTACCAGCCAGCGGGGGAGATAAACTTCCTGATAACGTGCCTGCAGATCGGAGTCAGTGACCTTAATCCGGCTATCAACGGCATCATACTTAAGCATGAGCAAGGAACGTGCCTGGAGAAAAACTCGCGTTTGACGACTGAATCCTGGATTTGCATCGAGCTCAATGTTCGCTGCTTCTCTGGCCAGAAGCAGAAAATCGATATAGGGCTCCGGAGTTTCCGGCAACGCAAGGTCGCTATCATTCCAGAACTTCCACCAACGTTTGAAATCGTCCGCAGAGTAACTCTGATCATCGATAGTGACGAGGGGCTCATCACTACCAAAAAACCAGGCTTCAGATGGCCCCGCGGGTAGAACAAGCAGACAAAGAAGAAGAATTAAAATCGAGGTGAAACGTCGCATTGCGTGAGTCCTTTTCCAAACCAGAGGTTGATGATTTCTATTGCCATCTGACTGCTTAGGCCAGTGACGGTGTGAATTGCACCGAAATGCATGACTTTGCGATAATCAATGCCTCGCCTTCGGTGTAAAGTTGTCCAAAGCACGTCGCCACTGCTCCCGTCACGTATCTGCACATCCACAGTGATCGTCGGGTCAACACCTTCATGGAGGGACCTGTTTTCACTCATTTCCAAAACGATCCCGCTGATCAAAAGTTGCGCATCGACACGGTCCGCAACCAGTTGCAACTCCTCCGGGGAGAGAACTTGGCCCGGCAGAGCTCGCAACTGTTGATAGACTTTCAGGATATCGCCCTCTTGCACCACCAGGTAATTGGTCAAATTACGCAATTCAGATGTGAATACTTTGTCGAACAGGGCGTCGGCCTGGGGGTATTCACTATCATTAACAAAGGGCAGTACGGCCACACGACAAATGGGCCCCTTCGGCAAGCTACCGGCCTTCTGGTTAACCGGAAACTGAGTCACTCCCAGGAACGCCAAATCGATCGGGACCACACCGGACGTGGTATGAGTAGAACTGCACCCTGTAACCAGCAAGGCAAGCAGGATGAGGATCAAGCCATAGCCGGCGCGTGTGTGACATTTCAGCATCATGCGAGTCTCAGAATTCATTAACCCAGGTCTCGGAAACACCAGCGGGTTTAGTTTCTTTGACCTCTTCTGTAACAGGCTTCTGCAGCTTCGGGAGCATATCCTCTACTTTTCTGCGGCTGCGGTTGCCCAAAACATCAATTACAACCACGTATCCTTGGATTTGATCATATTGCTCGGCAGATAACTGCTCGATCCCGACCCGTGCGGGCAAATCCTTGCCCTTGCCTGAGGCATGTGCCAGGTACTTGCCTTCTTTTGTCCACATTTCCATTCGCCAGGAAGACAAAGGCACAAGGTTGTCGCTTTCCAGGTTGATCGTTGTCGTCTCATCGTTTCGCTCTACAGCCAAACCCAATTGGGGGGAGGCGTAACTCCGCCAGACCTGATGCTCGGCGATAGAGTAATTTCCGGCCAAATCCCAGGCTTCAAGCGTGACCAGGTATTCCCCGTCTTCGACAGATTCCCCATGGCGGGCACGACCATTCCAAACGATACGATAGGGCAAGTTCCCCGACCCTTTCTCGTCGGTCAATAGATCTCCCTTTTCGTCATAGAACGAGACCCGCCATCGGTTCAAAGGTTTACGCACCAGCGGCCGTGGAATTATGATCAAATCGCTGCGGAATGCCGGGTTGCCACCCATGTCCTGGGTCCCGCCAAAGGTAAAATCAAGCAGCGGCAGCATTCCATCAACCACGTACGAACCAAGAGGAGCAGACTCCCGGCGGCCATATTCAGGCCACTCAAGAATCAGGTCAACCGAGACCCGGCCATTCTGTTCACCGCTTACCCAGGTGGACTCATAGTGCATGTCATCGGCGGACATCTTGGCCGCATGGAGCTGATCGTCAACTTTAAAAAAAACTCGCGGCGACCGATCCGCTGGCCAGGATTTACGCAAGCGCACCCACGAGCTGACCTCAGCGCCTGGAGCCACATACTGAGGCTGCAGGATAAATGAGTCAATCGTGACCTGGTAGGACTGCTGCACTCCAGCGATTATTTCCCATGGCCACTGTTCAAGAAGCTCATCAAGGAGCAAAGGAAGCAAGTCTGCCACTGACGTTGGTTCGCCAATTGCGAGCAGACGCCGTTCATCTCCCGCGCTGATGCTTCCGACATATGACCAAATTGTCCGCGCATCACTGACACGCACCAACTGCAACGACAAGCCTAAAGAGGGCTCCGGCCGCTCTCTAAGTTGACATACCGTCCCGAGCATCACCAACGGGACTGCGAGCTCCTGCCAAACCTTCGTCAGCTGATATGATTCCAGGGAGCCAATAGTCCGTATCCGGCTATTGGCCATAAAGGCAATCACCGACTCCAAAGCCAGGACGTCATTGCCGCTGGCCGCCAATTTATCGACGAGGGCCTCGGTAACGGGCAGATTAACTTCGTTGCGCCATTTGCCCAATTCCTGCAGGGGAAAGACAGCAATAGAACCGGCCGCCGCCATGGAAACGGCTGGCTTGCAAACAAGACACAAGACGAGCGCCAGAAAGCAAAAAACCCGCTTGAAGCTCAACATAAATCTTTTGGATTTTTCTTGCCATGGCGGAATACGCATTGACTGTTTTGATGTCGAAGCAATGTGCACTTTCCGCAACATTATCACATATCTCCATACATCGTTCAACTTCTAAACCGCCCGTTTCCTGCCAGGCTGCGAGCAACCCGGGCAGCCTATATACGACAACCCCAAGCTTGCCACTAATTCTTTACAAGTATACCCCGCCGCATGAAGAAAGATAACGTGGGATAAGGCAAATTTTCCATCGGTATAGCGCACAGGCCGACTGTGCGAACAAGCATTTTTTCACCACGGCCAGATTGTCAAGAACAACGGTTTGATACTGTCGTCTTGCGGCCAGAAACGTGGCGGCTAAATTTGATTGAGCGTACCCAGTAATCTGGCCAACAGATCCAACGTGACCTGGAAAGAATCTTTGGGTGAAAAACCAAACAGCCTGTCAGTTAGCGAATACCCGCTGCCTCGTCCACTGGCCTGCCAGAGCAGCACCCCTGATTCACTGTCAATTAATCGCAAAGTCATTGTGATTTCAGTGTAGAACGAATTCCCGCGGGAGTCGCCGCTTTCCTCCACTGAACCGAGGAAAAAGGCCTGAACTCCGAGTCGCTCGCCGAGACGGCGTAAAGTGACTTCATCAAAGGGGGCGCCCGGCTCAATCGCCTCGGCGTGTAAAAGACTATCGACACGCCCCTTGTCAACCACATCAAACATGCCAGAGCTCAGAATCTGCGTCATCGTCATCTCCCGGATACGCATAACCCCGCCCCCGCCAAGGTTTTCATATGGGAGCACGGCAACTCTCTCAACATGCGCTAAACTAGTGTCCTCACGCATGAAAGACTTAACCGAGCCGGTCGAGGAACTGCAGCCGGTGACACACAGAAATAATCCCACGATGATTGCTACCAAAATGTTCTTAAACATATTCAACCTCGTCTTCCTCTGTGATTTTATACGTTAGAGCGACACGAATCAAAGTTAAAGGGTTGTTGGCAAAGCTCACAATCTTAAAGAGAGATCGGCACGGAACCGCCAGCTGTAAGTTTCTGCATACTGGTAATCAAAATTAGATTGTAAAAACAAGTTCTTTGAAATATTCCAACTGCCATTGAGGCCGATACGATCGTCCGTCCTCGCTTCATCAATGCGGTGCCGATAAAACATGTTTAACTGGGTCTTTTGCGTACGGATTAACCCGAGATTGGTCGTGAAGACATAACGGTCAAAGGTTTCCCCCTCTCTCCAGTCCCTGCTGGCGGTGAGGCGCGCAAGCAGCAGAGCGGAAGGCTGCAGTGTCAGTGAAAGACTTACTGCCTTGGACGTGCTGCTGGTGCTGTCGCCCTCTACGTTTGTGCTATCGCTCTGAATGTAATTTGCCGCCAGATCAGATGACAATACGCGATTGATCTGCGCCCTGAGATTGCTGCGTGCCGACCAGGTCTCAGTAGTCGACTTTTCGCGGTCATCATTCCACCTCTCCCCGTCAGTATAGGTCAGGAAAAAATCTGCGCTCAGATCGGGGTAAAGTTGCGCAGAGGTAACAAGGCTATAGCTGGTAGTAATTCCGATCTTTTGGTCATCCTCGAAATTTTCAGAAACAGTGGTACCGAGCGTTGCGCTCAAAGTTCGAATAGGTGTGGTGGTCAGTGCCGCTGCATAAGTACGTGACAGGGTCGTTGGCTGATCTGTCATCTCGCTCTCAGTTTGGCTGTAAATTATCGAGGGCATAAACAGGGGCGTCGGAGCCCAGGCCAGGGATCCGCTCACCGTATAGGTATCGTTCTCGATTGTCTTGTCCCCAGCTTCTGAGTCACTCAAATTCACGTTCAAACTGCTTCGCAGTGTCAGTGCTCTCGCCAGAAGTGCGGAAATGCTGAAAGAGGTATTGTGAGTCGTAACCTTGGTGCTCGTATCATCTACGGTGAGGGTTCTGATCACGTTAAACTCAGTGACCACCAATTGCTGACCGACGGGCAGCGTCGCCACGACCATAAACTCTCTGTCAACCGTGTTGACATTCAAAACAATCCGCTTGTTGACCGGATCATAACTTGCAGGGACATTCGAGGCTGCCAACTCCCACGGGGAGCTATCGAAAACGCGGCGATAATAATCCCACTGCAGGGCAGCCGCATCATCGCCCGGGAGAGAGTCAAATGGATCGATGTAAATATACAGCACCCGTAATTGCTGGGCGAATTCGACTGCGAACCCCAAGTGGATCTGGCGCTGGTCTAAGTCAATCGGGTCGGGAACAACCACGGCCGGATTAACCAGATCGCCATCACGCAGTTCAGCGTTGTCATTGAGCGAGAGGAACGGATCAAACAGTAAGCCGGGATCTGTGGTTGCAGATAAAGTCGGTCCATCGATAACCTGATCAAGCTCTGAACCGGGAAAGCTGACTTCACCCGTCGAATATGAATATTGCTGGCTTAAATCTATATTGACACGCTTCTGCCAAAACGCGTAACTCGTACCAGCACGAACAAAATGACTTTCATTTTTAAATTGAGCGTCACTGATCCGATCGTCGGTGGTGCTGTTGGTGTAATCGTAATTCACCCCGATAAGTTGCAGGTCCCAGTCAAGATTGGCGGCCCAGGACCTGGTAATTACGTCATAGGAACGACCTTCTTCATCCTGGTCTCGTTGCTCGGTGTATGACAAGGTTGCACCGGGCCAATATGGCCGGCGCAAAAAGCTGCCACTGGAAATGACTGCTTCCCATGTGCTGCCGATGGATTTGTCGTCATCCGAAGGCCTGGTTTCAGAATAAACGCCAGAGATAGACGAGGTAAAAATATCATTCACCAGGGAGACTTCTGCTGATGGCGTGATCGTTTCGACCGTTTGCCGCCCTTGCTCGCCACCAAAATCAACTTCGTCACGGGAGTACCCAAGACTCGCGGAACCGCGCAGGGAATGGGAAGGCTGATAAGACAAGCTCGGGCCCAACAGAAGGCTGTAGCGCTGCTGCCACTGAGTCTGGGTGGGTC
>CAWKAV010000020.1:0-6872 GCA_963847735.1 uncultured delta proteobacterium | reverse complement strand
CAGTGGCGTGAGGTGTTGCTGGTCAACCAGATCGAAGACCCGTTGAAATCACATTGATAAAAATTTTTCCAATATCAAATATCCAGCCGTGTCTATTTAAAGGTACATAATGAAAAAGTTCTCGAAGATACTTGCCGTCGTCGCCGTAGTTGTAGTGGTGCTTGTCATTGGTCTGGTTGTGCTGGCCAAAATTGTGATTACACCAGAGCGTGTCAAGCAGACCGTGTTACCGCTTGCCGAGGACGCATTGCAGCGCAAGGTTGAACTTGGTGATATCAGCGTCAGCCTGTTTACAGGGATCGAACTGAACGACCTCAAGGTTTATGAGAAAGACGGTAAGGATGTTTTCGTCGGCACGAAACTGGTTCGACTGAAGTACCAACTTTTACCACTATTGGCCATGAAGGTGGTGATCGACGAGGTCAGGGTTGAGTCTCCCAGGATCCGGGTTGTTCGTATGAGCAATGGCCAATTCAGCTTTGATGATATAGTCGGCGGAACTGATAAAAAAACCACAAAAGAGCGTAAGCAAGGGGAATCGGCCACAACGCCGATCAGTCTCCTGATTTCGCAAGTGAGTATCGAGGATGGAAACCTTGTCTTTATTGACAACACAGTCAAAGATAAACCTCCGCACACCATCCAGGTTAGCGAACTGCAAGTCGCCGCAAAAGGCATTACCCTGACCGGTTCTGTGCCGGTTGCAATCAAGTGCAAGATCGATCAGGCCAGCCTTGATATGGATGGAACGGTCAGCCTTTTAGATGGTTCAGGAGTGTTTGAGGTTACGCTTGAGGGCCTTGATGCCATGGCCTTTGCACCTTACTTCAAGGATTCTGTGCCGGGTAAGCTTGATGGTCTCAAGCTGAATCTTGAAACGAAAATTTCAGGGGGCATTGAAGATGTCTCTGCTGCCGGCACAATCAATATGACAGGTATTGACCTGACGCTTGATGCATTGCCCGACGCGCCCCTGAAAAATGCCGGAGTCGAAATCGGTTATGATCTGTCCGTTGACTTGAAATCAGGACTATTGGATTTGCGTCGCGGGCGTGTCGATTATAATGGGCTGGTTGCCGAGGCGACCGGAAAAATCAAGAACCTCTTCGGCCAGCAGGACCTGGCAATGCAACTGAACGTGCCAGGCATCGATCTGAGACAGGCCATGCAAAGCTTGCCTGCCGGCCTGGTCGCCGGAGCCCGGGATACCGACCCTTCCGGTATGGTCAAGGTCGATGTACAACTGGCAGGAGGCCTGGATAATCCGGTCAAGCTGCTCCGCAAGGCCGTTGTCACCCTGGACAATGTCCAGATAGCTGCAAACGGCCAGCGCCCGGCAATTTTTGGACTACTCAGGTTTGCTGATGAAAAGCTGGTTTCCGAAGGGCTGGAAATGCGCATGGGCGAGAATCGTGCCCGTATTGACCTGAACGCCAGCAACCTTTTCGGTAAAACGATAGTCGTCAAGGCCGACGTTGCTTCCGAGAGCTTTTTGCTTGATCCTTTGCTGAGTGCTGGCGGAGCCGCCGGGGTCGCTGCCGCTAAAGGTGGAGTGCCGGCAACAGGCAATGGGGAAGAACTTGGCCCCTTTGACATCCCCGTTCTGGCCAGTGGCACACTCAGTATCGGCAAGACCGTCTACAAGACGCTTGCGATCGATGATTTTGTTGCCAGGTACCAATTGAAGGACAATGTCCTGACGATCAGCCAAATGGACGGTAAGATAGCAGGAGGCTCATTTTCCAACACGGCGCAGGTTAACCTCGGCACAAAAGGTTTGACCTACAGCGCTGACCTCGCGGTCAAGACAATCCAGGCAGACCCCTTGTTGACTGCGTTCATTCCCAAGGCCAGCGGTGCACTGTTTGGGGCGATGGACCTCGATCTCAATCTCAAGGGTCGCGGGACCCAGTGGGAATCCCTGAGCAAGCAGCTTAACGGCCAGGGCAACATGCAGATCGCCAACGGTCGTGTAGTCAGTCCGGGGCTTGTCAAAGGCTTCGCCTCCTTCCTGCAACTTGCAAATAAGGATGAAATACGCTTTAAAAATTTTCAGGGCGATATTAACACTCGTCGACGGTAACTTAAACATCGACAGCAGTATCCTCAGTGACGAGCTAAAGCTTTTCCCCAGAGGGACGATCGGCCTGGACGGCACCATGAACCTGTCGGTGGATACCCGTTTGAGTCCACAACTTGCCGCCCGGCTCGATTCAGGCGGAAATATGGCAAAATACCTGGCCGACAAGGACGGCTGGAGCCAGATTCCGTTGCTTGTCTCTGGCAACTACGCTGCGCCGAAGTTCGGACTGGACCCGATAGGGGTGCAGAAGCAGGCATCGGAAGTGCTTGGCAAGGAATTGGGCCGCCATCTTGATAAATTGTTCGGTTCACCAGCTCCGGCAGCACAGCAAGATGACCAGCAACAGCCCGCTAAGGAGACCAACCCGGTCGACAATCCGACGAACAAGTCGATGCAGGATTCACTGAAAAAACTTTTTGGCAATTGACAGGTCTTTTGGCCTGGTATACAACAACCCTTACTTTCCATTAAGGATGTCTTTTATGAGTGGTATCAAGCACTTCAGCGGATTTGAAGTCGTCAGGGCCGCGAAGGAAGTAGAAAAGAACGGCCATCGCTTTTATTCGACCATGTCCGAGCGTGCCACGGACCCGGCATTGCAGGAACTCTTCACCTGGCTTGCCCAGGACGAGGTGGAACATCTCCGACGTTTGAACCAGTTGGAGGCAAAATACCAGGACGGTTCGTTTGCCGATTACGAAGAAGAGTTCCTGCCATACCTCAACCGGTTCTCCGATGACAAGATCTTCCCCGATGCGGAACGTCTGGAAGCGGTATTGAAAACAGAGAATGCCGACATCCAGGCACTCGACATGGCTATCGAGGCAGAAGTAAAATTTGCCGAATACTTCGAAAAAGCCAGCCAGCTTGCCCAGTCGGACGACGGCAGGGAAGCATTCTCCTGGCTGGCGGGTGAGGAAAGCCGGCACGCCAAAATTCTGCAAGAGCGGCGTGCAAAATATTCTGCCAATTAATCAGGATGATATCTGGAGTTTATGCCGGAAAACCGCATCAAAAGACGTCATCCTAAAAGGTTCTCGCTGAAATTCGGTTTCGACAAGGCTGAGAAACTGGGGTTTACGAATGACATTAATTACCAGGGGCTCTTTATCCGTTCCGCGGTCGTCGCGAAACCAGGATCAAAGATCAGGGTTGAAATCTGTCATCCTGACGGTCTGATTGCTTTGCTCGGGGAGGTTTGCTGGTCTAAAAAAATACCCGCGAGCATGATCCATAAAATGAAGGGCGGGATGGGCGTGGAGATCATCTCATTCTTGTCTGGCGAAGAGTTGTACCGCGGCCTCTGTGACGATCTTGATCTGCAACGGGGAGAGTAGGGGGCGATACAGAAGCACTTCTTTTGTTCAGCCGACTTTTTTGTGTAATCGGCTCTTTTGCCGCTGTCGCGGAGATGGAGTCGCGTAAATCGCTGCCTGTTTCATGTGACTTTGAGGTCGACCAGCAGGCTACCAGCCTTCATGGTTCAGTAGAAGTTCGCAAATGATTTCAGTACATTCATGATCGAGGTCGAGGGTGAGACCGCTGAGCGATTTGTGACACTCGATGCGCGCGGCGAGTTCCTCTCCCCATGCCGGGTCGTAGAAGCTCACCATTGCAGCCAGAAATTCTTCTTCCCCCTCACTCTCTTTCTCGAATTCGGCTTCCACGATATCCCGAAGCGGTATGAGTTCGGCCTTGCTCTTGGCCGTTTCAGGCAGACCCGGACCAAAAAACCGTGGCCCGAGGTATTCGACGCCGTGTTTCCAGGCCTTAAGGAAGCGGACGCGCTTTTCCTCTGTTTGTTGCAGAACATTGAGAACATGGTCCCGGTGCATGGCATCCCTTGACCGCTTCAGGTCCATCACAGTTGGTTTATTTATGCATTCTAGCAAATAAATTCATCTTGTCTGCCTTTGCAACACCGTTCATGTGCAGCGCTCTGGCATTCTGTGGCCAGTCTGTCAGGGAGAGACCGTTATGTCGACATTGATCTCTTCGGCAACGGCGTTCAGAGCATCGCTAACCGAGAGGATTGAGGAGGCTGCCGGCAGTTGAATGTGGATATCCATCAGGTAGAGCGCCGTACCGCTTTCCGGTGTGGCTTTTACTGTAGATTTCAGGTCAACGATGTTGAGTTGATTGTCCGACAGGTACCTGCTGATCTTATAGACGATACCAGCCTGGTCCAGGCCTTCAACATGAATGGTGCAAAGGGGAAGTTTTTCCAGGGCCTCCTGCTGGATGGACTTGACGGGGCGAATGAAAGCCGAGATGTCTTTCTGTTGTTCAAGTGAAGCACACTCTTTCTCAAGAATGGATTCGATGTCGTTGTTGCCGGATGAGAACAACAGGTTAATGGTAAATTCGTCGGACAGCATTGACATGCTGGTATCCTCTAGGTTGCAACCGTTCTCATAAAGGACTTCCGTAACATCGGCAACGATCCCCGGGCGGTCCTTGCCGAATGCTGTCATGATATATCTCTTCTGCATATTCACCTCCAGTGGTTGTTAAGAAACAATCATAAAGATTGCATTATTTTTACACCTTCTGGTTATTTCTTCAAATGATTATCTCAATAGCACCAGGCACGACAAGCTCCAGTATAAAATTGCGGCAGAGTACAGGAAAATGAGCCTTCGTTGATAACCAAAGTGTGTCTTTTGTGGTAGTCTTTACAATAAGATTCATCTATAAATTCCCCAGGAGAGATCTCATGAGCGACCAGAATGAAAACAAAAATGAACACGAAGAGATTGGCCTTTATGAAAAGCTGGCTTCCCGTACTGCAGATCTCCTTGAAGAAGGGAAGAAAACCTTCGATGAGGCTCTGAAGAAAGCCAAGGAGGAACTCGCTTCGGCTGGTGATTTCTCACGAGAACAGGCGGACAGGCTCGGCGATTACGTCAGGCGTGACTTGAAGGAGAACGCTGCCAAAGCTGCAGAGGCGGTTAAAAAGGCCATTGAGCCGCAGCGCCTTGCGGCCGGTGCACAGAGCGCCTTTTCCCGTATCTTGACCGGTGCGGCGACAACCTTAACGGAACTGGCAGAACGGTCCGAGAAATCCCTGGAGTATAAAACCGGGGAAATAACCAGTGCCGGGACCCTGACCTGCAAAGATTGCGAAGCCGAGATGCATATGACAAAGACCGCGCGTATTCCGCCATGTCCCAAATGTCATAAGACGGTTTTCCGCAAGTCCTATTAGACTCAAAACACCGAAAACTTCGTAATGCATCGGCCTTGGTCAGGTCATCACATCGGTGTGCCGTTTCTCCGACAGGGTATTGATTTATGGCAATAGAGTGGTTTCCAGGACATATGGCGAAAGCCAAAAGGCAGATCGCCGAAGTCATGCCGAGAATTGATATCGTCATCGAGGTGCTTGATGCGCGTCTGCCGGTTTCCAGCTCCAACCCCTTGCTGGAGAAACTGCGCGGGCATAAGCCCTGTATCAAGGTTCTGAACAAGAATGATCTTGCAGACCCTGCCGTGACAAAATCATGGGTCGCATACTTCGATCAGTTCGCGGACGTAAAGGCCCTTCCCATTGAGGCGTCAAAACGGTCAACCGTGAGCCAGATTACGGGCTTGTGCCGTAGCATGGTGCCGAACCGAGGTGTACCGGGGAAGACCTTGCGTGCGATGGTGGTCGGTATTCCCAATGTCGGCAAATCGACTCTGATCAACACTTTGGCAGGCAGAAAGATGGCCCGGGTTGGCGACAAACCGGCTATCACGACCTGTCCCCAACAGATTGATCTTCGCAACGGTATCCATCTGGCCGATACACCCGGACTGCTGTGGCCGGATATCCGCAATCAGAAGAGTGTTTACCGTCTTGCCGCAAGCGGCGCAATTGGTGATGCGGCCATGGACTATGTCGATGTGGCCCTGTACGCCGCCGACTACCTGATGCACCATTACCCGGCACCGCTGGCCGCTCGCTACAAGATTCAGGGCCTTCCGGAGAGTGCCTCGGAACTTGTCAACGAGATCGGACGTCGGCGAGGCTGTCTGATTGCCGGTGGTGACGTTGATCGGCAGCGCGCCTCGGAGCTGCTGTTGCGGGAGCTGCGCGCCGGCCTCATCAGCCGGGTCAGCTTGGAGAGACCTGAAGATTTCATGGAGAAGGGTGAAGATGACAGCTGAACAGCTTGCAATGCATTTAAAAAGCGGGGATGCGCCAGTTCTTCTCGATGTCCGAAGCGCTTTCGAATACCAATCCGGGCATATTCCCGGGGCGATACATGCCCCGCTGCCTGGAGTGCTCAAAGCTGTGGAAGCCGTAAACACCAGGAAAGAAGACCTTCTGGTTATCGTTTGTGAACACGGACCGCGAGCCCAGATGGCAAGGATGCTGCTTAAGTTTCGCGGCTACAAGAATCTTCAGCTTCTGGAGGGGCACATGTCGCGTTGGCGCGGCTCGGGACGCTCACTAAATACGGACTAATGCCGAATTTAATATAATAAAAACAGTAATTTATGCTATAATGTATAATAAATTACTTTAATTATATGAACCATTTACAGACCGAGAAAAGCCCCTACCTGTTACAACACGTTGACAATCCGGTTGACTGGCATCCTGGGTTGAATCTGCCTTTCAGCGTGCACAGGCGGAGAACCGGCTGATTTTTCTCTCGATCGGCTATTCAACCTGCCATTGCGCCATGTTATGGCCCATGAGTGCTTTGAGGATGTTGAGGTCGCCGACCTTCTGCTCAATGCGTTGTCCTCTGCCCTTTGCCGTTACCCCTCAGGTTAGACGCAGGCCCTCCAGTTGACC
>CAWKAV010000019.1:0-6364 GCA_963847735.1 uncultured delta proteobacterium | reverse complement strand
GAGCAGTGGCGCGAGGTGTTGCTGACCAATCATGTGGAGGATCCACTGTGAGGGGGTCTGCAAGCGAGGCAACCAGAATTCAGAATAAAAAAACTTTCAACACTCTAATCTTCTGTTCTCCATGTTCTGAATTCTGGATTCTGGATTCTGGATACTGAGTTCTTACAGAGCCAACGTTAGGAATCAACATGAGCAAATTAGGAAAAATCCTGGCGGCAATTGCCCTGGTCGTTGCCACCCTCGTTATCGTTCTGGTCGTGCTGGCCAAAATTGTCATCACCCCGGAACTGGTCAAAAAGACCGTGCTGCCGCTCGCCGAGGACGCGTTGCATCGCAAGGTCGAACTCGGTGATATCAATATCAGCCTGTTTTCCGGCATCGAACTGCAAGACCTCAAGATCTACGAAGCGGATGCTGGTGAGGTTTTTGTCAGCACGGACCTGGTTCGCCTCAAATATCAGCTGCTGCCTTTGCTGGCCATGCGGGTGGTTATCGACGAGGTCACGGTTGAGATGCCGAAAATCCGGGTGGTCCGGACGGCCGACGGCCGTTTCAGTTTTGATGATATGGTCAAAGCCGCTGACCGTCCAGTCGCTGAAGATCGCGATGGCGATTCGGCAACTCCGATCAGTTTACTGATCTCACAGGTGAACCTCAAGGGCGGCAGCTTGACCTTTGTTGATCATGCGGTGAATGCAGAGAAGCCGCATACAGTTCAGATCAGCGAGCTTCAGCTTGCGGCAAACGGCATCACACTGACCGGCAATGTGCCGGTCAGTGCCCGATGCAAGATCGATCGGGCCAGCTTTAACATGAATGGCACGGTCAGCCTTTTAGATGGTTCAGGAGTGTTTGAGGTTACGCTTGAGGGTCTTGATGCCCTGGCCTTTGCACCTTACTTCAAGGATTCTGTACCGGGTAAGCTTGATGGTCTCAAGCTGAATCTTGAAACGAAAATTTCAGGGGGCATTGAAGATGTCTCTGCTGCCGGCACAATTAATATGACAGGTATTGACCTGACGCTTGATGCATTGCCCGACGCTCCCCTGAAAAATGCCGGAGTCGAAGTCGGTTATGATCTGTCCGTTGGCTTGAAATCGGGACTTTTGGATTTGCGTCGCGGGCGCGTCGATTATAATGGGCTGGTTGCCGAGGCGACCGGAACAATCAAGAACCTCTTCGACAAGCAGGATTTGGCAATGCAACTGACCGTGCCGGGCATCGATCTGAGACAGGCCATGCAAAGCTTACCTGCCGGCCTGGTCGCCGGAGCCCGGGATACCGACCCTTCCGGTACGGTCAAGGTCGATGCACAACTGGCAGGAGGCCTGGATAATCCGGTCAAGCTGCTCCGCAAGGCCGTGGTCACCCTGGACAATGTCCAGATCGCTGCAAACGGCCAGCGTCCGGCAGTTTTTGGCCTGCTCAGGTTTGCTGATGACAAGCTGGTTTCCGAAGGTCTGGAAATGCGCATGGGCGAGAATCGTGCCCGTATTGACCTGAACGCCAGCAACCTTTTCGGTAAAACGATAGTCGTCAAGGCAGACGTTGCTTCCGAGAGCTTTTTGCTTGATCCTTTGCTGAGTGCTGGCGGGGCCGCCGGGGCCGCCGCCGCTAAAGGTGAAGTGCCTGCAACAGGCAATGGGGAAGAACTTGGCCCCTTTGACATCCCGGTTCTGGCCAGTGGCACACTCAGTATCGGCAAGACCGTCTACAAGACGCTTTCGATCGATGATTTTGTTGCCAGGTACCAATTGAAGGACAATGTCCTGACGATCAGCCAGATGGATGGTAAGATAGCAGGAGGCTCATTCGCCAACACGGCGCAGGTTAACCTCGGCACAAAAGGTTTGACCTACAGCGCTGACCTTGCGGTCAAGGCAATCCAGGCAGACCCCTTGTTGACTGCGTTCATTCCCAAGGCCACCGGTGCACTGTTTGGGGCGATGGACCTCGATCTCAATCTTAAGGGTCGCGGGACCCAGTGGGAATCCCTGAGCAAGCAGCTTAACGGCCAGGGCAACATGCAGATCGCCAACGGTCGTGTCGTCAGTCCGGGGCTGGTCAAAGGCTTCGCCTCCTTCCTGCAGCTTGCAAATAAGGATGAAATACGCTTTAAAAATTTTCAGGGCGATATTAAAATCGTCGATGGTAAATTAAACATCGACAGCAGTATCCTCAGTGACGAGCTAAAGCTTTTCCCCAGTGGGTCGATCGGCCTGGACGGCACCATGAACCTGTCGGTGGATACCCGTTTGAGTCCACAACTTGCTGCCCGGCTCGATTCAGGTGGAAACATGGCAAAATACCTGGCCGACAAGGACGGCTGGAGTCAGATCCCGTTGCTTGTCTCTGGTAACTATGCGTCTCCGAAGTTCGGACTGGACCCGATAGGGCTCCAGAAGCAGGCATCGGAAGTGCTTGGCAAGGAAATGGGCCGCCATCTCGATAAATTGTTCGGCTCACCAGCTCCGGCAGCACAGAAAGATGACCAGAAACAGACCGCTGAGGAGACCAGCCCGGTCGACAATCCGACGAACAAGTCGATACAGGATTCACTGAAAAAACTTTTTGGTAATTGACAGGCCTGCTAGCCTGATATACAACAACCTTTACTTTCCATTAAGGATGTCTTTTATGAGTGGTATCAAGCACTTCAGCGGTTTTGAAGTCATCAGGGCCGCCAAGGAAGTAGAAAAGAACGGCCATCGATTTTATTCGACCATGTCCGAACGTGCCACGGACCCGGCTTTGAAAGAACTCTTCACCTGGCTTGCCCAGGACGAGGTGGAACATCTGCGACGTTTGAACCAGTTGGAGGCAAAATACCAGGACGGTTCGTTTGCCGATTACGAAGAAGAGTTCCTGCCATACCTCAACCGGTTCTCCGATGACAAGATCTTCCCCGATGCGGAACGTCTGGAAGCGGTATTGAAAACAGAGAATGCCGACATCCAGGCACTCGACATGGCTATCGAGGCAGAAGTAAAGTTTGCCGAATACTTTGAAATAGCCAGCAAGCTTGCCCAGTCGGACGACGGCAGGGAAGCATTCTCCTGGCTAGCCGGTGAGGAAAGCCGGCACGCCAAAATTCTGCAAGAGCGGCGTGCAAAATATTCGGCCAGTTAATCAGGATGATATCTGGAGATTATGCCGGAAAAACGCATCAAAAGACGTCATCCTAAAAGGTTCTCGCTGAAATTCGGTTTCGACAAGGCTGAGAAGCTGGGTTTTACGAATGACATTAATTACCAGGGGTTCTTTATCCGTTCCGCGGTCGTCGCGAAACCAGGCTCAAAGATCAGGGTTGAAATCTGTCATCCTGACGGTCTGATTGTTTTGCTCGGGGAGGTTTGTTGGTCTAAAAAGATACCCGCCAGCATGATCCAAAAAATGAAGGGTGGGATGGGCGTGGAGATCATCTCATTCTTGTCCGGCGAAGAGTTGTACCACGGCCTCTGTGACGATCTTGATCTGCAACGGAGAGAGTAGGGTGCGATCGTGTTTATGGAGAAGTGAAAGGCCTGCCACTTGTGCGCAGGCCTTTATTTTTACCTATCTTCTGACCCTAATCACGGGTAAATCCGGCGCTTGACGCCGGCTGGTCTGAATCTCTTCGCAATGATCAGGTTTATTTTCGATAGGCGAGACCTCCTTGTGAGGGGTTGACGTTGGCAGCAACGTTGCTGTTGTAATTATATCCAAGTTGCAACAGATTTCACCCCTGCAGAAGCATTATTTTTTTGTTCAGAAAGCGTTTTTGTGTAAGTTGCTCTTTTGCCACTGTCGCAGAGATGGGCGCACGTTAGTCACTGCCTGTTTCATGTGCCTTTGAGGTCGGCCGGCAGGCTACCAGCCTTCATGGTTCAGTAGAAGCTCGCAGATGATTTCGGTACATTCATGATCGAGGTCGAGGGTGAGACCGCTGAGCGATTTGTGGCACTCGATACGTGCGGCGAGCTCTTCTCCCCATGCCGGGTCGTAGAAGCTCACCATTGCAGCCAGAAATTCTTCTTCCCCCTCACTCTCTTTCTCGAATTCGGCTTCTACGATATCCCGAAGCGGTATGAGTTCGGCCTTGCTCATGGCCGTTTCAGGTAACCCCGGGCCAAAGAACCTTGGCCCGAGGTATTCGACGCCATGCTTCCAGGCTTTAAGGAAGCGGGCGCGCTTTTCCTCTGTTTGCTGCAGAACATTGAGAACATGGTCCCGGTGCATGGCATCCCTTGACCGTTTCAGGTCTATCACAGGTTGAATTATTTATGCATTCTAGCAAATAAATTCATCTTGTCTGCCTGTGCAACACCGTTCATGTACAGCGCTCCGCCATTCGGAGTCCAGCCTGTCAGGGAGAGACCGTTATGTCGACGTTGATCTCTTCGGCAACGGCGTTCAGTGCATCACCAATCAAATTGATTGAAGAGGCTTCCGGCAGTTGAATGTGGATATCCATCAGGTAGAGCGCCGTACCGCTTTCCGGTGTGGCTTTTACTGTAGATTTCAGGTCAACGATGTTGAGTTGATTGTCCGACAGGTATCTGCTGATCTTATAGACGATACCGGCCTGGTCCAGGCCTTCAACATGAATGGTGCAAAGGGGAAGCTTTGCCAGGGCCTCCTGCTGGACAGACTTGATGGGACGAATGAAAGCCGAGATGTCTTTCTGTTGCTCAAGTGAAGCACACTCTTTCTCTAGAATGGATTCGATGTCGTTGTTGCCGGATGAGAACAACAGATTAATGGTAAATTCGTCGGACAGCATTGACATACTGGTATCCTCCAGGTTGCAGCCGTTTTCATAGAGGACTTCCGTAACATCGGCAACGATCCCCGGGCGGTCCTTGCCGAATGCTGTCATGATATATCTCTTCTGCATATTCACCTCCAGTGGTAGTTAAAAACACTATCATCAAGACCGCATTATTGTTACACCTTCCGGTTATTTCTTCAAATAATTATCGCAATGGCACCAGGCGTGCCAAGCTTCAGTATAGAATTGCGGTAGAGTACAGGAAAATGAGCCTTCGTTGATAACCAAAGTGCGTCTTTTGTGGTAGTCTTTACATTAAGATTCATCTATAAATTCCCCAGGAGAGATCTCATGAGCGACCAGAATGAAAACAAAAATGAACACGAAGAGATTGGCCTTTATGAAAAGCTGGCTTCCCGTACTGCAGATCTCCTTGAAGAAGGTAAGAAAACCTTCGATGAGGCTCTGAAGAAAGCCAAGGAGGAACTCGCTTCGGCTGGTGATTTCTCACGAGAACAGGCGGACAGGCTCGGCGATTACGTCAGGCGTGACTTGAAGGAGAACGCTGGCAAAGCTGCAGAGGCGGTCAAAAAGGCCATTGAGCCGCAGCGCCTTGCGGCCGGCGCACAGAGCGCCTTTTCCCGTATCTTGACGAGTGCGGCGGCAACCCTCACGGAACTGGCAGAACGGTCCGAGAAATCCCTGGAGTATAAAACCGGGGAAATAACCAGTGCCGGGACCCTGACCTGCAAGGATTGCGAAGCCGAGATGCATATGACAAAGACCACGCGAATTCCGCCATGTCCCAAATGTCATAAGACGGTTTTCCGCAAGTCCTATTAGACTCAAAACACCGAAAACTTCGTAATGCAACGGCCTTGGTCAGGTCATCATATCGGTGTGCCGTTTCTCCGACAGGGTATTGATTTATGGCGATAGAGTGGTTTCCAGGACATATGGCGAAAGCCAAAAGGCAGATCGCCGAAGTCATGCCGAGGATTGATATCGTCATCGAGGTGCTTGATGCCCGTCTGCCGGTGTCCAGTTCCAACCCCTTGCTGGAGAAACTGCGCGGGCATAAGCCCTGCATCAAGGTCCTGAACAAGAATGATCTTGCAGACCCTGCCGTGACAAAATCATGGGTCGCATACTTCGATCAGTTCGCGGACGTAAAGGCCCTTCCCATTGAGGCGTCAAAGCGGTCTACCGTGAGCCAGATTACCGGCCTGTGTCGCAGTATGGTGCCGAACCGAGGTGTACCGGGGAAGACCTTGCGTGCGATGGTGGTCGGTATTCCCAATGTCGGTAAATCGACCCTGATCAACACTTTGGCAGGCAGAAAGATGGCCCGGGTTGGCGACAAACCGGCGATTACGACCTGTCCCCAGCAGATTGATCTTCGCAACGGCATCCATCTGGCCGATACTCCCGGACTACTGTGGCCGGATATCCGCAATCAGAAGAGCGCTTACCGCCTTGCCGCAAGCGGCGCAATTGGTGATGCGGCCATGGACTATGTCGATGTGGCCCTGTACGCCGCCGACTACCTGATGCTCCGTTACCCGGCGCCGCTGGCTGCCCGCTACAAGATTCAGGGCCTTCCGGAGAGTGCGT
>CAWKAV010000018.1:0-8579 GCA_963847735.1 uncultured delta proteobacterium | reverse complement strand
ACGTGCCTAATCAAATCAAGGGTATCCTCATCAAGCGGCTTTTCCCGTTCGGTCAGTAGCAACTCCGTGTAACCCATGATAATTGTCAAAGGAGTTTTCAGCTCATGAGAGGCCAGCCCGAGAAATGAATTTTTCATCTGGTTGAGCCGCTCCATCTCGCCTGCGGTGCGCTCCAGGCTACGCCTGACCTCATCTTCAAGGGTTGCATCACGAACGATCATCTGTACCAGCCGACGCCCATCTTTGCCAACGACTGCAGACGTTGTCGCCCTGCCGAGCACCTTGCGCTGGTCCAACTCGTGCCAGAACCGGAGCTCCGTTTCGCTTGAGCACCCTGGCTTGACGGTCTGATACCATTCGAACTTCTGTTCCAGGTCACGGCATTTGATCATATCCAGAAACGAGAAGAGGTTATTGTGCTCCATGCGGATTTTCGGCAGGCCGAAAAATCGCTCGGCAGCTTTATTGACAAAAACCAGATTATCATCACCATCGCAGACCAAGATGGCGTCACTGGCATTGTCAAGAAGGGAGCGGTACATTTCCCGGCTACGCCCAAGTTCTGAACTGATGCTTTCGAGACTTTCGTAAGATTTCTGCAGCTCGAGGTTGTTCTGCTCAAGGTCCTGGTAGCTTTGCAGCCGTTCTGTGTCGCACTCGCGCAGTAAATGGGCCATATTGGTCAGGGATTGCCCCAACAGTGACAACTCCTTGCTGTGCAAAACAGGCGCCTTGACATCGAACTGACCATCGGCAAGGGCTCTGGACATGTCACAAAGCCTGCGAATAGGCAAAATCAGGCCGAACCGTGAGAAAATGACGATCACTGCAAAAGTCACAACTAAAGCGCCAAGCAGAACGAGAACCGTAGAACCGAGGTGGTCCATAACCAGCTGATTGAGAACCTTATCCTGGAACCCGATGCGCACCCGGCCGACAACTTTTTCGTCGTAACTGTTAATTGGCGAAGCGTAGTCGTAGACCTTGCCCAGGAGCCTTGATTCTAGAATGGAGACATCCGGGGAGAGGTTGCCAAGATAACTGGCCGAAGCCATCTCTGGATATTCGGTATCGCTGTGATAAAGGACAATCCCCGATGCATTTTCAATTAGACAGTAACCGATTTCCGGGTCGTTACTGACAATATCCTGGCAGCGCTCAGCAATGCCGTCTATCTCTTCAAGGGGCAAGCCTATATTGACGACGGCTTCGAGTTGGGTTTTCAGGGCATGGGAAAAAGTCTGGGCGCGCTGCAGAATACTGTCGCGATAAGTGCGTCGAAAGCTCTCGACATTGAAACCGGTATTCACCGCGATGGTGAGAGTCAACGTCAACAGGCTGAAAATCAGGATGCGTCTTTCCAGAGAATTCTTCATGGTCGAGCGGGACCCCCGGGGGCATCCTTGAATTGGTGGGACAGCGGCTCTTAATTACAACGATATAGCTGCATTAAAGACCGACAATTTCATACCATAATTTAAGCCGAGAGGGCAACCGGCTTTGTCAAGAAAAACAATTAAAAACGGTTGACCGCCAGCAGCTGTTTCGTTATGATTTGAAGGTGAGACCTTATCTGCCTGAACGGCCTTCCGTCAGGCATCTTTCTTTTTTAAACCACACCGGGAGGACGAGTAAATGTCGGTAAAAGTAGCCATCAACGGCTTTGGCCGCATCGGCAGAAACGTGCTGCGCGCAGCACAGAACACTTCGGGATTTGAAATCGTTGCCATCAACGATCTCACCAGCCCGCAAACCCTTGCTCACCTGCTCAAATACGACTCGATTCACGGTGTGCTCGCCGCTGATGTCTCTGCGAGCGGTGGAGCTATCCAGGTTGGCGGCAAAACGATCAAGGTCTTCAGCGAGCGCGATCCCGCTGCCCTGCCTTGGAAGGAGCTTGGTGTCGACATCGTTATCGAATCGACCGGTTTTTTCACCAACGGCAAAGATGCCGCCAAGCATATCCAGGCTGGGGCACGCAAGGTGATTATCAGTGCCCCCGGCAAAGAGGTTGACCTGACGATCTGCATGGGTGTCAATGACGGCCTCTACGATGCCGCCAAACACAACATCGTCTCGAACGCCTCCTGTACCACCAACTGCCTGGCTCCGGTCGCCAAGGTGATCCTGGAAAACTTCGGTATCGTCAAGGGTCTGATGACCACGGTGCATGCCTATACCAATGACCAGAACATCCTCGATCTGCCGCATAGTGACTTGAGGCGTGCTCGCGCTGCCGCCCTGTCGATGATCCCGACCACGACCGGTGCTGCCAAGGCGGTCGCCCTGGTCCTGCCCGAATTAAAAGGCAAGCTCGACGGTCTTGCCGTGCGCGTACCGACCCCGAACGTCTCCCTGGTCGACCTGGTTGTCGAAACCGAGAAGCAGACGTCTATCGAGGCGGTCAACGGCGCTATGAAATCTGCGGCTAACGGCCCGCTGCGAGGTATCCTCGCCTACTGCGAGGAGCCGCTGGTCTCCTGCGATTTCAACGGCAACCCTGCCTCATCCACGGTTGACGCCGCAACCACCAGCGTGATCGGTGGCAACATGGTCAAAGTCATGAGCTGGTATGACAACGAATGGGGTTATTCCAACCGCATCGTTGACCTGGTCAAATTGATGGCTAAAGCTTAAACCGATACATCAAGGGCAGATCTCCAATCTGCCCTTTTATTTCACAATTTGGGAATAAGACAAACAGGGCTCAAGGGGGTAGACGGGGAACCTGTGAAAGCTTCTTCAGACGCCCCTTCCCTTTTGCTTTTTTCTGCAAGTCGCCTTTAAAACAGTGCTCAGAACTTTAAATAGCCCTGCTTTCAGTAAGGACTCTCAAATGCTCAGTAAGCTCTCAATCAGAGATGTCGACTTCCATGGCAAAAGAGTTTTCTGCCGTGTTGACTTCAACGTGCCGCTCGACGACAAAAACCATGTGACCGATGATACGCGCATCCAAGCATCCATGCCGACCATACGTCACATTATCAACAATGGCGGTCGCCTGATCCTGGCCTCTCATCTGGGGCGCCCGAAAAATGGTCCCGAAGCCAAGTTCAGCCTCGCCTCGGTGGCACCGTGTTTATCGCAATACCTCGGAAAACCGGTCAAAATGGCGCCGGACTGCATCGGCCCCGATGTCGCGAGGATGGTGAGCCAAATGAAAGATGGCGACGTGCTGCTTCTCGAAAACGTGCGTTTTCACCCCGGCGAAACCAAGAATGATCCCGTCTTCGCAAAAGCCTTGGCGGAGAATGCCGACATTTACGTCAACAACGCATTCGGTACCGCCCATCGTGCCCACGCGTCAACCGTCGGCGTCACCCATTTTCTGCAGCCAGCGGCCGCCGGATTCCTACTCGAAAAGGAAATCAAGTATCTTGGCCAGGCCCTCGCCTATCCGGATCACCCGTTTGCTGCGGTTATCGGCGGCGCCAAGGTCAGCGACAAGATCGGCGTCATTGATAACCTTCTGGACAAAGTTGACACCCTGATTATCGGCGGCGGCATGGCCTACACATTTTTGCGTGCCATGGGCCGCCCCACCGGCAAATCCCTTGTCGAGGAAGACCGCATTGAACTGGCCAAAGAGCTTTTACAGAAGGCCGAGGACAAGGGTGTGACCCTGCTCCTGCCGCAGGACCACATGGTTGCCGCTGAATTCAGTCCGACGGCCAAGCACAAGGTCTGCAGCGATGCCAACTTCCCCGATGACTGGATGGCGCTGGATATCGGCCCTGCGACGATCGCCACCTATACCGGGGCCTTACGTAATGCCCGCATGGTGCTGTGGAATGGACCGATGGGGGTTTTCGAGTTTGATGCCTTCGCCAAGGGCACCATTGCAGTAGCCGAGACCCTGGCGGAATCCAAGGCCCGCTCGATCGTCGGCGGTGGCGATTCAGTCGCGGCGGTCAAGAAAGCCGGCGTGGAAGCAAAGATGACGCATATTTCCACCGGCGGAGGCGCCTCTCTGGAATTCTTGGAAGGCAAGGAACTGCCCGGCCTCGCGGCACTGACGAATGCGTAATTTTTCTTAGGATGTAGAATACAGAAGGGAGAGTACAGATTTAATATCAGGAAGCGTTTAGCTTTGCTCCTGTCTTCTGTCTTCTGCATTTTTTGCCAACCAACAAAGGAGCCCCCATGCGCACACCAATGATCGCCGGCAACTGGAAGCTACATAAAAATCTGGAAGAATCTTCCGCCCTTGTTGCCGAACTCATTCCGGCTGTGGCAGGCAATCAGAGCGTGGAAATCATTGTTGCTCCGGTCTATACCGCCCTCTGTAAGGTTGCCGAAAAGATTGCCGGCAGCAACATTAAGCTCTCAGCCCAGAACTGCTATCCCGAACCGCAAGGTGCCTTTACCGGCGAAGTCTCTCCTGCCTTGCTTAAGGATGTCGGCTGCCAATATGTCATCATCGGACATTCCGAACGGCGCCAACTCTTCGGTGAGACCGATGAACTGGTCAACAGAAAAGCCCGCGCCCTGGCAGAGGCTGGCCTTGGCGTCATTCTCTGCATCGGCGAGACCCTCGAGGAGCGTGAGTCCGATCAGATGTTAGACGTGTTGCGCCGCCAGGTTCGCTGTGGTGTCAAGAATCTCAGCGCCGCCCAGATGAGCAATGTTGTCGTCGCCTACGAACCGGTCTGGGCGATCGGCACCGGCAAAACCGCCAGCGATGAGCAGGCCCAGGAGGCGCACACCTTCATTCGCGCCCTGCTGGCTGAACATTATGATGAGAACATCGCCAGCGCCACGCGCATCCTTTATGGCGGCAGCGTCAAACCCGATAATATCGACGGCCTGATGGCTCAATCTGATGTTGACGGCGCCCTGGTCGGCGGAGCTAGCCTCAAAGCTGCAGATTTTGCCCGGATCGTCAACTTCCGAGTTGCCGGGTAATTTTAGCAAAAACGCAATTCTCTCTTTTCTCGTAAAAACTATTATGATAAAGTGCCGAGCTTGTGAGTTAGAGATCATCACCAGCAAGGGGACAACATGAACACATTTCTTTTGATCATACACATCCTGGTCTGCCTCTCTCTGATCGGTATTGTCCTGATTCAGGGCGGCAAAGGCGCTGAAGTCGGCGCAACCTTCGGGGCCGGTGCCAGCAACACGATTTTCGGAGCCGCAGGCGGCCAGTCATTCCTGGGTAAACTGACCACTGGCGCGGCAGTTATTTTCATGCTGACCAGCCTTGCCCTGGCTATTTTCTGGGGGGAACCCGGCTCAACGAGCATCATGCCCGAGCAAGTCGCACCAGCCTCCGCACCGGCCACCCCACCGGCCGCCATGCCAGCCCAGGATACGCCAACGGCACCCCCTGCCGGAGGGACAAAATAACGCGTCAATTTTATTGACAGCGTCTCACCGGATCAGTATAAATACATCGCTTGCCGAAGTGGTGGAATTGGTAGACACGCACGCTTGAGGGGCGTGTGTTCGAAAGGACGTGCGAGTTCGAGTCTCGCCTTCGGCACCAACAATAAATACACTGTAGCCCAATACAGTACAGAAAACCCGCTGAATAAGCGGGTTTTTTTGTATCCAACGTCCAACCAAGCCTATCTAGCTAAAGAAGGATGCGATGTGTTCATCGGCGATCGCCTCGGCGTAGTAGCCTTTGACTCCGTCTGGGAACTCCACGGTTAATGCTTTCTCACCGCCAGCGCAAATACCGGTAATTTCATCATTGCCCACTGGGGGCGAATCCACGATTTGACATCCCCGTACTGGAGGCGTTTCGCATAGTCAATGTGGATTTTGAGTGTCTTAGGCTGCCGTTGAATACTCTGTGATGATGAGCGACAATAACTGCACTTAGGGAAACGACAGATCACCAAAACGCGGTCAACCCAACGATGAAACTGTCTGAATCAACGCCTGTAGATTCCTGAGAACGTGTGCCAATGTAAGCTATTTTGGCTCCAAAGTGACGACTGAGAGGTAGGCCGACGCCGAGGGCCCAGTTTATGTTCTGCTTGCAATCGTCTTTTCTCTCACCATCCACAGTGGACTGACCGCCATAATCATATCCAGCACTCGTACTGATCCAAACCCCGGGGCGTAGGGTATAGATGAGATGGCCGTTGAGTGAATAGAGCGGATCTTGTTCGAGTTTGTGCCCGTTGAAGAACTCGTCATTGTCGGTGAAAAACGCAGCGATTGCAGTCGTCTCCAATGACCACTTCCCCAGGGTATGGACGACGCCGATCTGGGGGCGAAAGGTGAACCGATTGGAGCCGAGGTTGATCAGTTTATCGTCCATGTAGTCACCTGTCGGTAACTGTAATGACAAGCCTGCGCCAACAATGGTCTCAATCTCTGTCGCTGCGCGATATTTAGCGTACTCCTGGCCTTGCAGAGGCGGCGCGCCGTAGAGGTTGATCGCAAACCGCACAAAGGTGTCAGTCCAACCACTCCGTTTGACTGTCGTGGGAACACCGTCAAGCAACCCTGTCCAACGACCCTTCTGGTAGCCTTGCAGAAAATCGACCCTAGCAGATTTATTAAATAAGGAGAACGTCCGGATATACTTTGCGACCCAGGTATGCAAGTCCACTTGGCCATCTTCAATTTTAAGGACAGGATCAAAGCTGATGTCAGCCTTGGTATAGGCATAGGCCGCGCCGGAAAAGTTCGTATTAATCGGGAGATGGGCCCATCTCCTGGGTTCTAACTCCTCGGCAAAGCATGGAGAGGCAATGAATATGAACAATTGGAAAAAGAGAAGACTGCAAACAAAACTCTTTCCATGTTGATAACAAAAAGACATACGATGCCCCCCGAGCCATTCTCAGAAAATCACATATTCACGCACTCATAAGTTACATTAAGCGTTGGTCAAGGTCAAAAGCTGTTTCAACAGTCAATTCCAAATACCCAGATATTAATTAGAGTCTCTCTTTCCTCTCATAATCAGGGTGCGCACCGTTCGTTTTCACGCTTAGATGACCATTGCTTTTTGCCGGTGAGCAAGCGATCCTCATGGACAAACCGATCGGGGCGAACCACCAACAACCTCCCCTGGCACCCTCCCAACCAGCGGTCAAAAGCCTGATAGGCCTCGGACGTGTTTCCTCCCGGGCGCAGGCAGAGGAACATTGTTCCGCAGCGCTGCCACTCCGCATAATCCTCCTCATTCAGCAACTCTTGTGCCGGGCGGTCAAATGTGATGAGCGTGTAATTCATCCCCAGCAGATCGTCCAACAACCCGTTGTTACCGACCGGCGGCTGGATAAGAAAATGTCCGGTTTTCGTCTTCTGCTTGCCCCCCTCGTACACGGGAGTAATATTTTCACCACGGATTTCCATCCACCGGCGCAGCCACGAGGACTTCCCGGCAATCGCTAGGCCACAAGAGACCAAGATCTCCTGGAGACGCATTCGGGGCATCATCATCATGCCCATGCGCCTGGCCAGGCGGAGCATCTTGACCTGGTGCGGCCGGCGTTCCTCTTCGTAGCTGTCCAACAACTCCGAAGGGGCCTTTCCGCTGAGAACATGGGCGAGTTTCCAGGACAGATTCGCGGCATCTCGCAAACCGGTCGCCAAGCCCTGACCGGCAAACGGCGGAGACAGGTGCGCGGCATCTCCTGCCAGAAAAACCCGCTCACGGCGATAATGTTCGGCAACACTTCCCTTGTAGGTATGCACCAGGCGACGCAGCACCTTGATATCTTTCTGAGGTTTGCGCTGGGAAATCAGGCGCATCAGGCAGGCGTCATCGAGACATGCCGCCGGATCCTGTCCGTGGCGCAGCAGGAACTCCCAGCGGCGATAACCATCAGGCAGGGGGATGCTCGCTGTCGGGCAACGCGCGTCACACCAGACCTCTACACCTTCGCGGGGCGGCTGACCGGCCAGTGTCGAATCCCGGGTATCGGCAATCAGCCAGGACTCAGCATAGGCAGATCCCAGCATGGCAATCTGCAACCCGGTGCGTATGACGCTGCGACCGCCGTCACAACCAACCAGGTAGGCCGTTTTCAACTCGCAGAGACTGCCGTTGCGATCCCGGGCGACCAACATGACAGCATCAGGCAACTGTAGAAAACTCTGTACGTTCCAGCCGTAACGCACGGTAACTGCGGCAAAACGATCAATCCCCGAGTTGAGCACCTCGAGAGCTCGGTGGTAGAGGAACACGTTGCCTCTCGCATAGCCGTACGGACGCCCGTGTTGGGTCAGGCAGAAGATCGCCCGGCCGGACCGGTTGCGGTAGGTGAACACCTCATCCCCCTCCGCACCCTGGGCCACGAAAGGCATGATGGCATCGATCAGGCCGCATTGTTGCCAGATGCGCAGGCTTTCATCATCCAGGGAGACCGCGCGTGGCATGTCCGGCACAGCAAGCTCCTTCTCCAGCACCAGCACACGAACGCCATGAATACCGAGAAGATTGGCCAAGGTCAGTCCGACCGGCCCGGCACCGACGATGATGACTTCATAGTCACTGTCAGCGGGGACTTCGTTGGACAAAGAGTTCACCATGAAGAGAACGCCGCTTGCAGGGCCGCCAATGGCCCAGTTGTAATCCGGAGACGACTAGACATGCCACGTATCATCATTTC
>CAWKAV010000017.1:0-119808 GCA_963847735.1 uncultured delta proteobacterium | reverse complement strand
GTTGTCGTCCAGTTTTTATGAGTCGAACCCGCAAAATATTTCACCTCCTTTGAACAGTTTTACAATAGAAACTCCAGAAGTCATTGGAGCATATCCTGAAGATCCTGATATGCATCCTTTTCTTAGTCGTGTTGTTGATCAGGTAGGGGTGTTGGTTAGTTACTTTAATATCAAAGATTTTGCTTTAACGGGCGACACTAAATTATCGCCACGATGGGAGACAAATAACAGTATGAAGCCCGATGATACATTGAATTATGGATATCAGGGTGATACAGAAACTTTCCCACCGCAGCTGCCCGAGTTAGGGTTTTATCAGACTCGGGCCAGTGCTGAAGATGTTGACAAAACGTTCAAGCACCAGCTCACATTCCCGGAAAACAGCCATGAAATTTTTTCATTCTGTGCCGAATCAAGAACCAGAGCTCTTGGTGCCGTGTATGCTCCCCCGTCATTTATTGCTGAGGTAGCTACTCTGTACCAAAAAGGCTCCAGAGACTTGTCTCTATCTACGTATAACGAGAAACATTACTCCCACAGTCGTCAATTTCGTTCGAATATTGTTGATGAGCAGTATTACTGGAGAGCATTTTTTATGGACACTGAACTCACCGCTATAGTGAACCGGTAAGGAGATTGAAATGATGGACCGGGCACCCTGTCAGTGTTTGCTACTTTTTATGGTTTTGTTGTTCGTGCCGAATTATCTGCACGCTCGAGATGAAGCAAAGCTAAAAAGAATGGAGGAAGTAAGCCATGAGATGGCTAAAGAGCGTAACAAGGAAATTCATTTCTATGGGCAAGCCATTGATTTTGACGGTGGCCCCGTTGTTGATGCAAAGGTCAATATGAGAATTCGGGTTTTTGGAGCGAGAAGCCCGCAGAAATCTTTCGAAGAATTCAATGTCTCGACAGATTCTGCAGGGCGATTTTCGGTAGTTGGTTTCGGTGAGTTGATCACCCTGGGAGATATCTCTAAAGAGGGTTACGTATACGACTTCAAGTACAATCACGAGCGCAGTCAATGGGCCAGTAAGATCGATCCAAGAAATATTTTAGGTTTAGAACCTGACAAACCAATGGTCTTCAGGGTACGCAAAAAAGCACAATCTGCATTTGTTTTCTCAGGTGGTTGGACCTTTGCTTTGCGAGATGGAGGATCGGAATTACTGGATCTTTACCGTCGGCAATGGGCGGTACCGGATCGTTTGACCACGCATAAAATGACTTATCCAGATTGGCATGCTGATGTCAGACTCAGTGTCGAAGAGGATGGTGAGAAATTTCGATTGATCTTGGAAACATTAGACTCGGATTCAGGTTTTGTCATTGACACACCTGAGTTTGTGGAGGAAATGACTGAAGCTCCCGAACAGGGCTATCGATCGAAGCTGGTCATCCCAATTGCAAAGAAAAGTGGCGGACGATTATTCGCTTATGTCAAAAGTGCAGGCGGGTTGTTCTACAGCAAGTTCTTTGTCAGTTACTCAAACTCGGAGGGTCGAGATTACGTTGAACTGCGCAGTGGTTACTGGACGAATATGGTAGGGGGCAGAGGGCTGGAACTAAGCGATGAACTCTATGTCCAGTACAGGAGTGACGTCAGGGAAGGACGGAGGGAAGAGGCGTTGCGAGGGCAGTTATTGTCTGGTCGAACTGTCGCCCCAATTCTCGAGGCAAGCCAATGAATCGAATTATGATGACATTGGGATTGCTCCTGCTTGTTCTGAAGCCGGCACAAGCTGATGAATTTAATGGTACTAAATTCATAAAGATCTCTACAGCAGAACAAGCTGCCGTTATCAAAAAACCAGACGGAAAACTCCAGTTACTCCACATTGGAGATACGGTTGACAAAGAAATCCACATCATCGCAATCAAAGACGACCGAATCATTCTTGAGGGCCCAGGCGAATGGGGCCCAGTCAAATATATTGTCGAAGTGGCAGCAGGGCTGATGCACATAACACGTATGGAACGCAGGCCGTTGCAGAAACAAAATTTTTAGAAGGGGGAGGTGGAGGTGCGTAAAACGCGTTGAGTTTGGAGTTGTCCCGCACTGTGATGCAATGCAATAGAGCAAAAAAAGGAGGGGCATGCAATGATGGGTTCTGGGGGAACCTGTCGGTGAAGTTGGGGGGGGCGCCATGCAATGCCAGAAGGGGGGACGCGGGATAATTTCATTCTCCTTATGTGATTCAATGTTATGCAATTATGGTCCGCCATAGCTCTCTGAGCGACGGCGGGCCTTTTTTTACTCACACATTAGCGACCGATATGGACCGTTCTTCCCCTTACGTGTTGAAAAAGTCCTGGTTTGGAGCCATTGTTGATGGGGCTTGGAATCTTGTGCTTGCACGCATCCATTGCAAATGAGGATCTGGAACTGGGAACCAATTGAAACCGTTCGGCTCAACCCTGAACGAAAAAAGCCCCCAGAAGGGGCTCTTTGTTCCGATCAAAACATGTAAAACATCTATAAAAAGAAAACCTTTACATGGTTGCCATTTATCAGCACAAACCGCCCCAGTAAGAGGGCGGTTTGTCGCTTGATATCTTCGAAATTTAATCTTTCCTTCTTCGACGCACAACAAAAGCCAGTCCGGCAAGGCCACTACCCAGGAGCAGGAGAGTCGATGGTTCGGGAACGGGGGCCGCACCATTTTCCGCGCCAAGGAGAAGGAAGGGTGAGGGTTCGCCAAGGAGGAGGAAGGGTGAGGATTCGGGAACGAGGGAAAGACTATTTAATGCGCCAATGACAGTAAAATCTGCAGGATCATCGCCAGTAGGAGCAGGATAGAGAGTTAACATAGAAACAAGAGAATCAAATTCGAGGCCGAAGTCATCCAGGTCAATTATGGCCGCAATCAGATCAAACCCTCCCTGTTGATAGCCAGTAGAGACTCCAGTATAGGATATTGTAGTACTTCCGATTAGAAGGCTAAAGGTTTGAGCCGTCCCCAATTCAAAGACAGCCAAATCAAAGCCTGCACCATTGCGTAGAAAATTGTCATCAAAACTTAAAGTTATACTGGATGAAGAACCAAAACCAAATGCATAATCGTTGGGGTTACTTCCTACAAGAGTACTTTCCAAAGTTGAACCGCTGTGTGTCCAGGTTCCATTAGAACTTACCAGGCTATCCACAAAAGCGTTGTCATCAAAATTGTACCCACCTACAGAGGTGAGGGCATGTGCAAATCCAGTCGTGACGAGGAGAAGCAAACTCAACATCAATCCTGCTAATAGTCTCTTTTTCATATATTCTCCTTTGAAGGGTCCCTTATGTTCCCATCAAAACATATGTGGATTTATAAAATGAAAACCTTTCAGCATGTTTATTCATAACTGAATTAATATAACTGCAAGATATATACCAAGACGCAATATACTGTTTTTATAATAGAATTATCGTCTCGTCCCTTTATTTAATTAAAAGTGTTAAATAATTCGACACACTATTTTCCGGTTAACTATGTGGAAACATTTATAAAAAGAAAACCTTTACATGGTTGCCATTTACAGCACAAACCGCCTCAGAGGGGGCGGTTTGTCACCTGATATCTTTGAAGTTTAATCTTCCCTTCTTCGACGCACGAGAAAGGCCAGTCCAGCAAGGCCACCACCCAGGAGCAGGAAAGTCGATGGCTCGGGAACTGGTACTAGCCTTTTATCGATTGGACTGTCATCTATCGTAACGGAAATATACTGGGAGTTATCTAGTTTATATGAGTCCCAGTAATAGAGCAGAAGATCGCCAGTGCTCCAGGCCTCACCAATAAAGTCAACACCCAGGAGGGTAAAAATTCCATTCAGCTCCACCTACCAGTGAACCGTATGGAGCCGTCAAGCCATATTGTGTCCAGTTACCCCAATTCTTACCTATTCTTGTGCCTGCGCTTTTACCGGATTCATCTACACCGGTTGCATACAAATCAACAATAAGCCCATCAGCATTTGACCATCTTGGCAGAACTCCGGCGTTCCATAGATCGTCTATTCCTGCAGAAACTCTAAATTCCTGTCCAGTTGTTAAACTGATACCTGTATTAAGACCCAACCCATTAGTGCTGCTATTGCCATAGGCATAAACATCAACAGTGAGGGTTGTCGCATTAGCGACTCCAATCACGCCAATGACAAATAGCCCTATTGACAGCCCAATCAAAATCTTGTTTTTCATTTATTGTTTCCTCCCCACTTATTATGATAGAGACCAACACGCTTATCTATAACTTAATGATGTATAACTGCAGGATATATGCCGATTTATAACCTATTGTTTTCTATGAAAAAAAAACGTCTCGTTCCTTTGCCTTTTAAAAGTGTTAAATAATTCGACAGTAATTTTCAGAGATCCACACCTCGACAGATTGGGTAATGACGGAATCCCCTGTGCCCATCGAAACGCAAAATTCGTAAATGAAATTATTGAACGTTGATAAATACCGGTCGACGCGAAGAGAGTAAATCTGGTATTTATGATTTCATCGGTAATATATTTCTGCTATAAGAGTTAAAATTTATATATTTCAATTGCTTTTGGAGGTGTCCGGATGGTTTCTTTTGAGGAAATTCTGCAAGGTGAGGCGTCGATTGCTGTGGTCGGTCTCGGTTACGTTGGTCTGCCACTGGCGGCAGCCTTCGGTCGCCAGGCTCCGGTGATCGGCTTCGATATCAGTGCGGCCAAGATTGCCGAATTGAAAGCTGGCCGTGACAACACGGGTGAGTTGACAGCTGCGGAGCTGTCATCGACTCGCATTGAATACACCACCGATCCATCCCGTCTCAGAGAGGCGTCTTTCGTCATTGTGACAGTGCCAACGCCGCTGAGCGTTGACAAAAAGCCGGATCTCAGCCCTCTGCAGGCAGCCTCAACCACCATCGGCCGCAACCTGCGGCCCGGCAGCGTCGTTGTTTACGAATCGACGGTCTACCCCGGAGTCACGGAAGATTTCTGCGTTCCGATTCTGGAAGCCGAATCCGGTCTGCGGTGCGGCATTGATTTCAGCGTTGGCTACTCTCCCGAGCGCATCAACCCCGGCGACAAGGTGCACACGATCGACAAGATCATCAAGGTGGTCAGCGGCCTGGATGCACAGACCCTCGATACGGTGGCCCTTGTTTACGCGATGATCGTCAGCGCGGGCGTGCATCGGGCTTCTTCGATCAAGGTCGCCGAGGCCGCCAAGGTCATCGAAAATACCCAGCGCGATCTCAACATCGCCCTGATGAACGAGCTGGCCCTGATCTTCGATCGCCTGGGTATCTCCACCAGCGAAGTGCTCGCTGCGGCCGGGACCAAGTGGAATTTTCTGCCGTTCACCCCCGGCCTGGTCGGTGGGCACTGCATCGGCATCGACCCCTACTACCTGACTTACAAAGCGGAAAGCCTTGGCTACCTGCCCCAGGTGATCCTGTCCGGTCGGCGCATCAACGACGGCATGGGCAAGTTCATCGCCGAGACGACCGTCAAGAAATTGATCCAGGCTGATAAGCCGGTCAAGGGTAGTCGTGTGCTGGTGCTGGGTCTGACTTTCAAGGAGAACGTGCCCGATATCCGCAACAGCCGGGTGATCGATATTGTCACCGAACTGCGCAGCTACGGGGTCAACCCGCTGGTCCACGACCCAATGGCGAATGCCGCGGAGAGCAAACATGAGTATGGGCTGGACCTGATCAGCCTTGAGAACCAGGCTGCTTTTGACGCCATCGTTTACGCCGTCCCGCACAGGGCGTTCCAGACACTGACTGTCGCTGATTTTGTGCGGCTCTGTGGTAGTGAAGAACTGAGTCAAACTCCGGGCGAAAAGGGCTCTTCTTGCGGTTCCTGCGGGGTTATGATCGATGTCAAGGCACAGCTGAATGGTGCGGAAATTGAAGCAGCCGGGTTGACCTATTGGGCCCTATAAAAAGGGCACAGGATTGCAACTCTTTCCAACTTTACTTTTAATTTGACATAATAACGTATAATTGTATATAACTAGCAAAAGTAAGTTGTCGGGATTGTTGGTTGTTACCATATCTGGTGACCGATTAACTAGCTTTTTCTTGGATTATTGTGCCAGATTGATCCGCTACCAGACTGATAGTCTGCCGGCCGCAAAAGGAGACGTTACATGCTCCGTACAGTTCTGATCGCAGCAACAGCGCTGCTGATGCTCTCGTGTTTACAGGCGTGCACGCGCTATGAGCCCTATCCTACGGGCACCGTGCTCGATATCAAGGACGAGTCCAGCGCCATTCTCGAACTGCAGGAAGTCACGGTGCCGCCACCGACCCCCGAGACCGAGCTGATCACCGAATACCGGGTCGGCCCTGGTGACGTCCTGCAGATCAATGTCCCCGGCCTCATCAACTCCGTGGTTTTTGAGGGTACTGACAGAGTCCAGAATGGTAATGGCTTCCGGGTCGGCACAGGCGGCAAGATCCTGCTGCCCCTGGTCGGTGCGGTCGAAGTGGCCGGCCTGACGGTTGAAGAGATCCAGGGCGTGCTGATCAAAGAGCTCAAAACCTATATCAAGAAACCGGTCGTCACGGTCGAGATCATCGAATTCAAATCCCAGCCTGTTTACCTGCTCGGCGAGTTCAGGGAGTCTGGAGTTCATTTCCTCGATCGCCCCACCTCGCTGCTGCACGGCCTCTCGATGGGAAATGGCTTTAAAGACAAGGCCAACCTGCGCGGAGCCCGCCTGCTGCGCGGTGAGAGGCTGTTGCCGGTCGATATCTACCAGCTACTCTATAACAACGACCAGCGCCAGAACGTGCAGCTGCGCCCCGGCGACACGGTCTATGTGCCGGACAGCCAGGAGCAGCAGGTCTACGTGTTCGGTGCGGTCAGCAGCCCGGGACCGGTGCCGATGGTTAACGGTCGCCTTAACCTGGCGCAGGCCCTCAGCAGTGCCAGCTACGGCAGTTATGACCAAAGGGAGCCTTATGACCAGGAACATGTGCGGATTATCCGCTCCCTCTCGCCGACTCACGGCCAGTTGATGGTGGTCGATTTCTCCAGGATGATGGACGGTTACGCGATGCCGATGCCGCTCATGGACGGCGATATCGTCTTCATTCCGAAGACCAAGGTTGGCAACTGGAACGAAGCCATCAACCAGCTGCTGCCAACCCTGCAGCTTATTTCATCGACCTTGCAGCCTTTTATTCAGATCAAGTGGTTAGATGATAATTATTGATCGGCATGCAGGACCGGGTCCATTCATTCAAGAGCGTAACAGAGACCACCTGACCTGTCTGGTCAAGTGGTCTTTGTTCATCAAACCATGCAGGCTGATCCCGACATGACCTCCGCTTCTTTTTCTGCCGCTGACTCCGGCGCACAAAATCCCTTCAACGCCGTACGCCGGCGCTGGAAAATTGTCGTACTGGTCTCCCTGCTGGTTTTTGTATCAGCCGCCCTTTACACTTTTCTTCAGCCGCAGATTTATGAAGCATCTGCAACCATTGAACTGAATTCTGACGCTGGCGGCGAGGGTATAAAGACCGAGCCGTGTCGATGTGGTTGTCACCCTGCAGTCGCGCCTTCTGGCTGATCTTGTCGTGCAGCGCCTGAACCTCGGCTGGCAGATCACTGCAGTCTCCCCGCAGCTGAAAGTCACCATCGGTGAGTTTGCCGTCACCGGTGCCCTGACGGGGCTGCAGATCAAGATGACCGGGCCGAAAAGCTTCGCGGTTTACGATGGCTCCGGTCGATTTGTGGGTGAAGGGGAAAGCGGCAAACCGCTGTCGGTCGAAGGGGTGCGCCTGCTGCTGAACATCGAGAGCGCCCAGGCCGGGCAGTCCCTGATGGTCGATCGCCAGCCCGTGGCAGCCGCACATCGACAAGCTTGCTGCCGGTCTGCAGGTCGTGCCCCTGCAGGAAGGCGGCAGGCTCCTCAAGATCAGTCATGCGGGGCGAGGACCCGGAATATCTTCGCGATGCGATCAACATGCTGATCGAAACATACCGGGTCCGGCTCCAGCAGGAGAGCAGTGCGGTGATCGCGCGCATCGACGGCAGCTGCTTGCCGAGCAAAGGGGAGCCTCGATGCCGCCGAGCAGGAACTGCAAAAATACCGGCAGAGAGCGGTCTGTCCGAGCTGGCCCCGCAGGGGGCGCGCCTGGTTGACAAAGGTCGCAGAGCTGGAACAGAAGAGAACCGGCCTGGAATGGCAGGTCAGCCAGATCGATTCGGCGGTGGAGAGGCTGCGGCAGGCGATCAATAACCAGGACTTTTTTCGTCGCGCCGCGTATCGAAGGCTTCCCGCAGATCAGCGAAGCTGCGACCCGTCTCGCCGCCTCTGGAAGCGCAGCAGCGGGCCTTGCTGAGTCGATTTCACCGAAGCGCATCCCGCGGTCGAAGAAAAGAGGGACGAAGTCTTGCAGGCCCAGTCGCGAACTGCTGTCCCTGTATCTGAGTGCAAGCCGTGAGCTTGCCCGGACAGGCAAAGGCTTGCTGAAAATATTGCCGTTCTCGATGGCCAGCTCAACCGGGCCCCTGGCGCCGAACTGGCCAGACGCACCCGTGACCAGAAGGCGCAGGCCGAGTTGTTCGATTTCCTGCAGAACAAGCAGCGCGAAATCCGTATTGCGCAGCTGGCGGCGGTCAACGAACTGAAAATCATCGATCCGGCGATCACTCCCCGTCTGCCGATCCGTCCCGACAGGGTCATGAACTCTGGGCCTCGGGGGCACTGTCCGGTCTGCTGCTCGGTTTCGTCTGTGCGTTGCTGCTTGGTTTCGCCGATCGCACCTTTAAATCGGTTGAAGAGGTGCGCAGCAGGTTGAATCTGCCGATTTATGGAGTCATCCCCAAGATCCCCGAGTTCGCTGACGAGCAGACCCTGCCGGTTGCCGTGCTCGCCCCCAAGGCGCCGGTCGTCGAGGCTTTTCGCGCCTTGCGGACCCGTCTGCACTATGTGACCGGCAAGCAGAAACACAAGATTATCCTGGTGACCAGCTCTCTGCCGGGCGAAGGCAAATCAACCCTCTCGGCCAACCTGGCCGTAGTGCTCGGCATGACGGGCGCCAAGGTCCTGCTGATCGGCTGCGATCTGCGCCGGCCGTCGCTGCACCGGGTGTTTGGCGAAAGCAACGAGCCCGGCCTCGTCGAACTGCTGCGCGACCAGAATCAGGCCGCGATCAGGCACCTGCAGCATCCCCGCCTCGATTTTTTGCCGGCCGGGGCGACTACCACGAATCCGTCCGAGATCCTTGATTCAGAAAGGATGCACAAATTCCTCGATATGGTCAGGGAGCGTTACGACTATGTCGTGATTGATGCCCCGCCGGTGCTGCCGGTGACCGACGCCGAAATCCTCGCCCCGCTCGCAGATGTCAATCTCGTCGTTCTGGAGCCCTGCCGGGTGCCGCAAAAGGCGGCCCTGCAGATGGTTAAAGCACTGCAGGATGTCGGCGTGACAATTTCCGGGGTTGTCATCAACGACCGGAGCGGCCAGGGTTTCAAATATTACGGTTCTTACAACTATTACGGCAACCGCAACTTTGCCGGCTACTACGGCGAAAGCCTCGATGAGCTTCAGGATGGGCCGCTGGAAAGTGCTGTCAAAAAAGCCTGGCAGAAGTTGAATTCTTAGGGGCGAGGGGCGAGCGGCGGTACGAGGGACGAGTTGCGAGGAATCTGTTACGTGTTGCATGTCACTTGTCTGGTAATGTTCACATTGCTTTGCTATATTGCAATTTGCCTTTATTCCCTCATAACTATGGGTTGTTTTGCTCCATGAACCGGGAAAAGATAGCCTGATATGTCTGATCAAGATCCTTACAATCTGCCGGTACAAGCAGAGAGAGAAACGCATCTCTTTGATTATCTGCATGTGGTGCAGCGTCGCTGGAAAATTGCCCTGCTGGTCTTTGTGCTGGTCTTTAGCATCACCGCTATAAAAACCGTTTTTGAAATTCCGGTTTACGAAGCCAGCGCGGTGTTGCGGATCAGTCTGAAACCGGACACCTCGCAGCAGGTCCTTGGCAAGCGAAAAGAGGGCTATTTCAGCCTCGATTCAGAGATTTATCTGTTGCAGTCCAATCTTATCGCCGATCGTGCGGCCAGGCTGCTGCAGCTGGAATGGAGCCTGTCATCAGAACAGAAAAGTGATGATCTGAGTATCCGTCGCTTGATTGTGCCGGAGTGATCTCACGTCCCTGACCGTGCAGATTGTCGATGAGAAGAGTTTCAAAATCCTGCTGCCGTCCGGCACGGCCCTGGCTTTCGGGAAAAGCGGCCTTCCGTTTGTGCAGGGTGAGATCGATGGACTGATCGAACTGCATTCTGTGGTCCCCGGTAGCAACTACAGCCTGATTCGACTCACCCCCGAGCAGGCGACCGCCGTGGTCAGCCAGGGTGTGAGGGCCTACCCGACCGGTGACCAGATTTCCATGATTCGTCTGGCTGTGCAGCGCACAGACCCGCAGCAGGCCCGTGATGTGGCCAATGCGATCGCCCTTGCCTACCAGGAGCAGGCCCGCGAGGCCAAACTCAAGGAAGCTTCGACCATTGTCGAATTGATCGACCAGCAGCTGGTTGCGATCGGCCGTCAGCTGAACAGCTCCGAACAGAATCTTCAGGAGTACAAGATTCGCACCGGTCTGCAGAGGCTCAGCCCGGAAGGCTCGAACATGGTCGATCTTGCCGTTGCCCTTGAAAAAGAGCGCGCCGACCTTCTGCTCAAGCAACAGCGCATCGCAAGTTTTCTCGATAACCCCGGCGATCTCAACAGCTTCGATTCGTCTGCCGTGCAAACTTTGCCCGGGGTGCCGGAGCTGTTCAGCCGCCTGGCCGAGCTGCGCAGCATTCGCAGCGAGCTGCTGCGCCAATACACGGCCTCTCACCCCGATGTCAGTCGACGTCAACGACAAGATCGCCCTGATACGCCAGGAGGTTATGGCTGCGGCCCGGCTTGCCCTCAGCAATTTCGATGCGGAAATCGCGGCTCTTGACCAGGAGCTGGCGGCCAGCTCCAAACGCCTGGAGCAGGTCCCCGAGGAGGAGCTCGAACTCGCCAGGTTAAGCCGCTCCAGCGCGGTCAACGCCGAACTCTACAGCTACCTGCTGCAGCGCCAGCAGGAGGAACGCATCGCCCAGGCATCGATCACCAGCAATGTCGAAATTATCAGCCAGGCCGGGTTGCCACGCGCGCCGATCACGCCGAACATGCAGAAAAATCTCGGCACCGGTCTGCTGATCGGTCTGCTGCTCGGTGTCGGCTGACCTTCCTGCTCGATTATCTCGATCAGACCATCAAGGACGAGGAAGACGTCCTGGACAAGCTGAAGCTGACCATGATCGGCTCCATACCGCGCATCGAATCGGCGGTCAGTAATGATTCCGGACAACTGGTGACGCACCTGGAGCCGCACTCCATCCCCGCAGAGGCCTTCATCGCCCTGCGCACCAACCTGCATTTCATTGTCACCAACCAGAAACATAAAACCGTCATGCTCACCAGCTGCCTGGCCGACGAAGGCAAGTCGACCATCGCCGTCAACCTGGCCGCCACCATGGCCCAGACCGGCGCGAAAGTCCTGCTGGTAGGCTGCGACCTGCGCCGTCCCTCGCTGTCTGCGGCCCTCGATCAGAAGGAAACCCCGGGGCTGACTGACCTGCTGGTGCATGGCAGCAAGGAGGCCTTGCGCCGGATCGATAACCTGAACCTCGATTTCATCCCGGCCGGTACAGAGCCACCCAACCCGACCCAGTTGCTGTCTTCCAAGGCGATGCAGAAATTCATCGAAGCCGCCCGCCAGAAGTATGACTACGTCTTCCTCGACGTGCCGCCCCTGCTGCCGGTAGCCGATGCCCTGATCCTCTCACCCTGGGTCGATCTCAATGTGCTGATCATCGAACCCTGCCGTGTCCCGAAGCGCCTTGCCATGCAGGCTATCAAGATGCTGAACAGCCACGAAGCCAGCATCGCCGGCGTTGTCCTCAACGATAAAACCGGCAAAGGCGCCAGGTTCTATGGCGGTTACAGCTATTACAACAGCAAATATTACAAGGGTTATTATCGTAAGGGTGAGCTGGTGCCGAAGCCTTCGTTGCCGGGGAGGGTTCTCGCGAAGATTTGGGGATTCATCAACGGATGAATCGGGAAGAGGGTTGCGGGACGAGTCACGCGGAAATCAAAAGCTCTGAGAAATAAGTGCGAAAGGATTTATTAATGGCTAGGCCGGAACGCGGGACGTGGGACGCGAGACGCGGAAATCCAGATAGACCAAAATAGGAGCGGAAAATTTGATTTGATTTATGGAGGGGTTGATATGCAATTTGAGGATTTGGATGTATGGAAACGGTCATCTCGGTTAAGTGCAAATATTTACAAGACATTAAGCAGTTTGAAGGATTATGGTTTTAAGGATCAAATTACCCGTTCAGGTCTTTCCATCCCTAGTAATATATCTGAAGGTTGTGAGAGGATTTCACCGAAAGAATGCATCAACTTTCTGAACTATGCTAAAGGCTCTTGTGGTGAATTGAGGACTCAAGTCCTCATCGGTATGGAAATAGACTTATATCAATAGAGATATTGGGAAGGAGTGGCTGGAGGAAACTAAGGCTATTTCAGCCATGATCGGTGGTCTCATAAGAGCCAAGAGGAATTACCTGAATACTAAAGGATCAAAATAACGGTTTTCGCGTCACTCGTCCCGCGTTTCGCGTCCCGTTTTTTGCTATGCAAAAAAGATGATAGATTTCCACTGCCACATACTCCCCGGCCTCGACGACGGCCCCATCGATGTCTCCGAATCAATCATCATGGCGGCACGCCTTGCCGGGTTCGGTTACAAAGCCGTCTGCTGTACGCCGCACTGCATCAAGGGGTACTATGATTTCGGCCCGCAAAAGGTGCGGGAAGCGACCCTGATGCTGCAGGCGGATCTCGATAATGCCGATATACACCTCGACCTCTGGCCCGGCATGGAATACATGCTCGATGAAAACTTCGCCGAATGTGCCGATAATCTCGTGCCGCTCGGTCCGACTCGGCTGGTACTCTGCGAAGCCCCCCAGCAAGCCCACCACGAGTGTGTCCAGGCCGGCTTGAAACTGATAGTCGACAAGGGTTTCGTGCCACTGATCGCACATCCGGAACGCACTCAATATTTCTATGAAATGTTGACGGAGCAAAGGACTCAGGGCGCTGATCGTAAAAGAAATTTTGAAGAAGATAAGTCAAAATTCAACATCACCAACCTCTGGCCATTTAAAAAAAATAATTCAAAATTCAAAATTCAAAATTCAAAACTCTCCGATACTGATTTACCTGGAGGAGTATTGTTCCAGGCAAACCTCGGCAGCTTCACCGGCTACTACGGCCCCCAGGTCCAAAGCCGCGCATACGAACTTCTCAAACTCGGAGTTTATTCTGCCATCGCCTCCGATCTGCATGATGGCACTGCAACAGGGCCGATTCTGCAGCACGATAAGTTTGCCTTGAATCCGTTGCTGAAAAAACTGGCGGAATGGGATGGGTCGGTTTCCGCCGATGGAAAGGCTAATAGGGCAGGGCAAGGAGAGCAGTTTGGGCTGTTTTAATCAGCGCTCATAATGAGAATCAGCGTCCAATGCTTAGCTTTAAGAGATTTATAGGACTCTGATAAACGCTGAAAGGGCATGATTATAAACCAAAGCCTTTAACGGATAACCAGCATCAATGAACGAAACAAACAATTCAACCAACCACGACCAGTGGACCGAAGTGATCCAACCTGTTACCGGCTGGTTCGATATCAAACTCGGTGAACTCTGGCGTTATCGCGATCTGATCATGCTGTTCGTCAGGCGTGATTTTATTGCAATTTACAAACAGACCATCCTTGGTCCCCTGTGGTATATCATCCAGCCCTTGCTGACGACTCTGGTCTTTACCGTGATTTTTGGCAAGGTGGCAAAATTGCCAACGGATGGACTGCCGCAAGTCCTTTTTTATATGTCGGGCATCGTTTTCTGGCGCTATTTCGCCGATTGCCTGCAAAAGACCTCCAACACGTTCGTCGCAAATGCCGGGATCTTTGGCAAGGTTTACTTCCCCAGGCTCTGTGTGCCGATCTCGATTGTCATCAGTAGCCTGATAGGCTTCGCGATCCAGTTCCTGCTCTTCATGTGCTTCTTTGCCTACTACTGGCTCAACGGGATCGCCCTCAATCCGCAAGCCGTTCTGCTGTTGTTGCCGCTGCTGCTCATCCAAATGGCGGCCCTCGGTCTCGGCTGCGGCATCATCGTTTCATCACTCACCACCAAATACCGTGATCTGACCTACCTGGTGGGATTCGGCGTGCAGTTGTGGATGTACACCACGCCAGTTGTCTATCCAACGTCCATGGTTCCGGAAAAATGGCAATGGGTCATCAATCTCAACCCAATGGCACCGATGATTGAAGCTTTTCGCTACGCGTTTCTGGGCGTGGGTACGGTTAATTTCGGCAGCATCGCGACCAGCGCTGTGATGACGGTGGTTATTCTGGCGGTCGGCATTGTCCTATTCTCAAGGATAGAGAAGAGTTTTATGGATACGGTATAAACCTCAATATCTCAAGGTGTGACTTCAAATACGGAAAGATTTTTTACGGGGATAGAGGGGATGAAGAGGCTAAACTAAAAAATATGGGTTTCGATTTTAAATATCCCATCAATCCCATTCATCTCTGTTAAATTGAGCTTTTGGTAGATTGAACCTTTGAAGATGTAATGCTTTTAACGAAATGAAGTATGAAACAAACTGACGAAATAAATATTTTAGAATCTCAGGAAACTGCTGTGTCGCCTCCAGCTACAGACATCCGCCCCATAGATTTCTCAACGGGATCTGATGTCGTCATTCGCGTCGAAAACCTCTGGAAACAATACCGGCTCGGCACCATCAACCACGGCACCCTGAAACGTGACCTGCAAACCTGGTGGGCCCGCACAACTGGCAAACAAGACCCAAACCAAAAAGTTGACCAGGTTTCTCAGGTTTCAAACCGTTCAACCATTCAACCCCTCAATCCTTCAACCAGCGCCAGCGATACAACGAAAAACGATCCAGAGGATCGTTTTTGGGCTCTCCGCGACGTTTCCTTCGATGTCAAGCAAGGCGAAGTCCTTGGCATTATCGGCAAGAACGGCGCCGGCAAATCGACCCTTCTCAAGATTCTCTCCAAGGTGACCACACCAACCAAGGGCAAGGTAAAGATCAGGGGCAGGGTGGCGAGCATGCTCGAAGTGGGGACCGGGTTTCACCCGGAATTGACCGGACAGGAAAATATTTTCCTGAATGGCGCGATCCTTGGCATGAATAAAACTGAAATACATCGTAAATTCGACGAAATAGTTGCCTTTGCCGAGATTGAAAAGTTTATTGATACACCAGTAAAAAGGTACTCTTCGGGCATGTATGTGCGCCTGGCGTTCGCTGTGGCCGCTCATCTGGAACCTGAGATTCTGATTATCGACGAGGTGCTTGCGGTCGGGGATGCGCAGTTTCAGAAGAAGTGTTTGGGGAAAATGCAGGAGGTGGGCAAGGAGGGTCGGACGGTTTTGTTTGTTTCACACAATATTGGAATTCTTAGAAATTTGTGCGATCGTACAATCCTTCTCGATAAAGGGCAGGTCCTTGCCAAAGGTGTTACGGATGAGGTGATCGCCCGCTATTATGCCTCCATGTCTTCTGGTGGCGCGGTGTACCAGTCAGCGGGAACGGTGGCAAAACAACCGGTGGCAATTGTCAATGCGGAATTAAGAGATCTGCGAGGCAACTTGGGTGAGGAACTGCCATGTGGTGCCGGGATGCGCATCAGTTTCACTGTGCAATGCCGCGATGGGGTACGGATAGACCGGCCCTGGGTTGGTGTGCGTATCCATGCCGCGAATGGGGATTTGATAAGCCATATCGCCAATCGCGAAGCCGGTTGCGAGTTGCCAGCTATCGAAGGACAAAAGACATTGACTTGCGAACTACCGCAAATGAACTTGCTTCCCGGTGATTATCGTATCGGTCTCATCCTGGCCAATGCCAACCAGCATATTTATGAGGCCCTTGATTGCGCCCTGACCTTTTCGATTACCCCAAACGATGTGTTTGGGACTGGGATGATCTTAACCAGTCGACATGGGCAGATTTTTATGAGTAGTCAGTGGGATGTGTCTTGAGTTAGCAGGAGATTTAAAGAAACCAGATTCAGAGTATTTAATGATCTCTTTAAGAAATATATCTGAAAAGTTGGTATGTCATTTTAAAAATTCTTCAACTTTTAAAATATGATGGGATTTATGAAAATAGAATGTGACATGAAATTTAAGTCCATCAAGGATTTTATTCAGTATGTGTCCCTTGGCCAATTTGACCCTATAGATAAGAATGATCTAATAGTCTCTTTGTGTGAAGGTAAAAATGTTCTGGACCTTGGGTGCATTGATCACTCTTATCAAACGGCTCTTGATCTGGGTGACAAGTGGCTACATAAGCAAATTAAGGATGTCGCTGAGAATGTAACCGGCGTCGATATATTGTTAGATGATATCAATGAATTGAATAAAAGAGGCTTTCAAATCGTTGCTGCAAATGTTGAGAGCTTTAATCTTGGCAAAACTTATGATGTGATCGTTGCAGGTGATTTGATAGAGCATCTTTCCAACATAGGCTTATTTCTTGATTGCATTAAGAAGCATATGCATGAAGATTCTATCTTCGTTGTCACCACCCCCAATCCATTTAATATTGAACAGTCCATGAAAGCAATTTTCAATGGAACAATCAGTGTGAATACTGAGCATACGGTCTGGTTGAACCCGCACGTATGCTGGGAATTGATGACCCGGGCCGGTTTAAACATATCAGGATTTTATTGGATAGAAACACGATTTAAGGTTTTAGTTAAAAATAGAATTTATTGCAGACTTATCAATTTATTATCAGAATATATAATGCAACGCAGAAGCCTGTGTCGGAGGGATTTTGCACTAATTCTCAAGAAATGATTCAACGAGAACCTAACCCAAATGTTGTCAATAAACGCTTTAAAAGATAGTCAACTGACTGTGTTAATGCCTGTCTATAATGCCGGTTGCCATCTGCGTGAAGCGATCGACAGCGTTCTGATGCAAACCTATTGCAATTTTGAGTTTCTGATTATCAACGATGGCTCCACGGATGAAAGTGTAGAGATCATCAAATCCTACGATGACCACCGCATCCGCTTGCTGCATAACGACCGCAATCTCGGGTTGGTCGCCACTCTGAACAAAGGGCTTGATCTAGTGCGAACCCGATACATGGCACGAATGGACGCCGATGATATCTCACGTCCACAACGATTCGAGAGGCAGTTGCGGGCAATGAGGAAAGATTCCAATATCATAGCCTGCGGTACAGCCTGTCAGAAATTCGGTGCGCAGCATCATTCACTGGTTTTCCCCGCTCGCCACGACGAGATTTATTGCGGGCTGCTTTTTACCTCGACCTTGGTGCACGCAGCCGTTATGTTCGACATGGAAATGATGAACCGTGAAGGCTATCGTTTCGATCCCGACTACGTCCATGCCGAGGACTACGAATTGTGGACGCGCCTCGGCGTCAAATATCGGTTGGCTAATCTCGCGGATATTCACCATGACTACCGGATGCATGAGTCGCAGGTCAGTCAAGTTCACACGTCTATTCAGACAGGCAATTCATTGCGTATCCAGAAGACCATGCTCCGACGCCTTGGATTTGAACCTTCTGCCGAAGAAATGGCCTTGCATAGTACCTTTTACATGCGGAGGAAATCTCGGAGTTTGGATTACTTGACTGCTGCAGGAAGTTGGTTCGATAAAATACTGGCCGCCAATGACCAGAGTAGACATTTTGATCGCTTATGTTTATTGGAGAATTTGGGGCGTAACCTGGTTTTTATAAGTGTTACTCATCTTCAGGACTCGGAATGCCTGTCTGGAAACTCTACAAAAGCAAAGATAGCAGCAATCGTTATTCGACTCCTCTCGGTGAATAAGTTCAAGTTTAACTTAAAATCCATATTGAGGATTAACTGAAATATTTATGAAGCAGTCTTTTCTGAAAGATCGCCTATTGGTAGTTACGAGTCGTGACGTTTTTGGTGGGTTACCTAATGGCGCTATTTTTGCGATCAGGTCACTTGTCGAAAGACTTGCGGAAAGTTGGGACATTGATCTTTACGTACTGAACCCCTCAGCTAAAAAATGTAATCAAGCAAATATTCACGTCTATACTCTGCCATCGCAAGGGAAAACAAGAATACTCTCTTGTCTGCGACAAATCTTTGGTTCGTCAAGGTTAGGCGATTGGCTGAATCATTTTATTCTATACTTGAAGAGGACAAAAAAAGCTCTCAAAGGCAACGAAGAAGTCATGACTTCGCCGTATTCCTACAAAGAAAACCATGTCGCTAGTCTCAAAAATTTCATAGAAGGAAGGTCCTATGTTGCCGTGATTATTGAGTATATCAATCATAGCTATCTGCTTGATGCTTTCGAGAGCCTGACTGTTAAAAAGTTTTTAGATGTACTTGACATTATGCACTTGAGAAGCGAGAGTTCCGCGTTGCGAGGCTATCAATTTAATATGCACATCGAAAAAAGTGAAGAATATGAATTAATGGAGAAATATGATTACCTGATTGCGATTCAGGAAGACGAGGCTTCGTATCTGCGCAAAGATTTCGGAGGCAGAGTAATCACTGCCACGCGTCCTCATAAACCCGTTCAATGTCCTTTTCCTGATCAAGTGAACGGGCAGTTGATAATGTCGTTATTCGGATCACAGTCCCCATTTAACCAAGATGCCTTCCATTGGTTTATGGATCATGTCTGGAGTAAAATAAGGGGGACAGGTATATTGTTGGAGGTTGCTGGTACTTTGTGCGATGTTATTGATCGAAAAGACTATCCGAACACAAATTATCTGGGCAGGGTTCAACAACCATATGATGTGTATAAAAGATGCCATGTTGTGGTCAATCCGATTCAGATGGGATCCGGTCTGAAGATAAAGAACATAGAAGCTATGGCTCATGGGCGCCCGGTTGTTACGACACCCTTGGGCGCTCAGGGGCTGCGAGGGGCGGTTGGCCACGGTCTTATAGTTGCGGAAGACCCTTCTGACTTTAGTAACATATTGGCTCGCCTACAGAAAAATCGAGATGAAGTCTGTTGGCTTGGGAACGAGGCTCAAAAGTTCATTTCTGAAAATTTTAACGCCAATACTTGCTTCTCACAACTCGAAGATGTGCTGAGAAAAATCAGCAGCGAGTATGTTGAGCAGTTACGTACAGCTAGTATTCCCACCTGAGTACTCTATGCCTTTTTTTTCCATCATCATCCCAACCTACAATCGCGCACACTGTCTTCTAAGTGCAGTTCAAAGCGTTCTTTGCCAAACATGTACAGACTTCGAGTTGATCATCGTGGATGATGGGTCAACCGATGGAACAACTGCGCTTCTCGGCACCCTGACTGATCCACGCCTGATCCTCGTTCGTCAAGCCAATCATGGGGTTGCGATTGCAAGAAATGCCGGTATTGCAAGGTCGCAAGCTGGATGGATTACATTCCTCGATAGCGATGACGAAGTTGTCCCAGATTGGCTTCTTGCCTTCGCAGATATGATTAGGGTTCAACCCGAAAGCGGAATCATTTTCTGCGGAGTGACACAGGTGTCAACTGAAACGGGTCAGACTAAAATCGTTATGCCACGTGAAATGGGAGCAATTTTCAGGAACCAAATCGGCCTGTTTCTTTCCGGCGCATTTGTGGTGAGAAAGGATTTATTGCTGATTGCCGGGGGATATGATGAACAACTTACCTATTCAGAGAACTACGAATTGGGCATTAGACTTATAGAGGCTTGCGTTCGTGAGAACAGGCATGTTTTTCAAATATACGAGCCAAATCTGATCTATCGACAGGCTAGGAAAAATAAGAACAGTCACTTGCTGCAGCAGAAAATATTCAAGTCCTGCATCCTTATTATTAATAAACATGAAGAAGTGTTTCTTAAAAGCAAAAGAAAATTTTCACAATTTTGCAGGATTATCGGGGTCAATGCCTATAAATGTGGTGAGAAAGGTTTGTCCCGCAAATATTTCAAAAAAGCGTTTATTCTTCATCCCTTGGACGTTAAGGCTCTTTTAAGCTGTATTGTCGTGCATTTGGGGGGCGTTGCCAGTTTGGTATGGAAACGATGAGTATCTCACAAGATTACTTTTTCACCGTGGTTATGCCAACGCACAACAGAGCTGGCCTGCTCAAGCGTGCTGTTGCTAGTGTTCTGACACAAACCTACAAGGACTTCGAGTTAATTATTGTTAATGATGCTTCGTCTGATAATACTCGTGAAGTGGTTGATGGCTTCAGCGATGAAAGAATCCATTATCTCTACCGTGAAGAATGTGGGAGTGCCTCTGCTGCCAGGAATACTGGCATCTGTGCCGCGAGTGGAAATTACGTCGCTTTTCTGGACGATGATGACGAGTTCCTACCAACTTTTCTTGAGGAGATGAAAAATCTGATAGATGCAAATTTGAAGGTGAATCCTGGTTTTCTCTGGTGTAATGTTGTGCGTGAGTATGAAGAGAAAGATGGTGTGAGGATTGTCGAGGATCTTCCCTGGAAACCACACTTTGCATCACTTGATAAAGCTTACGAGGGCTTTCTCAGGCACCGTCGCACAGGTACGAATTACGGGCTTGTGGTCAGACGGGACTGTTTCGATAGAGTTGGCCTGTTTGACGAAAGCATGCCTGCTGCGGAGGACACTGATTTCCTGATACGGATGGCACGTGAGTACCCATTTGCAGTCATTCCAAAAACTTTGGTGAAGGTGCATATTCATAGTGGCCCCCGTTTGACAGCAGAAAAAATAAAAAATGCAATAGCTTATGAAAAGATAATTGAGAAGCACAATGAATTCATAGAATCAAAGCCTTCTCTTGCAGCTGATTTGTATTACAAAACGGGGTGGCTTTTTTACGCAAGCCAGAAGAAGAGGATTGCACGTAGTTATATAGGAAAGTGTCTAAAGGCAAAGCCCTTTTATCTGAAAGCTTACACTGCTTTATTCATTTACGAAATTCTGGGTAAGTACTCACGTAATGCACATATTTGGATTTCTGGTTTTGCAAAAAAAATTATAAAACCCAAGGATTAATTACAGTTTATAAATAAACTGCAATTCTCAAGCTGATTTTATTTTTATCTGTAAAAATCGATTTGGTTTTTCGTAATTATAATTTCTTGTCTGCCCTGTTGAAATCGGAGTTTAGTTGTGGCGTTTAAAAATGGTATAAATAACCTTCTGCAAAAAATAGGTTATCGCATAATAAATGTAAAAGATAATAATCAAACATTAAGCGGGCACATTAGGAACCTGTTCACCAGTTATAAAATAAACACTGTTATTGATGTAGGTGCTCATCAGGGAAGATACGGCCTTTTTTTGAGAAACATCGGGTATGACGGAATAATACATTCCTTTGAGCCTGTGACTGAATCTTTTAACAAATTGAGAGAAACAACAAGTCGCGACAAAAAATGGCATATCCACAAATATGCTCTTGGCGAGGACTCTGTTAAGAGGAATATAAATGTATATAACTTCGACACATTTTCATCTTTTCACAACAAAAGTAATTACTCAAAACATAGGTGGCCTTTACTTGAAATTAAAAAAACAGAGAGTGTTCAGGTGAAAAGGCTGGATGAAGTGTTTGATGAGTTTGGTATCATCAACAGTGAGTCATTGTTTTTTTGAAGATGGACACACAGGGGTATGATCTCAGCGTATTTCGCGGTGCAGAAAAGGTTTTAGAACATATCAATATAATTCAGTCAGAAGTATCAATGATACCTATATACGATGGTATGCCGGTTTTTGAAGATTGCTTATCTGTTTTTAGACAGAAGGGGTATAAGATATCAGGGATGTTTCCTGTTTCGCGTGAAAATAATAGCCTAGCAGTTATTGAGTATGACTGTGTGATGGTGCGTTAGAATGTTACGCATAATTATATCAAAACAGTCCGAGTTCTTTTCACGAGAAATCTTAGCAAATTCCATCAAAAAGTTGCCTCGATGGCTATCTAACTGATGATTCAAACAGATCATTCAGAGAAACGTTTTAAAATCCTCTTCCTGATTGATGCCATGCTCGTTGGCGGTGCCGAGAAGAGCCTGTTAGAAATTATTCGCAGGTTCAATACAACCGATGTTGTCTTCTGTCATATTTATCCTGGCGCCCCACTCAAACCGGTCTTTGAAGCTGCGGGCATCAGGGTTGTCTCGTTGAACGTCCCAGGTAAATACTCTTTCTCTTCTGCCATACGCAGTGTTCTAAAGGTTGTTCGCGATGAACAACCGGATATGATTCATGCCACTCTGTATCGGGCTTGCATCGTCAGCCGTTTTGTCGCGAGGTTTTCCCGCATCCCATTGATAAATAGCTTCGTCAACGAAACCTATGGCCCAGAGCGCTACCGTGGTTTTTCCCCGCTGCAACGATTGAAGCGTGACGGGTTGAAAATTCTCGACCGCTCTACAGCTCCAATGGTCAACCTGTTTATTGCTAATTCTCAAACTATTGCGGGTTCCAATGCGCATTATCTTCATGTCCCCCGCCACAAGGTCAAAACCGTCTATCGTGGGAGGTCAGTAGTTGATTATCTTCCTAACGCAGAGGTGGAGAAAGTATTATTGCGTCAGAACCTCGGTGTCTCGCCTGATGCCAGAGTCCTGTTGTGCGTCAGCCGATTCTGGTCGCATAAACGCCACGTCGATCTTATTCGTGCATTATCAGAGGTTCTTGTTGTTGTCCCAAAAACTTTTCTTGTTTTCGCCGGTGATGGGCCCGAGCGTCAACGATTGCAGGAGCTAGCTAGAACCACCAATGTGGCCGACCGGGTTTTTTTTCTAGGGGTCCGCCACGATATACCAGCGTTGTTGCAGATTGCCGATGCAACCATTACCGCTTCGGAGTATGAAGGACTCCCCGGAGCTGTCATCGAGGCGATGCTTGCATCGAGACCGGTCATCCTTTCCCGCATTGGTGTCCATGAGGAGATGGTGGAGGATCGAGTTGATGGTCTCTTCTTTAATACGTACGATTTCAATGACCTTGCTAATAAGATCATCGAGATCCTGTCCGACAGAAACTTGGCCGACAGCATCGCAAGGAACGCTTATGAAAAGGCTCGTGAACGTTATGACGTCGTAAAAATAGCTGCTCGATACGAAGAGCTCTATGCGGAAGTGTTACGGGAGAGCCGAAATGGCTGAGAAGTTAAAAGTCGGCATCCTCCTCGATTCTTATGACCTCTATGCTTGGCAACGGTTTGCCATTGAGAAGATCAAAGCTCTCGAATATGTCGATCTTGCACTTGTCATTGTCAATCAATCTCCTGCTGAAGGGGCTGCAGACCTGTTGCTCTATCGTTTGTATCGTCGACTTGACAGAATGCTGTTTGGAGTCAACCCGGACGCCTTCTCTCGCAAGAATGAGCCTTTGCTTTTTGACGAGGTAGACCAACTTGATGTTACACCCCGGCAAACCCGTTTCTCCGATTATGTCGAAGGCAAAGACCTCGAGGACATTCGTGGCCACAATCTTGATGTTCTGGTTCGTTTCGGTTTCAGGATATTGCGCGGCGAAATACTCAACTGTGCCCGGCATGGGGTCTGGTCCTATCATCACGGAGACAGCAGCAGATACAGGGGAGGCCCACCGTGTCTCTGGGAACTTCTCGAAGCCGCACCTGATACGGGCACTGTTTTGCAGGTTCTTAACGAAGATCTCGACAGCGGTAAGGTTCTCTACCGATCATGGTCGTCAACCGACAAATTGTCACTAACCCGTTCGAAGAACAGGGTCTACTGGAAATCTGCCTCATTTCTGGCCAGAGCTCTCACTGAGCTATATCTACTGGGATCGGAGGGCTACCATAAACAAGTTAGTGAGATTAATGCTGAGATCTCATCTGATTCGGCCCGTCTCTATAGACTGAAAGATTACACGAATCTTGGCTTTGGTTTGCTCCTGTGCCGACACTTATGGCGAAATCTGCTGCGCAAGTTTGACGAATGGACACATCTCGACCAATGGTACTTGCTCTACAGGAGAGATGAGGGGGGATCGACTTCATTTGCGGATTTCCAAATGCTGTCGCACGCCAATGACCGTTTCTGGACTGTTCCTAGTTCCGTCAATCACCAAGGGTCATGATTACGTCTTCTTCGAGGAGTTCCTTTACCACGCAAAAAGAGGCCGTATCGCCTGTATCGAAATAGGCCAGGATGGTACGCCATCCGCACCCGTTACAGTCCTCGACGAACCACACCACCTGTCCTATCCGTTCGTGTTTGTACATGATGAACACTGTCTACATGGTCCCCGAATCGAGGGAGAAGCGGGTCGTGTCACTCCATCGGGCTGTGGAGTTTCCACATCGTTGGCAATTGGTTAAAAACCTGATGGAGGAGGTTGATGCAGTCGATGCCACCTTGCTACGGCATGAAGGAAGATGGTCGCTCTTCGCGAATATAGTGGAGAATCCAGGCGCGTCGTCCTTCGATGAACTTTTTCTCTTCTCTTCAGATGATCTGCTTACCGGATCCTGGACACCTCACCCCTGCAACCCGATAGTTTCCGATGTCAGACGTGCCCGTCCAGCAGGCCGACTCTTCGAACGAGATGGAGAACTCTTTCCCGCCCGGCACAGGACTGTTCCGGTAGCTACGGCAAGGGAATACGACTGCATCGGGTCGTCGAATTGTCCCAGGAGGCATATCAGGAAGAAGAGGTGGAAATGATCGGTGAGGGAGACTTACACGATCTTCGCAATGTCCATACGTTCAATTTTACCGATAACCTTACAGTCGCGGATGCACGGATGAAGCGATTGTCATTTAGAAAATAGATTGATGAAAGTATTCCATCTGGTCGCATCATTTAAGTTACGCGGAGCAGAGGTTTTCGCCCGGGATCTTTTCGTTGCTCTTCGAGGTCTTGGAGTCAAAGGGAGACTGCTCCGCCTCGAGGATGGGCCTGATCAGTTGGGTGTTGTCAAGGAACTGGAGGGTGCGACTCTAGATGGTGAAACGGGCCTTGGGAAAATCAAGGCATTGCGTCGGGTTGTGGGCATCGAACAACCCGATATCATCATGGCGCATGGTGGGCAGGCATTAAAGTATGCGACCATGGCCACAATCGGCCTCGATATACCGATCATCTACCGCAAGATAGGTTTAACTGAAAAGTGGCTTGGTCGTTGGCGTGCGGTGAAAATGCCGTGGCTCAAATGTCTGTTGAACCGAGCGGCTGTAATCTCAGCAGTTGGGGATACCCCCCGCCAGGAACTGATTGATCTGTTCGATGTCCCCGATTGGAAAGTGCGTACGATTTATCGCGGGGCTTCGCTGGAACAGTTTGAAGCTGGTCAGGAGAGGGCTGATAGCCTGAAAATACAGCTCGACTTATCAAACCATCATCCGGTTTTGCTTGCGGCAGGCGCGCTCTCTTGGGAAAAGAACCTGGGAGTAATGGTTCGAGCCATGGCCCTGGTTGTCAAGGAGTTTCCCGGTGCAGTGTTGCTGTGTGCCGGTGAGGGACCTGAAAGATCATCCTTAGAAAGACTTGTCGAAAAATGTGGTGTCAGAGGGCACGTCCGTTTCTTGGGTGTCCAGGAAGATATGCCTGCATTGTTCGCACTTGCCGATATCTGTCTGTTAACCAGTCTGACGGAAGGTGTCCCTGGGGTTCTGATCGAGGCTGGTTTGACCGGCACTCCTTGCGTGACCTGGGCCGTTGCTGGGGCTAGCGAGGTCATCCGGAACGGAGAGACCGGTCGGGTGACTCCCTTTGGCGACGAAGAGGCTTTCACGGAAGCCCTGCTCGAAATGCTGCGGGGTGCAGAAAATACCAAGAATCAAGGCATGCAGGCTAAAACCTTCTGCCAGGGACGATTCGATATCCGGCGTAGTGCACGTGAACATCTTCAACTCTTCGAAGAGATTCTGGAGAAACGTGGCTGAGAAACAAAAAATCCTATGGCTTATCAAAGGCCTCGGCCTGGGTGGCGCGGAGAAGCTGCTCTGCAACGCCCTGCCGTACCTCGACCGCGAACGCTTCGATTATCAGGTCGGCTATTTCCTGCCCTGGAAGGATGCTTTGGTCTCGGAGTTGCGGGCAGGCGGCTTGAAAGTGACCTGCTTTGATGTGCCAAACCACTGGCGTCTCGATGCTGTCTGGCGCCTGAAACGTTACCTGGTCGAGGAACGGATCGACCTGCTGCATATCCACCTGCCATTTACCGGCGTGGTTGGCCGATTGGGCGGCCGGTGGGCCGGGACGAAAGGTATCGTCTATACCGAGCACAATCTCTGGCCGCGCCTGAACCCGCTGATGAGTCTGCTCAACCAGGCAACTTTTAACCTGAACGATGCTGCTATTGCTGTTTCGCAGGACGTGGCTGATTCCATGACCTGGCCGGGTGACGAGATACAGGTGATCGACAATGGAATCGATGTAAAAGCCCTGGCCGATATCCCGGATTCGCGTCAGGCCGTGCTCGAAGAATTTGGTTTGCCGGAAAACACCTTCCTGATCGGTAAAGTCGCCAACCTGACGCCGAAGAAGAATCACGACAACCTGCTTGAAGCCTTCGCCATCTTTCATCGATCGGTTCCCGAAGCAAAGCTGCTGCTGGTTGGTCAATATGCCGATCGTCTTGACATTTTAAAAGGTCTCGCAAACGAATTGCGGATTGCCGATCATGTTGTCTTCACCGGCCCTCGTGAAGATGTGCCACGGCTTGTGAAAGCGTTGGATCTTTTCAGCATGGCCTCTAACTTCGAGGGCTTGCCGATCGCCATGCTTGAAGCCATGGCGTTGGGACGGCCTGTGGTTGCAACGGCGGTCGGTGGAATCCCCGGCGTGATCCGTGACGGGATTGATGGTCTGCTGGTGCCGCCGCGTCAACCGGAAGCCCTGGCAAACAAATGGCTTGAACTGTACCGGGATGGTGCCTTGCGCAAAAAGCTTGCCGATAGTGCCCTGGAGAGGGTGAGGGGGCATTACGATATTGCAGTGATGGTCTCCAAGGTCGAAGAACTCTACCGACAGGTATTGGACAAGAAGTGATGAATGTCATCGAGCTGACAAAAGATCGCAGGCCGGAGCTGTTCGAACTGCTGCGCCGTTGTCTCGGCGAGAAGGAAACCCAGCAGCGCAAAGAGGCTTTCTGGAGCTGGAAACATGAACAGAGCCCGTTCGGTGAAACGCTGACCTGGTTGGCCGAAGAAGAGGGCCAGTTGACTGGCCTGAGGGCATTCCTGCAGTGGCAGTTCCGTTGCGGAGACGATAGCTTCAGGGCGGTGCGCGCGGTCGATACGGCGACGCATCCGGACCACCGCCGCAAGGGCATCTTCAGGAAACTCACCCTGGGTGGTCTGGAGGGTGTGCGTCAGGCCGGCTTCAATTTTATTTACAACACGCCCAATCCGAGCAGCATGCCCGGTTACCTTAAGATGGGCTGGCAGCATGTTGAGCGACTGCCGATGTATGTCAAACTGTTGCGCCCGGCCAATTTTGCCGCAAAGGTTTTGGCTGCCAAGCTGGGGAACAAATCGGCCGGAATTAATTATCCCCGGAATGAACTCTTCCGCAGCGAGCCGATCACTTTTGACGCATGGCTGGATCAGGCGGCAGATGTCGAAGAACTGATCGTTCAGGACAGTTCTCTCCGCGGGCAATGTTATCAGACCCTGCGAAGTGTCTCATTTCTGCATTGGCGATACGCCTCTCATCCCTACGTATGTTATTTTGTCGAGGAGATTGCCGATGATGAAGGGCGGGCCGTATTGGTCTACCGTACGAATCAGCGCTTCGGTCTGAAAGAGGTCATGATCTGTGACCTGTTGATCGACAAGCGTTCGCCGAACCAACTGAAATCGCTGTTGCGCAAGCTGGTCGCAAGGCTTGATGCCGACTATTTGATCGCGCATTTCGGCCCGACATCGGCGCATCTCAAGCTCATGAAACAGAACGGTTTTTATCGACTGCCAATGCAGGGCATGGATCTTACCGTGCACCTGTTGCTTGGTGATCAGGACCGGTCGCTGCTTGAACCGTCTTCATGGTCGTTGTGCCTGGGTGACCTGGAGATATTTTAAATGTTGATTGTTAAAGGTCTGTTTGAATGACTCTCCTGCTTCTGATATCCGGCGTCTTTGCCATCGCCGCGATCGGCCTGTGGAGTGGCAGTCGCTCGGACGGCACCGGTCAGCTCGTCGGGCAGCCGGCCGGGCTGATGAATCATGGCGGCACCAAGGCCGTGCCTTTGACACAGGTCGTCGTCAAGGGCCGTTCGGCCAGCAGGCAAATCTTCATTATCGGCCTGCTGGGGCGCGTTGGAGCTTATGCGATTCTTGTGGCGACCGGTGCCATGGCAGGGGGGATTTCCCGCGATTCCCTGCGCTATCACGAAGAGGGAATCCGGATCGCCAAACAATATATTGAGGGCGGCATCATCTGGAGCAACTGGATCGATGATGGCTGGTTCGAATTCACCGGATTGGTCTATTCCTTTCTAGGCGCGGACATGTTCTGGATCCAGTTATTCAATATCTTTATCGGTGCAATTACCGGCGTCTTGACTTACCTGATCGCCAGCAAGGTTTACAATAACGAACCTGTGGCGCGCTTTGCCGGTTATGCCACGGCCCTGTTCCCCTCGTTTATCTACTATTCGGCAATCCCCCTCAAGGATACCGCCTCGCTGATGGCCTTGTTGCTGATGGTCTGGAGTGCGGTCAATCTCAGAGACAAATACAGTCTGCGTTATGCCGGTTACATCGTGCTCTCACTGTTGATTGTTCTTGCCCTGAGAGATTACCTGTTCTTTGTCTGCCTCGCTCTTCTGGCCGTCTCTTTTGGTCCGGTCTCTTCGCGCAGGATAGTGCGCTACATCACCCTGATGGCGGGGGGCGGCATGTTGCTCGGTTGTGTCGCCTATACACTGGGCTTCGGCTTCTTTGGCCTGGATTTTTTGGATAACTCCAGGTATTTCGATATCGATTACATCAATCAAACCCGCACTGCCCTCAACCGCGGCAGAGGTCACATGTTCTCTGACCCTGCCAGCATCGAGTGGGGCAGCAGTTGGTTCAATGACGTCAAAAACCTCCTGATGGGTGTTTACTTTTTCTTCTTCAGTATCGATCCCACTGATGTGACCCGGGCCAGACAGTGGTTTGCGCTGCCGGAGATGCTCGTGCTGCTGTTGGCGTTTTCTTCGATCGTGCGCGGTGTGGCACAGACCTGGCGGCACAAACGGCAATATGCACTGCCGGTGATGATTTTTGCATTCGGTATCATGGCGGTCTATTCCTCTGCAACGACCAATATGGGGGCCATGTTCCGATGGCGGATGCAGGCGTTGCCGTTCTTCATGATGATGGCCAGTTACGGCATTTACCTGAGACAACGCGGGGCGCTGTTCCGGGTTATGCGTTTCTTTGCGAGGGGATGAAATTCATGTCTGAGTGGCTTGAAATCTTGCGGCAGAATCTTTCTGAACCGAAGCTCTGGCCGGAACTGTTCCGCAAGATCTGCAACAGGTTTAGCGGCAAGAGCCATTCGCCGAAGTACCTGCAGGAGCTGGCAAGTCGGGCGAGACCCTGGCCCGAGATCCTGATGAGGCTTTATGGCGAGGAGTCAATCCGACATTCCTCGCCGGAAATGAAAGAGCTAGATGCCCTGCTTCTGGAGCTGCAGGAAAACCAGGCGAGATGTCCGGTCAGACTGGGCGGTGGCGGTCATACGGAACTTTTGTACGCTCTGACCTGCCTGGTAAAGCCAGACACAGTGCTCGAGACCGGGGTGGCTTACGGGTGGTCTTCTGCCGTTACCCTGCTGGGTCTCCAACGTAACGACCAAGGCCATTTATACAGTTCTGATCTGCCTTATCCCGGGATCCCAAATGCCAGCAGGTACGTCGGCTGGGTGGTGCCGGAGAGGTTGAAGGCGAGGTGGACGCTTCTGTTGGGCCCTGATCGCAATAACCTGCCGGATTTACTGAAAAAGGCGGGTGCTGTCGATTTGTTCCATTATGATTCCGACAAGTCGTACAGGGGTCGCATGTGGGCATACCGTTTGGTCTGGCCAAGACTGTCTGCAGGCGGCGTGTTCGTCTCGGATGACATTCAGGATAACCGGGCGTTCCTGGACTTTTGCCGTGAGTTGGGGACGCCCGCTTACGTGACCGGTCTCGATGGCAAATATATCGGTTTGTGTCGTAAATGAAGAGATGGGTTTTATTAGTGACGTCACCAAATAGTTTCAATGAGATTACCGTGAACCGTCAACTGATCATAAACGCCGACGATTTCGGATTATCCCCTGGCACCAACGCTGCGATCATGGCGTGCCACCGGGTCGGGTCTGTGAACAGCACGACCTTGATGGTCAACATGGATGCTGCGCAGGATGCGGCCGGGATGGCCCAAAAAACCCCTGGACTGGGTGTGGGGCTGCATTTCAACCTGACCTGCGGCCGCCCGGTCTGCAACAGGGATGAGGTGGCTTCGCTGGTCGATAAGGAAGGCCTGTTCCTGCCGCGCAGTGCGGCTGAAAAGAAGGTTGTCGCCGGGCAGTTCAAGGTTAACGAGGTCAGGCGTGAACTCGAAGCCCAGTGGGATCGTTTCCAATCTTTCGGCCTGACGCCAACCCATCTCGACAGCCATCAGCATATCCATGTTTATCCGGCCGTGTTCGATGTGGTTGCCGGCTTCTGTGCCGGGCAGGAATTGCCATTGCGCATCCCCTGGGTCTGGACGCCGCCTGCCGGTGTGCCTTTAAAGCGCCGCGTCCGCATGTGGATGCTGAAGAGGCTGGTTGCACGGAATATGCAGCGCTGGAGCGGCAAGCTCAGGACCAACGCCAGCTTTGCCAGTCTCTTCGATCTGCAGCTCGAAACTGGAGATATCTCGGCCGGCAGTTATCGCCATATCCTGCAGTTCGAGCACGCGGGACCCCTGGAGTTGATGGTTCATCCAGCGGATGTGGATGCGGAGCATGGTCGGATGACCAGTATTTCCTCGGTCAGTGCCAGAGAATTTGAGATTTTGCAGTCTTTTAACCTTGGTGCTGAGGCCGTGGGACTGGGGTACGAAATAATTGATTATTCCCGGATCTGAGATGTCGAAACATAAAATCATCCTCTTCGCCAATACTGACTGGTATCTCTACAACTTCCGCCTGGCCCTTGCTGAGCGACTGCGCGACGAAGGCTGGCAGGTGGTCCTGGTTTCACCTCCGGGCGAGTATGGCAAGCGCCTGCAACAACAGGGCTTTCGCTGGATTGCCTTGCCATTTTCCATCCGCAGCACCAATCCTTTTCATGAAATCAGGCTGCTTGTGACGCTGATCAGGCTCTACCGCCAGGAACGACCGCAGCTGGTTCATCATTTCACCATCAAGTGCGTACTCTATGGCAGTCTTGCCGCCAAACTGCGTTGGTGGTATCAAAATCGTTAATGCGGTGACCGGACTGGGACATGTCTTTACCGATCACGGTTTAAAGGCGAAACTGCTCAGACCTCTGGTGAAAGTTCTCTACCGATTGGCACTCGGCGGCGACAAGGTGCGGACCGTTTTTCAGAATGCCGATGACCGTGACAGCTTTCGTTAGTTGGGGGTTGGTCGATGAAGCAGGCACCGCGCTGATTCGCGGTTCGGGAGTCGATGTTGGAAAGTTCGCGGGACGCGGGACGCGAGACGAGGAGCGAGGGACGCGGAAGGCGGAACGCGGAGCAATCAAGATCCTGTTTGCTTCGCGTCTGCTGCGCGAGAAGGGTCTCTTTGAATTGGTGGAAGCATTCAGGACCCTGCGGCAAAGGGGATGTGATGCCGAATTGCTGGTTGCTGGCGATCTGTACCCCGAAAACCCGTCATCGTTGTCAGTTAGGGATATCAGGGGCCTGGAAACGTCCGGCCCGGCAACCTGTCTTGGTCATGTCAACGACATGGTCGAACTGCTGGGCAGTGTCGACATCGTCGCGCTGCCCTCGTACCGTGAAGGGACGCCGAGGATCCTGATCGAGGCAGCAGCGATGGAACTGCCGATCGTGGCAACGGACATCGCCGGCTGCCGGGGACTGGTTCGCGATGGTGTAAATGGTTTTCTGGTGCCGGTCGGAAGTATAGAACCTCTGGCCGACGCTCTGGAGATACTTATCTCAGATTCTGATCTGCGCACAAGGATGGGTGGGGCCGGGCGACAGATCGTGCTGGCCGAATTCGACCAGGAACAGGTCAATGGTAAAACCATTAATGTTTTCCATGAATTACTAAATTGATGTAAAATAAGCCCCGACTAATTCTCCCAGGTTGATTTCTATGATTTTTATTGGCGGAAAACTTCTTACCTGCTTCTACAGCTTTATGACAGCCCTGTTTGCAGCGCTGATCATGGTGCCTTTTTTGCGGCAATGGGCACTCGATAAGGGTACGCTGGATACTCCTGATGAACGCAAAATCCATGGCTTTCCCATGCCGCGGCTTGGCGGCATCGCCATCTTCCTCGCTTTTCTCTTTTCGGTCATTATTTATCTGCCTATCAACCAGGGTGTTCGCGGTCTGCTGGCCGGAACGCTGATCGTTTTTGCCACCGGTGTGGTCGATGACCTGAACGGGTTGTCCTCACGCGGCAAGTTTGCCGGGCAGGCAGCAGCCTGTTTGATCACGATCCTGGTCGGCAAGATTTATCTCTCCAATCTGGGTGATCTGTTCGGCTTTGGCGACATCGTTTTGTCGGCCTGGGTGGGAGTTCCCTTTACAGTGTTTGCCGTGGTTGGCGTTATCAATGCCATCAACCTGATCGATGGTCTGGATGGCCTGGCGGGGGGGGTTGCGACGATTGGGCTGGCGGCTTTTTTTCTGCTTGGCTGGGTAGAAGATGATCCGGTCACCATGATTATGGCGGCAGCCCTGGTTGGAGCAATCTTCGGTTTTCTCAAGTACAATTTTTACCCGGCGCGTATTTTTATGGGTGACACCGGATCGCTGGTGGTTGGCTATGTGATTGGTTTTATCGCTGTCTACCTGACCCAGCACACAGGATCGACCACCAGCCCGATGGTGCCGGTCCTGGTTCTTGGCCTGCCGCTGCTCGATACGGTCTGGGTGATGTCGCGTCGAGCCATCTCCGGCATCAGCCCTTTTACAGCAGACCGTTCACATGTTCACCACAAGTTTTTGAGCCTCGGTTTTGAACATCGTTTCACGGTGATTATCATTTACGGCATTTCCCTTTTATGGGCATGCTGCGCGCTTCTGCTGCGTGATCTGCCGGAATACCTGCTGTTACTGCTTTATTTGAGCACGGCAATCTCCAGTTACCTCAGTTTGCGCTATGTCATGGAGAATCGGGAAAAGTTTTCATTCCTTAAAAAAGACTCCACCACGGAGGTGCGCGGCACTGTCACTTACCAGAAGCTGTCGCTGCTCTCCGATAAGCTTCTGATCGTGATCCAGGGCTTGCTGGCCGTCTATCTGCTGGTTGCCGTTTTGTCGGCCTTCACTCAGGATGTCCTGCCCTGGCAGGTATCCCTTGTCTTGCTTGCTGTCGGCATCTTCCTGTGGTTCAGCAAATTGACCGACAACCGGCAATTTTTGATGCTGGTCATTTACGCAACTTTTGGACTGGCTGCGACCCAGGTGTGGTCCGCCGATCTGTCGATGTTTGGTGCTTTGACCTTCAAGCGGTGCGGCGACCTGCTGCTCGGTGCCGCAGGTCTGCTGGCGGTGGTGAAAATCCAGTTCCGCAGGCCGGGGGAGTTGTTCCTGACGACTGCGGATTACCTGGCCCTTGCGGTATGTATCTTTATGGCCATCGCCTCACAGCAGACTGTCCTCGGCTACAGCATCAACGGTCCCCTGTTCCGAACAGTGGTTGGGATCGTCGCTCTACGCACCATTTCCGTCCGTGAACGGACCGCACAACGACTCGTTATCGTCTGCAGCACCGCTTTTCTCCTCATAGTTACGATCATCGGCCTGATTTCCCAGTAAACAGCAGTTCTCAGGGCGAGTCTGCATACACATGACTTATCTTCGTCATTCGGCCAATAGTGTGACGATTTTCAATCGCCCTGCTGTCTCTTCCCATGAATGCTTTTTCCCGATTTTCTGATGCATCAACTCGCGTAACATGCTATATAAATCGATTCACAAAGAGAATGGTTTTACGAGGTCAGAGTTTAAGCAGTTACTCTTGCTGCAATGACATTTATCAACTTTAACTTATAACTGGCATCTTGAAGCTTACAGCCGTTGTCTTATGCAATACGAAACTAAAAAACGCTCCATTCTGAAAGCTGTTTCCTGGCGGACCTGGGCGACGATAACCACGGCGCTGCTGGTGTTTATCTTTACCGGCAAGTTCGCGCTGGCGATCACCATCGGCATGCTGGAAGTTTTTGCCAAGATGGCGCTGTATTTTTTCCATGAGCGATTGTGGCACCGGATCGGTTATGGCAAGAAGGAAATCCCGGCGTTCGTGGTCTGGTTTACCGGATTGCCAGCTTCGGGTAAAAAGGTGTTGGCGGACCGTGTCTTTCAGCAGCTGAAAACTTATAAACTTAAGGTTGAGCGCCTCGACAGCCTCGACGTGCGACCGCTGTTTCCTGAAACCGGTTTTACCAGGGAAGAGGTCGACAGGCATGTCAAGAGGTCCGGGCATCTCTGTGCAATGCTGGAGAAGAATGGAGTGATCGTAATCGCCTCGTTCGTCTCCCCCTACGCGAAGAGCCGCAGGTTTGCACGCAGCGTGGCAACTAATTTCGTAGAAGTTTATATGAAAACCACGGCAGATGCCTGCGAGAAACGAGACGACAAGGGGCATTATGCCAAGGCCAGAAGTGGCGAATACCTGAATTTCCCCGGTGTGGATGTGCCTTACGATGTCCCCGAGAACCCCGAAATTGTTATCGATGTTGATCAGATTTCGGTTGATGAAGCCGTTTCACAAGTGGTCGCTTTTTTGAAGAAGAAGTATTTAAATATCTGATCAACTTGCGGGGGCGGAATATGGAAGGTCAAAAACTTATCGGGACACTGATTAACGTTGAAAGGGTATGATTTTAAAACAAAAGTTTTGATTGATTGATCAGTGGGACCACGAAGATCAGCGCCCAATTATTGTTTGTATCTTTTAACTTTTTTGTAGCTCACGGCATTTATAATGAAAATCAACATGACCCATCTTCGTCAGCTTGAAGCGGAGAGCATTCATATCATCCGCGAGGTGGCTGCGGAATTCGAGAATCCGGTGATGCTTTATTCCATCGGCAAAGATTCTTCGGTGATGCTGCGTCTGGCTCTCAAGGCGTTCTACCCGGCCAAAATTCCTTTCCCGTTGATGCACATCGATACGACCTGGAAGTTTCGCGAGATGATCGAGTTTCGTGATCGCATGGCAGCCAGGTATGATTTCGAGTTGCTGACCTACACCAACCAGGAGGGGGTTGACAAGGGAATCTCGCCCTTTGTTCATGGTTCGGCGCTTTATACCGATGTGATGAAGACGGAAGGGCTGATACAGGCGCTGAACAAGCACAGGTTTGACGCTGCCTTTGGCGGCGCGCGCCGCGATGAGGAGAAGTCGCGGGCCAAGGAGAGAATCTTCTCTTTTCGCTCGAGCACCCATCGCTGGGATCCGAAGAATCAGCGTCCGGAGCTATGGAACCTCTATAATGCCCGGGTCAATCCGGGCGAGAGCATCCGTGCTTTCCCGATTTCCAACTGGACCGAGCTAGATGTCTGGCAATACATCTACCTGGAAAATATCCCCATAGTGCCGCTCTACTATTCAAAGGTTCGTCCGGTCGTGGAACGCGACGGGATGCTGATTTTGATGGATGACGATCGGATCAAGCTGGCGCCGGGTGAAGAAGTCCAGATGAAATCGGTTCGTTTCCGCACTCTCGGTTGCTATCCCCTAACCGGTGCCGTTGAATCGGAGGCGGCCACCTTGCCCGAAATCATTCAGGAGATGTTGTTGACCCGTACCTCGGAACGCCAGGGACGACTGATTGACCACGATCAGGCGGGGTCGATGGAGAAGAAAAAGCAGGAGGGATATTTTTAGCTCAAGGCTAAAAATACCTTTGGGACGCGGGACGCGTAATGCGGGACGCGAACATCAAAAACTATAAATACGTCGCGTCATACTATGGGATTTTTTTAGATTAAACCGCGTCCCTCGTTCCGCGTATCACGTATCACGAAATCGGAGTTTTCGTAAATGGCCCATCAATCCGAATTAATTGCTTCAGACATAACCGCATACCTGAAAGCCCAGGAAGACAAGTCGATGCTGCGCTTTATTACCTGCGGTAGCGTCGATGACGGCAAGAGTACCCTGATCGGGCGTTTATTGTGGGATTCGAAGCTGATCTTTGAAGATCAACTGGCAGCTCTGGCGGTGGACAGCAAACGAGTTGGCACCCAGGGTGACGACATTGATTATGCACTGCTGCTTGATGGTTTGCAGGCGGAACGGGAGCAGGGCATCACCATCGATGTGGCCTACCGATTCTTTTCCACTGACAAGCGCAAGTTCATCGTCGCTGATACTCCGGGTCACGAACAATATACCCGCAATATGGTGACGGGTGCATCGACCGCCGATGTGGCAGTGATTCTCATTGATGCCCGCAAGGGGATTCTGACTCAGACCCGTCGCCACAGTTATCTGGTTTCACTGGTCGGGATCCGCAGGGTGCTGGTGGCAATCAACAAGATGGACCTGGTCGATTATTCAGAAGCCCGTTTTATGTCGATCAAACAGGATTACGAGCTCTTTGCCGGGCAGCTTGGTTTCGAAGAAATCACCTGCATCCCCATTTCAGCGCTCAAAGGTGACAATATTATCGAGCAGAGCTCACGTACTCCCTGGTATCACGGTCCTTCACTGCTCGCGTTTCTGGAAACGGTTAAGATCGATAACACGACCCAGGCCGCCCCATTTCGTATGCCGGTGCAGTGGGTCAACCGCCCTGATCTGGATTTTCGCGGTTTTTGCGGCACGATTGCTTCCGGCAGAATCGGTCCCGGTGACGAGGTCACGGTCACTTCGTCGGGTCAGAAGAGCCGTGTGGCCCGCATCGTTACCATGGACGGGGATCTGCAGGAAGCGGTCGCCGGCCAAGCCATCACCTTGACGTTGGTCGATGAAATTGACATCAGCCGTGGCGATCTGCTCTGTGACCCTCAGAACCGCCCGGCTCATGCCGATCAACTCGAAGCTCATCTGGTTTGGATGCATGACGAGGTTATGCTGCCGGGACGCGGTTATCTCCTTAAATCGGGCGCGATCACAGTTCCGGCGCAGATCAGTGATCTGAAGTACAAGGTCAACGTTAATACCCTGGAGCATGTAGCCGGCAAAACTCTGGGCCTCAACGAAATCGGTGTTTGCAACCTTTCCTTGAGCAGGGCGATATCCTTCGATATCTACCGTGAGAATCGCGCCACCGGCAACTTTATCCTGATCGACCGTATGACCAATGCGACGGTAGCGGCGGGGATGATTGATTTCGCGCTACGCCGCGCCACCAACATTCATTGGCAAGCTCTGGATGTCGCGAAGAGCAGTCGTTCCGCCATGAAGAATCAGAAGCCTCGCGTACTCTGGTTCACTGGTCTTTCCGGTGCCGGTAAATCAACCATTGCCAACCTGGTCGAAAAAAAGCTGCATTCTCTCGGTAAACACACTTCCCTGCTCGACGGCGACAATGTACGCCACGGACTCAATCGAGATCTCGGTTTTACCGACGCCGATCGTGTCGAGAATATCCGCCGTGTCGCCGAGACGGCCAAGCTGTTTGTCGATGCCGGTCTGATCGTGCTGGTCTCCTTTATCTCACCGTTCAAAAGTGAGCGCGATATGGCTCGTGAGATGTTGCAGGAAGGAGAGTTTTGCGAAATCTATGTGAGCACGCCATTGGACATCTGCGAGCTCCGGGATGCCAAGGGGCTCTATAAAAAGGCCCGTGCCGGGCAGTTGCAGAATTTTACCGGCATCGATTCGGCTTATGAAGTTCCTGAACACCCAGAAATCACGGTTAATGCCGGTGAGTCTCAGCCTGAAGAACTTGCCGAGGAAATCGTCAGGATTGTTCTTGGAGACGATTATGTTTCTGAGATACCGGATGGGACTGAAAGATAAGCTTCCTGGACTGCTCTCTCATAGTGCGTGGCAGAAAACATGTTAATGAATCGGGCCAAAAGCAAACAGGACGCTGATTATTGCTAAGAGGGCATGATTTAAAATCAAAACTTTTATGTCTTGATTCCGGTTGAATCAATGTTGATCATGAAAATCAGCGTTCGATTATGGAATTTTTTATTCATAGCCAGAGAAAATTACCAGGAGATTTTGTAAGCGTATGATTTATGAAGGTATAAATTTTAGTCATGTCTGTACTATTGCTCGCAATGCTGGTGCAGCGATTATGCAAATCTATGCTGGCGACTTTAATGTTGAGCTCAAAGATGACAATTCTCCGTTAACCTGTGCCGATCGTGCTTCCCATGAGGTGATCATGGCCGGGTTGCGGCAGGCTTATCCCGAGATCCCGATTCTTTCCGAAGAGGGCAGGGATATTCCTTATGGCAAGCGTTGCGACTGGTCGCGTTTCTGGCTGGTTGACCCGCTTGACGGAACCAAGGAATTCATCAAGCGCAATGGTGAATTTACCGTTAATATAGCCTTGATCGAGGAATGTCGGGTTGCGGCAGGAGTGGTTTATGTGCCGGCACAAGACAAGACTTATCTCGGTGTCAGGGGGCAGGGCGCCTGGCTCAGAGTCGGTGATCAGGATCCCGCAGCGATTCGGGTGCGCGAGGCAGATTATGTAGCAGGTCTCACGGTGGTTATGAGCCGTTCGCATCCTGCTCCGGAACTGCAGTCATACCTGCAGGATATCAAGGTTACCGAAGCTCTGCCGGTGGGCAGCTCCCTCAAGCTTTGCGTCGTTGCCGAAGGGAAAGCCGACCTCTATCCTCGCCTTGGGCCGACCATGGAGTGGGATACGGCCGCCGGCCACGCGGTCGTTGAGGCCGCCGGGGGCACCGTGTGCCAGGTGGATGGTACGCCGTTGTCGTATAACAAAGAGAATTTGCTGAACCCTTTCTTTATCGTCAGGGGCCGATGAACGGTACATGGAACGTGTCGGGATTAGGAGCGCGTTACGTGGTACGCAGTTAACGTCACTAACCACGAACCAATATTCTTAGGAGATGATTATGCCAAAAGTCGCTTTAATCACTGGCATTACCGGCCAGGACGGCGCTTATCTTGCCGAATTCCTTCTCAAGAAAGGTTATGTCGTGCACGGCATCAAACGCCGCGCGTCTCTTTTTAATACTGATCGCATCGATCACCTGTACCAGGACCCGCATGTTGAACACCGCAATTTTGTGCTTCATTATGGTGACCTGACCGATGCGACCAACCTGATCCGCATCATTCAGGAAGTGCAGCCGGACGAGATCTACAACCTGGCGGCCATGTCGCATGTTGCGGTTTCTTTTGATACCCCGGAATACACCGCTAACGCCGACGGATTGGGTACGCTGCGAATACTCGAAGCGATCCGTATTCTTGGCCTGGAGAAAAAAACGCGTTTTTATCAGGCGTCAACCTCGGAGCTGTTCGGCAAGGTGCAGGAGACACCGCAGAAGGAGACGACGCCATTCTATCCCCGTTCCCCATACGGGGTTGCCAAACTCTACGCCTACTGGATTACCGTCAACTACCGCGAGTCTTACGGCTACTTTGCCTGTAACGGCATTCTCTTTAACCATGAATCACCGATTCGTGGAGAGACCTTCGTTACCCGCAAGATTACCCGCGCCGTGGCGCGAATGGCCCTCGGCCTGCAGGACTGCCTGCATCTTGGCAACCTCGATGCACGACGTGACTGGGGCCATGCCAGGGATTACGTCGAAGCACAGTGGCTGATGCTGCAGCAGGATGAACCGGAAGATTTCGTTATCGCCACGGGCAAGCAGTACACGGTGCGGCAGATGGTCGAAACTGCGGCGAGAGAACTTGGCATAGGTCTTCGCTGGCAAGGCCAGGGCCGGCAGGAAGTCGGCATCGTCGATGACTTGAGCCAATTCAAAATTGAGAATTCAAAATTCAAAATTGATGATGTCGTCGTTCGAATCGATCCTCGTTACTTCCGGCCCGCGGAAGTCGAAACGTTGCTCGGCGATCCGACCAAGGCCAAGCAGAAGCTTGGCTGGGAACCGAAGGTGACTTTCGAGGAAATGGTCATCGAGATGGTGCGCTCCGACCTTGAAGGAGCGCAGAGGGATGAACTGGTAAAATACCATGGCTACCAGACGTTTGATTATCATGAATAGTCCGGAGCGCCATTCATGAATCTCGATTCGAAAATTTTCATAGCCGGTTCCCACGGGTTGGTCGGTTCGGCAATCTTGCGGCGCTTGCAGTCAGGTGGTTACATGAATTTGCTGACGCCGGAAATTGACGAACTCGATTTGACTGACCAGCGGGCGGTCGCCTCTTTCTTTGCGGCAAAGAGGCCTGAATATGTCTTCCTGGCGGCTGCCAAGGTTGGCGGCATTCACGCTAACAACTCCTACCCGGCGGATTTCATCCATATCAACCTGATGATTCAGAACAATGTCATCCATCAAGCTAACCTGCATGGAGTGAGGCGTCTGCTGTTCCTTGGCTCGTCATGTATCTACCCGAAGATGGCACCGCAACCGATGAACGAGGACCACCTGCTGACCGGTCTCCTTGAGCCGACCAACGAACCTTATGCTCTGGCCAAGATCGCCGGCCTGAAGATGTGTGAAGCCTATAATCGCCAGTATGGCACGCAGTTCGTGGCAGTGATGCCAACCAACCTTTATGGCCCCGGCGATAATTTCCATCCTGAGAATTCGCATGTGCTTCCCGCCCTGATTCGGCGCATTCACGAAGCAAAGCTGCTCGCAATTCAAAATGCAAAATACAGAATACAAAATTGCACCGACCAGGTTGTGGTCTGGGGTACTGGGACTCCGAAGCGCGAATTCCTCTATGTTGATGACATGGCGGATGGCTGTGTGTTTGTGATGGAACTGGAAGATGCAATCCTTGCCAGGGAGCTGTTGAGTTATCCGAAGCCCTGTTTTGTCAACCTGGGTACGGGGGTCGATGTCACTGTTCGGGAATTGGCTGAGACCATCAAGCATGTGGTCGGTTTCGAGGGAGGCCTGGTGTTTGACGCCAGCAAGCCGGACGGCACCATGCGCAAGCTTCTTGACGTGTCTCGGGCCAGGGCGTTGGGTTGGAAGGCGAAGACCTCGCTCCGGGAAGGCATTGAAAAAACCTACCGCTGGTTTCTGGAGAACCAGGACAGTTTGCGGGTTTGATTTGTCGGGATTTGTTCAGATTTATTCTGCAGTAGAGAGAGATTGACTAATTGTTTTCTAGGGAATTTTTACGCCACGCACCTCACTCCAATGAATAAAAGGTTGCCATCATGATCATCCCTGTCATTTTATCGGGCGGTGCCGGTACCCGTCTCTGGCCCTTGTCCCGGGAGCTTTATCCGAAGCAATTGCTGCCTTTGGTTGGGGAACAGACCATGTTGCAGGATACCGTCCTGCGACTTGAAGGGCTCTCTGAACTGGGGGCACCCCTGGTTGTCTGCAACGAGGCCCATCGGTTTATGGTTGCCGAACAGTTGCGCCAGGTGGGGCAGACGGCCGACAGTGTGATTCTCGAACCGGTCGGTCGCAATACGGCACCGGCTGTTGCGGTGGCGGCTCTTCAGGCAATCGGTGCCGGTTCGGATCCTCTGCTGCTGGTTTTGCCGGCCGATCATGTGATTCGTGATGCGGAAGCTCTGCGCGCTGCGATCCGTGTCGGTGTCAGTGCAGTACAGACCGGGGCGCTGTTGACTTTCGGAATTGTGCCGACTGCGCCTGAGACAGGTTACGGTTACATTAAGAAGGGAGCGAGGTGCGAGGCGCCAGGCGAGAACCCTGCGCCTGACGTCTTTGTTGTCAAGGAATTTGTTGAAAAACCCGATCTGGCTACAGCTGAAAGATATCTTGCCTGTGGTGATTATTTCTGGAACAGCGGCATGTTCCTCTTTAAAGCTTCTACCTATCTTGCCGAGTTGGAGAAAACAGCGCCAGGTATTTTAACGGCTTGTCAAAAGGCCTGGCAGGGACGGGTGAAGGACTTTGATTTCACCCGGCTTGATGCTGAGGCTTTTGCGGCGTGTCCTGCAGATTCGATCGACTACGCTGTTATGGAAAAGACCGATCATGCCGTCGTTATTCCCCTGGACGCTGGATGGAGTGATGTCGGTTCATGGTCAGCGCTCTGGCAGGTTGGTGCGTCTGATGAACAGGGCAACGTCTGTGTCGGTGATGTGACCAGGATCGATTGTAAAAACAGCTTTCTGTATTCGGGAACGCGCCTTGTGGCCGGAATCGGTCTGCAGGACGTGGTCGTGGTCGAGACCGCTGACGCCGTCCTGGTTGCAGCCAAAGACCGGGTGCAGGAGGTTAAGCAGGTTGTTGATCAACTCAAGAAACTGGAGCGTGAAGAATACCTGCTGCATCGACGGGTTAACCGTCCCTGGGGGGCATACGAAGGATTGGATGTCGGCGAAGGTTTTCTCGTCAAGCGGATCACGGTGAATCCCGGCGCCAGTCTCTCCTTGCAGCGTCATCAACACCGTGCCGAACACTGGGTGGTGGTGCGCGGAAGTGCTGAAATTACCTGTGAAAACGTAATTCAGAGGCTCGAAGCGAATCAGTCTTTTTATATCCCGATCGGTGACAAGCATCGTTTGACCAATCCCGGCACCAAGATGCTTGAGATTATTGAAGTGCAGACGGGGGACCTTCTCAGTGAGGATGATATTGAGCGGTTTGATGATGTTTATGGGCGGTAGAAACCGGTGCAAGGAACGAAGTACAAGGTAAAAGGAAAGGCAGGAGCTTGGGATGATCACGATTGTTGTCTGTGTTGCTGATATTGTTTATCGTGTGCCGCGCTACGCGTCCCGCGCTACAAAGAGATTCTCAGAATGAAAATTACATGCTTCAAAGCCTACGACATCCGTGGACGCATTCCTGATCAACTCAACGAAGAGGTGGCATACCGGATCGGGCGTGCTTATACTCATTTTTTGAGTCCAAAAAGTGTCGTAGTCGGACAGGATGTGCGACCGACCAGTCCATCATTGACGTCTGCTCTGATCAGAGGCTTGACGGAGGGTGGGGCAGATGTGCTGGATATCGGCCTGTGCGGTACAGAAGAGGTCTACTTTGCGACCTCTCATGCCAGAGCCGATGGTGGCATCATGGTGACGGCCAGTCACAATCCAGCCGATTACAACGGCATGAAACTGGTACGTGAGGAGAGCCGGCCGATCAGTGGCGACAGTGGCCTCGATCAGATCCGTCTGCTTGCGGAGCGGGGTGAATTCGATTCCGTGGAGAAAATCGGCCAGGTGAAACCTTATGAACACCGGGTTGCATATATCCGACATTTGCTCAGTTACATCGACATTGCGGTTCTGCGTCCCTTGAAAGTGGTGGTGAATGCCGGCAATGGCTGTGCAGGGCCGTTGCTTGATCTTCTTGTCCCTCAATTACCGCTGGAGATAATCAAAATCTGCCACGAGCCGGACGGCACTTTCCCAAACGGTATTCCCAATCCATTATTGCCGGAAAATCGTGTTATTACACGTGACGCAGTGCTCGCACACGGTGCCGGGCTCGGTCTTGCCTGGGACGGTGATTTCGACCGATGTTTCTTCTTCGATGAGCATGGTGACTTTGTCGAAGGCTACTACATTGTCGGTTTGCTGGCTGAGGCCTTTCTTGTCAGGAAACCGGGTGCGAAAATCATACATGACCCGCGCTTGACCTGGAATACTGTCGATCTTGTGCGGCAGGCCGGCGGACAGGCAGTGATGAGCAAGACCGGCCATGCTTTTATCAAGGAACGGATGCGTGCCGAAGATGCCGTTTATGGTGGTGAGATGAGCGCGCATCACTATTTTCGCGACTTTGCCTACTGTGATAGTGGTATGATCCCCTGGTTGCTGGTGGTTGAAATGATGTGCCGCCAGCGCAGGCTGCTCTCTGAACTGGTTGGCGAACGGATGCGCAAATTTCCCGCCAGTGGCGAGATCAACAGAACTTTGAACGATCCGACCGCTGCGATTGCTGCCATAGAAAAGAAGTATGCTACCGACGCCGTCAGTGTTGATCATACTGACGGGCTTTCAATTGAATATGCCGGCTGGCGTTTCAACTTGCGCATGTCTAATACCGAACCGGTTGTGCGTCTTAACGTCGAAAGCAGGGGCGATCAGGCATTGATGTTGACTAAAACGGAAGAGCTGTTGACTTCTTTAGAGCGGATGTAGAATTGACTGGCTTGCGTATGGAAGGATTTTTATGAATCAACAAACAGAAGCAGGTTCCCCTTCCACGCGCCATGCGCCACGCGCCACTGCGTCCCGGATTCTGGTGACGGGCGCCGCCGGTTTCATCGGTTTCCACCTCTGTCAGCGCCTGCTGGATCGTGGCGACACTGTTATTGGATTGGACAACCTGAACGACTACTATGAAGTATCACTCAAAGAAAGCAGGCTTAACCATCTGACAGAAAAAGATAATTTTACATTTGTAAAATGTGATCTGGCGGATCGGGGCGGGATGGAAAAACTCTTCGCAGAGCACCGTTTCGACGCAGTAGTCAACCTTGCGGCTCAAGCTGGGGTGCGTTACTCTCTGACCCATCCCCGGGCCTACATCGATGCCAACCTGGTTGGTTTCATGAATATCCTTGAAGGCTGTCGCCATCAGCAGGTCGGTCATCTCGTTTATGCCTCCTCGTCCTCGGTCTATGGCGCCAATACCAGTATGCCCTTCTCGGTGCACGACAATGTTGATCATCCCGTGTCGCTTTACGCTGCGAGCAAGAAGGCAAACGAACTGATGGCGCACACATATTCGCACCTCTATGGGATGCCCTGCACCGGTTTGCGTTTCTTCACTGTTTATGGCCCATGGGGCCGCCCGGATATGGCCCTGTTCCTTTTCACCAAGGCCATCCTGGCCGGTAAGCCGATTGATGTTTTCAATCATGGGCGCATGCAGCGTGATTTCACCTATATTGATGATATCATCGAGGGCGTTGTGCGTGTTGTCGATCAACCGGCACAGCCTGATTTGCTCTGGTCGGGCGACAACCCCGACCCGGCAACCAGTAAGGCCCCTTACCGTGTCTACAACATCGGTAATAACAATCCAGTTGAGTTGATGCACCTGATCGAAACTCTCGAAAAAACTCTGGGCAAGGAGGCCGAGAAGAATTTTCTGCCTATTCAGCCCGGTGATGTTCCCGCCACCTGGGCAGATGTAGATGCTTTGAGCAACGATGTCGGCTTTCGTCCATCGACACCCATCGAATCCGGTATTGCGAAATTTGTTGATTGGTACAAAGGGTATTATTTTTAAAGAAGTATAAAAACGAGGACAGGTTTCCTCGTATGGGGTACGGATGGCGGAATATGATTTCTGTCATATTTGTGAGATTTTTACATGAGTGCAATTGTCGCCATAGTCGGCCGCCCCAATGTGGGCAAATCGACGCTTTTTAACCGCATTATCGGCAGGCGCGTTGCCATCGTCGAGGACTCTCCGGGGGTGACTCGCGACCGCAATTATGCGGACGTGAGTCGTTACGAGAAACGCTTCACCTTGATCGATACCGGTGGTTTCGAACCGGTCAGCAATGAACGTCTGCTCACCCAGATGCGGGAGCAGTCGCAACTGGCGATGGAAGAAGCGGATATCATCCTGTTCCTGATGGATGGGCGTGAGGGGTTGAATCCTGCGGATGAAGAGGTCGCCCACATGCTACGCCAGGTGGATAAGCCGGTGCTGTTTGTGGTCAACAAGGTCGACGGCCCGGCTCAGGAAGCAGCGATTGGTGAGTTTTATGCGCTCGGCGTTGGCCAGATCCACTCCATTTCGGCCGAACATCGACTCGGCACGAGTGACCTTGTGGATGATATTCTGGCCCTGATACCAGACCAGGATTCCGACGAAGAAGATGTCACCGAGACTCGTTTGGCAATTATTGGCCGGCCCAATGTCGGCAAATCCTCGTTGGTCAATCGCATGCTCGGTTTTGACCGGGTTGTCGCCAACCCCATTGCCGGCACGACCCGCGACAGTGTGGATACACCTTTCAGCTATAATCAGCGTCGCTATGTTCTGATCGACACAGCCGGCATCCGCCGCAAGGGCAGAGTCTCGCAAAAGCTCGAAAAGTACTCGGTCATACAGGCGTTGAAGGCTATGGATCGGGCACATATTGCTCTTGTCGTGATCGATGCCGAAGAAGGCATTACCGACCAGGACATGACAATAGCCGGCTATGCTCATGAACGGGGGCGGGCAGTTATTTTGGTCGTGAACAAGTGGGACCTGGTCAAAAAGGATAACTCCACGATGGGAGACTTTATCAAGGAGGTGCGAGGGGCCTTCCGTTTCCTTCCAGACAGCCCTATCCACTTTGTCTCTGCCCTCAGTGGTCAGCGCGTCGATAAAATTATGGCGGATGTCGAGATGGTCAGCGACGAGTTCAACCGCAAGGTGCCGACAGCTCACCTTAATAAAGTTCTCAAAGATGCTGAGTATAACCATCAACCTCCTATGTATCGCGGCAAACGTCTAAAGTTTTTTTATGTCACGCAGACCGCCGTCCGCCCGCCAACATTCGTAATTTTCGTCAATAATGCCGAAGGCGTTCACTTCTCCTACGAACGCTACCTGATGAATTGTCTGCGTCAGGCTTTCGGTTTTACTGCTTGCCCAATTCGGTTGAAATTTTCCGATCGCGAACATTGATGCTTTCTGCGAGGAGTGGTTGACATTTTTCGGATTGTATAGACGCGCCCTCTAAGGACGAAAAATATAGTAGTTTTTCTTCCTGTTGACACATTATGTGCTTGCGACGCGCCGGGCAACGATCGAGGTGTTTTCCCGAATTCCGGCATCGGTTCTTATCGGAAAACCTGCTTTACTTGGCGGCCTTCATTGAAGTATAGTTATTCCTATTTAATTTCCACTTGTTACGTGCTGTTGTGTAACTTTATCGAAGATGGTTTTGCGAAGAATTTATGAGTCTCGTTGGTAGCCTTGAAGATCTCGGTCTCGGAGAAATCCTGCAGATCGTCAGCTTGAGCCGCAAATCCGGTGTGCTGAAGTTGGATAGCCGTGGCCGGGATGGGCGGGTGGTGTTTCATGACGGTCAGGTTACGCGTGCATCTGCATCGACGTTTCCAGAGAACCTGGGAGACATCGTCCTGCGCGCTAACATGGCTGACATGAAAACTCTGAAAAAGGCTTTCGTCATCCAGCAGGAAAAGGCTGATGGTCGCCGCATAGGCGACATCCTGGTCAGCGACTTCGGTGTTGATCGTGAGACGATTGAAGTGGCTGTGCGTGAACAGGTTGAAAAAATCATTTACAGCTTCTTCAGCTGGGATGAGGGCTCTTTTTCTTTTGAACTGGGCGAGCCGGGTGAACTGGCAGACACTAACCTCGATCCCCTGCAGTTCATGCTTGAGCAGGGTCTCAGCCCGCAGTGGTTGGCGATGGAGGGCAGTCGTCTTCTCGATGAGAGACGTCACCGGGGTGAAGAGATTGATGAACAGGGCGAATCGCTGGTCAATGTCGATCAACTTATGGCTGAAGCCAGAGGTGAGACGGTCGGCGCAGGAACGGAGGTCGCCCCGACAGGATCTGAACAAACTCAGTCGGGTCTGGTCGCCCGGGAAAAGTTGCCGGTCCACAGGTTTATTGTGGTTGACGATGATCCCAATACCGCAGAGCAGATTACAGCTTTGCTACGGGATCGCAAGGCACAGGTTCACGTGTTTACCAATTATCATTCTTTTATCGAAGCTGTGGGGACTGCCGATCCAAAATTGACAACTTTGGTCATAGATTTGATTATGCCACGTCGTGATGGCAGCGGAGTCCTTGGCGGTTTGGAACTGCTTGAGGAAGTGCGCTGTAAATACCCTGATTTTAAGGTTATGGTGATGTCTGATCACCCGAATCAGGAGGCGGAAAAAAGCGTGCGCAAATTCGGCATTACAACGCTTTTGTCAAAACCGAAGAAGAGTGATGTTCTAGGTGCTCACGGTCATGAGGCCCTGATTGCTCTGGTTGATTCGCTGGTCGCGTTCGGTGGTCGGCCCTCTGACAAGGCTGACGTCAAGGAGGGGTTGTACAATATTGGTGCGGAACTTCTCAAGGAAATGGGAGAGACGGTAAGCAGTGTCTCGCCGCCAGTTCTGCAGCAGACTCCGGGCTTGCATCTGCTGCGTGGCATGTTGCAGGAGTTGAACAATCCTTCCCTTGGTGGTGGCATTATCCTGTTGATTCTGCGTTTTGCCAGTGAATTGATGAATCGAGCCGTTGTCCTCCTGGTTAAGGAAAATGAAATTGTCGGCCTGGGCCAGTTCGGCATTGAACTGGAGGGTGAGTCCGCCGATGCCAGGGTGCGCAACACCAGGCTGCCAAAAACAGGAGAGCACGTTTTTGCCGAGGCACTGCATTCCTTTTCTCCTTATCAAGGTATACCGGGGAAAACCGATTGGAATGACTATCTGTTCAACCAGATGGGCGGCAATAAACCTGCAGAAGTTTTTGTCGGCCCCCTGATTAGTGAGGGGCGGGTGGTCGCAGTTCTCTATGGTGACAACCTTCCCGATAAAAAACCGATTGGCGATACGGAGTCTCTGGAAATTTTCCTTTCTCAAGCAGGCCTGGCAATGGAAAAAGCTCTGCTCGAGCGTCGCATAATGAGTCATCGCAGCGCTGTCTAGTGTTTGCTTTGTTACTAATGTGCCAGATTAAGTGTCAAGGCGTGAAAATGTCCAGATGTCTAAGGAGTCGGCTGCAGTGAGTAAGAAAATTCTGATAGCTGAGGACTCGTTGACCATGCGCTCGTTGATTGTATCGACGATCGCGGCGATGGGTGATTATGTGACCGTAGAGGCGGCCAATGGTTTTGAAGCTTTACGAATCCTGCCCCGTGAAAAGGTTGATCTGATCATTACCGATATTAACATGCCGGATATCAATGGTCTTGAGTTGGTCAACTTCATTCGCAATAACGAAAATTATCGCGACACCCCGCTCTTTATTATTAGCACCGAGGGGAGTGAGCGTGATCGCGAAAAGGGCATGTCTCTCGGCGCCAATGCCTACCTTGTCAAACCGTTTGCCCCTGAACAGCTGCAACAGCTGATCCGAGAGTATCTGGGGAAGTGAGTGACCATAAGAACCGCAGTGAGTCATTGGTCTTTTTGTGTTTAGACTGGTAGTGATGCTGTAACCTCTAGCAACGTTCGACAAGCCCGCCACTGAGACGGAGACAGTTGTGTCTGATACGAGTTCAACACAGGCCCTCAAGGATTTTATCAGCGAAACTGAGGAAATTATCGGATCAATTAATTTTGATCTGGTCAAGTTAGCTGATTCCCTCGATTCCGGTGATTGTGATCCTGATGTCCTCAACGGCATCTTCCGGGGAGCTCATTCAATCAAGGGCCTGGCCGGCATGTTCGGCTTTGACGATCTGTCGAAAATCTCTCATTCCATGGAGAGCCTGCTCGATGGACTGCGTCTTGGCAAGATCCCTTTTAATCAATATCTGGTCGACACCCTGTTTAGCTCACTTGATATACTCATCAAGCTGATTGACGGCAAAAGCAACGACGAGAAGTTCTCTCTCGACCTCAACCCGATTCTGGCACAGATCAGCAAGGTGGCCGGTGAGGACAAACAGGCTGCAGAAGATCCACTGGCTGGCCTGGATATTGATCCTTCCATTCTGAACGTGCTAACCGAATATGAAGAACACCGTCTTTACGAGAATATTCGCAAAAAGCGCTGCCTCCATCTACTGCGTATGGATTTTGACCTGTCCAGTTTTGATCAGGAGCTTGCCGAAATAACCCAGCAACTTAAACAGCATGGCGAGGTCATCAGTACGTTGCCATCGATTGGCGCTATCGGCGAGCGGATTGCATTCCAAATTCTTTTCGGCAGCGATCTCGACAAGATTGACATCGGCTTGTTGTTGGGGCGTGACAACCACGACATTCACACTTACGGTAATGTCGTCGACGGACCTGACCGGGATGACTCTGTTCTTGAAGAGCCTGCAGCGGTGGAAGTTAATGCGACAGTTCCCGGTTTGCCAACTGCGCTTGATGATGCAGATGGCGGCAGTTCATTGCGATCGATCAGTCGCACAGTCAGAGTCGATATTGATAAACTTGATCTGCTGATGAATATCGTTGGCGAGCTGGTCCTTTCTAAAGGAGCCATTGCCAACATAAGCGACCGATTGAAAGGAACCGGGGAAAAAGAGTTGGTTGCAGAGTTAAGCAAAGCCACAAGGGTTCTGGAACGACGCCTGCATGAGTTGCAAAAGGGCGTTATGGACGTACGTATGGTCCCGGTTGGTCAACTGTTTGAAAAAATGATCCGTATTGTACGACGGATATCCAATGAACAGGGCAAGAAGGTTGATCTTGATATCCGTGGTGCGGACACCGAACTTGACAAACTGATCATAGAAGATGTTTCCGATCCGCTCATGCACATCATCCGAAATGCAATTGATCATGGGCTGGAATCTCCAGAAGATCGTCGTGCTGCAGGCAAACAGGAGAAAGGCTTGATTCAGCTCTGGTCTTCGCAGAAAGGGAATCATGTCGTTATTGAAGTCCATGATGATGGCCGGGGTATCAACCGTGACAAGGTGCGTCGCAAGGCGATTGAAAAAGGCCTGATCTCTGCGACTCAGGCCCTGACTGAGGAGGAGACCTTTGACTTGCTCTTTATGCCGGGGTTTTCCACTCGTGATGAAGTCAGTGATTTCTCGGGACGCGGGGTCGGTATGGATGTTGTCAAAAACAACATAACGGCCCTTTCCGGAATGATAGAGGTCAGGAGCATGCCGGGACAGGGCACCAGCATGATTATCACTCTGCCGATCACCCTGGCAATCATCAAGGCCTTGATCGTGCAGGTTGGCGAGATAACCTATGCTGTTCCAATCAACTCTGTGCTTGAGACATTGATGATCGATGCTGACACTATCCATTCCGTCGAAAAGATGGAAGTCCTCGAATTGAGAAAAAGCACCGTGCCGTTGCTGCGTCTTGATCGGGTTTTTTCTTCAAAAGCTCCGGTTGATGATGATAACCGTCGGCTCTTTGTGGTCATCGTCGGACTGGCAGAAAAACGTATGGGATTTGTGGTTGACGAACTTCTCGGTCAACAGGATGTTGTTATCAAGTCCCTTGGCAAGGCCCTGTCTTTTGTCAAAGGGGTTGCCGGTGCGGCTGAATTGGGTAATCAAAAAACCATTCTGGTTCTGGATGTTGCCGGGTTAATGAGCGAAGCGCTGCGTGGTGAGTCTTCACTCAATGTATGAGGCATATTTTGGGCTGAATGAGAGACCGTTCAGTAAGACTCCGGATCCCCGGTTCCTTTTCTTAAGTCGTGGCCATCGTGAAGCGCTGGCACGCATGCAGTATGCGGTCGAGGAACGCGATCTTGTTCTTCTGACCGGTGAAATTGGTTGTGGCAAGACGACCCTGTCGCGTGCCTTGATGGATACTCTAGACGACAGCTTCAAAGTTGTCTGTTTGATAAACCCGCGTTTGACACCGTTGGAATTTTTGAAGAGTTTGGCGAAACATCTCGGTGAAATCGAGCCGGCCCATTTCAAGGTGGATCTGCTGGAACAGATAGGCCGGATACTCTTTGAGTATTATGAAAAGGGCATAACGCCGGTCGTTGTTATCGATGAGGCGCAACTGGTGCCGCACAAGGAGACCTTTGACGAAATCAGGCTGCTGACTAATTTCCAACTGGATGATCGCAACCTGATCAGCATTGTACTCATGGGACAGCCTGAGTTGAAGCAGCGCCTCAGACATCGTGCTTATGAACCGTTAAGACAGCGGATCGGCATGCAATATGATTTGAAACCGCTCAATCTTGAAGAGACGAGTGAGTATCTCGATTTCAGAATAGCCAAAGCCGGAGGACAGCCAGGTTTGTTCAGCTCTGATGCCGTTGAAATGATCTACGCATATTCGTCGGGAACGCCACGCATCATTAATCATGTGGCCTCACTGGCCCTGCTCGAATGTTTTGGCCGAGGAAATGACAGAGTTGAAAAAGCGGTTATGGATGCAGTGATGCTGGAATTTGATAATAACTCACTGAGCTGACTCGGCAATCCGGAGTTTTCGGCCAGACACTAATTTGCGGACAATAACTATGGATATCGCCGAGATACGCAAAAAAGCAAAAGCTCAAAAACCCCCAGACGGGTCACAGCGAGATTCTGCACGAAAATCGGCTGTGGAGCAAACTCATGTATCACATGAGGAGCAAACACAGGCATCACATAAGGAGCAAACACAGGGCAAGGCAACTGAGGTTGCAGAGGAGAAATCTTTAACTCTCCTTGAGAAAGGTGTCATTGCAAATCAGAAAGCTTCTGATGGGCTGGATCGGCTGTTTTCTGCGATTGAGGATTGTGCGTTTTCTTTTGCGGATGGCTCCGAACAACAGGGTGAAATTCAGTCTCAGTCCAGCCGACAGTACCTTACATTTAATCTCAGTGATGAAGAATATGCGCTGGACATCACACAGATTAACGAGATAATCAAGGTAAGGGAATTTACTGCCGTTCCCAGGGTCCCCGCGTATATTCTCGGGATCATCTCGTTACGCGGTGTTATTGTGCCTGTTTTTGACCTGAGACAGCGGCTTAACCTTGGTAAATCGGAACTGATGCCAAGTTCACGCGTGGTTGTGTGTCATTTTCATGACATCACAGCCGGCTTGCTGGTTGACAGTATTAATCAGGTTGTCGACCTTGTCATCGAGGAACTGGAGCCACCGCCAGGAGTGCTTGCCGGGCTGGGTCGCGAGTTGATTGACGCGATCGGTCGCTGCCAGGGACGCATGATCATTTTACTGAATCTGCAGAGAGTTATGGACGTTGGGTTAAGTTGACACTTTAAAAGGAGTGCGCCGTGATAAAGAAAAAGATCCTGATCGTAGAGGATGAAGAGAGTTTGCTTAAGCTTGAAAGTATATTGCTGACTTCAAAAGGCTATGAAGTCCACGGTGTCGGTGACGGGCAGGCAGCCCTTGATGCTATTGTCAGTGTCAAACCGGACCTGATTCTGCTTGACATAATGCTTCCAGAAATTGACGGTTTTGAAGTCTGCCGGCGCATTAAACTGGATGATGCGACCAAACACATCCCCGTCATAATGCTGACGGCCAAGAAAAGCCGTGAAGACATGGCCCGGGGCGAGCAGGTCGGTGCTGACTGGTATATAACCAAACCATTCAAGTCGGCCATGGTTATTGAAACCATCCAAAGATTTCTTGACTAATTATTATGTCATTACCTAAGGGTGCACATCATATGGCAGTTTCTGACGGGAAAGAGCAGCGTCAGGAGATCCAGCTCGCGTGCTTCAAAGTCGGGTCGGAACTGTATGCCCTCGATATTATGAGAATCAAGGAAATCATCAGGCCACAGAAGTTGACGCCCGTTCCCAAAGCGCCATCCTTTATCGAAGGTATCATTAACTTGCGTGGTGCCGTGGTTCCCGTTGCCGATCTACGAAAGCGATTTGACCAGCCAATCAGTGCAGAGAGTCGTAAAAACCGCATCGTCGTCTGCTCTCTTGCCGGAAAAATCATTGGCTTGCTGGTCGATGAAGTAACTGAAGTGAAACGTTTTGGTCGGAAAGATGTAGCGCCAGCGCCACAGTTTATCAAAGGCCCTCAGGCTGATTATTTCCTGGGGGTTGCTCGTCACGATGATGAACTGATCATGTTGATTGACTTGGAAAAAGTTCTGTCAAATGACGAAAAAATCGAACTGCAGAAACTGAACTACGAACAAAAATAACTGGTCAGGTCTGACGTTTGTGCCGTTAAAAACCAGTCTCCCCTTTTGAGGTTTTTTGATGATTGTAAGATGTCCTTCCTGTGCCGCCCGCTTCCGGCTGGATCGTGAAAAATTGGCCGGTAAACGGGTCACCATGCGTTGTGCGCGATGCCGTACACCGTTCACTGTTGAATTGCCACACAGTCCTCTCAAAAATGCCGCGAAAATGGTTCGTGTGATGATTGCTCACAGCGATCCAGAATTGTGCGGCACGGTCAAAAAAATTGTTGAAGACGCAGGTTTTGAAGGCGTTCTCGGACACAGTGGCGCCGAGGTTCTCTCCTTGATGGATGCAGCCCTACCACATGTTGCTGTTATTGACGTCGCCTTGCAGGGGCTCTATGCGTTTGAGGTCGTCGATACTGTCAGACGTCGACCGGGTTTGTCTAATGTTAAAATCATCCTGTTGTCTTCCGTTTATAACAAGGCTGCATATAAACGCTCCCCGAATTCTCTCTACGGAGCAGATGATTATATAGAAAAGCACCATATTCCTGATGACTTGATCATCAAGATTAACCGGTTGCTGGTAGGGGCCGCTCCTGCGACAGGCCCTTCTAAAAAAGACGAAGTGGAAAAATCAGGGGGACAGCTGACACCCGCTGAAGGAGTGTCACAATCTCGTGATTTCATCAACACTGTGAATGAGAAGATACAGAAAGCAGAGGATCATGAGGTTTCGGCATCAGATGCCCCGATTCATGAACGAGCCGAGCGATTTGCAAGAATCATTGTCTCAGACATCTCTCTTTATTATCAGGACCGCATTGACGAAGGAATCCTCGAAGGCAACTGGTCGGAATTACTGGCCAAAGAAATTAAAGAAGCCAGAAAACTTTTCAGTGATCGATTCCCTAGCGCAACAATTAAAAACAGCAAGATTCTTGAAGCCGCATTTCTTGACCTGCTGGAGAAACGAAGTCGGGAATTAGGGGCCTGATTTAAATCATCTGCTCGCACCTGATGCACGGATTCAAGTTTCAGACGGGGAGGAACAGTGGAAAAATTTGACCAAATTAGCAATGCGTTGAATTCCCCAGACGAGGAAACACGCCTGCAGGGGTTGCGTGACCTCGCTGTCAGCAATCCTCTTGATGGTCTTGGCTTGATATTTACGGCATTTGGTGACTGCTCCTGGCGGGTGCGCAAAGCGGCAATTGACCTGTTTCTGAGCATGCCGATCAGACGTGAATTGATCGGTGAGATTGTTGAACTTCTCCATGCTGAAGAAAATGCCGGTTTACGTAATGCCGCCGTGGAAATCTTGTCCCGGATGGGTCGGGATGCTGTGCCGATGCTTCTCGATCAGGCCAGTTGTCCCGATCATGATGTGCGAAAATTCATCATTGATATCCTTGGTGATATTGCTGCACCTGAGGCCATCCCGGCGATGATCCGTGGTCTGGAGGACGTCGATAGCAACGTGCGGGCTTCTGCAGCCGAGAATCTTGGCAAACTTAAAACTGCGGAAGCGGTCCCTGCACTGCTTAAAGCAATGCAGCATCAGGATCTTTTACTGCAATTTACGATTCTTGATGCGCTAAGCAGGATTGCCTCGCCAGTTTCACTCTCAGCGCTCCTCCCATTTAAGGATGAAAAGCTGCTGCGTAAAGCCCTGATCGATTGTCTTGGCAAAGCAGGCGACGCTACGGCACTTAGCGAACTGGTTAACGCTTTGACGGACCCGATGCGGAATGTACGCGAAGCGGCGGTTTTTGCGCTAACGGAGATTTACAAACGACATCCAGAGCAGGTTGTACAACAGCTTTCAGGATCCGAAAAAGGACCTGTTGCTACTGCTGTTTCCCGATATCTCGATGAAGAATTCAACGATCAGCTTAAACTTGCCGCGATCAGAATCCTGGGTTGGCTTGGCGCTGCCGATGCTGTTGAACCTCTCTTGCGGTTGCTCGAATATGAATCCTTGCAACAGGAAACGATCACGGCACTTGTTGATATAGGTCATGCCAACCCAAAAGTTCTGCTCGATACATGGCCTTTTGTTGATGGGAATCGTCGCGCGTACCTTGCCTATGTGCTGGGCGAGTCTGGCTGCATGGAAAGTATGCCGCTGCTGCAACAGGGGTTGCATGATACTGACCCGCAATTGGTGCGCATGTCGGCCTATGCTCTCGGCAAAATCGGTTCCGTGGAAATATTGCCGGACCTGGTCGAGTGTCTGCAAAACCCCTCCAATGAAATTCAGGAGGCTGCATTGCAGGCCCTCATTACTATCGGGAGCGTGTCTCCAAACGAAACCTTTACAGCTTTGCAGCCATTGCTGACCCATTGTATCCCCACGCACAGGATGTTTGCCGTGAGAGTCCTCAGGGAGTTAGAAACCCCCGGCGTTTTGAGTGCTTTGGGAATGGCTGTCAAGGACTCTGCTGCCGAAGTCAGAAGGGCTGCGGTTAAAGTCTTTGAACGGTATGAAGTGAGTGAGCACATCAGCACATTGCTTCTTGCCCTGACTGATGAGGATGCCGAAGTACGGCGGACGGTCGTGGAAATCCTTGGCAATTGCAATGATGAGGATGCTCTTGATGGCTTGCAATTGGCCTTGCAGGATGATGATGTCTGGGTGCGGGCATCTGCCATCCGTGGCCTGGGTAGAGTTGTCGGTGACCGCAGCAGGGCCCTGATAGAGCGAACTCTTACCGACCCTGTTGGTCTTGTGAGTATCGCGGCGTTGGAAACTCTGGCCAGTCTCGCCGGGGTCGACGCCAGTCCCCAAATGATACACGCGCTGGATCATCCCGATGAGGAAGTAGTGAGCGCGGCCATGAACCTATTGACCCACTATGGAACTGGCGACTGGATTGATGCTCACGCGGAGCGATTGATTAATCATCCTTTCTGGGCGGTTCGCGCACAAATAGCCAGAAATGCCGTGGAAGTATTTGGCGTGGGAGCCAGGCCCCTGTTGGAAAAAAGACTGACTGTTGAGTCGGAAGAAATCGTCCGGCAGCAACTGACAGACCTGCTTGCAAATTTACCAATGAGCTGATCAATAGATGCTTTTTCTTTCTCCAGAAATACAGATGAATGCGGATGAATTCCGCTTGTTACGGGATTTTGTCTACCAGCATTGCGGGCTTAATTTTACAGAGGATTCTAAGTATCTTCTGGAAAAACGCCTTGGTAAACGATTGCAGTTACATAACCTGAATACTTTCAAGGACTATTACTATTTCTTGCGCTACAATCCGAACAAAGATCAGGAACTTTCAGAAGTTATTGACCAGTTGACGACCAATGAAACTTATTTCTTCAGGGAAGATTTCCAACTTAAAACATTTATAGATGACATCCTGCCCGAAGTTCGCAAGCGAAAAGAGCAGGAAGACAGGAAGACTCTACGCATATGGAGCGCTGGTTGTTCCTCTGGCGAAGAGCCCTATACAATTGCCATGTTGTTACTCGATCAACCTTGGTTGAGATCCTGGCGTGTCGAGATTATCGGTACAGACATCAGTCAGCGGGTGCTACATATGGCCCGTGAAGGTCTTTATGGCGAAGCATCCTTCCGCAGCACTGACCCGTTGCAGAAATCACGATTCTTTACCGAGCATGAGGGAAAGTTACGCATCGTTGATGAAGTCAGGAGTCTTGTTTCTATCAGCCATCTGAATCTATTTGATACATCAAGAATAGCCCTGTTGGGCAAGATGGATGTTATCTTTTGCCGCAATGTCATTATCTATTTTGACAAAGCCGGAAAAATAAAAGTTATTGATAATTTTTTTCAGAGACTTGTGCCGGGAGGTTTTTTGTTGCTTGGGCACTCGGAGTCATTGATTAATCTCAGCACCTCTTTCCAGTTGAGACATTTCACGCACGATATGGTTTACCAGAAACCCCCGACGGCAAATGCGGGTGTTGGAGGGTTATTATGACCTCTGGCAAAGTCAGGGTTCTGGTTGTTGACGATTCGGCCTTTAATCGCCGCACCATAGTCAAGATGCTGGAATCCCTGCCCAATGTTGAAGTTATTGGCTATGCCTGTGATGGCGAGGAAGGATTGCGTAAAGTGATCGATCTGCGTCCGGATCTGATCACTCTTGATCTTGAAATGCCTCGCATGGATGGGTTTACACTTCTGCGTATCGTCATGCAGACACAACCCACACCCATTATTGTCGTTTCTTCACGGACTGACGATGAAGATGTTTTCAAAGCGCTTGATCTGGGGGCTGTTGAGTTCGTGCCAAAACCTTCTTCAAGGGTCTCGCCGACTTTGATGGATATTCGAGAAGAACTTCTGTCGAAGGTGCTGGAAGTAACTTCTGCCAACCTAAAGAATGTTATGGCCCGCACAAGCAACAGGAGCAAGCCGCGTGAGCGGGCCGTGAAGCGCCCGGTCGGGCCAAGGACTATTTCAGGTGCTGCCCATCAGGATTTTCATATGGTTGTGATTGGTGCATCAACAGGTGGCCCGCCGGCTTTGCAGAATCTTTTTTCTGCAATTCAAGATGAAATTCCGGTTGCCTTTGCCGTTGCTCAACACATGCCACCTGATTTTACCCGTGCCTTTGCTGAACGTCTTAACCGTTTTTCAGCCCTCACAATTCGCGAGGCGAAAAGTGGTGATCCGGTCAGGCCGGGGGAGGTTCTGATCGCGCCGGGGGGTAAAAACCTGGAGTTTTTTAAAAAAGGTTCGGATGTCATAGTCAAGGTTTCCGAACCGAAGGGGCATCAACGCTATTTGCCTTCGGTGGATACGTTGTTTTCAAGCGCCGCGACGGTTTTCGGCCCGCGTCTGCTTGGTGTCGTGCTTACCGGGATGGGCAATGACGGTGCAATGGGGGTTCATGCCATCAAAAGCCATGGCGGTACTGTCTTTGCCGAAGATGAAGAGAGTTGTATTGTCTTTGGCATGCCGAAGGAGGCGATAGCAACTGGTCTGGTGGATCGTGTTATCACATTGCCATCGATATGCAAAGAAATCCTTCTTCATTGTGGATATGGCGGATGATTCACGAAACGCTGCACCGTCAGATATTATTAACGCTGGATATTTTCACAGAGGATTGTTATTATTCCCTGATTTTAACTGGGGGTAACTGATAAGGAGTTTGTGCATGAGTGATCATGACGAGGAAAAAGACACTATCAACCGTGCAGATGAATTTCTGCAGGTTTTCAAAAAAGGGGCTGAGTTTACTCAGGATCTCCTTAAAGAGAACGAACGGCTCAGATTCCGTATTATTAAATTGGAAGAAACCCTCAAGGAAAAGGGGCATGAAGTTGCTTCAGAAACGCCTGACACCTCCGAACTGAAGAAAAAGATTGAGGCACTTGAGCAGGAAAAAACGGAGATACTGGGTCGTATCAAGTTAGTTGAGGAGGAAAATCAGAACTTTGCAAACCGTTATGTCGAGATTGAAGAAGAAAATAACATGCTCGCCAATCTCTACATTGCTTCCTATCAGTTGCACTCCACGCTCGATTTTAAGGAAGTCTTGCAGATTATCCTGGAAATTGTCATCAATCTGATCGGTGCTGAAGAGTTCGGTGTGCTTCTGCTTGATGAAAAGACCAATCGTCTTGAACCTGTCGCCAGCGAAGGCATCGAGACATCGCAACTTCATTCTATCGTTGTCGGCAAAGGGATCATAGGTCAAGCCGTCGAGTCTGGTGAAAACTATTTTATCGATTCAATGGAGGGTTATGAACGGGATTTTGAACGACCGGTTGTCTGTATCCCCCTTAAAATCAAGGAACACGTTATTGGAGTGATCGCCATTTACAAGTTGTTGGTACAAAAAGATGAATTCAACAATGTTGACTATGAACTTTTCACCCTGTTGGCCGGCCATGCAGCGACTGCGGTTTTCTCGTCGCGTCTCTACTCCGATTCAGAACGGAAGTTGTCGACCATCCAGGGTTTTATTGACTTGTTGACCAAGTAAACGGGGGCATGATCTCATGACTGAGTATAAGGTTCTTGTTGTTGAAGACTCACCCACGATGCGCCAGTTGATTGTTTTTGCATTGAAGCGTATCCGTGGTTTCCAGATTGTCGAGGCCAATGATGGTGTCGATGGCCTGAAGAAACTGAGTGCAGAGAAATTTGATCTGATCCTGACTGATATAAATATGCCTATTATGGATGGTTTAAAGTTAGTCAGTATGATTCGTAACGACCCAAACTATAAGCAAACTCCAATTATTGTCATCACCACAGAAGGGGCGACAGAAGATCGGACAAGAGCCCTGGCACTAGGGGCAAATGAATATATCACCAAGCCGATTCAGACGATGAAGATCCTTGAGACGGTCAGGAAATTAATGGGAATCTAATCCCTCGTAACGGTAAATCAGGAGGTTGGTTTGTCAAAAGAAGAAGCAATTGAAGTTGAAGGCAATGTTATTGAGCCGTTGCCGAATGCAATGTTCAAGGTCGAACTTGATAATGGGCATGTTGTCCTGGCACATATATCGGGGAAGATGCGCAAGTACTATATTCGTATTCTGCCGGGTGATCGGGTGACCGTGGAGCTTTCGCCATACGACCTGAGCCGCGGACGAATTACCTACCGCGCTAAATAATATGGTTTGCAGGTGACGGGTGCAGTTGCGCTTTATCATTGTTGCAGCCTTGCCCATAGAATAGCCGGCTTATGCCGGTTTTCATGTTTCAGGTAGTGGAGGAAGTATGCAGGAACGCTACAACCCTAAGGAAATTGAAGTAAAATGGCAGAACCTGTGGTCTGAGAATCAGCCATGGAAAGCTGTCGAGGGTGGCACTAAGCCGAAGTATTATCTTCTGGAAATGTTCCCCTATCCGTCCGGTCGTATTCATATGGGACATGTCAGGAACTATTCGATAGGGGATGTGGTGGCCCGTTTCAAGCGTTTGCAGGGTTACAATGTGCTGCATCCGATGGGATGGGACGCTTTTGGCATGCCTGCCGAGAATGCTGCAATCCAAAATAAGACGCATCCAGCGGTATGGACCACGGAAAACATTGCCAACATGCGGACCCAGTTGAAAAGGATGGGTTTCTCCTACGACTGGGACAGAGAGTTAGCGACCTGCGAACCCGACTATTATCGTTGGGAGCAGTTGATTTTCCTGAAGATGTTCGAAAGAGGGCTGGCATATAAAAAGAGTGCTGCTGTCAACTGGTGCCCCGAGTGTGAGACGGTTCTTGCCAACGAACAGGTGGAAGACGAGTGCTGCTGGCGTTGTGACAACAAGGTTGAACAGAAGGAACTCGATCAGTGGTTCTTCAAAATAACATCGTATGCCGAGGAGTTGCTTGAATGGACATATAAACTGCCGGGATGGCCTGAATCGGTCTTGACGATGCAGCGCAACTGGATCGGTAAGAGCTCAGGGTGTGAGATCGATTTTGCAGTCTCTGGTCATAATGAAAGTGTCCGTGTCTTTACGACACGTCCCGATACACTCTTTGGTGCCACCTTTATGAGTCTGGCTCCAGAACATCCTTTAGCACGGGTTCTGACAACACCGGAGCGCAGTCGGGAGGTTGAGGCTTTTGTCAGAAAAGTGCAGGCTGTCGACAAGACCCAACGGACAAGTGACGATTACGTAAAAGAGGGCATCTTTACCGGTTCATTCTGCATTAATCCTGTAAATGGTGAAAAAATCCCTGTCTTTTTGGCCAACTTTGTCTTGATGGGATATGGCACAGGCGCTGTCATGGCCGTGCCAGCCCATGACCAGCGCGACTTCGAATTTGCACGTAAATACGACCTGCCGCTCCTTGTGGTAGTTCAGCCTGAAGGTGATGACCTCGATCCTGCAAAAATGGTTGAAGCATGGGAAGGTCCTGGGACGATGGTCAACTCTGGAAGATTTGGCGGCCTCAGCAATGAAATCGGCAAACAGGAGATCTCCGGGTATCTCGAATCTCTAGGGTCCGGACAACGCTCCGTCAACTACCGGTTGCGTGACTGGCTGGTCTCCAGACAGCGTTATTGGGGAACGCCTATTCCTGTGATCTATTGCGATTCCTGTGGCGTTGTCCCTGTGCCTGAAGAGAGTCTGCCGGTAGAACTGCCGACCGATGTAGAACTTACCGGTGAGGGTGGTAGCCCATTGGCGAATCTCGAGTCTTTTGTAAACACCTCCTGTCCGAAATGCAGTCAGCCCGCAAGACGGGAAACTGATACTTTTGATACGTTTGTCGAAAGTTCATGGTATTTCCTTCGTTACGCCTGTCCGCGTTATGAAAAGGGTCCTGTCGAGCGAACTGCTGTTGAGTACTGGCTCTCTGCTGACCAGTATATCGGCGGGGTTGAACATGCGGTCATGCATCTTCTCTATGCCCGTTTCTGGACCAAGATCATGCGCGATCTGGATATGATTTCGCTAGATGAACCTTTTGAAAATCTTTTGACTCAAGGTATGGTCTGTAAGGAAACACGGTCCTGTCCGGAGCATGGCTGGCTCTATCCGGAAGAAACAGAAAGTGGTCGATGTACCCGCTGCCAGAAAGAAGTGGTCACCGGGCGCAACGAAAAAATGAGCAAGTCGAAAAAGAATGTTATTGATCCCGACGGTTTGATCAAGCGATATGGTGCTGACACTGCGCGACTCTTTACCCTGTTTGCATCGCCGCCGGAAAAAGACCTTGAATGGAACGATCAAGGCGTAGAAGGGTGTTTTCGTTTCCTGAACAGGGTCTGGCGACTGGTGTATGAAAATCATGATGCAACTGTTGCCACCGGTGCGGTAGACGTTGACAGCCTACAGCCTTCGGCGAATGATTTGAGACGTCAGGTTCATCGCACAATAAAAAAAGTAACGGAAGATATTGATGGCAGTTTTCATTTTAATACGGCTATCGCTGCTGTTATGGAACTTGTTAACGGTATCTCAGCATTTCCAGACAAAGATGAGTCCCCGGAGGTTGTGCGTGAGGCGATTGAAGCAGTAGTCATGCTGCTGTGCCCTTTTGTTCCCCACATCTGTGAAGAATTATGGCAGAATCTGGGTCATGAGAATTCTCTTGATGAGAACGGTTGGCCAGTTTTTGATGAAAAGGCTCTGATTGCCGATTCTCTTCTGATCGTAGTACAAGTTAATGGCAAAGTCCGCGGCAAGGTCACGGTGCCTGCTGATGCTGATAAGGAGGCCATCGAAGCAACAGCTCTGGCAGACACGAATGTCGCCCGCTTTATTGAGGGAAAAACTGTTCGCAAGGTGATTGTTGTGCCTGGCCGACTTGTCAACGTAGTCGTAGGATGAAGCCAATGCGTATTATCTCAATCCTCTTCGTTGTTCTGCTTGCAGGGTGTGGTTATCATGCTCCTGGTGCCTCTGATAGCTGGGTCGGTGGTGATGCGCGCATTCTCTATGTCCAACTGTTTGACAACCAGACAGCAGAACCGTATCTGGAGAATTACATGACAGACGCTTTGGTTGCCGAGTTGTCGCGGTCGAGACTTGTGGAGTTGACTGAGAACCCGACCCTGGCTGACGTTCTCCTGGTTGGAGAGGTAAAATCTTTCCAGATTGAGACGCTTGCCTATACTTCATCGGACCAGGTGGCCGAATATCGTGCAACTATGAACGTCTCCGCACGACTGGAGCGTAAAGGGAGCAGTGAGATTATCTGGAAGAGTGGACTTGAGCGCAGTCAAGATTATCTAGGACAGTGCAGATAAAAACAGGCAGACTCGACGCTCAGAAAGTGGCTGCACGCTTGATCTCGCGGCGAATTGCTGAAGATATGTATGCTCAGTCTCCTGAACAGTTTCTGATTGAGTTAATCTGTATGTCTTTGCAGGAATTGCATAATATAATTCGGGCCGGTGCTCTTCCCGGCCTGATTTTGCTTTATGGGCAGGAAGCCTATTTTGTTGAGAGGGGACTGAAGATTGTCCGCGAAAGTGCGGTCTCTCTGCAAGACAGAGACTTCAACCTGACTCAGTTTCATGGTCGTGACTTCAAGGTGGGTGAAGTCATTGAACAAGCCAGAACCTTCCCCGTATTTTCCGAACGACGCCTGGTAATTATCAAAAACATTCATGAGTCATCTGCAGATCAACTCGACGGCTTGCTGCCTTACCTTGAGAGATCCTGTCCCGGAAACAGTGTTGCTGTTCACTGCAGAGAAAATTGATGCACGACGAAAATTTTTTCAACTGCTCAAAAAAAACGGAACGGTCATTGAGTTTAAAAAAATATATGAAAACCAATTGCCAACATTTGTCCGGGAACTGGCCAAATCTTTTAATGTGACCTTGTCCGGGGGTGCTTTGAGACTCTTTTGTAAAAGGGTCGGCACAAATCTGGTCGAAGTCGAAGGAGAATTGGAAAAACTGGCCGGTTACCTGGGTGATCGTGACCTTGCCGATGAAAATGATGTCGCTGCTATCGTTTCAGACACCCGGATTGAGAGTGTTTTTGATTTGACGGACGCTCTGGGGCAAGGTGACTCCTCAACAGCGTTGAAATTGCTTGATCGACTCCTGACAGAGGGGCAGGCCCCACTCATGGTTCTGGCCATGATGACACGGCATTTCAGGCAAATGTGGAAAATCAGAGAAATGCTTGCCCAGAAAGTCCCTCAAAAGGACATGCCCAGAAGAGTAGGTGTCAGTCCCTATTTTTTGAATGGTTTGATTGAACAGGCGCGCAGATTCGATAACCAACATTACCAACAGGTCTTCAGTTGGTTTCTGGAAACGGACCTGGCTTTAAAATCGAGCGGGGTTGAACCGAAGATGCATCTGGAGAGGCTGGTTCTGGAGATGGCCACTCTGGGAGCACACCGGGCATAGCAAGAATGTGCTACCGTAAAAAATGTAAATGGGGAGTCGTCCGATTCCAGACGCTCCCCATATCACTGATTTATGTAAACCGTTATTCTAGCCGCGTCCAAATTGTTGACCAGTTTGGCTAAACGGCCGATTTTGCGACTGGCAGTAGCTTTGTGGATGACACCTTTCGTGGCCGCCTTGTCGATATAGGGGATGGTCTTTTCCAGGACGGTCTTTGCTGTTTCAATATCGCCGTCTGCGATAGCCATACGAATCTTTTTGATATAGCTACGCATGGTGGAACGGATGTGTGTATTGCGAGCGTTGCGGATTTTACTTTGACGATTACGTTTTTCTGCTGATTTGTGATTTGCCACTTTTATTTCCTCCGGCATAAGTTTGATTCATATATTATTATCTGAGCGTCAGATTTATAACATTCACAGAAGGCGTAGTCAAGATAAATAAATTCCAATTTATAAAAAAATAGTGATTAATTCAAGCATGTTATATCTAAGCAGAACGGGATTAATAAAAAATAATACACTGTCGAGGTTGAAAATATTGTGTCGGTAGGCAGAGATGAAAAGCAACAGATTGCCAGGGCGGCCGGAGTTCTTACTGTCGCAACCATGACCAGCCGAGTTGCTGGTTTGGTACGGGATATGGTTGTCGCTGCGGTTTTTGGTGCTGGCATGGTGACCGATGCCTTCTTTGTTGCGTTCACTATCCCCAATCTGTTGCGGAGATTTTTTGCGGAAGGGTCTCTTACCGCGGCTTTCGTGCCGACTTTCACTGATGTCTTACAACACCAAGGCACGGCTGAGGCCCGCCAGGTTGCTCGTATCTGCTGGACACTGCTCTTGCTGGTCCTATCAGGCGTCACGCTGCTCGGCATTCTGTCGTCACCGTGGCTGGTCAAAATGATCGGTTATGGTTTTTCTGACAGTGCTGGAAAACTGGCCCTGACAGAACTGCTTAACAGTTTGATGTTCCCGTATATTCTTTTTATCAGCCTGGTGGCCCTTTTTGCTGGCGTGTTGAATGTCTCCGGCCATTTTCTGATGCCAGCCCTTTCGCCTGTCCTGCTGAACCTGGCCATGATCGGTTCTGCCCTTGTCCTTGCACCAAGGATGGAGCAACCGATTATTGCCCTGGCCTGTGGTGTCCTGATTGGCGGGCTGCTCCAGTTTGTCACGCAAATCCCTGTCCTCTACCGCTTTGGCTACGATTTGCGTTTAAATTTCAATTTTCGGCACTCCGCTGTCGCCAGAAGTAGCTCGGCTCATGGTGCCTGGGATCCTCGGTGTCGCTATCTACCAGGTTAATGTCGTGGTAACGCGCCTGCTAGCCTCTTTTCTGCAAGAGGGGAGTGTCTCCTGGCTTTATTATGGGCAACGTCTTTTTGAATTCCCTCAAGGGGTTTTCGTTGTCTCGCTGGCGCAAGCTGTTCTGCCAGCCATGAGTCGTCAGGTGACAACTGATGATCTGGTGGGTTTTCGAGAATCGTTGCGCTTTGCCCTGGTTCTGATCCTGCTGGTCACAATCCCTGCCGCAGCAGGTTTGATCCTCTGTAATCGAGGCTGTTTATAGTCTGTTTTTCATGCGTGGCAACTTCACTGCCTTTGATGTCACGCAGGCTGCTCTGGCGTTGGCGTGGTATGCGCCGGACTTCTCTTCGTTGGTGTCAGTCGTGTTGTCGTGCCATCTTTTTACGCAATGAAGGATACACGCACCCCTGTTCTGGTTTCATTCTGGACGCTCGTCGTCAACGTTGTTGCCGGACTTGTGTTAATGCAATCGATGGGACATGCCGGACTGGCTCTCGCCTTAACAATCGCCTCTATCTTTAATGCTGTTGTTCTGACTCTGCTCCTTTCGAAACGTCTCGGTGATTTCAATCTGACTGAGATATCTCGTGTTATTACCCGAATGATCCCGGGTCTGACGTTTATGGGCCTTACCGTTACGCTGATGCTCGGCCAGGTTGACTGGCTGATTCCTGGACGCTTCTGGCCTCGTTTTGCGTTGCTTGGTTCTGCTGTTTTATTTGGCGGGATGGTTTATGTTGTGTCCCTCTGGTTGCTTGGTGTCAAAGAGATACAGCAGGCCTGGACAATCCTTACCAGAAGATTCTCTTCACACTCCCCACAGGGCTGACAGATGGCTGATGAACAGTGGGACATGTTATCCTTTGAGCACGGAACCGTTGCAGTTATCGCGAGGGGAAACAGCTTGATCAGGCTCTGCTTCGAATGTACTCCGGATGCAGGTCTTGGCACTGATCAGGAGCTCATATCCAGAAGCAAGGCAATTCTTCAACCGATCATTGGTGACTGCCTCAACCAATTGTCGGAGTATTTCATGGGGAAGCGCCGTGTCTTCAATGTAACGATTGATCAGTCTGGTCTTTCCACCTTTTCCCGTAAGGTTCACCAGGTGTTGCAGCAGGTGCCTTATGGCTCGGTTGTCGCCTATGGCGAACTGGCCGCGATGGCTGGTTCGCCCGGGGCTGCCAGAGCCGTTGGCAGGGTCATGTCATCGAACCCTTTCCCGTTGATTGTGCCATGTCATCGTGTTGTTAATGCGGATGGCAGCATCGGCCAGTATTCGGCAGCATATGGACGTAGGACCAAAGCCTGGCTGATTAGATTTTGAACGGGATAATCAGACATCTCCTGCACCCTTACTCCTTAACCATGATCCTCATGAGACGTTTGTCCTCTTTTTCTGTACTAGTCTTCTGCCTGCTTCTTTTCAGTGCCTGCAGTGAATGTGGTTATCTGTTGCAATGTATCAAAGGCCAGTGGGATTTGATGTCACGTGCAAGACCCATAGATGACATCCTTTCACAAAAGACCGAACCACAGAGTGTTCGTGATCAATTGGCTAAAGTCGTCCAGTTGCGAGAATTTGCCATTAACTCTCTTGATCTGCCGGATACCGGCAGTTATCGAGAATATACCGACCTTGAGCGTCCTTACGCAGTCTGGAACCTGGTTGTGGCGCCTGAACTTTCACTGGCACTGAATCAGTGGTGTTTCCCCATTGCCGGTTGCGTCACCTATCGGGGGTACTTCGATGAGGACTCGGCCCAGACTCTGGCGACTCATCTCTCTGCGCAGGGGTTTGAAGTTGATGTGTACGGTGTGCAGGCGTATTCAACTCTCAATTGGTTTGATGACCCGGTCCTGAATACTTTCCTTGATAATGACGACCTTCGTCTTGCTGCTCTGTTGTTTCACGAAATGTCCCATCAGGTCGTCTATGTCCAAAACGATACTGCTTTTAACGAATCGTTTGCCAAGACAGTCGAAATCGAAGGTTTGCGTCGTTGGCTGCAAAGCTCCGGCTCCCATGAACTCTGGGAGAAAAGCTGCAGAGGGAAGAACTCTCTGCTGATTTTTACAAGTTTATTGCCTCGATCCGTGATCGAGTTAGTCCTGGTTTACACTTCTGGTCTTGAAAATTCCCGGAAGCGTTTGGCTAAACAGGAGGTTTTGAACGCGTGCTTATCATGACTATGAGCAACTGAAAAACGAGCTGGGATGGTTATGAAGGTTATGATTCCTGGATGCGGCGCGGTCTGAATAATGCACGACTTGTCTTCCATGGCAACCTATTATGATCTGGTGCCGGCGTTTCCGCACATTGCTGAAGCAGACTGATTCCGATCTGTTGAAGTTTTATGCTGAAGTGAAAACTCTTGGTTCCCTTCCCGAGAACGAGCGTCGTGAAAAGCTGAAATCTTTAACGCTGGGTCGCAACGCAGTTCTCTGACAGCTCATGGTTTCCTTCTGGTTTGCCAGAATATATTGCTGATAGATTCTGGATACTCGCCGGAGCATTGTATCCTGCTTAAGGATTGCACATCTGTTCGGAGCGTTTGTTTGTCTGTGTAGACGGCTTGATTATGGACAACATTTTGTTTAACTGATAAATTTCAGAACGTGAAAATTGTCCAAACAGGGAGATTGAATCATGTTGGTAATGAATGAACTTGCAGAAAATTCCGGCTTGAGAACGCGCTGCCGAACACATTTGTGTTGCTGCTCGTACTGCACCAAAAGGCAAGGGCAAGGATCTCCTGGTAACAGCCATCGTTACGGGAGTGGAGAAAGGTCAATTGCAGGAGCAGATGAGATTGATCGGGGAACGGGACAATGTTGCAATTTTTTCTGCGCGATGCCGGAAACCTTGAGCATGCCCCCGTTGTTGTTCTGATCGGAACCCGTAAAGAGCCTTTGCGATCTGCCCGCCTGTGGTTACTGCGGTTTTGTCGACTGTGAAGCCATGTTAGATGCCGGAGGCACCTGTTCGTTCAATACCGGTGACCTTGGGATTGCGGTTGGCTCTGCTGCCGCTATGGCCGCTGATTTCCGCATCGACAACAGGATCATGTATACTGCTCGGAAAGGCTGCCGTTGAACTGGGGATGCTTGGCGATGATGTCATGATCGCTTATGGCATCCCACTCGCGGCCAAGAGCAAGAACCCCTTCTTTGATCAGGAGCTAAAGGTTCTGCGAGTGGAATGAAGAGATAGGTGAAGATTCCCTCCGCTTACCACGATAGTTTACACAAAGGGCTGACATCTTTTGCATAAAAGGTGAACAAAGATATCTTTGACGCTGCCTGGTTATAGTGAGCACAACCTTAATAGCTCGATATGCGAGTTTGTTCATGTTATTCTCATCCTGTTCCAGTTATGAATAAGCAGTGTAAAATCAAGTGGTTACATAGTTTTCTGGCGTTTGCCCTTACGCATTTAGGCAAGCAATTTGCTATTGCTAGGATTCAAGCTAGGATAGCATGTTTTGAGCGTTGATCCGATCAAGACATCACCTGACATTAAATTGATAGAGGAGCACCATTATGAGGAAAGTCGAAGCCATCATTAAGCCCTTCAAGCTGGATGAAGTGAAGGAAGCGTTGAATGAGATCGGAATCCAGGGGATCACGGTCAGCGAAGTCAAAGGTTTTGGTCGCCAGAAAGGGCACACGGAACTGTATCGTGGTGCAGAGTACGTGGTCGATTTTATCCCCAAAATCAAAATGGAAATCATTGTCTCTGATGAAATGGCTGCCAAGGTTGTCGAAGTGATCGGTGAAGCTGCCAAAACCGGGCGCATCGGTGACGGTAAGATATTTGTGACTCAGGTTGATGAAGTCGTTCGTATCCGTACAGGTGAAACGGGTGACGACGCCCTTTAAAGTTAGTAGCTGCTTGTAATGTCGCATTGACAGCTACTGAATAACCAGTCAAAGTACATTTCCCAAAGGAGAAAGTGAAAGCGATGACCCCACAAGAAGTAGTCAAGTTTGCCCAGGAAAACAATTGCAAGATGGTCGATTACAAGTTTCTCGACTTTGTCGGTATCTGGCAGCATTTTTCCACGCCGATCGGTGAATTCAGTGAAGACACCTTTGAAGAGGGGATCGGTTTTGACGGTTCCTCGATTCGTGGCTGGCAGCCGATTCACAACTCGGACATGCTGATCATGCCCGATCCGAGCACGGCCAAGATCGATCCTTTTGTCAAAGTCCCGACCCTCAGCCTGATCTGCAACATCATCGATCCGATCACCAAGGAAGGCTACACCCGCGATCCGCGTTTCATCGCCCAGAAAGCCGAAGCCTACCTGAAGTCGACCGGTATCGCTGATACCGCCTACTTCGGTCCTGAGCCGGAATTCTTCATCTTTGACGATGTTCGCTACGCTTCCAGCGCCAACGAGTCTTTCTATTCGGTCGACTCGGTAGAAGGTACCTGGAACACCGGCCGTGAAGAGTTCCCGAACCTCGGTTACAAGCCTCGTCACAAGGAAGGTTACTTCCCCTGTGCTCCGACCGACTCCATGGTTGACCTGCGCAACGAGATGGTTGAAGTTCTGCAGAGCGTCGGCATGACCATCGAAGCTGTTCACCACGAAGTCGCCACCGGCGGCCAGTGTGAAATCGACATGCGTTTCGATTCGCTGCTCAGCATGGGTGACACCCTGCAGTGGTTCAAGTACATCATCAAGAACGTCGCCATCCAGAACGGCAAGACCGTCACCTTCATGCCGAAGCCGATCTTCGGTGACAACGGTTCCGGTATGCACTGTCACCAGTCGACTCTGGAAAGATGGCGTCAACCTGTTTGCCGGTGACGGCTACGGCGGCCTCTCCAAGATGGCCATGTACTACATCGGCGGCATCATGAAGCACGCCAAGGCTCTTTGTGCCTTCACCAATCCGACCACCAACTCCTACAAGCGTCTGGTGCCAGGCTACGAAGCTCCGGTCAACCTGGCCTACTCGAACCGCAATCGTTCGGCTTCGCTGCGTATCCCGGTCACCGACAACCCGAAATCGAAGCGCGTCGAGTATCGTACCCCTGATCCGAGCTGCAACGGTTACCTGGCCTTTGCTGCCCAGTTGATGGCCGGCCTCGACGGTATCGAGAACAAGATCGATCCGGGCGATCCGCTCGACAAGGACATCTACGGGCTCTCACCTGAGGAGCTGAAGGACATTCCGAACGTTGCCGGAACTCTGAATGAGGCTCTCGACTCTCTGGAAGCAGATCATGACTTCCTGCTCAAGGGCGATGTCTTCACCAAGGACGTCATCGATATGTGGATTTCCTACAAGCGTGAAGCTGAAGTCGACGTTACGCGTATGCGTCCGACTCCGGTTGAGTTCGCCCTTTACTTCGACTGCTAAATGCAGTTGGTTAAAAGTAAAATGTAAGAAGGGAAAAGGAGAAGCCCCAGGTCTATTGATCTGGGGCTTCTCTGTTGCTGACAAAGTTTATTCTTGTTTCTAAAATTGGAGATGAGGGCAACAGATTGATAATCTGTTGCTCTTTTTGTAGAACTTTTGACTCAAAAGCTAAAGCAAAACCGTCGGGGTTGCCCGACAGCAACGTCATTTTCTTTGTGGCGACAAAGAAAACGAAGCAAAAGAAAACTTGGCGCTGCGCTTGGCATGTCTGGCTCGATATCACGGCAACATCAATTTGGATTCTACTGTCGATAACCTGTCTACAGATCCCCCGTAGTTGACGAGGCCCTTTAGGTCCTCTCCCGCAGTAACATTTTGAATGTTTCGGTGTTGTTACTCTTCTTGCTGCAAGAAAGCACTGTAAAGAGAGGCCCCCTGAACAGGGCCGGATCCCCTATTCAGTACCCCATAGAAACCACGGAAACCAGGCGAAGGAATATGCCCTCCGCAAGGAGAAGGCACTTTTTGCTTACTTTTGCTGCCGGGCAAAAGTACGTCGGCAGGCGGGCCGAGACCCGCCGGTTCTGCTTTTGTTTTTAAAGAAAGACAAAGAGCAACAGATTATCGATCTGTTGCTCAAAACTACTAAAAATCACAGAAACACACAAACTGTAGGCAAAAGGGACACTCAATGTTGAGTGTCCCTTTTGCCCATAAATCTGCGGAGCAAACCCTTACTTGCTCATCTCCATCATGTAGGCTACCGCCGCCTTCACCTCGGTGTCGGTCAGTTGCACGTTGCCCCCCTTCGGCGGCATCTTTCCTTTGCCATTGATGGCGTTATGGGTCAAGGTGTCTAGCCCTTCGCTGTTCAGGTAGGCCCAGGCGGCCTTGTCGCCGAATTTCGGAGCACCCATGATACCGGAAGCGTGACAGGCGGCACAACTCTTGGTGTAAACCGACTGACCGACGTCGTTGCTGGCGCTGACGGTGGCGACGGAAAAAACCAGCAGGGCAAGGCAGAAAATGGGCAGGATTGATTTCATAGGTGACTCCTTTGATGGTTGTGGGGTGACGGTGTGCAGTTTTCGTTTTTATGATCGTATCATTTCACGATTGAGACGCAATGAAAAACAGATTTTCTAGAAAATTCGACAGAATCGCCAGGTAATGGCAACTGCTGCCGGCGATGACAAAGACGTGCCAGATGGCGTGAGTAAATGTCCCCAATCGATTAAACCACTGTGATATTTGCTGTCGGGCAAAAGTGTGGCGTTCGGCGGTATGCGAACCACCTGTTTTGCATTTGTAATGAGATATGTAACCTGACTCTAAACCCTCGTAATCCATTGTAGAATCTCCTCTTTTGCTGTAAGATAATTATGCTTCATCTGATTTCATGGCCTTTTCTGTTCTTGGGGGGGAAGTGATCGGGATGACAGGAGTGGTTGGATGATGTTTTGGATGCCGTCTGAGCTGCACTATGCAGCCGGGCGGTTTTTAGGTTACGCCGCAGGCAAGCCTGAAGGTTCTTGCGTCCGGCGATTCTGGTTCCCTTAAGGAGGTCTAGATGAGTCAGCTGTTCACCCCTTACCAAATGCGCTCATTGACGCTGCGCAACCGTATTTTCGTCTCGCCAATGTGCCAGTACTCCTGCCAAGATGGCCTACCCAATGACTGGCACATGGTCCACCTCGGCAGCCGTGCGGTTGGCGGTGCGGCCATGGTGATGGTGGAAGCTACCGCGGTAGTAGCGGAAGGGCGCATCAGTCCGGGTGACTGTGGTCTCTGGAACGATGTCCAGGCCGAGGCGTTTGCGCCGATCGTCGCTTTTATCGCCGAGCAGGGCGCTGTGCCTGCGATCCAGTTGGGGCACGCCGGCCGCAAAGCCTCGGTGTTGCCCCCCTGGCAGGGAGGCGCTGCCGCGGCAGAAGATGCGCGGCGGCTGGCAGCCGGTCGCGCCGAGCCCGGTCGCCTTCGGACCAAGTTCAACGCAGCCGCGCGAGCTGGGCCCCGCCGACCTGGAACAAATCGTTACACAATTTGAGGCCTCGGCACGTCGTGCCCTGCAGGCCGGTTTCAAGGTGGTCGAGCTGCATATGGCGCACGGTTACCTGCTGCACCAGTTCCTGTCGCCGCTCAGCAACCAGCGCAGCGATGCTTACGGCGGCAGCCTGGAAAACCGCATGCGCTTGCCCCTCGAGGTGGTGCGCTGCGTCCGCGAGGTCTGGCCTGAGAATCTTCCGGTTATGGTGCGTCTCTCAGTGACCGACTGGGTCGACGGCGGCTGGGATCTCGCCCAGTCCTTGGAGCTGTGCAGAGCATCTCAAGGCGCTTCGGGTGGATCTGGTCGATTGCTCCTCGGGCGGTCTGGTGCCCAATGCTGTGATTCCTGCCGCACCTGGCTTCCAGACCCCGTTTGCTGCTGCGATCCGCAGGGAAGTCGGGATCGCCACCGGTGCCGTCGGCATGATCACGGCCGCGGTCCAGGCCGAGCAGATCATTGCCACCGGCTGTGCCGATGTCGTGCTGCTGGCCCGCGAGCTGCTACGCGACCCTTACTGGCCGATTCATGCCGCCCGTGAACTCAAGGTCGACTACCCATGGCCGGTGCAGTACGTGCGCGCCAAGATTTGAAAACACGGGACGAGAAACGCGGGACGCGAAAAAACTTGAAGGCAATTATTCACATTGATGAAGGGGATAAACGAGATGTGTTAAAAGCTTTAGTGCTTTAAAACCTTTAGCGCTTTAAAACCTTAGAGCTGTTTCTATTCATCTCTTTTATCCCTGTAAATCAGGTTTTGATTTACGCGCTTCGCGCCTCGGAAAAGCTTACTACCCTGTAGAAAGGATGAACCCTATGCGCTTCCTGATAATTTTATTGTTTGCCATAACACTGTCAGTCAGCGTTGCCGGCGCCGCGCCGGTCCCAACCTCCGAGGCCGAGCAGGTTCGCGAAGCGGAACAGCTGGTGCGGCTCAGTCTCACCGAGCGGGTCATGACCAACGTGCAGGATATTTACGCCAACCAGCTCGGCGCCCTGTTGATGGCGAAGGATGTGCCGGCCGAGGACGCCGGCAAGCTTATTAACGAGGAGATGCAAGCCCTCGCCGACAGCGAGCACCAGCGCCTGCTTGATGCCCTGGTGCCGATCTACCGGCGCTACTATACGGCCGACGAGATCCGCCAGCTGTTGTCCTTTTACCAGACCGATGTCGCCCGCAAGTCGATCCGGGTCAGTGGGCAGATTGCTGCCGAAGGCCAGCAGTTTGTCCGCTTGTGGAATGAGAATTTTGAACAGGAGTTGCTCGAACAGATCAAAGCAAGGTTAAGTAAATCGGGGATCACGCTCGAATAATTGATGATGAAGGAGACAAATCCATGAGTGATGCCAAAGTAGATTTAACTTTAGAAGAAACACTGACAGCCCTGTACAAGCTGGCCAACGTCGGTGCGTCCAGATCCCTCAATGGTTTATTCCTAGGGGTAAAAATGGGCTTATAATTTTTTATCACTACGTTGTGGGAGGCCGGAGTCACTAACAATGCTCTGCAGCTGACCGGCTTCGTCGACAGCAGTGGTTTTGCGTTGAGGCCGTAGAAAAACTTTCTCAAATGCCACCATTTCCAGAACAAGTTAGTCTCTCCCCACTTTCCCGCATTGAGATCTTCTCTTAAGTATTGCTGCAAGTAATACTTAACTCTTTCAGGGATTTCTTGGACATATGGGGACCGAAGAAAAACACAGCCATTCGTGATTCCCAGTGCTGCTTTTTGCCAGTGCCCCTTGGATCTCGGTATATTACGGGCAAATAAGGCGGTCTCAGCAGAAATTGTAAAAAATCCTCTTCGCCTTGCTGCACAGGTGGTATTCTCTATGCAGAGTCAGGAGTCCCCGATGAAAGCTCTGCTGCCTTTTGACATCGCTCCCCAGCCTGATGAAATTACCTGCGGGCCGACCTGCCTGCAGGCGGTCTACCGCTATTATGGCGACCCGGTCAGCCTCGTTCAGACCATTGCCGAAGTACCGATGCTCGAAGGGGGCGGAACCCTGGCGGTGCTGCTTGCCAGTCATGCCCTGCTACGAGGCTACCGCGCAACCATCTACACCTACAAACTGCAGTTGTTCGATCCAACCTGGGTTGACCTGCCGGCGAACGCGCTGGCCGACAAGCTGCGCGCCCAGGCCTCTTGCAAGAACGATCCGAAGCTGCTGGCAGCCACCGACGCCTACCTGCAATTCCTCGAACTCGGCGGACAACTGCGGGCCCGTGATCTGAACGGCGCCCTGATCCGCGGTTTTCTCAATCAGGGGACACCGATCATCGCCGGCCTTTCGGCCACCTTTCTGTATCGCAGCGCCCGTGAGTACGGCCCCAACTGTGATTATGACGACGTGCGCGGCGAGCCGTCCGGACACTTCGTGGTGTTGCACGGCTATGATCGTGAAGCGCGCACCGTCCATGTCGCTGACCCGCTCAAAAGCAACCCCATGACCGGGAGGCACAACTACACCGCCAGCATCGACCGGGTCATCAATGCGATCCTGCTCGGGGTGCTGACCTACGACGCCAACCTGCTGATCATTCAGCCTGCCAAGGAGAAGAAAGCACATGCCTCGACCGACTCTGATCGTCGTCGATGACCCCGGCCAGTGGCCCCTCGACATTCCCGGGGTCGAACGGGTTTCGGCCCGTTCCTACCTGACCGACCCCCGCTATCTTGAACTGAAAGGTGCGGAGGTCTACAACCTCTGTCGCTCCTACCGCTACCAGAGCATCGGCTATTACGTGTCACTGCTGGCAGCTGCCCGCGGCCACAAGCCGAGCCCGAGCGTGACCGCGGTGCAGGACCTGAAATCCCAGACCATCGTGCGTATTGCCTCCGATGACCTGCAGGAGCTGATCCAGAAGAGTCTGGCACCGATCCAATCCAAGGAGTTCGTGCTGAGCATCTATTTCGGCAGCAACCTTGCCAAACGCTACGACCGGCTGTCCGGGCAGCTGTTCAAGCTCTTCCAGGCCCCGCTGCTGCGCGCCAATTTCGTGGTCGGCGACAAGAGCGGCAAGTGGACCCTGGCGAATCTGCGGGCGATCAGCGCCAGCGACATCCCGGCGGAACACCACGACTTTGTCATCGACGTTGCACGGGAGTATTTCTCCGGCAAACGTCGGCGGGTTGCCAAAAAGGCCAGCGGACGTTTCGACCTGGCGATCCTCACCGATCCGCAGGATGCCGAACCGCCTTCGAACGAAAAGGCCCTGAAGCGCTTCGTGCGCGCAGCAGAAAGCGTCGGCTTCTCGACCGAATTCATTACCCGTGACGATTTTTCCCGACTCAGCGAGTTCGACGCCCTGCTGATCCGCGAGACGACCAGCGTCAATCACCACACCTACCGCTTTGCCCGCAAGGCGGTGGCCGAAGGGCTGGTGGCGATCGATGACCCGGAATCGATCCTCAAATGCACCAACAAGGTCTTTCTGGCCGAGCTGATGGAGCGCAACGGCATCCCGGCGCCAAAGACGCTGATCGTGCATCGTGACAACCGCGACCAGGTTGCCGAGAAACTCGGCCTGCCGGTGGTGCTGAAGGAGCCGGACAGCTCGTTCTCCCAGGGGGTGGTCAAGGTCAGCGAGCCAGCGGCCCTGAAGGCGACGATCAACAAAATGCTGGAGAAATCCGACCTGATCATCGCCCAGGAATACCTGCCGACCGACTTCGACTGGCGGATCGGTATCTTTGACCGGCAGCCGATTTATGCCTGCCGCTACTACATGGCCAAGGGGCACTGGCAGATCCTCAAGCGCGACAGCAGCGGCATCAAGAACGATGAAGGGCGTTACGACACGCTGCCGGTGGAGCATGTTCCGGGCGCGGTGCTCAAAATTGCCTTGAAGATCGCCAACCTGATCGGCGACGGGCTCTACGGGGTCGATCTGAAACAGGCGGGTGACAAGGTCTATGTCATCGAGGTCAACGACAACCCGAACATCGATGCCGGGGTCGAGGACCAGGTGCTCAAGGATGAGCTCTACCTGCGCGATCATGCGCGTGATGCTGCGGCGTGTGCAGAAGCGCAAGGAGGGGCTTCTCACATGAATGAGCAGGCACCGCTGCACCTCTTCGAAGGCTACGGCATCGAGCTCGAATACATGATCGTCGACCGCGACTCGCTGGCGGTTCGGCCGCTGACCGACCGGGTGCTACAGCAGGTCGCCGGAAAAATCGTCAACGAAATCGAGGTCGGCCCCTTGTGCTGGTCGAACGAACTGGTCCTGCACGTTCTGGAGCTCAAGACCAACGGCCCGGCCGCAAGCCTCGAGGGGCTGGCCGGACAATTCCAGGCCGGGGTCCTGCAGGTGCATGAACAGCTCGCCCTGCACAATGCGCGGCTGCTGGGGACCGCCATGCACCCGTGGATGGATCCGCACCGCGAAACCGTCCTCTGGCCGCACGAGAACAGCCCGATCTACGATGCCTACAACCGGATTTTCGGTTGCCAGGGACACGGCTGGTCGAATCTGCAGAGCACCCACATCAACTTGCCGTTTGCCGATGATGCGGAATTCGGTCGCCTGCATGCAGCGCTTCGCCTGGTGTTGCCGCTGCTGCCGGCACTGGCTGCCAGCTCGCCTCTGGTTGCCGGGCAAGCAACGGGGATGCTCGATTCACGGCTGGAGTATTACCGTACCAATCAGAGGAAAATCCCCGAAATTGCCGGCCAGGTCATTCCAGAGGCGGTGTTCAGCCGCGCAGCCTACGAAAAGGAGATCCTGGCAGCCACCTACCGGGCGATTGCGCCCTTCGATCCACTAGGGATACTGCACGAGGAATGGCTCAATTCACGTGGGGCGATCGCCCGCTTCGAACGTAACGCCATTGAGATTCGGGTTCTCGATATCCAGGAGTGCCCCAAGGCCGACCTGGCAATCGCCGCGATGATCGTTGCCCTGGTGCGGTCCCTCTGCAACGAGCGTTGGCAATCGCTGCCTCACCAGAAGGAACTCCCGGTCGCGCCCTTGGCCGAACTGTTCCGGCGTACCCTGCAGGGGGGCGGTGCCGACATGGTGAACGATCCGGCATACCTTGCCTGTTTCGGCGTACTCGATCGGCGCATCAGCGTCGCCGACCTCTGGCGTCGTCTTTATGAACAGCTGGAGCAGGAAATCCCCATGGAGTACCGCTCGACGCTCGAACTGATCCTGCGCCGCGGGACGCTTGCGCAGCGCATCCTGGGCGCTCTCCCGGTCGGCTTCGGCCGGGGGGAGATCTACGCTGTTTATCACCAGTTGGCTGACTGCCTGCTGCACGGAGAGCTGTATCATGGCTGAGCCCGACTGTGCACTGCTGCTGAGCTGCGAACATGGCGGCAACCTGGTGCCGGAACCCGTGGCAACCGCTCTTTCATGGGGCAGGAAGAGTTGTTGGCCAGCCATCGTGGTTATGATATCGGCATTGCCGGGTTCGCCCGCTGGCTGTCCAGCCAGCTGCAGGCGCCGCTGTATCTGGCCGAGGTGACCCGGCTGTTGGTTGAACTCAACCGTTCACCTGGCCATCCGGGGCTTTACTCGGAATTCAGCCGTTCTTTGACAAGGAATGAACGCAAGCATCTGCTTGAGCTGCATTATCATCCCTATCGTGCAGCCGTGGCCCAACACATCGAACAGCAGCTGGACGGGCACGAGCGGGTCTGTCATCTGTCGCTGCACAGCTTTACTCCCAAGTTGCACGGCGAGGTACGCAACGCTGATATCGGCCTGCTCTACGATCCGCAGCGGCCGTTGGAGAAAACCTTTTGCCTGACCTGGCAGGAGCATATAAACCGGCGTGATGAGGGATGGAAGGTACGGCGCAATTATCCTTACCGGGGGTTGGCGGATGGTTTTGTTACCATGCTGCGGCGGCGTTTCCCCGCGGATCGCTACCTTGGTATCGAGCTTGAACTGAACCAGTGCTGGCCTGTTCTGGGTGGGGGGAAGTGGCAGAAGATGCAGACCTTGATCTGCGATTCACTGCGAGAGACGCTGCGACAATAATGGCGAAAAGGAAGCCGGATCAGGCTTTCAAGTTGACAAGTTTAAATCGTTTCACACTTTCCACTTCCTTCGAGCCATTGGGGTCGGACCAAGTCAACGGTTTAAACCCTTCCCCTCGCTGGAAGCAGCAGGGCAAACTCTCGACATGCAGGCGCTCATGAATCAACACGGTTATTGTTTTTCTGCGGCAACCGCTCGTCAGGTGCTCGATGCGCTCGACAGGGGGGAGACCTGCGTCGAGATTTCAGTCGATCTGAACCTCTCCCTGGGAACCTTCCCACTCTGTGGTGAAGAGCTGATGCTGGACGCCGACAATTGCCTTGGCCGAGCGGAGCTGCGGCAGATTGCCGGAAAAGAAAGCCGCATCTTCTATCTCGAAGACGGACAACTCGAGGTGCTCGAGATGAGAGACCCCGGCTATTACAAGCTCGTTCCCACTGAGCAGGCGCCGCTGCTGGAAATCAGCGGGGTAAAAATGCACATCTCGAAGGGGATCAACCCTTTTACGAGCGCCGGGCAGATGGCCGCGCAAGTGGTCAGAAAAGGGGCACGAGTGCTCGACACCTGCAGCGGGCTCGGTTATGCGGCCTTAGCAGCACTGCAGCTCGGTGCGCGCGAAGTTGTTTCCGTCGAAAAGAGTGCATCGGTGATGGCCTTGCGCAAAAAAAACCCGTGGTCTCAGGCAATCTACGACTCAAAGATCCAGCTGGTGCAGGCCGATGTCAATGTCTACATTCAGGAGCTGGCCACCGAATCTTTTGATGCGGTCATTCACGATCCACCCAGGTTTTCCCTGGCCGGAGAGCTTTACGGCGAGCAGTTCTATCGAGAGATGCAGCGTGTGCTGAAACGTCGCGGTGCCCTGTTCCATTATACGGGCAACCCGCACCTGTTGAAGCGCGGCACCAGCTTTATCGAGAACGCCGCGCAGCGGCTCAGAACGGCCGGTTTCACCAATGTGGTAATAATCACCGAGCTCATGGGCGTGACCGCGCAAAAATAGCAGCATTAGGGGTCGGACCAGGTCAATATACTGAAATGATTGTAAAAATGGACTTATAATTTTTTCATCACTGTGTTGCGGGATGCCGATGTCAGTTAAGCGCTTGTTTTCGGAGCCCTGGACACTCAAAATAGAGTGCCCCCAACCATCGGCGCACACTATCGAATCCTTGCCCCCAAACAGAGAATGGAGGAACAAGATGCCCCATGTCGTTTTGGAAAATATCAATTCTGCAAGCGTGGCTTTTGATTGCGTTGTTCCGTTCACGACGAGGAGTGACGGCGGTGTGCTCAAAGTGACTGACAAGTATCTCAACGCGGGCCAGAACAAAGCGCTCATCGAATCTCTGGCCGTTGAAAATGGCAACAATCAAAGCTTTTTTGTCGAGCTGTCGCAGAAACAAACCAGCCTGACGATCAGGCTGCTGCCACTCACGGATCCTGAAAAAACCCCGGGGGTGAAAATGATCATGGCGACGGTTGCCAAGCAGATCAAAGATTTCAACCCAAATGTCAGCTATGGGAAAACCAACTTGCAGGACTTTCTGCTGGAGTAGGGGAACTAATATGCCGAGCCTTCGACACGACTGCCTGTTCGTCATCATCCTTTGCTGCGGTCTTGTTTCTGCGTCCTGTGCGGCGGAGCAGACGGCGATCCCGGGGATACCAGGGGCCGGGCTGAAAGTTTGCCCGGACTCGCCCAACTGCGTCTCCAGTGATGCTCGAGACGAAAAACACCATATCGCACCACTGACGTTTTCGACACCTGACGCCGAGGCATGGAAATTGTTGCAAGAGCAGGTTGCAAAGCTTCCGCGCACGGTCATCGTCACTGACAAGCCCGGCTATCTCCACGCGGAGTGTCGAAGTGCGCTGTTTGGTTTTGTCGATGACCTGGAGTTTTACCTGCGGGCTGAGCAGGGGCTTATTGCCGTGCGCTCAGCAGCACGGACCGGGTATTATGATTTCGGCGCTAATCGGCAACGCGTCGAGGAACTGCGCGCGGCACTCCTTGCTGCACAAACCTCCCCATAGCGTCTTGAGAAAACGGTTGGTTGCCTATGCATGACTTGATCCAGACCGATTCGTTGATTACGCAGCGCAGGGCTGCCGCTGCATTGCGCATGATGTTTGTTGCCGATGCCCTGGCCATGCCGGTGCACTGGTATTACAACCTGCTGGATATCGAGAAGGATTTTCCGGGGGGCATAAGGGTCATGGAGGACGCGCCTGAGCGCCACCCTTCGTCGATCATGACGTTGCATTCGGTCAGTCATGGCGGCCGCAAAGCAGGGGTCGCAAACGAACGCCAGCGCCAGGTGGTGGGCGAAGTCATATTAAAGGGCAAGGCGCAGTTCTGGGGGCAACAGAACAGGCACTACCATCACCGGATGAAGGCTGGAGAGAACACTCTCAATGCACATTGTGCCCGGCTGGTGATGCGGATGCTGACTGCATCGGCAGGGGCTTATGATAAGGCGCAGTTTCTCGACGACTACATCGATTTCATGACCGCCGACCCTCCCAGGCATCCAGACACCTATGCCGAGTCCTACCACAGGGGCTTCTTCGCCAACCTGATCAACGGCAAGCCGAAAGATCGCTGTGGAGCTGTCACCCACGATACCGCCTCGGTTGGCGGCCTGGTCACCATAGCTCCGATCGTTATTGCCGCACGCCTCAGAGGCACGCCACTCGCTGAGGTGCAAGTTTTCTGCAAAGAGCATCTGTTTCTGACCCATCCGGACAACAGCCTGGCCAGTGTTTGCCGCGACTACGTCGATCTGCTGGACGCCTTGCTGTTCCGTGACGAACAGCAGCTGCCTCGCTCCTTGTTGCTCGAGTGTGCGAAGGCGTCGCCAGGTTTGAACCTGGACACCCTTTTAGTCAGTGCCCGCAGCGACCACGATGTTGTCGGTAGACGATTTTCCAGCGCCTGTTACATCAGTGAATCGTGGCCGTCGCTCCTCTACCTGGTCTACAAGTACCTCGACCAGCCGGAGCAGGCTTTAATCGCCAACACCAATCTCGGTGGCGACAATGTTCATCGTGGTGCCATCATGGGGATTATCCTGGGACTGGCTTCAGGACAGGCCGTTGTCGAGTTGTTTGACCAGCTTGTCGCGAAGCAGGAGATCGATGCAGAGATTAACTCTCTATTGTCGGCATTGACTGAAAGTTAAAGAATTCGGAGCCAGAGCTGGGGACACTCAATATTGAGTGTCCCTTTTGAGTGTCCCCCATTGATGAAGGCCTTGCACACAGGTTTTTTCGAGTATTATTGAAAGGTGAGAAAAGGGAGGCCCGCGTGAACGCCAGGCTCATCTTGCTGTTGACCTTGTCACTTCTGATCGTGCCTTTTATCGGCGTTGCCCGGGAATATCACTGCGACATTGCGCCCGAGGTCGTGGTTGAAGCAAGCAGTCCCGATGCGCTCACGTCGGTTTGCCAGAATGCGGAAAAGGCTATCCGGTTTCTTGCGCAATACCAGCTGCGTCCCAAAAGAGCCATCAGGGTCCAGGTTGTGGAAAGGGGAATCATCAGCGAAGGGTATGATGCGTTTGGGAGCTATGATATCCGCAACGAGTTGATTGAGGTGATGTCTTACCAGGCTATCCTTGATCATGTCGAGCGTCCGGAAATGTATGGCGAACCGTTCGACGCGGTGCATTACGCCGGTGTGGTGACACATGAAGTGGCCCACGCCGTGATGCAGCATAATCTTTTGACCAAACACGTCAGCCAGGCGCCGCAGGAATACCTGGCCCATGCGACCCAGTTCTCCGTTCTGCCTGCGGCAAGGCGCAACAGGATTATCCAGGCCAAGGACGTTGGCCCATGGGTGCCCGGGGATGCCATCAGTGATATCTATATGGCCATTGATCCGGGGAAGTTTGCCGTCAAGTCCTACCTGCACCTGACGGCTTTGGAGAGGCCGGAGAATTTTATCCAGATTCTTTTGAAAGCCAACTGGTTCTACGTCTACGTTCCTTAAAGCTGGGGGCGCTTCATGATCAAGGCCATGAGTGTTAAAAGCCTCTTTATAGAATGGCAAGAATAACGACAATGAGAACCATGTCGATGGATACCCCGATCTATATGACTCCAGCCTGCGCCGACCAGATGCGCGCCGAGCTCAGGGAGTTGCTTTATGGCAAGCGTCCCGACACTGTGCGGCGCGTGTCCGATGCGGCCGCTGAAGGTGATCGTTCGGAAAATGCCGAATATATTTACGGCAAGCGCCACCTCAGAAAAATCGACTCACGGATTCATTTTCTGACCAAAAGGATTGAGAACGCTGCAATCGTTGATCCCGTCGCTCAAGGCAAAACTGCCGCCGGCCGGGTTTTGTTCGGTGCGACAGTCACTGTCGAGGACGAAGACGGGGAGGAAATAACTTACTGTATTGTCGGTATCGACGAATACAACGGCGCGAAAGGCCTGGTGAGCTGGCAGTCTCCGATTGGCAGGGCCCTGATGCGCAAAGGGGTGGGCGATATTGCGACAGTGAGAACTCCCTCCGGCACTAAGGAGCTTGAAATTCTTGCCATTGAATATAAGCCCATTACGGGCGTTGAAATCATTAGTCGGATATAAAACCAGGGGTGAGGAACGCGGAAAGTCAAAAACAATGCCAGACTTCTGCAGGTCGATTGTCGCCTCGTTGTTTGCTCGCCAGGGAGGATTCCATGACACAGGAACAACGCATCCGCGGTGTGCTGGCCCCGGTCGTTACTCCGTTCAGCAAAGGTTTGGCCCCCGATCCGCAGCGCTTCGTCGCTCATTGTCGCTGGCTGGTGGCGCAGGGGAGCGGGCTCGCTGTGTTCGGGACCAACAGCGAAGCCAACTCGCTGTCAGTCGACGAGCGCCTGGTGCTGCTCGAAACGCTACTCGATGCCGGGATCGAGCCGTCCCGCATGATGCCAGGGACCGGCAGCTGCGCGCTGACCGACGCTGTGCAGCTGACCGACCGTGCGACCAAGGCCGGTTGCGCCGGAGTATTGCTGCTGCCGCCGTTCTACTACAAGGGCGTCTCCGAGGAAGGACTGTTCCGATTTTTCAGCGAAACGGTGGAACGAGTCGGCGATGCGCGTCTGCGCATCTATCTCTACCACATCCCCCCGGTGACCATGGTTGGCATCAGCCCCGGACTGGTCGAGCGGCTGCTGGCTCGCTACCCCGGCGTGATCGCCGGCATGAAGGACAGTTCCGGCGACTGGACCAACACCAAGACCATGCTTGATAATTTTGCCACCTCCGGTTTCGACGTGTTTGTCGGCAGCGAGACGTTTCTGCTGGCTAATATGCAGCACGGCGGCGTCGGCTGCATCTCCGCCACCGCCAACGTCAATCCCGCGGCAATCGACCGGCTGTTCCGTTGCTGGCAGGAGGCCGACGCCGGCGAACAGCAGCAGCGACTGGACGCCGTGCGCGGCGTGGTCGACCGCGCCGTGATGCTCCCCGCGCTGAAGGCCGTGTTGGCCCGCTACCGCAACGACCCGGCCTGGGCGACTGTGCGTCCACCACTGGTCGAACTGGACGCGGTGCAGTTGCAAGCCCTGTACCAGGGGCTCGACTCACTCGGCTTTGCCATGCCAGGGCTCAACGCCAGTTAACATATAACGTCGGGGCGTCGGGGACACTTCTAGGAGTGTCCCAAGAGTGTCCATCCATTAAGACAAAACCCCCCGATTGAACCACAAAATACAAACCACCTTCAACTGGTATAATGATTCTTTCAAACCTATTCATCACCACTGGGAGGCCTTGATGACGACCAGAGAGATCAAGCGTGTATCGATCAGCATGCCAACGTTGGAGGGCGCCGGAGTTCACCTGCACCGGGCGTTTGGCAACAATGACGTGCCGATGTTTGACCCCTTCCTGCTTCTGGACGATTTCCGTTCCGACACGCCGGAGCATTTCATAAAAGGCTTCCCGTGGCACCCACATCGTGGCATCGAGACCATCACCTACGTGCTTAAGGGGGAGGTGGAACATGGAGACAGCCTCCACGCGTACTCCAAACGGAATCGGGGGACATAATACCAAGCCTGATACCATTTTTTCTTGGTTTATCAGATGATCACGTCGTTGTGGTCACCAGCCGTTGACCGCCTCGTCAGCGAGAACCTTGGCCATTTTGTCCTGGACCTGAAGTAATCGCTCGCCCGTGAGGACTGCGATGTTTCGCATGAAGATGTAGCCAAGGTGATAATTCATCTCGAAGAGCACCTGGAGGGTATTGCGGTCGATCTCAAGCAGTGAGGTTTCACCTCTGCAATATCCGGAGAGCCGGTATTTATGTGGAGGCACAATTGCTGACCAGCCGACTGCATCCCCAGGCTTTCGTGTAGCAATGGTGGTGTAGGCGTTTTCCCGTTGAGGCATCTCAAAGTTAAGATCGATACTCCCTTTCAGAATCAGATACAGCTTGGTCGCCTCGCTCTGTTCCATGAAAAGGTGAGTACCGTCAGGATAGGTATTCTTCTGACACCGGCGTAGGAATGCTTCCGTTTCATCCGGTGCAAACCCCTTAAACAGGCCCTCAGAAAACAGCTCTGCAGCATTACACATAACCCCACCTTCCTTTCCTGCATGGTAGCTCAGTTATCCAAAAAATCGACGATCCCTGTTTGAGGTCAGTTACAGGTGTCAGGCTCGACAAACATACAAGAGGAGTCTCTTGATTTAGTATATTTATCAAGCCTGGCTCCATCTTCAATCATTTAACTGCCGAGAATGTAGTGCTCCAACTGGTCGATCATAAAATTCTTTTCGGCGACATGTGCTTTGACCAGATCACCAATGGAGACCATCCCGATCAACTTATTGTTCTCTAAAACAGGCAGATGTCGGCAACGCTTATCGGACATCAGCGCCAGGCCCTCTTCAACGCTCATCTCAGGGGTAATATAAAGAACCTTGGTAACCATGATCTTCCGGACGTCCGTCTTAAGAGATGAACGTCCTTCGAGAATCACCTTCCGTGCATATTCACGCTCGGAAACGATGCCGACCACTTGTTCCCCCTCCATGACAAGAAGGGCGCCGACATTTTCGGAAGACATTAATTCCAGGGCTTTATAAACGGTTGCATCAGCGCTGATACTGATTACTTTGCTGCCCTTGTTTTTCAGTACATCACGGATCGATTTGGTCATTGCGGGCCTCCTTTCCGAGTCTAGGGGTAGAATATTCCTTTATCGATTTTATCGGAGGAGGAAAGGTTGTCAATCAGTGATAGGTTGCAGGTGTCAGGCCTGCGTTAGGGACACTCAATATTGAGTGCTCCCAAATCCATTTTAAATCCAGACACTTTATATCTGACTCCTGTTTGGGATATAATCACCGGAGGGCCGTTAAATTGGCGTGAATCGAATGAAGCGACTATCTATAAAAATTATCAAATTCCTGCCAGTATTCGTTCTCGTGGGGGTGATCTTGTTGAACTGTTCTTCCGGTAAGGACTGGCGCACCGCGAGCCGCGAATCTGCGGACATCGCCCCCAATCCTTCCGTCACGAAAGAAGCGGTCCTGCACGTCTACGGTGCCAGGGCCTGGGGCTGGCGTGGCTGGTTTGCCATCCATACCTGGATCGCTGCCAAGCGGACCGGTGAAGCCTCTTACACCGTGTACGACGTCGTCGGCTGGCGCGGCAATCGAGGTGAGCCGGTCTTGAGGATTGCCAAGGATATTCCGGATCGCTACTGGTTCGGCGAGAAGCCCAAAATTCTCAAGGAGCATAGGGGTGCCGGAGTCGACAAGCTGATTGATGATGTGGACAAGGCTGCCAACGCCTATCCCTGGAAAACAACCTACAGTGTCTTTCCCGGCCCCAACAGCAACACCTTCATCGCCTGGATTGCCAAAAAGGTTCCAGAAATGGAACTGAATCTCCCTTTTACCGCCATCGGCAGTGGTTACGTGAACTAAGGGCAAAAGGGAACGTCCATGCAATCATGCGCTTCCTTACCATCGACACCCTTGCCTGCTTTTTATCCGGGGGATCGGAGCAAAGAATACCTCGTGATTTTCAAGGGACAAGCAAGAGAGATTAAGGATGAATTCAAATATCTTGTTTAAAGCCATGATTCTGGGACTGATCTGTTTTTTAGTCTCTTGTTCAAAAGATAACGCATCACCAGAATGCAACAATGAGATCGCGTTGGCCGGTGTCAAAGACGCTCTGTATCGGGAGATCGGGCAGGGTGGCGATCAATACAGGTTCACGAACTCTTTGGATTTTAAGGAGATTGAAACGGTCAAAATCACCGAGGAAGGCAGAGAGTGCGCGGCAAAACTGATGGTTTTGAAAAAGTATTATTTGCCGATCAGCTATGAAATCGCTGCCGATGACAAGGAGTATTATGTGGCCTTCTCCGGGCTCACTGACGGCTCGAAGGAAAACATCTATAATGTCATCAACAACATGCGCCCCAATCTTGCGGGTGAATGAGTTCTGCTGCGCTAAAAACAACAGTGACGAAAAAAAACCGCCGGGCTACCCTGAATCGACTGCTTTGTTCAACAGTTGCCGCATCTGCTACCTTTTAAAGTAGTTCTGCTTGATTCAGGTCCTGTTTGGGCTGTCTGGCAGTTCCGTTAGGTGTCGCCACGGGTCGCCCACAGGCTTTTTACGTGCTCCATGCTGGCTCATTTCGCCACTGTCTGATTTAAATATATCGCCTCTTCGGCGACTGTCAATACAACTAAAAACAAAATATAGAGTTGTGGACACATCACTTAATTCAATCCATGGAACTCCGGTCTTTTCTTGGAAAAGTCACACCACCTCACTTTTAAGAGGCATCGGTTTAAACCCTGAATTCTGAGTATTTTTAATCAAGAAGACAATCATAAGGCTACTTGCCAGTTTGACGATCGTCTGCCCCCACATCGCATCCCAGATCGGCCCGAAAGCCAAATACACGAAGACAATTGAATCCAGCGGTGTGCTCACGAGATTGCTAACGATGGAGCGCCCGCGAAAAGAAAGGGGACTGGTTGTGAACACGGCCCAGTCCAATCCTTCGGCGACAATGAAGGCGCCCAGGCTTGCCAGAGCCAAGGTCGGAGAGAACATTGCGGAGATTCCGGATGCGCCCAGCATCCAGAACCAGCAACCCCATTTACCGAATCTCCTCTGGACAAGATCTCTTGCTGTGAAAGTGAACCCCACAGCCACTGCCCCTGCGGGAAAGGCAAGCCCAGCCACCTGAATGATGCCAAAATTCATGACCAGCAGATTGGCAACGACTATTGATCCCAAGTAAAATAACGCTTCAAACATTTATGCCTCTCAAGTTGTCTTAGATCTGTATGAATCCTAACTATAAAGGTCATGATAGTACACGAGTCACTTTTGGTGCAAGTTGTTGGGGTTGGGGTCGAATAAAGGTGTCAGGCTTGACACCATCTTTGAAAATCGGGGGGCATAATACCTATTCTAATGTTATGTAGAAACATGGACGTAAAAAGGGCACCTGTAAGCAGGTGTGCCTTTTTTTGATGCAGGCTCGGAGCCTCTATTCCCTGTGCCCCTGTGCCCCTGTGCCCCTGTGCTTATTCGGTGTAGGGGTTCTTCACCTTCAGATCGACGGCACGCTTGTAGCCGGGAATCTTCAGCGAGTCCAGGGTGATGTCGAGGTCTTCGCCGGCAACCACGTTGTGGTCGAAGCGGTAGATCGGCGTCGTCCTGCCAGCAATCGTCTCCCGGTCGTATTGATCGACGGCCTCGGCGACGGTCTGATTGCGGTTGCGATAGTCGCTCATGCGCTGGCGGCCGTGTTTTTTCTCCAGCAGCTCTTCGGTGACCCGTGGCGATAATACAGAGCCGGTGGCGTTGTTGCCGCCGAAGCCCTTGGCGTTCATCAAAACGGCGTCCATGCCAGCGCTGCCCACTTCTTCATGATCGAGGAGGAAGCGCAGGTTGCTGTTGTGGATATCGTTTGCCAGGTGGTCTGTGGTGACAATTCCGGGGATCAGGCCGTACTTCCAGGTCCCCAGGGCTGCCATCAGCTGATCGCCGGCAGAAACCGCCAAAGAGTGACCCAGGTAGCATTTGACCGCTGCTACGGGCCATTGGCCGATGCCGTTGACTTTGGCGATCTCGTTGATGATGTGTGATTCGGTGACCCGGTTTTGCGGGGTGCTGGTGCCGTGGGCATGGACATAGCTTCTAAGTTTCAGCCCTTCGTCGCCGATGATGGCCCTGATCACTGCCGCCGCCTTGGCGACGGTGATGTAGTTACCGACCCCCGGTCCCGGGATCGATTTTTTGTAACCATCGGCATTGATGAACACGTCGGCGACGGAACCGTAAATGCTGGCGCCGAGTTCCAAGGCCAGTTCGTCGTCAAACAGCACAAAGTACTGTGAGGATTCGGAGAGGGTGAAGCCGCAATTGTCCGAAAAGGGCCGGGAGGCCCGCTGGTAATCGGGGTTGGTGCGGCCCGGGTCAAGGGCCAGCAGTTTGTCGTCTTCGGCCAAAGCACCCATGGTGCGGTAGCCCTCAATGATCTCCGGGGTGATTGGCGCTTCGCTGTTGCCGACCACGACGACCCGGCGTCGACCGCTCTGGATGTCTTGGGCCGCTACCTGGAGGTTATACATGAAGGTGGCGCAGGCGCCGACGTTGCAGCCGGTCGCGCCGACACTGCCGAGAATGTAGGCGTTGATAAAATCCGCTGGCATCTCCACCAGGCCGAGCGGCAGCTGCTTGGCGCTGACCCGCTTGCCCATCAGCTGGGCCTGCAGCATGCCGCCGGAGCCATCATAGTCGAGCTGCCCCATGGCGCTGCCGGAGAGCACCCCGATCTGGTCGGGAGCGACCGCCGCGCGGATTGTCTCCCAGTCGATACCGAGGGATTGCACGGCGTCCGACGCTCCGTAGATGGTCATCTGCAGACCACGCGGATGACTCCGCGACTGATAGAGTTTGCCCGGGTCGAAGCCGGTTGGCAGCTGCCCGGCGCTCTGTACCCTGGAGGAACGGGTGCTGGGAAGAAACACGTCCAGGCTGTCGTGAATTTCCACCCTGACGCTATCCTGGTCGAGATCCGCAACCTTCCAGTTTGCCGGAATGGTGGCTGGCAGCTGCTTTTGTTTGAGCGTGAAGATGATCGGTTGCTCAGGTGAGGCTGCGAGTTTGGCGGTTTTGTTCTCCGGGATGAAATCCCGGTCGAACAGGTTGTTTTCCAAACGGCGAATCAGGGTGTTGTCCTTAATGTGAGCGGCATATTCTGCCGCGATGGCCGCCTGGGTGAGAACAGTACCTTGAAGGTCAACGGTCTGCCCGTTGTCGTCACGCGTCAGGCCCATCACCTGAGCAAGGGCGGCATAGGTCTGTTGGGCATACTCCACATCGAGTCGGTCGATCACCATGCGGCGGTAGCCGTGATGAGCTGAGCTTCTTCCTGCTGGGTTGATGCCGCCGAATCCAACAATTACGGGTAAATGCGCCACTGTCGACTCCTTTTGCGAAGGTTATGTTGTGCAATATAATATGGGTTTAAGTGCTGCCGCTCTGGACTGTTCGAATTATGTAATATCGCCGATGAGCCTGCGAAGACAAAGTATTAAATTCTTAAATGTGTCCAATTCTCCTGTAATTCTGGGCGTCGGGGACACTCCCGGAAATGTCCTTCTCGTGTCCCTATTGAGTCCCTAGATGATGTCCACCAAAAGAAGAACTAGGTATTATATCCAACGATTATGTATGATGATGGGGATGGTTACACCCACGCGATAACGACGAAACGTCCGGACCAGGTAAGGAAATAATTATGAAAATCACCAGACTGCAGGAGTGCGAACGCTTTGCCGTCAAGATGGACGGCGCATCAGGGGCGACCCGCCAGGTGCCGATCGGCAAGGCTGACGGTGCCCCCAACTTCTCGATCCGGGTTTTCACCCTGGAACCGGGCGGGCATACCCCGCACCATCAGCACGAGAGCGAGCACCTCAACTACATTCTCGAGGGCAGCGGGGTTGCTTTGGAGGGTGAGACCCCGAGACCGGTCCGCGCCGGGGATTTCGTGCTGGTCAAGCCGCATGAGAAACACCAGTATCGCAACACCGGCGACAGCCCGCTGGTCTTCATGTGCATGGTGCCGAGCTGCTACGAGTAAAATCTGCGTTCAGCGTCGGAGACCCTCGCTATAAAAGTCTGCCATCAAAATTATGTTCTTGGATTCCGTTAAACACCCTGCAGGAAAACCGCTTCATCAAAAGCTGTGGCTGTCCATCCTCCTGCTGGCTGCTCTTGTCATCCCCGGCACTGTCCTGGCAGAACAGGACCAGAGCAACCCCTGGACCCAATCGATCTTCTTCGAAAACGACCTGTTCGATGGTACCGACGGCAACTATACCAATGGCGTCAAGTACTCTCTGATATCCCCCGACCTGTCACCGCATGCCAAACAGGGCCTCTTTCCTCGTAAAGTTCTGGAGCTGATTCACAAGATCCCGTACCTCCGCGATTCCGGCTCCGAATACAGCCACCAGGCCGAGTTTTCCTTTGGTCAAAATATGTATACCCCCTCAGACATCAGCCGCTCGGATCTCATCACTGATGATCGTCCCTATGCAGGATGGAGCTATATTGGTCTTGCCTATCACCGCAAGACGAAATTTGTCGATCACCTCGATTTCCTCGACAGTGTCGAAATTCAGCTGGGCATCGTCGGGCCACAGGCGTATGCAAGACAAAGCCAGGATCTGGTTCATGAGCTGCGCAATATCGACACCGCAAAGGGCTGGGATCACCAGTTGAAAAACGAGCCGGGGCTGGTGGTGGCTTTTGAGCGCAAGTGGCTTTTTTACCCGAAATCCAGCCGTTTGTTCACTGCAGATGCGATCGTGCATACCGGTGGGGCCCTCGGTAATGTTTCCACATATATCAATGCCGGACTGGAAGTCAGATGCGGGCTGAACCTGCCACGCAGCTTCGGGGTCTCGCTGATCCGTCCGGCCGGCAGCACGCTCTTTGCACCGGGCAGAACGCCGAGTCTTTACCTGTTTGGCGCCGTGAATGGTAAATACGTGCTGCGTGACATTTTTCTGGATGGCAATACTTTTACGGACAGTTACAGTATTGATAAAGAAGATTGGGTGGCCGATTTGGCCGGAGGGGTCACGCTCAGCTATGGCAACCTGATGCTGACCTACACCAATGTGATACGTTCAAAGGAATTTGTCGGACAGGGAGATTCTCACAACTTCGGATCGTTGACTCTGAGTTTCTTTTATCCGCTCTGGTAGCTTTGAGTTACGGGAATATATGGCCTGTTCCAAAATTACTGGTACGGCAGCAACGTGTGATGTGACAGACAAAGCCCAACAACAGGTAGCGATTTGCTCCCGGTATGGGTCAGACCCAGAATCCCCTCACATCTCTAGGCATCGCTGGTCATGATGAAAAGCGGTTGGTGCAGGAACGAATCGTATTTCGGGCGCAAACGCTCGGTGCTGTAATACTTCTCAACGTTGACCACCTTTTTCTTGCCAGTGACGACGCTGATCGGCACCGTATCGTAGCTGCCGTTGTGGATACTCACCAGCCGCCCCGAGGTGCCAGCCAGAACCAGGTCGAGAGCCATGTTGCCAAAGGCCATCGGCACGATGGAGTCGAGCGCATCGGGGTCGCCACTGCGCACCAGGTAGCCGAGGCGCTGGTTGAGCACGTTGATCCGCCGGTCTTGATTGAAGCGGGGCGAAAGCTCTTTGAGCAGGGCCGAGACCTGGTCGCCAATCCCACCCAGCTTGCGGTGGCCGTACTGGTCAGCCTCTTCACCTTCGAAACTCATCTCCTGCTGGTGGCGCATTCGAGCGCCCTCCGAAATGAGCAGCACCGAGTATTTGCTCTGATGACGGTTGCGGTCGTCGGTCATCAGCCTCGCCAGGTGCTCAATGTCGAACTCGTGCTCGGGAATGATACAGCGGTCCGCCGCACCGGCCATGGTTGGCAGCAGGGCGCTGAAACCGGCATAGCGGCCGAATACCTCGATTACCAGATAACGCTCGTGGCTGCCGGCCGAAGTGCGTAAGCGGTGGGTTAACTCGATGGTCCGGGTGACGCAGGTCGAGAAACCGATGCAATAGTCGGTGCCGGGCACGTCATTGTCCATGGTTTTGGGAATGGCAACCACCTTGACTCCTTCTTCGTGCAGGCGCTGTGCGTAGCTCAGGGTGTCGTCGCCGCCAATCGGGATCAGAAAATCGAGGCCTAGAAAATCGATGTGCTTGAGCACTTCAGGGGTGACGTCGTTGATTTCATTGGTGTACTTCTCGCTCAAGTGTTTGGGCAGATTGGCTTTAGGCAGGTGGCTCGGCCGGGTGCGAGAGGTATGTAGAAACGTGCCGCCGGTTCGTCCGGCGCGGTTGACGATGTCTTTGGTCAACTCCTGTACGTTGTTGCTGTTGTCGACCTGCGGGTCGGGTACCAACTCCACCAGCCCCGCCCAGCCACGGCGGATGCCGAGAACCCGGTAGCCTTCGCGCAGGGCGCGGATGGTGATCGCACGGATAGCAGGGTTAAGGCCGGGCACGTCACCTCCGCCGGTGAGAATTCCGATTGTTCCTTTGCTGGCCATGGTGAATCTCCTGTCGTTGCATGTGAGTGATTTTGCGATGCTGTCACAATCTTAACGTAAAGCACTCTTTTCTCAATCGATCGACTGAATTTGTGGACATCCATAAGGAGTCGGCAGAATCCCTGTTCCAATCTTAGTCCTCGCCCCACTTGATGAAGATTATCTGCTACTCTCTCGATACCATCTTGACGATCAGGTGCTATAGTTTGTTGATGAAGAAATTCGGCCAATTTTTTTTCCTGCTGATAGCTCTTTTCCTGTTGCTTTCGCAAGGTGCGCTGGCGCGAGAGGGGCCACAGGATTTTGCGGCCTGGCTCGGGCAGTTGCGCGACGACGCTCGCTCCGCAGGGATTTCGCAAAAGACCCTGGATGCGGCTCTGGTCGATCTTGTGGCCCCGGATCCGCAGGTGCTTGAGCGCGATCAAAATCAGCCGGAAAAGAGCCAGTCGCTGCAGGATTATGTTGCAACCCAGGTCAACCAGGAGCGCATCGCCGAAGGGCGTCTGATGCTGAGCCGCTACCCATTCTGGCTGGGCCGGGTCGAACGAAAGTACCGGGTTCAGCAACGCTTCCTGGTTGCGCTCTGGGGGATCGAGAGCATCTACGGCCGATACCCCGGGAAACGTCCTGTGATCGCAGCGCTGGTCACTCTGGCTTACGACGGGCGTCGCGGCGATTACTTTCGCAGCGAGCTGCTCGAGGCGCTTAAAATCCTCGATGCAGGACATGTGCCGTTGTCGCGCATGCAAGGTTCCTGGGCGGGAGCGATGGGGCCTTTCCAGTTCATGCCGTCCTCTTATCGCCATTACGCAGTCGATGCTGATGGTGATGGTCGCAGCGATATCTGGGAGTCGGTCCCCGATGCGCTGGCCTCGGCGGCCAATTACCTTGCTAAAGCCGGCTGGAAGAACGATCAAACCTGGGGACGGCTGGTCAAACTGCCAAAAAAGTTTGATTATGCACTGGCTGGATTGGAAACCCGGTTGCCGTTGTCGCGCTGGCAGGCCCTTGGAGTACGGAGCAGCAACGGCGCTGCGCTGCCTCGACGTGATCTGCAGGCCTCAATGATCCTTGACGATGGCCCGGCCGGACCGGCCTACCTGGTTTACGATAATTTCCGGGTGCTGCGAAAATGGAACCGCTCGAATTCTTTTGCGGTCGCGGTTGGGACGCTTGCTGACAGTTATGCCGGGCCTTGAGGGAGAGATTACCAGCTTCAGGGTTCTGCGCAATCAGGTCATGTCTGCCAAATCAATCGACAGAAATTCTTCCTTTGCCATCATCTCCCAGCGCATGTTTTCATCAAGAACCTCGGATGAAATAAAGCAGGAGTTTCCCGAGCAGGCTTTGTAGAGAGAGTAGTAGTCCGGCTCCTTGCTGTAATCACGATAAGCGAATAATTTCACGCCATCGCTGAACAGGCAATTCAGCGCCGAATACTTGTGTTTCCGTTTGATCGTCGCTACCGAATCAAGAAAAGCCTGGCCCAGATCTTGGGCATTGCCACTCATGACGTGATAAAAGAACACTTCCGTATCGCGGGCATCCGCGCCGAGACCCGGGATGGTGATAGCGGGAATCAGACCCTGGTAATCGTAGACCACGCCGTTATGGAAAAACACGCTGTTGTCTCGATGGAAAGGGTGGGCGTGCCGGGTGCTGGAGGTGTTTGTCCAGGCCGATTTGCGCAGATGCAGAATCATCAGCGGCGAGGTTTGCGCCACGCTTAATATGCGGATGACCTTGTCGGTCTCTTCAAGCAGGTTGACGCCGCTTTTATGAACGACCAGTTCGCCTTTTTGGTAGAAGGCCAACCCCCAGCCATCCTCGTGTCCGGGAGGATCTTCGGCCATGACCATGCCACAACGCGCCAGCTCGCAGAACCGTGCAACGATTTTCTGATGTCTTGCATAGTCAAAGTCGGTGATGCCCAGAATTCTGCACATTTAGAAAAACCACCTGGCAACGGCAACCGCCACAACGATACCGATAAAATCCGCTACCAGGCAGACCGGCACCAGATAACGGGTTTTCCTGATACTGACGGCGCCGAGATAAACGGCCAGTACATAAAAAGTGGTTTCGGCGCTGCCCATGATCACGGCCGACATCTGGGTGGCCATGGAGTCGGCACCGGTGGTTTTGACGATGTCCGTGAACAGAGCGGTCGAGGCACTGCCGGAGAGCGGTTTGATGATCGCCATGGAGACGGCTTCGATCGGTATATCCAGAAACGCAAACACACTGTAAAAGGCATCTCTGACAGTGTCGAAAGCGCCTGAGGCCTGGAAGCCTTTGATGGCCACGAAGATGGTGAGCAGGTAGGGAAAGATCTTCAGGATAATCGCTGGCCCTTCCTTGGCCCCAGCGACGAAGGAGTCATAGACCCGGACCTTCTTGAAAGTCCCGTACAGGACTGTAAACAGGATGAACAGCGGGATAATGAGCAGTGAGATATATTCAACTGTCGAAATCATCGGAAGATCTTCCTGAACGCAGCCAGGATCAGCAGCGCCGTCATGGTGGAAATGGCGGTGGCGATCAGCACGGGAAGAACCACCGCGGCCGGATTGCGGTGCCCGTAGTTGGCCAGAATGCCGATCACCGAAAACGGGATCAGCTGAATGCTGGCGGTGTTGATGACGATGAAAGTCATCATCTCGGGCGTGATGGTGCCCTTGTCCTCATTGAGCGCATCGAGTTCCTGCATGGCCTTGATCCCCAGCGGTGTGGCCGCGTTGCCGAGCCCGAACAGGTTGGCCAGGACATTCAGGGTGATGGCCGTAATCGAAGCGTGATCACCGGGGATGTTTTTGAACAACCGGCAGATGATCGGCTTGAACAGATGCGCGATCCGGTAGATCAGGCCGGAGTCTTCCAGAATTTTGGTGATCCCCATCCAGACCGAAACGATGCCGAGCAGGTAAAGCGAGACCTCTACCGCCGCTTTGGCGCCGTCGAAAATGGATTTGGTAAATGCCTCCAGGTTGCCGGTAAAAATGGCGAACACGATACTGACGCAAATCATGACCAGCCAGAGAACGTTCATTGCTTGCCTCCGGGCAAAGTCATGTTCCTGATCATGAGCTGCTTGCTGTCCGTGTTCAGCTCAACCTCAGCGCCGATCGGCAAGGTGATCTTGTTCGCGACATGACCGATGTAAGGGCAATGCACGACCGGAAAGTCCAATTCCATTTGCGAGGCCAGGATCTCATAGACCTGCCTGCTCCTCAGGCCGCGGAAATCGCCGAGGATGAGCGCTTTGACGTCTTTGAATTTGCCGGCCAGAACCCACTGGGTCAGGTAGCGGTCCACCTGGTGCAGCTTTTCATCGACGTCCTCGAGAAAAAGGATCGAACCGGCCGTATTGATCTCCCAGTCCGTATCGATCAGGGCGGTCAGGGTGATAAGATTGCCCCCTTTCAGGATTCCGGTGGCAGAGCCGGGACGATAGACTTTGCAAGGGGCTCCCCTGAGCAGATTTTTTTCCGGATAGCCTTTGACTGCATTCAGCAGCGACTTCAACGTGAAGGCCGTTGGCGTGCCCAGGTTGATCACCATCGGGGCATGCAGGGTCACCAGTCCCGTGCGCTCGAAGATAGGATTGAGCAATGCGCTCAAGTCACTGAAGCCGGCGATGATCTTGGGGTGTCTTTTGATGAGTTCGAAGTCGATAAAGGGCAGCGATTTCATCGCACTGTACCCGCCGCGCAAGGCCAGGAGAATATCGACACCGGGGTTTGTAAACGCCGCATGCATTTGGTTCGCCTTCTCTTGCGGCGAGGGCAGCAGCTTCGGGAATTCCGGGTTGATGACGTTGAAACCCAACCTGGTGAGCTGCTTGATACCACCGGTAAAGTCGCGTTTATGCTTGATCAAATAACTTGGCGTGGCAATAAAGACATTATGCAATGGAAGAATCTCCGCGATGTCGAGAATTTATTTTGCTTCAATCTAGCTCCAATCAGGAGCAAATACAACCTGATTGGAACGATGACATTAAGGCTTCAACGCATAACCCTTGCCAAACGAGTTCCTGCCCTTTATAACTCCAACATGGATTTACGTGATGCCATTTAAAATACTTAAATCGACACTTGTTATCTTTTGCCTGATGTCCTGCGCTGTGCCCTGCGTTGTATTGTGTGCAGACCAGAGTCTGGTCAATCTCGGTCGTTGGAGCAAGGCAGAACTCGCACAGATCATTGCAGCGGCACACCGTATTGATGCTCCCGGCGACCGGATTGCTGCACTCTCCCAACACTTCATCGATACGCCCTATGTTGCAGAAACCCTGATCGGCGATCCGCAAACAGCCGAACAGCTGGTCATCAACCTGGCGGGGTTCGACTGCTTTACTTTGCTCGATGTGGTCGAAGCCCTGCGTCGCGCAGCAGATGTCGACGATTTCCCCGAGCAGATGCAACAGGTCCGCTACCGCGATGGCAAGGTGGCCTATGAAAACCGTCGGCACTTTTTCAGCGACTGGGTTGCCGGTGATGCCGTTGTGATCGGTGATGTGACCGCTGGAGTCGGGCAGGGAGGGGCTCAAGTTGTTGTCAAACAGCTCAATCGCAAGAGCGATGATACTTATTGGATGCCGGAGATCTCTGTCACGCGGCGTGAAATGACTTACATCCCGACGCATAAAATTGACAGGGATGTGCTGTCCGCTTTGCAGGTAGGCGATTATGTTGGCATTTACAGTGATCAAGCCGGCCTTGACGTCAGTCACACCGGCTTGATTGTTAAAGATAAAGACCGTGTCATGCTGCGCCATGCCTCATCGCGCAGCAGCGTCAGGCGGGTCGTTGACGAAGATCTGCTCGACTATCTACAGGGCAAACCGGGGCTGGTGGTCTATCGAGTCAGAACCGTAAGCACTCAAAATTGCAAACTTATAACCAAAACCTACACGCACTTTGTTCGTGGAAGCATTTCTGGATCATCAAGAACCCGGGACACTCAAAAATGAGTGTCCCGCTATATTCCACTACGTTGGCACAATGCATGAGTTTCTGATCAGCAACGGTTACCCGGCCCTTTTTCTTCTGAGCTTTCTGGCCTCGACCCTGATCCCGCTCGGTTCCGAGTGGTTGTTGGTTGCGCTGATCGTTCAAAACTTTGCCCCGTTGCCAGTGATCCTGGTGGCATCCGCCGGAAATTTTTTGGGGGCCTGCACCAGTTATGGCATCGGCGTCTATGGCAGCACTTTCCTGGTCACAAAGATACTGCGGATGGGCGCGGATGAGCGGGTCAGTGCGGAGCGGTTTTTTTCCAGATACGGCATCTGGAGCCTGCTGTTGAGTTGGCTGCCGTTGATTGGCGATCCTCTATGCGTGGTCGCAGGCATGATGAAGGTAGGCTTCGACCGTTTCGCGATGCTTGTGTTGACCGGCAAAACCGCCCGGTATGCGGCGGTGGCCTGGGCGACAATGGAGGGACGGCAGTTGTTTCTTTGAAGAGGTCTGTCCGAAGAATCGCGTCACGCTGACCAACAAAACTAACCAGTCATTTTACGCAGAAAAGCTCGACCGATAAAACGCACCTTGTCGCCAAGGGGAAAGCGTTTGAGCACGGTTTTTACGACTCCTTGAGTAAAACGGGTGCGTTTTGAGTAGTCGATGCGTACATCGACGATCACCGGTTGATTCCCCGCTGCAATGCCGAGAGCCTTATCGATGACCGTGTCTATCTCGCTGTTGTCGCCAATCTTCAGGTAGGCTGCACCGGTGGCCAACGCGATGCCATCGAGACCGATCTTGCCGAGAGAGGTGCAGGTTTTGCGGTTATAGGGAATCTCCTGACCCTGGGCGATCTGCGAAAGCTCGCCATCGTAGAAGACAAAATAAACAATGCCGAGATTCTCGGTGGTCGCGGTGAGAATCTCCATGCAGGTCATCAGGAAGCCGCCGTCACCGACGATGCCGACTACCTGTTTCTGCGGATTGGCCAGTTTGGCACCGATTGCGGCCGGCACCGCGTAACCCATACAGTTGAAATCGGTCGGGCAGATCAGGTGCCGCGACTTAAGCACCGGGAAGAGCTCTGCCGTCAGGTAGGTGTGGTTGCCGTCATCGACCACGGTGATCGCTTCATCATCAAGCTTACTGCGCAGAGCTTCGAAAAACAAGGCCGGGTTGACGCGTTCATTGAGATGCTCGCGCCATTCCTGAAGATATTTCTCCTTGTCTGCGGCAATAATCTGGCGCAACGAGCCGACTTTCTTCACGGGAGTATGACCACTCTGCTCAAGAGCCTCAACCAGAGCCTGGAGCGCATAGCCGGCATCTGCTTCGATGGCGACCGCCGTCGGATAGTTCTTGTCGAAGACCTCGGGGTTGATATCGATGTGAATCAGGTTGTCAGGGACCTTGACCCCGTAGCTGCCGGTGGGTATTTCACTGAAACGCACGCCCACAGCGAGCAGACAATCGCAGCTGGCAAAGGCATTTTCCGCCGCTGGCACCGAATGGCGGCCAAAGCCCATACCCGTGTGCAAGGGATGATCGGCTGGAAAAACGCTCAGCCCCTGTAAGGTCGTGGCGACCGGGGCTTCGAGCAGCTCGGCCAGGCGCATGGCAAGCGGAGTACAATCTCTGGCGCCCCAGCCGAGGAAAATCCCCGGGTTTTGCGCCCGACGCAGCAATCCCAGTGCCTTTTGCACCAGGCCAGTGTCGGCTTGCGGTTGTTGCCGCTCATCGACAAAGAGCGGCAACCCATCGACGTCACCCTTGAAAATCTGCACTTCGTAGGGGATTTCGACAAAGACCGGACCCGGTTCACCGGAGATGGCAATGCGGTAGGCTGCATAGATGGTTGCGACCACATCCTGATGATTTTCGACCAGGAAGGACTGCTTGGTGACATTCTGCATCAGGCTCTGCTGGTCCCATTGGTGCAGCTGGTAGGCTTTGCCGCTGCTGCGGTTGACCCCGCCTGAAATGATCAACATCGCGATACCATCGAGAAACGCCTCAGCGATGCCGCTTAAGGCATGGGTCACCCCGGCCGCAGGTACGATGACCAGGGTGCCGATTGAGGCAGAGGTGCGACTCACCGCGTCAGCCATAAAGGCCGCTCCACACTCATGAGTAACGAGGATTGGGCAGATTTTTTCCGATTTGTTCAATTCATCGTAGATTTCGGTAACATGCACGCCGGGAATACCGAAAGTATGGCTTACAGGTAGTTGTTCAAGGGCGTGAACAGCAAGTTGGGCACCGGTTTTCTTCATGCCATTCCTCCATTGATAGACCGGCCGGCGATACGGCCGGTCAGGATGCAGCCGCCGAGGAAGGTCCCCTCGAGGGCGCCGCTGCCGTGACTGCCCCCACCACCGAAGCCGGCCGTTTCACCTGCGGCAAACAAGCCCTGGATCGGTTGCCCGCTGTGGTCGAGCACCCGGCAGGCGAGGTCGGTCTGCAGCCCGCCGAGGCTTTTGCGGCTCAAAATGTGTTCGCGGATGGCGATCAGCGGCCGCGCTTTGGGATCGTTAATTTTCTGGAACTTGCAGGTGCGCAGGCGGTCGCCACGATAGGTGCGAAAATTGGCGATACGACGTAGTTGCTCATCGTTGAAGAAACGCTCGCCGCGTTCGATTTGCTCATCATAGCTGCTGATTTCCGCCTGCAGCAGCTCGCCATCAACCTGAAATTCGCTGTCGAGTCCGTTCATGGCCGCGACCAGTTCGGGGAGCGATCGGGCGACCACCACATCCACAGCATCGCGGATCAGGGTGCGCACCAGCTCGCGGTTGCCGAACAGCAGATCAAGGGTCAGGCGCATCTTTTTGCGGTCTCGAAAAGCAGTCATGTAATCGCAGCCGGAGACCGCCAGTTCCTTGATCGCTATCTTCCAGTTCATCACCTGCCAGGAATATTGACCTGGCTGTTTGCAGATTTGTTCAACCAGGTAACGCGTATCGGTGTAGCCGACCAGCGGTGGCGGGCCGATCCGTCTGCCGTGGGCATTGAGCCACAGAGCCGAGCGCGGCGGAACCAGGCTCAACCCTTTGCCCGATACCCTCGGGTGGTGAATCCCTGCGGCATAGTGCCATTGTTTGTCGAGGTGGGTGAGCTGGCCGCCGAGCTCCGCTGCGGCATGGTGCAGCAGGCCATCGGCATAGCGGTGCGAGCCATTCAACAACGTCTTCGGCGCTTGCCCCCAGGGCTTGTACCAATGTTTGCGCACCAGGCTCAGGTCGCCGCCGCAGATGCCGCCGGCAGTCAGCAGCACCGCGGCGGCATGAGCCGTGAATTCAGCTTCGCCAGCTTCGAGTCGTCCGGCACAGCCGGATAATGTCCCGCCGCTTTGCAGCAGACGCTCGACCCGGTGGCCGAACAGGATCTGCAGGTTGGCTCGATTCGGATGTGCGTCGAGATGCAGCAGCAAGGCTTCGACCAGCCCTTTGCCGGTGCCCCAGGCGATGTGCCAGCGAGGCACGGAATTGGCCGGTTCGAACATGCCGCGTTCCGGCCAGTTGACCAACGGTAGAAATTTAATCGATCGCGCAGTCAGCCACTCGTAAATCATCTCGATGGAGTTGGCCGCATAGACTTCGGCCCAACGCTTTGGCCAGATGTCCTGTGCGTCGAAGTGGGCAACGCGCAGCCAGTCGGCCAGGGCCAATTCGGGATTGTCGGCGATTTTTGAACGGCGTTGCAGGGGGGTATCGACCATCATGACGCCGCCGAAGGATTCGCGCGCCAAACCGCCCAGATTTTGTGGTTGATCGCGGTCCAGCAGCAGCACCTTGAAATTTCGGTCAAGGAGTTCGAAGGTTGCAGCAATCCCGGCCAGCCCTCCACCGACAATGATCACGTCACTTCGATAAGTATGGTCCGGCATACGCAAGCCTTTTCTTCAACCTGAGCCCGGCTCAGGTAACGAACATATGGTTTTTATTTGGAAAAACCGAAAAAAAGTTTATCATATTCTGGTCTGTGCAAAAACCTCATTCTGTTATATTCGACTGTCAATTGTCCCACAGTCGGAAAAGGTGCGACCCATGGTTGAAATTCCCCCTTTGCTGGAACGGCAGCGCACTTTTTTCAGATCGGGCAAAACTCGCCACCTTGCGTTCCGAATCGAGGCCCTGCAAAAGCTGAAGCAGGCGATCTCCGCACACGAGCAGCATATTTGCGCCGCGCTGACAGAAGATCTCGGCAAGCCGGAGCTGGAAGCCGTCATCTCGGAAACGGCCATTGTGATCAGGGAAATTGAGTTCATCTGTCGTCGCCTGCAGCGTTGGGCTGCTCCGCAACGCATCAGCTCATCACTACTCAATTTCCCATCCAAAGGCACTGTCACCTACGAACCCCTCGGCGTGGTCCTGATCATCGGCCCCTGGAATTATCCGGCTCAGCTGCTGTTCAGCCCCCTGGTCGGAGCACTGGCTGCAGGCAATTGTGCCCTGCTGAAACCTTCTGAGCTGGCTGTTCACACTTCCGCCGTTGTCAGCCGGATCATTGCTGAAACATTCGACCCGGATCACGTCTGCGTAGTGGAGGGTGGACCGGAAATCTCCCGGGACCTTCTTGACCAGCGCTTTGACCTGGTCTTTTTTACCGGCAGCACCAGGGTTGGCAAACTGGTCATGCAGGCGGCAGCCCGGCATCTGACCCCGGTCATCCTGGAGTTAGGTGGTAAAAGTCCAGCGATTGTCGATGCCGATGCCGATCTGGCGATTGCCGCCAGGCGGATTGTCTGGGGGAAATTTTTCAACGCCGGGCAAACCTGCGTCGCGCCTGATTATCTACTGGTGCACGCCGACATCAAACAGGCACTCCTTGCGCAGATAATCGCCCAACTCGGCGTATTTTATGGCCCCGACCCAAAGCTGAGCCCCGACTACGGCCGAATCATCAATGAGTCGCACTTAAAACGGTTGTTGTCTTTTCTGAAAGAGGGAAAAATCGTCACGGGTGGTGAAGTCGATTACGCCGAGCGCTACCTGGCGCCGACCATTCTGGATGATGTTTCATGGCAGATGCCGATCATGCAGGAGGAGATCTTCGGGCCAATCCTACCGGTTCTGAGTTTTACCGACCAGGAGGATGTTGTCGAACTGGTCGGTCGCCATGCGACCCCCCTGGCTCTCTATTACTTTTCGCAAAACAAGGCTGAGCAACATCGCATCATGACTTCGAGTGCTTTTGGTGGTGGCTGTATCAACGATACCATCGTCCATCTCACCGAACATCATCTTCCCTTCGGCGGGGTCGGTACAAGCGGGCAGGGCAGCTATCATGGCAAAGCCAGCTTCGAGGCTTTCTCTCACCGTAAAAGTATCCTCCACCGCGGGATATGGCTTGATTTGCCGCTACGCTACCCACCCTATGCAGGAAAATTAAAGTGGCTCAAGAAGCTCTTCAAATTGTTCTAAATCTGAATCTGGACCTCACCTTTAAGTACCGTCGCTCTAAAACCTGGTTCCTGTGACTTCTAGATACCCGCACCATCAGAAAAATTAATCTCGCAGTATTCCGGTCCATCATGACCTTCTTCCCGTAAATGACGCCACCGTCCCGCCCTGGCTTTTTCGCCCTCCTGAACCGGTGTGGTGCAGCACTGACAGCCAATGCTCGGGTAACTCATGGCGTGTAACGGATGCACCGGGACATCGTTTTTCAACAGGTAATTCTCGACCATTTGATCAGACCATTCGAGGATCGGATTGATTTTGAACGCGTTGATGCGGGGATCCTCGGAAACAATTTTCAGATTTCCCCTGACGTTACCCTCTGCCGTGCGAAGCCCACCGAACACGATTTTGTGCTCCTGCTTGATGATGTGATTGATAAATGGTTGCCCCTTGCGCAGGTCGCAGCATACCGGCTGGCCCTCCGAGGTCTGATAAAGCTTGCTGTGGTACATCTCTTCCTGCTGTTCGGGGGTAAGATCAGGGTAAAGGGTGACGATGTTCAGCTTGTATTTGCGCATGAACTCGTCCCGCAGAGCCAGGGTTTCGTGAAAGTGAAAGCCGGTGTCGACGAAGAGGATTTCGTTGGTTACACTCAGCTTGTGAAAAAAATGCATGAGTACAGAGGCAGTTTTTTGCATGCTCGACAGGAGCACGGCCTTGCTGCCGAATTTTTCAATTCCATAGGCAACCCGCTCCAGTGCGGTTTTGTCTCGCAAAAATTCATTGGCTTCTTCGATGTTGAATGTGGTCATGCGGTTGTCGTCTTTTCTGCTTGGGCAGATTTACAGCACCTTTCAAGGGCCAGTTTTTTCATAGTTATCGCTTGAGTGGGACAAACCCGCAAACATTTGCCGCAGCGGATGCACTCGTCGTTGTCGATGTAGATAAAGGTTGTGTCTTTTGAGAGCTCCGACTCCATGTAGCGGATGGGAAAGCCGTCGTCATCGAAGAAGACTTTCGATACTTTCTTGATACATTTTCTGGGTGCCGCCTGAATGCACCAGTCACAGTGGATGCAGAGATCCTGGTCGATTTCGAACTTGAAATGGCATAAGTAGCACCTGGTGGCTGCTATCTGGGCAACCTCTTCGCTAAAGCCTATTTCTACTTCGGCTTCCGGCTCAGCTCTTTTTGCGATGTGACTCATGGGCATGGGCAGTGGCCACTGGATGTCATGGTCACGGTAACGCCCCGTCTCGCCGTCGCAATCGGTCAGATCAATATGTACAGCCGGAATGAGCCTTTTTTCGCCCATCAGGAATGTATCTATCTCAAGGGCGACATCTTTGCCCGCAGCGACTGCACTGATCACATCGGCGCTGCCGCCCTGAAAATCACCGGCCACAAAAATCTTTGCATCGCTGGTTGCAAAACCCTCAGCAAAGGAGACGCCTTGCGGGAGCAGACTGTCGTCCCGGCTTTGACCGATGGCGAGAATGACGGTGTCGCAGGGCATCTCAACCCTGCTGCCCTCGACCGCCTCAATTGCCGGTTTGTTGCCGTCCATGCCACCTTTGACAATGTTGCGCTCAAGCACCAGCACGCGGCTGCCGTCGGCACGGGTCTCGAGAGCCTTGGGGCCGAGCAGGGTCGCCACGGTCACCTCTTCCTGACCCATCGCCTTGAACTCGTTCTCATCCGCAGCCATGAAAGCCTCAGTGCGCCTGTAGGCGATCGTAATCCTGGCACCTTTATCGCCGATGCGTCTGGCGGTCCTGGCACAGTCAACAGCTGTGAAGCCGCCGCCTATCACGACCACGTCACCTGCAACATGAGATAATTCACCCCGGTTGAACTGGCGCATAAAATCGAGCCCGCTCATGGCGCCATCCCCGATGCCTTCTATGGGGACCGTGCTGGCCCTGGTCGTTCCAACGCTGACTAACACGGCGTCGTTATCAGTAGTGAGCTTTTCAAGTAAGCCTCGATCAATCTCATAATTGAGCACGATGTTGACACCGCCCTGTCTTATCAAATCGACTTCTGCCGAAACAATGTCCCTTGGCAGACGGAACGCCGGGATCCCATCCACCAGCATGCCTCCGGCAACCGGGCCACGTTCATAAACCGTGACCTTGTGACCGAGTCGGGCAAGCTCTCTGGCCGCGCTGAGACCGGCCGGGCCGGCTCCGACAACCGCAACCTGTTTATCGCTCGTGCCAAAATGCGCAGCCAGCGCACCCTGATTCTGCCGAATGTGGTCAGCAGCGTAACGCTTGAGATGACAGATCTGCACCGGGCCTTCCACGTTGGTCCACATGTGCCGGCACTCGTCCTCGCAGACTCGTGTGCAGATGCGTCCGAGCACACCGGGAAAAACATTGTCTTCCTGATTCACGCGATAGGCTTCATCGTGCTCGCCCCTGGCAATATACTCAATGTACAAGGGGACGTTGGTTTTTGTTGGACACGCTTCCTGGCACGGGATTGACCTGGCATTACTTTTCAAGTCCAGAGGAGTGAAGCCGGTGCCTTTTTCGACAGAAATTTCCAGAGGAGGTGGGGCCGTGTTGTATTGGAAAGACATCAGCTTTTTGAAGTGATCAATGCCCAGGCGGTCAAAGCATTCATTGAGCGTCTCTTCGCCCTTGCGGAGCTTGATAAATTCATCGAGCACCAACGCCGTGACCTCTTTGCAGTCATCAAGTTTGTAGTCGCCAAGTTTTTTGCCATAACTTGTCAAAGAGCCGCCAAGTAAGACTTCGTAAGCCTCTACGGAACCTTCCTCTTCCCTGATCCTCATCCCCCGAAAACCGATATCCGCAATCCGGTACGGGGAGCAGGAGTTGGGACAGCCGGTGATGTTGATGATGCCGGCAGTAGAAATCCCCTTGTATTTGGGATTTGAAACAACTTCTGCCATCTGATCAAAGAGCGTTCGAGTCGTTGTGACCGCCTTTGGACAGTAGGTTGTGCCGACACAGGCCACAATGTCGGTTAGGGAAAAACTACCGTCAGTTTTAAAGCCAAGCTGGTTTATCTTGTTCACAAGGGGGGCGATATCCGCTTCGGTCACCCCATGCAATTCGAGATTCTGGCGATTGGTTGCATAGAGCCGCTGATCAGCGTAGCGTTCCGCAAGCTGCGCAAGTTCAAAAAACTTGATAAAGGAAAGTTCTCCCTTGGGAATAAAGGCCCGTACGGTATGCCTATGATCCGTCCCCTTCGGATTCTCTTCCAGAAGAGGACGGGAAGGGAATCCGCAGCCTTCATCTATGACCGGGTCGGTGAGAATGTCATTGGTGTCAATCCCTTCCCTGGTCAAGTTTTCCAGTACCACGCCACGACAAAACTCAATTCCTTTATTGTAGACAACAAACTTCAACCTCGATTTAGCCCGGTTGAACCTGTCGCCGTGGTCCCTGAAAAGCAGGGCAACCGCCCGGCATACTGCTGTGGCTTTAGCTTCGGGCACAAAACCGAACAGGGGTTGGGCCATAAAAGGTTTCCAGCCCATGCCGCCGCCGATAGTCACCCTAAAGCCGGTCTTGCCGTCGTGAAGCACTCCGGACAGGCCCAGGCAATTTATTTGCGGCTGAGCACAGTCGGCCGGACACCCCGAGTAGTTGATCTTGAACTTGCGCGGCAGATCGTCGAGGTCGCGAGATGCCCCTATAAACTCAGAGGTTGCAATAGCCCACTTGCGCACATCAAGACGCCGGTACCTGCAGGTTTCGGCCAGAGAACAGGCTGTTACGTTACGTGTAACGTCGCCACAACCATGTTTTGTACTGTTGCCAGCCTCGCGAATTTCCCTGAGCATGTCGGGCAGATTGCTCACCTTGAGCCAGTGAAGCTGCAGTGACTGGCGAGTAGTGATACTGACGACCCCCTGGCCATATTTCTCGGCGACTGTGGCAATATTCTTTGCCTGGGCGCTGGTGATGACTCCTCCCGGGATGACAATTCTGGCCATGTGGTTGCCCGGTTGACGGCTTTTGTAAATCCCGTACCATTTGGCAATGTTGGCATCTGCCCCGCCCATTGCGTCCTTGGCAGCCATTTCGTCAAAATCGAGAAAAAGTCCGGACTGCTTAATATCCTCGTCCTCGCTACGTCGATGAAAAGTCAGTTTTTTAGGCATGGACTGAAATCCTTGTTAATCTTCAAAAAAAAGCAGCGTTGATGCGTAACGTTCACTTGTGTCCGGAAGGATCACAACGATATTGCTCTCTCTAAATTCTTCCCGGGCGGCCAGTTGCAGTGCTGCGTTGACTGCCGCGCCGCTCGAAATCCCTGCCATGATGGCTTCTGTTGCGGCGAGGGCTTTGGCCGTTTCAATCGCATCCGCGCCACTGACCTGTACCACTTCGTCTATCAGGCTGACATCAAGAGCCTTGGGAATGAATCCGGCGCCGATCCCCTGTATCATGTGCGGGCCTGCCGGCCCACCGGAAATAACCGCAGACTCTGTCGGCTCAACGGCAACGATATAAACGTCGGGGTTGTTTTTTCTGAGAAATCTGCCCACTCCGGTGAGGGTTCCCCCTGTGCCAACGCCGGAAACCAGAATATCCACTTTGCCATCCAGCGCTTGCCAGATTTCCGGGCCGGTGGTCCGGTAGTGAGCCTCCGGGTTTGCCGGGTTCTCAAATTGCCTGGGCATAAAGGCGCCCAGCTCTTTTTGAAGGATTTCTGCCTCACCGATCGCCCCTTTCATCCCGTCCTTGGCTGCGGTAAGGACGATCTTTGCTCCCAGAGAGCGCAGCAGCTTGCGGCGCTCGATGCTCATGGATTCAGGCATGGTGAGCACGACTTTATAGCCCTTCAATCCACCAACCATGGCCAGGCCGATTCCCGTGTTGCCCGATGTCGGCTCAACAATTGTCGCGCCAGGCTGTAAGGAACCATCCGCTTCAGCAGCCTCAATCATTGCCAGAGCGATACGATCCTTCACTGACGAACCGGGGTTGCACGATTCGAGCTTGGCAAAAATACGCGCACCGGAACGCATCTTTTTGAGCTCCACTATGGGTGTGTCGCCAATAAGGGCCGTGAGGTTGCTTACTGTCAGAGTCATCAATGTTCCCTCTCGAACTGCCAGGGTCTCAGATAAACAAAAGGGATTGCCATACTGGTTGTTTTTCCCCTGAGTCGCTTAGTAGTGACTTTACCACAAGTAGATTTCAGACGATCAGAGCTCCTTATATATCAACTATGGTGAAATGGAAACAGGGGAAGGGTGAAGTCCATAAGATTCCATCATCATCAGCCGGGGGCACTCTATAAATGGACCCCTTTATGGTAAACTGGGCTTTCGTTTTGGATATATCCGCGGAAATGACTGTTTTGCCAAGGTAAGCAACGTCATCAAATACATCAAAGGAGTAACAGCCATGAACGTTCTGGTCGATTTGTGCATCGTGCCGATCGGTGTCGGGGTTTCTCTCTCGCCGTACATCGCCGCATGTGAAAAGGTGCTGGCGGACGCCGGCCTGAAGATATGTCTCCACTCGTACGGGACCAATATCGAGGGCGAATGGGAGACCGTGTTTGCGGCGGTGAAGCGTTGCCACGAGGTGGTGCACGGCATGGGCGCTCCGCGCATCACGACGACCCTCAAACTGGGAACTCGCACCGACCGCGTGCAGACCATGCAGGACAAGGTGAGGAGCGTGCAGGAGAAGCTCTGAACACACGGAAAATGCTGACATCATACTTGTTGAAGGCCAGCGGACCGGCCAGGTTCTTCAGCGCAGTGGGCGCGCTTGACAGCGGTCCTTGCTCTTTTAAAGTTGATGGGTTAAGACTTGTCAACTGTTCCACGGAGGATTTATGAATGTATTCGATTTTGCCATGCAGATGGAAGACAGCGGCTGTGAGTATTATCAAAATCTGGCCGGCGCAGCCAATCTGCCCGGGTTGAAGACGATTTTTACCAGCCTGGCCGACGATGAGCGCAAGCACCTCGAGATATTCCGCAGCCTCAAGGCGGGCAGGCAAAACCAGGCCATGCCGGAGACCTCGACGCTCGACACCGCCCAGAATGTATTCGAGACGCTGCCCAGGGATGCGGAAGCTCTGAGGGGTATGTCCGGGACGCTCACGGCTTACCGGCACGCCATGAAACTGGAAGCCGACAGCTATCGTTTCTACGAGGAGGCTGCGGCCAGTGAGACCGACGCCGGGGTGAGAGATTTGCTGCTACAGATCGCCGGCGAGGAGTACAAGCACTTCAACATCCTCGAGAACGTCTACAACTTCGTCAATGCACCCAACCAGCACCTGGAATGGGGAGAGTTCAGCAACCTTGGCGAATTCAGTCAGTTCGGCAGGGACATCGATTAGCAGCGGGGGTGCTACCTGGCGGAAAAGAGTCAGATGACCTGAAAGTCGATTACTCGTCGTAAAGCCCAGCCAACGGGACAGCCCGAAATAGATGCCCTCCAGCGCCAGGACTACCGCTTTAATACCTGGTTTCAGCGAACGATCTCAGCCCCGGCAATCACGGCCTGCAGCGACTCAAGCTGCCTCTTGGTCAGTTGTCCTGTCAGGCCGAGATCAAAAAGCTGCTGAGTTCCAGCCTTGACCGTCCCCTTCAGGTTATGCTGCGCCTTCTGCATCCTGCCTGCCGCATCTTTGATTTGTACGATCAGCACGATATTGCTGATATCTCTCGGGGTCGGATTGCTGATCTGGGCGACAATCCTGCCCCTGGCGTCCTGCCCCGTCTTGACTTCGACATATTTGCCGGGGTTGTCTTTCAGATCCAGGTCTACCAGTGAAACGTATGCCTGCTGGCCCAGTTCACCCTGGCTGCCCGCCACCTTGGTATAATACGCTTTGGCGTCATTCGGGCGTCCGGCCTTTTGGGCCAGCTTGCCAAGCAGGAAGTAGGCATCGCCAGTGGGAAGGAGCGCGACGCTACGCTCCAGGTCAGACTGTGCCTGTCCGGTCAGATTCAACTGCTCCTTTGCCTTGCCGCGCTGCAGGTAGTAGTTAAAGAAGTCCGGATTCAGGCTGATCGCTTTGTCATAATGGTTGACCGCCTGTTGCAACCGCCTGTTTTTCTGCTCGACGTCACCCCTCAAGGCATAGAAGTGGCCCTCTTTGGGCTCCAGCGCGATGGCTTGCTGGGCCAGACGATCGGCTGCTGCAACATCATCCTTGGCGATTGCCTTGCGACCTTCATCATAGGCTTTGTAAGCCGGCTTGGTTTGAATCAGGTGGGCGATTTTGGTGCGATATCGCTCGGCTCCCAGCTCGCCGCCTTTGGGCAGTGTGGCCAACGCCTCGATATTGTTCTGCACGCGTTCCTGGGACGGTGGATGGCTGGCAAACAGACCTGTCATCCAATCCTGCTGCCTGCTTTCCGAGAGCTTGACAAAAGTCCGCTGCAGAGTGACGGCTGCCTGCGGGTCGTAACCGGCACGCACCATGTACTGCATGCCGTAGAAGTCCGATTCACGTTCGGCATCGCGGCCGTATTTCTGGGTCGAGCAGCTGTGCGCCGAGGCCTGTGCCTATCTGGGCCAGATTCGCATAACTGGTGCCCTGGGTGGCCATGGCGGCGCCCATGACGCCGGCTTGCAGCAGCATCCCTGTTGACATGCTCTGGGCACCGTGCCCGGCTGCCGCATGCACGATCTCGTGGCCGAGTACGGCGGCCAGTTCAGCTTCATTCTGCAACTCGGTCAGCAGGCCGCGGTTGATCGAGATCTTGCCGCCGGGCAGCGCCCAGGCGTTGGGCACCGAACTGTTGATGACTTTGAATTCATAGGGAAGCTTGCGATCACTCACCGCCGCCAGCTTTTGCCCCACCTGGTTGACATAGGCGGTCAATTCCCGATCCGCTTCGTAATCACCGCCCTGAGACTGGCGTGCGGGGGCATACTGCTGTGCGCCAATGGCCAGCTCCTGTTGTTCACTGACCAGACTTAACTCCTGTTTGCCGGTGACCGGATTCACAGCGCAGCCCGCAAGGAGGGCAAGCATCAACCAAAAGACTAATTGCCTGTTCATCATCACGTATCCTTTTGCGGTAAGGTATATTTTACATTATGAATGCCGATGGTTGCATCTTCAAGTCGTACTTGATTTTTTTATTGTCCATAATCTGTCATGGGTGAGCCGATTATCTGTGGTATCAGTGTGTTCGTGATTTCGCATTAATTCGATTTGACAAGGCCGTGGTCGTCCTGTAGATGGTTAAAAGGTAGTCAATCAATCCAGCCCCGTTAACTAAGGAGAACCGTGTATGTCCAGCATCAGCTCCCGTACAGCTTCGCTTGTCTTGACCATGGCCCTCGGGCTATTCCTCTCCGGCTGCGGTGAGCAGGCCGCCACACCCGAGGCCGCTAAACCGGCGGCTCCGGAAAAGAAAATCATTGAATGGAAACTGGCCATGACCTGGCCGACTAATTTCCCGATCTTCAGCGATGCTGTGAACAGCGTTGCGGAAAAAGTCAAAACCATGTCCAACGGTGAATTGGTCATCAAGGTCGATTCCGCCAATAAGCACAAGGCGCCATTGGGAATCCTCGACATGGTCAACGCCGGACAGTACGAGATGGGGCACACCGCCTCCTATTACTGGAAAGGCAAGGATGCCAGCACCATGTTCTTCACGACCATGCCCTTCGGTATGACGGCCACAGAGCAGTACGCCTGGTTTTACTATGGCGGCGGCATGGAACTGATGCAGAAGGTTTACGCCAAACACGGCGTTTACTCTTACCCGGGCGGCAACACCGGCGTGCAGATGGGTGGCTGGTTCCGTAAGGAGATCAGGACACTCGACGATCTCAAGGGGTTGAAGATGCGTATCCCAGGTTTCGCCGGAGAGATTCTCTCCAAACTGGGTGTTGTCGTCACCAACATTCCACCGGGTGAACTCTACACCGCCCTGGACCGCGGCACCATCGACGCCCTGGAGTGGGTTGGTCCGGCTCTCGATCTCAATATGGGTTTCCAGAAGATTGCCCCCTACTATTACACCGGCTGGCATGAGCCTGCGGCCGAACTGCAGTTCCTGGTCAATCGCAAGGCTTTCGACGAGTTGCCTATACATCTGCAGGTAATTCTCGTGACCGCGATGAAAGCCGAGACTCTGGACGCCTACGCCCGCATGTTCAATGACAACGCAGTGAACTTCGCGGCAATCCGTACCGAGTACCCCGAGGTCAAGATCAAGACCTTCTCCCCGGAGATTTTCAGCGCCATGAAGGAGGTCAACAACAGCCTGCTGGAAGAGACTGCTGCCAAGGATCCACAGTTTAAGGAGATTCTTGATTCCCAACGAGCCTTCCTCAAGAAAGCGCGGGCCTGGTCAATCGTCTCCGATTACGCTTACATGAAGGATAACCAGAACAACTGATCTGCAGGGCGCCCAACTGTAGTTTCAAGACAGGAATCGGAGGTTGTCGTCAAATGAAAGGCCTTTTGCTCAGATGGCTTATCCTGACCGTCGCCATTATGGTGGCCGCCTATCTTTTCCCGGGAATCCAGGTCAGCGGTTTTGTCTCCGCACTGTTTGCCGCTCTGGTCCTGGGAATTCTTAATGCCTTTTTCCGGCCGATTTTGTTCATCATGACCCTGCCGATCAATGTATTAACCTTGGGCCTGTTCACTTTTGTGATCAATGCTCTGTTGTTGATGATGACTTCAGGCGTCATCGGCGGCCTGGTGGTGGCTGGATTCGGATCCGCGCTGCTCGGTTCGCTGATTATCAGCCTGGTGAGTTGGCTGCTCAGTTCATTTATCAACGACCAAGGACGGATTCAATCGTTGGATATCGAGCTGCGCAGACGTCGTGGCGATCACTGGGAGTAGCGATGAATTCTCTAGCTGAGAAGAGATGCGAAGCATGTCGAACAGGAGCCGCATTGGCGACCGGGGAAGATATCGCAAAATATCTGCACCAGCTTCCTGGTTGGCAAATTATTGAAATTGAAGGCATAAATCGTTTGCAAAAAACCTTCAAGTTTAAAAACTTCGAACAGGCTTTGCAGTTTACAAACAAGGTCGGAGTTATCGCCGAGCGGGAAAATCATCATCCGGCCGTATTGACGGAGTGGGGTAGGGTGACCGTGTCCTGGTGGACGCATAAGATAGCCGGGTTGCATGTTAATGACTTTATCATGGCGGCGAAGACCAATCATATTGATCAGTAGTTTTGAGCAACAGATCGATAACCTGTTGATCTTTTTTTAGAAATTCTAATCCTAAAAGCACAACCGTCGGGGTTGCCCGACAGCAACTTCATTTTCTTTGTGGCGACAAAGAAAACGAAGCAAAAGAAAGCTTGGCGCTGTGCTAGGCATGTCTGGCTCGATATCACGGCGATATCAATTTAGAGATGACTGTCGATAACCTGTCTACAGATCCCCCGTATTTGATGAGGCCCTTTAGGTCCCCTCCCGCAGTAACATTTTGAACGTTTGGTGTTGTTACTCTTCTTGCTACAAGAAAACACAGTAGAGAGGCCCCCTGAACAGGGCCGGATTCCCTATTCAATAACCCATAGAAACCACGGAAACCCTGCGAAGGAATATGCCCTCCGCCAGGAGAAGGCATTTTTGCCTACTTTTGCGGCCGGGCAAAAGTATGTCGGCAGGCGGGCCGAGACCCGCCGATTCTGCTTTTGGTTTTAAACTAAAGACGTAGAGCAACAGATCGACAATCCTATTCTGACGAATGAGCACCACACGCAACGAAAAATTACCGAAATAATATCAGTAAGTTACGCTCTTTACTCAGTCGTAACCTTTCGTGTTTTATGGTGCTTTCTGGTGGGCTAGTGTACCAAGAGCGTACCAAGGATTTCCCCTGAACCCTCAGTATTATCGAGGACTATAATGTCTAAGGACATCTGAGAAAGAGTTGCAATAGCATTAACAAGAATATGCTGCTCTTGGTTTTTAAGCGTTACTGCAAATCGTGCAATCCGAGACGCCACAACCGGATTCAACGATTATGAAACAGAAGGAGGTTTGGCGGCGTTTTGAGGCTGATCGCCCTTATCTTTTATGTCTTTCAAAGGCCTCTAGCGATCAGAATGTCACATGGTGGATTGTTCAGGATGTCGTGCGCCGTCCCCCCGAGCTTGTATGGCATAAGGATTGCTCTGCTGTGGGTTCCGATGGCGAGCAGATCAGACTTTACTGCAACGGCCTCGTTCATTAGGCAGGAGAAAGCGGCTCCCTGGGTAACCCTGTGATAGAAATTCTTTGGCTCGACACCGAATTTTTTCATCACCTTGCTGTTTTCCTTAACAAACATTTCCAGGTTGTCAGTCTCAGCTTTCTCCACCACATCTCCTGCATATTGGATAATCTTTACGCCAATATAAGTGTCCGGTATGTCGTAAGAGTGGACCAGATGGAAAAAACTTTTTGGCGCGAGTTCAAAGGCAACATTCAGTGCCTGTTTTGAACCCGCCGAAAAATCCGTACCAACCAGAACATTCCTATAACTCTCGAGGGGTTTATCCTTGACCATCAAAACCGGCTTAATTCCTTTGCGGATGACTCTTTCCACGGTTGTTCCAACAAACATATCACGTAGCTTGGCCTTGCGATGCATACCCATCACAATTAAGCCGGCTTTGACTGTTTCCGCGTATTGAATAATTTCAACGAATATCTCACCGCCTTCAATCACGCTGATGATCGGTTGCAGGTTTTTCAGCCCTTTGTGTCCTGCCAGATAACTTTTCAATGTATCTTCAGTGTCATGCTTCAGCAAACTGGCCGGTTTTTTCTCGCTGAGAAATGAATAGGCAGGGCAGACATGCAAAATGTGAAGTTTGGCAGACAGAGTGACAGCAAGGTTGATCGCCCGTTCGAGGGCTCGGTCGGCTTCGGCTCCAAGATCAGTTGCGAGAAGAATACTTTTCATGTTTTCCTCCTTTTTTAACAACTAAAACTCAATTCTACCCGCAAGCGCCGAACCGAAATGACGAACCCGGTTCGGCACCCCCGTAGAACAAGGTGGTTGCTGATGATCTCGAAAAAAGGAAAAAATCGCGGATTTTCTTATCTTCCATCACAGTGGTGTCCCAACGTTGACTCAATAAAGTGACATAACTATCTAATATAAATGAACAATATTGACAAAACGCCAGTTATCGACTTGAAACCTGTTCTACTTCAGGGTCATCCTGCGTGGGGTTATAGTCCCTCACGACAGGAGCCGCGTTCATGTCTACTGGCAAACTGGTTTTCTCCCAGGTCATCGATCATCTTCCCTTGCACAGCTTCCGGCGATGCGTCAAGCGCTACCAAGGGAACCACAAGGTCAAGTCTTTTACATGCTTCGACCAGTTTCTCTGCATGGCCTTTGCCCAATTGACCTATCGGGAAAGTCTGCGCGATATCGAAGCCTGCCTGCGTGCCCAGAGCAACAAGCTTTATCACATGGGCATTCGCAGCCAGGTATCGAGGAACACGCTGGCCAATGCCAACAAGGTCCGCGATTGGCGTATCTATGCCGATTTGGCTCACAGCCTCATTCCGGTGGCCCGCAAACTCTATCAGGACGAAGACTTCGGCATCGAACTCGATCAGACCGCTTACGCTCTGGATGCAACAACGATCGACCTGTGCTTGACGCTGTTCCCGTGGGCCGAATTTCGGCAGACCAAGAGTGCCATCAAACTCCACACACTGCTGGATCTGCGCGGCAGCATACCGACCTTCATTTACATCTCAGATGGCAAGGAGCACGAGGTCAATATTCTCGACAACCTGCCACTGGAAGCTGGCGCCATCTACGTCATGGATCGCGGCTATCTCGATTTCTTTCGGCTTTACCGAATGACCAAGGCTTGCGCCTTCTTCGTCATCCGGGCCAAGAAAAATCTGGCCTTTCGGCGACTCTATTCAGCGCCCGTAAACCGGGAGGCCGGTCTGCTATGCGACCAGACGATCAAGCTCACCGGTTATTACTCGTCACGCGATTACCCGGAGACGCTTCGGCGGGTCAAAGTGCGCGACCTGGGAACCGACAAAACCATCGTCATTCTGAGCAACAACTTCACGCTTCCAGCGGAATCAATCGCGTTGCTTTATCGCCGACGCTGGTATGTCGAGCAGTTCTTCCGCTGGATCAAACAGAACCTGCGGATCAAGGCTTTTTATGGCACCAGCGAGAACGCGGTCAAAACACAAATCTGGATTGCCGTGACCGTCTACCTGCTGGTAGCGATTATGAAAAAACGGCTCAAGATCGAGGCCAGCCTCTACACAATTCTACAGGTTTTAAGCGTCACCTCTTTCGAGAGAATGTCATTAAATCAGCTACTTACAAACGAGGTCTACACAACTGAATTGTTCGAAAACGATAACCAACTGTTTTTATTCAACTAAACGTTGGGACACTACTGGTTTTTCTTCTATCTTAACCCTGTCTTGACCCGTGCAGTGATAGTCACTTCGCTCATGAGTTCTGCGCCAGCGAGTTCAAACTGGGGCCAGTCTATTGACATCACGATATCGCCCTTCTCCTCGGCGAAAGAGCTTGCGAACGAGCTTTGGTCGATCTGGTAACCAAGTTTCTCGACCATTCGGCGTGACGCAATGTTCGTCGGGACTATCGAGGCGTAGACACGCTCAAGCCCAAGTACGCGAAAGGCTGCAACGTGCATCATCACCGCGTAGCGCGTACCTAGCCCTCGACTCTGCTGGGTACGTGAACCGACCAGTATGGCAAATTCAGCCGTGCTTCCAGAAATGTTCCGAAAATCAGCATCTCCCATTAGGACGCCTTCCTGTTCCAGCAAAAAGGGGCGACCATTGTTTGTCCGCAGAAACTCATAGTTCTCCACAATTTCAGTGGCAGTCATTTCCTGTGTATTTGTCAACATCGCAGAGTTGTGTCGGTCATTGTTGAAAATCGCGAGCACGGGTGCGGCAACCAGTACCTCTGTTTCGGTGGGTTCAAAAACAAGCAGTTTTCCCTGCTCGCTAGGGGCCTCAATGGACCATAGTGTTTCTGCGCGCATGTTGATCTCCTGCATGCTGTAGCATTTGTCTGATCTTGCCCGCTTTCAGTGGGCATATACTGTCTTTAATCAGTTCTGTCAGTCGTGAATAATAAGACGCTTTTCAATTATGATCAGGTACTCAAATGGGTTTGTCATTTTGCGCGCCAACGAGCCTTGAACGCCTCCGTATTACGAATTGGTGCTTCTCAACAGAGCCAGAAATTCAGTGTAACTGGAGGACAGCAAGGCCCGTTCGCTCAACCCCTCAGTGCGAAAGGTTGCCGCAATGTCGGCGAGAATCTCTAACTGTGCACCGTTGTCGTTCAAGGGAGCGAGGATCATACAGATGATTCGCACTGGAATAGTGTCAGGAGCATCGAAATCGATCCCCTGGTGAGCCAGGCCGACAGCCACCAACGGTCGGTCGAGCCCATCGAGTCGTGCATGCGGCACAGCCACTCCCATACCGATGCCGGTCGCCATGAGCTGCTCACGGGCGAGCACAGCCTCCGCTACAGCAGCGGGTGGTAAACCAGCCAATGCTGCGAGTCGCCCGCTCAATTCACGGATTATCGCCTCGCGGTCACCAGTTTTAAGCTTTTTAAAAAATGCATCGGCTGCAAGGTAGTCGATCATGCGGCGCGGCCGTTTCAAATGCAAGATATGCTGAAGTACTGGCCCGCTAAGAATCGATGTGAAAAGTGCCATAACTACCAGTGAAACGAATACGGTCGAAGAGATTAAGCTGATCTGTAGCGCTAGTACGCCAAGAATGATCCCCATAGTCCCCTGAGCGCTCATGCCGAAGCCAACTGCCCAAACTTCACGCTTCGGCAAACCGCCCCAGTGACCGCCTAGAGAACTACCCAGCACTTTACCGGTCAGAGCCAGACCCATCAGAACCAAAGTCAGCTGTAAATTGAAGTGGGCCAAGAAATCTACCCGAAGTCCGATGCTGGCGAAAAACAACGGCGCGAAAATGAATGATATGAACTGATCTAAGGTGGTTCGGTTCTGTTCGCGAAGATGACGAGACTGGCCAAGAGCCACCCCCGCTAGAAAGGAACCAAAGATAGCATGGATACCGATCCACTCGGTGAAAGCGGCGGCAAAAAGGCAAAAAGAAAGTGCGAAACCAAGAACTACTCCTGAACCACTGGTATAAGCCAGAACAAAAGCCAGTAGATGGTTGATTACCCATGGCACCAGAGTCAACATAACCAGGGTGAAGCCGACCACCAGGCCAA
>CAWKAV010000016.1:0-814415 GCA_963847735.1 uncultured delta proteobacterium | reverse complement strand
TGTGTCCTGTTGCTTGACACGACGTATTGCTCCTGACCTGGGGTCTGGCCTTCATTGAGAGCCAGGGCCGGAAAATGGTAATTCTTGCCGCTGACATCCAGCTCCAGGTTACAGCGCTCGGCAATCTCTACAGTATTCCTGAGTGCTTCCGGAACGGCCTTGAACAGCTCCTCCATCTCGTCAGGAGTCTTGACGTAGAACTCTTCGTTGGCAAAACGCATCCGGTTCGGATCGTCCATCGTCTTGCCGGTCTGGATGCAAAGCAGGACCTCATGCGCAAAGGAGTCCTCGCGGGTCAGGTAGTGACAGTCGTTGGTGGCAACCAGCGGCAGACCGAGTTCCCTGCCGATTTCGATCAGCCCCTTGTTGACCGGTTCCTGTTCGGGGAGGAAATTTTCCTGCAGTTCGAGATAAAGCCGGTTCCGATCAAAAACTTTGGACATCTCTTCAGCCCGCAAACGGGCATGGTCCATGCGCCCCCGGGAGATCAGGCTGGGGATTTCACCGCCGAGACACGCCGTCAGAGCAATCAGGCCTTCATTGTGCTCGCTGAGAAGAGCCCAATCGATGCGTGGACGATAGTAGAAACCGTCCTGGTAAGCTGTCGATACCAGGCAACAGAGATTACGGTACCCGGTGCGGTTTTTGCAGAGCAAAACCAGGTGGCCGGACGCATCGCCAGAGGATGATGCACCACTCTTTTCATGACGAGATCCGGGCGCAACATAGACCTCACAACCAATGATCGGTTTGACTCCGGCGGCGTGTGCCTTGGTGTAAAACTCCAAAGCACCAAACATGTTGCCGTGATCCGTGACGGCCATGGCTGGCATACGATACTTCTGGGCACGTTCGACCAGGTCGCCGACACGAATGGCGCCGTCCAGCAGGCTGTATTGGGTATGAACATGTAAGTGAACGAAGTTAGCGTGTTGCATGTATGGGGGAACCTAAAAGCCAGAATTCAGGAGATAGAATACAGGAGACAGAGCACAAAACACGGGAGACCGAGATAAGTCCGGACCGAGCGCAAGATGAATCAAAAATGAGGTTCAGGATACAGAATTCCGACACATGATGAAACAGGAAAATGACGAAGACAAAGATTCCCTCTCCTGTCTCAATCCAAACTTGACCTGACAGACATTGTCTGGTTTTGCTCTGCACCTCCCAGTAAAAGGCCAGGAAAGCCTTGGAAGATCTGAAAACCCCCTATGTCAGCATAATTGTCGTCTCTAACTCAAAAAGCCGGCTGTCACCATTGAGGGTTTGCTCGGGTCCTGACTGCAAAGAACTATTTCAACTGGAATTTGCCGTCGAGATTCCGGATCCGCCGGCTTAAGACCGCGCAGATCTGGAGGGCTACCCTGGGGAATTCCATAGCTATTTCCTTGAATTCCTGCTTGTGAAGGATGAGAACCCGACAGGGTTCAACCGTTCGGATGGTGGCGGATCGGGGGGCATCATCGACCAAGGCCATTTCCCCAAAAGCCCCTCCAGCCTCAATATGGTCCAGCACCACTTCTTTGCCGTCTGCCTGTTCCATGATCACCTCTACCCGGCCTTCAATGATGAGAAATAAAGTCTCTCCCACATTGTTCTGCTTGATGACAATCCTGTCTTCCGCATAATCCAGTTCCTTGGTTACCGAGGCAATGGCGGCAAGTTCAGAAGGGCTCAGACCTGAGAAAATTTCAATTTCCTTCAAGAGAAGTATTTTTTTTCCCAAGGATATTGGGGTGGACCGAATTCTCTGGGGATCTGTGGAGGATTCCTTTGATTTATTCAAAATCATCTGCACTTCCTTTACGATTGCTTGGTTCGTGGAGTTTTTCAGCTCATTCAACTTTTCGCTGGCTTCATAGAGGGTGGGATCATCATGGATGAGGCTCAAGCCCATGAGCACATCCATCCAGTCCTCGGATGCCAACAGGCTTGAGATTACCGCTTTCCCTTCCAGATCCAGCTTGGGGAGTTTGACCATTTTCCCCCCTTCGGCCAGGGCTACGGCCGGAGTGGGACTTTCAAGCAGGGGAAGCATGGCATTAAAGGTTTTTCGATCCAGAATATCACTTAATAATTCAATGGAATTGGCCTTTTGCCGGGTGTCAGCGGAAAAAATTCCCCTCCAGGCTGTTTTCATCCGGCCGGTCCCGTCATGGATGGCTAACACCCGGATAATATTTTCCAGCACCAGTTCCTTTTGCTGGAACAGATGCCTAATGGCCAGGTCCTTCATTCTTCCCCGGGGCAACCGTCTTAAGTTTTCTCCCATGGCCAGGTAGGCATAACTTTTGTTCAGATTTTCCTTGGCAAACATCAACACTTCAAATTCTTTGATGTCAAGGGTTTCCAGAAGTTCGAACAAACCCCTTCTGATTTTTGTGCCGGGCAGGCCCAGGGATTCCACCAGAACTTTATGGTTCTGATAGGAGGCTTCCCGGATCTTTCTCTTGGCAAATTCATGGGTGCCCTCATGGGTGTCACCCAAGAGCAAAATAATTTTTTTCAAGGAAAACACATCATTGATTTCAAGAGCTTCCAGGGCAGCGGTTCGGATATCTTTCATTTCATGGGATAGATAGGGGTAAAGAACCGTATTCAACTCCCTGGCCCTTAACCGGGACAGGGCAGTAATAATATGCGGGATCAGGGCCTCATTACTTTTTTCCGAAAGGATGGCGAACAGCGGATCAATGTATTCCTGGTCATGGCTCATCCCGGCACTGATAATCCCCGACTGGCGCAGGTCCATCTCGGGGGAGGTCAACCATGCCTTGATCATGGGCCCGTGGAACTCAGAATTTACTGAATAAAGGCAGGCACCGGTAAAGCCCCTGACCACGGGGTTGTTACAGGCCAGACAGGAGGTCAGGTCAATGGCCTGGATCACCTCAGCCCCCTGCTGGCAGAGCAGTTTCAAGATAGCGATGGTCAGTTCTGGCTTTTGGGGGTCTAAAAATTTTGCTAATTCTTTTGCTGTTTGGGTCCGAGATTCCGGGGAGATCATTTTGATCAGAAGGATCTGGGTTTCCTGGTTTTGATCTTCCAGGTTCTGGAGGATAAGGGAGTCCAATTTTTCAGGAGAAAGGTTTTTAAGGAGTTTGCCATACCAGAGGGCATCTTTCCCCCGGGCAGCTAAAAAAGAGGTTTCCAGGTCTGATAAAATATTATCCTGTTTGAAAATCTGACCCAGTTCTTCCGGTTCAAGGCTCTTGATATCCAAAAGATTTTTTGAGATCAGATCCCTGAGGATCATGGCATATTTTGACTTGAGAATAATAGGGGCTGCCATCCAGACCAGCATAAAGGGCAAAGCCACCAGAGTCAGATATTTCGGGTGGAAAAGGGCACCAGAGATCAGAACCAGAGAAGACCCTGTAAACATGGCCATCCTTACCACGGTTCCCCTGAGGAAGGGGCGGATCATATTCCGGTAGGACTCAGGAAAGAGTCCGATCAGGATGGAACTTGCCGGTAAATTGATGGTGGTTCGGATAATATTGGTAGACATCTTGGCATAGGCGGCCGAGATCGCGTCAAACCGGAAGAGATAGGCAAAAAAGGCAATCATATAGTTAAAGGGGTGGAACATCAGGGCCACGGGCAGACCCCATCGTCCGTAGATTCGTCCCACAAACAGGAGGATGAACAGGCTGACGGTATGCAAGATCCCCCAAAAATAGCCAAAGAACTGGAGCAAGGCGGTTTCCGAGGCAAACTGGTCATTGACCGCATAATTAAACTGATAATTCATGATTGGGACGACCACATTGGGCATAAAGGTCAGAACCAGCACAATTTTGATGAGTATTGAATTTTTTATCAGAGGGTATACATTTTTGAATTCCTGAATCATGGACGGCTTTTTTTTGCTGGGCCTGGGGGTTTTTTCAGGGGACATCAGGGTGGAATAACTTTGACCCATTGCATGAACAAGAACGGTTCCCACCAGGCAAGTGGCAAGATACAGATACAACAGGTTATCCAGGTTAAACGTCCTGGCAAAATAAGGGGTGCCGACACTGCCGAGGATAAGGCCGACAACCCCTCCGGCAGTCAGAAGGGGAAACAACCGTTTGGCCTGCCTGGTGTTGAAGAGACTATTGCACATGTTCCAGAACAGCAGGGTCTGGAGCACTTCAAGCTGGCTTTTGAGCATAAAAAGCAAGGGATACAAAAGGTCAAAACCAAAGGGAATAGCCTGCCGTATAAGGATCACGCTGAGGCCTGAATAAATAAAAATATAGGAGAGCAGCCTGGCGTCGGAGATTTTTCCCAAAAAAACAGTCAGCGCCCCCATGATAAAAAAGGTCACCACCGCATTGATCATATTCACGATGGGCAGGTATTCAACCCCGTAGCGCTTTAGAAAAGTGGTTTCCGCATAGTTGTTCAGAATGATGCCGGAGCTGCGAATGATAAACAGCAAAGCGGCTGTCCACAGCAGGATGCTGATTTCTTCTTCATAGACTTTTAAGAGACTCAGGATTTTGGCGCGCATCAACAGGCCTCAAAGACCAGTCTGAAATCGGTGGAGGTGAATTTTGGACCTTAAGCTTCTCAACCCATGCATCAGATCTGGGCGGTTACAACTGTCTCCTGTTTTCTGCCTGCGGTAGTCCTTCTCGGGCCCTTAAAGAACCTCGACTCCGAAATGACTCAGCATATTGACCAGGAGAATCAACGGCAGACCGATCAGGGCGGTATAGTCATTACCAGCCATTTTCTCCATCAAGGCAATTCCGAGTCCCTCAATTTTGAACGAGCCGGCGCAATCAACCGGGTTTTCCTTGTCCACGTAATGCTTGATCTGCTCTTCGGTCAGTTTGCGCATGGTCACGGAATAGGTTTCGACCTCCGCCAGTGACTCACCACTTGCACTGTCAAAGATGGCCAGGCCGGTATAGAAAGTATGTTTGCGTCCCTGCATGTCCAACAGCTGCCCAAGCGCCTTTTCCGGCGTACCAGGCTTACCCAGAACGCGATGCCGCGCATCTACAAAGACCTGGTCAGAGCCGATAATCAGGGCATCGTCATATATCTCTGCTATACTTCTCGCTTTTTGCAACGCTTGGTGCTTGACCAGAAGTTCTGCAGAGACACTGGTATCCATTCGCTCCTTGTAGCGCGGCGCAGCAACGTGAAAACTCAGTTCAAGTTGACGCATCAACTGCAGACGATAGGGGCTGGTCGAGGCAAGAACAAGGGTGCGCATGAATACCTTCCACGAAGAAAATGTGTATACCCCTTTTTACCTCAACCAGTCATTGTAATGCAATCATCGGACGCCCTGATTCCAGACCGGTGCAGCTTCTGAGACGAGGCTCCCATTCTTGATCATAGCGTTGCCATGCGGTCGATTGCGTCGAGAGTGAAAGAACGGCATCTCGCGAACCGATTCAAGCAGGGCTTTTTCCAGGATATCAGAGCCGCATCGATCCATAAATTCATTGAAACCAGAGCCGCCGAGCCAGGCATCAGCAAAGGTCACAGAGTCACTGCTGCCCACCTCAACCAGAACTTCACCTTCGTAACAACCGTCACCGATTGTTCCGGAGATGCGCATGCCTCGCCCCTGACGAACTGCCGCGTAGACATCAAAATAGATGGCGCTGCCGTTGCTTTCTGTCGTGCCGATGTAAATCATAATCGCCTCCTTGTTGGCTTTGATTTTATCTTAGCCAGGTTTGAGACAGAATATGTCACACGTCTGGTTCTTATTTTTCAAAGAAACTGTCAAGCAGTGGAATTAGTAGTTTTGCAGTATAAAAACGCCCGGTTTCTCACAAGACCCAATATTAACAATTGGAACATAGTATAATGAGAATAATTTGTGATACTAAGAGATGGTTCGGAGATATCTATGCGATTATCAATACTTCTGATCTTGTTTATAGCCCTGCCATTTTCTGTTCTTGCAACTGACTATCAAGGCCGTTGTGTCATAGCATTTCAGGGGAGTTCGACTCTTCATGACTTCGAGGGGAAAGGCGTTTGCCAACCTTTCACTGTTGATGAGAATAACGGCATAATGAGCATTCCTGAAATACAGGTAGCAGTTTCCGGCATGGATACGGACAACTCCACGCGGGACAAAAAAATGCTCGAGATGTTTGATGAAAAAAACTATCCGTTGATTACAGGCCTTATCGGGCCAGTGAATCTTGCCGACATCCTGAATACTCTGAAAGAGAACCGCGACCGTGTAGTTGAAGTCGTTTTTGACTTGAAAATTCGCAACACCGTAAAATCTGTCACTGCAAAATTTATAAATGTTGTTGAAACAGATTCAAACATCACTGCAGACCTGACCTTTGCGGTTTCCCTGGACGATTACCAACTTAAGCCGCCGTCGGTTCTCGGCTTTATCAGGGTGAACGACCAGGTCAATGTCACAGCCACTTTTTCTCTGCAGACTTATTAAAGGTTGCATCTTAATGGCCTGGCTAAAGGAAAGTTATGTCCGTCTGGATTCACAATATAGAGACAGAAGTCCCTCTGCGAAGCTATGAACAATCCGATGTTGGCCAACGCATGCTCGAGTGGACACGGGAGGAGCGGGACAAGCGCCTGATTCGCATGCTTTACCGAAATTCCGGGATTGAATACCGTCATAGTGTTATCCCCGACTGGGGTGAAGGTTTTTTTATCCCCACCGAGGAAGGTTCCTTCCGGCAGCCGAGTACATCAGAACGCAATGACATCTATACCCGCGAAGGGAAAAAACTTGCTGTTGACCTTGGGCACAAACTGCTCACAGCTTCAACCGCATTTGCGCCGGAAGATATTACCCATGTGGTCACTGCGTCCTGTACCGGATTTTTCAATCCGGGGATCGATTACTTTCTCTGTCAGGAATTGGGCCTATCCGGCAACACCCAGCGCTATCACCTCGGATTTATGGGTTGTTACGCGGCCTTTCCAGCACTAAACATGGCCACGCAATTCTGTCAGGCCAATCCGGAGGCTGTAGTTTTAGTCATGTGCCTGGAGCTATGTAGTCTGCACCTGCAGATCAACGGCAATGAAGATACGATTCTCGCCAATTCCTTATTTTCAGATGGTGCCGGGGCGGTTCTGGTCAGTGCGAGGCCGCCGCAACCCGATTCCAAAACATACCGGATTGATGCTTTTGACTCTGCCCTGATCCCGAGTGGAAGGGAGGCGATGACCTGGAGCATCGGCGACCTGGGTTTTGACATCTCACTTTCGAGCTATGTCCCGAAAATCATTGGTGCGGGTATCGAAGAACTACTTCAGCCACTTCTCTCCAGAAACGAACTGACCATTCAGGACATTCATCGTTGGGCGGTGCATCCCGGCGGCAAGTCAATTGTTGACAAGGTGGCCAGAAGCCTGAAGTTGTCACCTGCTCAGGTGTTACCATCGCTCAATGTATTAAAGGCGTACGGAAATATGAGTAGTGCCACGATCCTTTTTGTCCTTAAGGAGACGTTGGCGCAACCGGCGATAGCTGACCATGAGAAAGTCTGCGCCATGGCTTTCGGCCCCGGATTGACAGTGGAGATGGCGCTGTTCCAGCGCTGACCGGAAAGCTGATGATACGCCCACCTGATTATGATGTCGTAATTGTCGGCGGCGGACCGGTTGGCCTGCTGCTGGGAAACCTGCTCGGCCGCAAGCGGCTGAAGACCCTGCTGATTGAAAAAACTCCGTCGCCACCGGCCGAGTCGATGGCCATCGGAATAACACCGCCGTCACTTGAACTGTTGCACCAATTGGGCCTTGCTGATGAGTTTGTCCGCCTGGGGGTACGGGTTGACCTCGCCAAGGTCCATGAGGGGCGGAGACTTGCCGGTGAACTCAGTTTTCGCTCCCTGAAGAACCCTTTCCCTTTCATCCTTGCCATCCCACAGGCCACCACCGTAGAGCTTCTGGAAAACCGGTTGATAGAAGACGACCGGGTTGCCTTGCGGCGCAACACCAGCCTGTTGAAAATTGATCAGACCGAACGTTATGTGACGGCGGCTATGCAGAAAGATGGGTCGGCAAAGGTCGAACAGGTCACAGCTTCTTTTCTAATCGGCTGCGATGGACATCGCAGTCTGGTCAGGGAGATAGCGGGACTCGCGCTTTGTGAAGAGAAGAAATATCCGGCATATTTCATGATGGCTGACTTTGCCGACGGCACTGATCTCTGCAGTCAGGCACACCTGTTTTTCAGCCGTCACGGATCGATTGAGTCCTTTCCGCTCCCCCAGGACCGGCGACGCTGGATAGTACAGACTGACAGCCTGTTGACATCTCCGGATACTGACCTGCTGATCAAGATTGTTCAGCGGCAGACTGGATACAACCTGTCAGAATCAGAGTGTTTTTCCTCAAGCGTGTTCACAGTTCGTCGTTTTATCTGCCAGCGCTATTTTCAAAACCGGGTCGCTCTCTGTGGAGACGCCTCACATGTCATGAGCCCCATCGGAGGACAGGGGATGAATACCGGTTTTGCTGACGCCGAGTTTCTGGCTGATGCCCTGAGTCGCACATTTTCAGGTGGGGAGGACTTTCAAAAGGTGTTTGCCAGATACGACCGTTATCGCCGCGCGGCCTTCAATGTGGCGGCCGACCGCGCCGAGCGTGGCATGTGGTTCGGAACCCGTCGTGGGCCGATGGCTTCGTGGTTACGTTATCTGTTTATCAAAAGTCTGCTCAGCCCGCTCTTCAAGAAATCATTGCCTGCCTATTTTGCCATGTTGACAATTCCCTACCGCTCGCTGAAAGTGATCGACGACGGCCATCAATAAATGTTGGGATACAGCTGTGATGGATCACCCTGAAAAAACCTCGGAAGTTATCGAAACACTGCTGATCTGGTTGGTCGGCAGAGGACGTATTCTGATCCTCTCGGTGGTTCTGTTCGTTACGCTCGTCATCGCCGGTTTTGCGGCTCAGGTTCCAATTGAGAGCAACAATTCTTCGATGGTTTCGAAGAGCAAGGATCTGCAGGACAACTACGACACTTTCCGGAAAACCTTTGGCAACGATGAAGTGCTGCTGGCAATCTCCCATCCGCAACTGCTGCATGCCGAGGGGTTGCAGTTGCTGGAGCACACAACCAACGATCTCGGCGCCCTGAAAGGTGCGACCAGGGTCTTGAGCATCACCAATGCCGAACGGCTCGCGGCCGGGACTTTAGGTACAGAAGCTGACCATATCGCGGCTCATTCAGCGCGATCAGAGGTGATTATCCCGATTTCAGTTGCGATTCTCGGGGTTGTGCTGCTGCTCATGTTTCGACGGCTTTCTGGTCTGCTGCTGCCGCTCGCCGTCATGGCGATCAGCCTTTGCTGGACAATCGGCATTTACACCTTCTGCGGGTATGCGCTCAACACCATCACGGCACTGTTACCGCCGGTGATCATGGTTCTTTCCTTCTCCACCACGGTTCATATTTACAGTGGCTGGCTGGATTCCCGCCGATATTCAGACGAGCTGTATCGGAGCTACTAGCTCATCCAGTCCGCAGCAAAAGATAAGAAGAGTGATAATCATTATCTCCAATTGCTGATTGAATTTGTCCTCGAAGACCGGGGCGGATCCTTCACACTTTACGCTCCGACATTGACACAAGAAGGGGAAGCATTGAGTTTACTGCAAATCACGCTAGAGGGTTCCCGATGAAAAACTGGCGAGATGTCTTCAGTATTGGCAGACAGATCGAAAGCCCGGACAAAAAGCGGGACTTCAATGAACGCCACTTTACGGAGGCTGCCAACCGCTATGACATTGCCACTCGTGCCATGTCGCTCGGTCGCGATCAGGCGTGGAAAAAATATTTGGTTGCATCCCTGCCGGAGATGTCGAAACCGGTCTGTGTTGACCTCGCTTCAGGGACGGGAGATATCGCTTTTATGCTGGCGAAAAGGTTTCCCGACGGCCGGATCACCGGCATTGATCTGACCGAAGAAATGGTCATTATCGCCGGCAAACGCAACAGTTTTGCAAATGTGTCCTTTATTTGCCAGGATATGTCCGAGACCGGATTCGAGGATAAAAGTGTCGATATTGTCACCGGCAGTTACGCGCTACGCAATGCTCCGGATCTGGCAAAGGGCCTGTATGAGGTCAGCCGGATAATGAAGCCGGGTGGATATGCTGCTTTTCTCGATTTTTCAAAAACGGGTCACCCCAAGCTACAAGTCGGCCAATATTGGCTCCTCAAATTCTGGTGCGGCCTCTGGGGAATTTTACTGCATGCCAACCCGACCATCCATGCCTACATCGCCGACAGCCTCAAACAGTTTCCTGCCCGTGACAACTACTATCAAATTGTTCGGCAAGCCGGCTTTTCTCTGGTATCATCCCGCCTGTTTTATGGTGGGATGATGGAACTTCTCGTGGTGAGTAAGAACGTGAATCCTGCCGTTGACCAGACACTTTCAAGATGCGTGTCAGTTTAGGGTCGAGCGAAAGCACTCAGGTTTTGTGCGCTGCTTCAAGATCAGCAATCCGGTCCAGCAGTCTCTTCTCCTTCTGATGCCGCACGCTGACATCACGCATGATCGCGGCGACGCCGATCGGCTTGCCGTCATCATCATTTAACATCACGATTGAGAACTCGGTCGAAAGTCTCGATCCACTCTGATGCGTTGCCGGCACAGCCAGCAATTCAGTACCGTAGCGTGTTTCACCAGTCTCCATGGTTTTGCGATAGCCGTCCCAGTGCCGCTTGCGGAGTTTTTCCGGAATGATCAGGTCGAGAGACTTGCCAATTGCGTCGTTCGCTGAAACACCGAAAATCCTTTCTGCCCCCCGGTTCCAGAGGCGAATAATTCCACGCTCGTCAGCGAACAAAATCGCATCCGGGGCAAGGGTCAGTATCTCCCTGCTCAACGTGTCAATATCTGGATTCAACATAAAATCTCCTGTTTTTCAATTATTTGGCAACGCTTCACACTACCACAACGAAGTGCTGTTCTGCCGAATAATTACGGATTCTGGATATAAGCATTCTTTCTGGTGTAGAACCACCAGTTGAGCAGTAGACAAATGGCGTAGAAGATGGCGAATCCGTACAGGGCATATTCCGGAGTCGTGGCTTTGATCTGCTCGCCGAACACCTGGGGGATGATGAAGGCGCCGTATGCGGCGACCGCCGAAGTCCAGCCGAGCACCGGTCCGGCCTGCTCCCTGTCGAAGATGATGGCAATCGAGCGGAACGTCGAGCCGTTGCCGACACCGGTTGCGGCGAACAGGATAATAAACAGGATCAGGAACGGCACGAAATAGGTCTCCGGGGTTGCCGAAGCATAGGCGGCCTTCATGAAGAAGGCACAGCCGAGGGCGGAGACGATCATGACGATTGAAACCCACTGGGTGACGATAGCCCCACCGAGTTTGTCAGAGATCTTGCCGCCGACCGGGCGGATCAGCGCGCCGATAAAAGGCCCCATCCAGGCGAACATCAGGGCACTCGGTCCGTTTGGATTGACCGTCTTGTGGGTCAAGATGCCATCAACCAGGATGTGCGAGAAGCCGAAGATGACCTTGATCGACAGGGCGAATGCTGCAGAATACCCGATGAAAGAGCCGAAGGTCATGGTGTAGATAACCGTCATCGCCCAGGTGTGCTTGTTGTTGAAGATCTTGTACTGCCGGTTCAGGTTGGCACGCAGTTCACCGGTGGTCAGGTATTTCATGCCGAACACCGTAGCAGTGATTACCAGCGGCAGAACGATCCACTTGCTAAGCAAGCCGAGACCGACCGGCGCCGGCAGCAGCACGTAAAGCCCGATCGATGCTGTGACGAAGGCAATCAGCAGCAACCCGCTGATCTTGAGAAATGACTTTTGTGTCGAACCGATGTCGGGGGAAACCGTCTCCGTGGTGATATTGTTCATGCCAAAGAAGCCGGCAAAGGCCAACGGCACCAGCAACAACAGCCAGACGAAACCGGCATTAAAAATATAGGTCGGCGTGCCGGCCGGAATTTTACCGATCAGGGTGCCGCTGGTGTTGATCAGGGTTTGCGGTTCGCCTCCGAACAGACCGAAGGTCATCACCAGCGGAATCAGGATCTGCATGGTGGTGACGCCGAAATTCCCCAAGCCGGCGTTGAGACCCAGTGAGGTGCCCTGAACTCTTTTTGGGAAAAAGAAACTGATGTTCGACATCGAGGAAGCGAAGTTGCCGCCGCCAAAACCGGAGAGCAGCGCCAGGATATAGTAGACCTCGATCGGCGTCGCCTTGTTCTGCAGCGCGAAACCTGTGCCGATGGCGGGGATCATCAGCAGTGCCGTGGTAAAAAATATGGTATTACGCCCCCCGGCAATGCGGATCAGGAAGGAACTGGGGATACGCAGGGTGGCACCAGTCAGGCCCGCAATTGCCGAGAGCGTAAACAGTTGCGACTGGCTGAACGGATAACCCAGGTTGATCATCTGTACAGTAATGATCCCCCAATACAGCCAGACGGCGAAACCGCACAGAAGACTTGGGATCGAAATCCACAGGTTGCGGTTGGCTATTTTTTTGCCGGTGGCATTCCAGAACTGCTCGTCTTCGACATCCCACTTATCAAGGTTGATCGACATGTACTTTCTCCTTGCAATAGTCTTCGAATATAGTTGCCTTATCTTCTTCAATTTTCTTCATATCTTTGGGGTGTTTTTCTCGCATCATCTTCTGCACGGTGAAATGCATCCATATCAAGCAGGCCAGGGAGAGTAAGAACATGAACATCCAGCAACTGGTCCATAACCCGGTCCACTCAAGCAGGTAGCCGAAGATGATCGGGCAGAAGAAGCCGCCCAGGCCGCCGAGCACGCCGACCATCCCGCCAACAACCCCCACTTCTTCCGGAAAATAATCAGGAATCAGCTTGTAGACAGCAGCCTTGCCAATCCCCCAGGTACTGCCAAGAAGAATAACCAGAACAGCAAAAATCCACACGTTTGCCTGGAAAAAAATCCGGGTCACCCCCTTGGCGAGCAACTCCTTCTTTTTCACGGTCTGTCCTACTTCGACAGCGGGTTCCTGCCAGGTCTGCTTGGTCGGAAAGATAATTACTGTCTCATCGGCATAGGAATCGATGACGGCCGGTTTCTGCTTGATCGCGTAAGAAAAATCGCCAACCACTACTGCGGTTTCCGTAACGGACGTCACAATACCGCCCCGTTTCGCCATCACACCACGGCCGGGAGAGTAGATATCCATCTTGGGAATAATGACCAGAAAGCTGATCAGTACTGAAGCACCGAGGACCCAGTACATGATGGCGCGACCACCAAACTTGTCGGAAAGCCACCCGCCCAGAGCGCGAATCACGCCGGAAGGGAGACTGAACGCAGAGGCAAACAGGCCGGCGGTGACCAGCGGCAGATAGTAGACATTGACAAAGTAAGGAACCAGCCATTGTGAAAAAGCGACAAAGCAACCGAATACCAGGAAATAATAGAGCCCGAAGCGCCAAACCTTGACGTCCTTGAGCGGGGTAAGCATCTGGACAAATGATTTGTTTGAAGAGGCCGGTTTCTTGTTTTCGGCAAAAACGAAAAAGATGATCCCCATGATTGCAAGCATTGCCGCATAGTAGACCGGCAGGTCACGCCAACCCTCGAGGTTGGCACCATTATTGGTCAGGTGGTTGAGCATGGTCGGTGCAAACAAGGTCGTCAGGGCGGCTCCGGCATTACCGGCACCGAAGATGCCGAGAGCCGTTCCCTGTCGCTCACGCGGATACCAGACCGAAGAGAAGGCGATCCCGATAGAGAAGCTGACCCCGGCCAGACCAAAACCGAAGCTACAGAGCGCAAATGAGGCAAAACTGTCTGCTTTTGAGAGCAGGTACATGGGAATGGCGCAGATGAAGAGCAATGAACCATAGATCGGTTTGCCGCCGAACTTGTCAGTCAGCATTCCGGCTGGCAGTCTGAAGATCGAACCGGTCAGCACCGGAATCCCCATCAGCCAGCCGATCTCGATCGGTCCCCACTTAAAGACCTGGTTGTCGGCCAGAAAAGTCACCAGAACGCCGTTGAACATCCATGCGGCAAAACAGACCGTAAATGCGAGAGTGTTCAGAAACAGGGCTTTATGTGACTTTGCAGTTGCAACTTCTTGCATCAGACCACCTCTGGCAAACAACAAGAGAAAAGGACCGGTTCAATCAAACGATAAACACCCCGACCAACAGCTCAGCCAGCCCGACGTTCCCGGTACCAGACTACAACCTGGTACGGACGACCCAGGTAGGTCAGCGGGACGCTGACGACATGCACCAGTCGCGAGAACGGGAAAAGCGCCAGGATCAGGAAAGCGTTGAATATGTGGACTTTGGCGACCAGCGGCAAGGCCGCAAGATACTGCAGCTGTGGATCAAGTTTAAGCAATGACCAGAGCCACGGCGTTGCCGTATGCAGGTACCAGACCGAGCCCCAGCGCAGGGTGAAGGCGATATAAACGCCGGTCGCGACCTGCAGCAGCAGGGCCACCAGCACAAACCAGTCGATCACTGTGGTAACCGCAGAAACCCTGGCATTGGTGATCCGGCGAAAGATCAGCAGGCCGACCGCGATCAGAGTGCTTAAACCAAGAGCCAGGCCGGTCACTTCGAGCAGGTAGAGGCGCAAAGGGCTGCCGAGCACCACACCCCAGGAGGTCGGGACGAGAAAAGCCAGAAAGTGCGCCATCAGGATGATCAGGATGGCGTAATGCCAGGGGATTGAGCCCCAGAACAGCACACGGCTTTCCAGAAACTGCGATGACTGTGACGACCAGGAGTAGCGATCAACACAATACCGGTAAATGCCGACGCCGATCATCAGTGCCACCGCGACATAGGGGAACACACCAAACAGAATCATGTCAGTCATGATAAACACTCCTTTTGCCGGTCAACTGCCAGTTGCTCGTTAACGGGTACTGCCGTCTCAATCAGAAACTTCTGCAAGGCATTGAGCAAAGCCATGTAGGGATGGTTGTCACTCTCAATCCCCTGAGTAATTTTTGCCAGCGCAGGCAAGAGCCCGTCCTCGATGATCTCCTGACGACAGTCCTGGTCAGTAATTGATCCGATAAAACGCAGGACTTCAGTCAGGTGATCGGGCAGTTCGTTGCCGGGGATAAAACCATACTGCTGATAAATGTTCCCGCAGCTTGATCATGAACATGGTGCGCTGCTGACTTTCCCCGCACAGCTGGTAGCCGACATAGGGATGACAGAGCGATTGCAGATCGAAGGTACCGGTAAAGGCCTCTTCGATGCGGCTGATATTGTTGGCCTCGAGGAAAGGGATAAAGCTCTCCAAGAGGCTGACGCCCTCGGCGCTGACTTGTTCTCAGGCCTGCAGAGCAGGCGACGGCCTCGGTTGCGACACTCTCGTCCCGGATAACTGAGCAAGGTCGCAAATTGTCGACAGAGTTCCTGATGTTGTTGTAATTCAGTCATATCTACCACCGTCTCTTTGGTGGACGTCGACTGCCGAAGCCCATCTCCTGCTTGTGCTGCTCAGGATCCATACCGGCTTCGATGGCCTGCTCCCGCAACATCGGCGGCACCACGATACGTTCCTTGATTCTGGTCAGTGTGGTCATGCGATAGATGGCATCAACCGCCTCTGTGCTCAATTGAGCAACAGTGCAGGCCTTGGTGACTTCCTCGGCAGGAAGATCACCAACCGTGGCACTGCGACGCTGGATACGTACTGCAATCAGTTTGCGATAAACCGCCTTGACTTCCTCTTCATTGCCTCCGGCGAACAGACCCGCCAGATATTGCATCGGCAGTCTGGCCTGTTCCAGGGTCGTGAAGAAATCATCGGCCAGTTTCTGTTTGCCCTGGTTGTCCATCGACATGACCGGCAACAATGGTGGCACATAGAAGAGCATCGGCAGGGTACGGAATTCGGGATGGAGCGGCAGAGCGATCCCCCACTCCTTGACGAACTTGTAGACCGGTGACTTCTGGGCTGACTTGATAACTTGCTCGGGTACACCTGATTTTTTGGCGTCGGCGATAACCTGAGGGTCGAATGGGTCGAGGATTATTTCTCTCTGAGCAGCAGCCAGATCTTTATCGTCCTGTTTGGCAACCGATTCAATGCGGTCGGCATCGTAGAGGAGAACACCGAGGTAACGGATCCGGCCAACACAGGAGTGGAAACAGGCTGGCGCTTCCCCGGCTTCCTGGCGCGGATAGCAGAGGATGCACTTTTCTGACTTGCCGGTGGTCCAGCCATAATAGGTCTTCTTGTATGGACAAGCTGAGACACACATCCGCCAACCGCGACACTTGTCCTGATTAATCAGGACGATACCGTCTTCGCCGCGCTTGTAGATGGCACCGGAAGGACAGCTGGCGACACAACCTGCATTCAGACAGTGGTTGCAGATGCGCGGCATATGGAAGAAGACCATCTTCTCGATTGCAAAGAGCTGGCGCTGCTCTTCCACGGTGAGCTTCACCACGCCAGGATCATTGGCGGCATAAATGTTGGAACCGGAGAGATCGTCATCCCAGTTGGGACCGGCCTCAATTTTCATCGGTTTGCCGGTGACCATGGAAACCGGGCGTGCGGTCGGCTGATCTTTGCCGGCCGGAGCGTTGGTCAAATCATCATAACGGAACGTAAATGGCTCATAATAGTCATCCATGGTCGGCAGGTTCGGATTATGGAAAATTTTCCCCAGCGTGCTGCCACGACCACCAATCTTCAATTGCAAAGACTCGCCCTGCCTTTCCCAACCGCCCTTGTACTGTTCCTGATCCTCCCATTTGGTCGGGTAACCGGTACCTGGCTTGGTTTCCACATTGTTCCACCACATGTACTCGGCACCTTTGCGGTCGGTCCAGAGATTCTTGCAGGCGATGCTGCAGGTATGGCAGCCGATACATTTATCAAGGTGGAAAACCGATGACACCTGTGCGCGTACATTCATAGTCATAGCTCCTTTACCAGTTCGGCTCCCCTTTGAGTTTTCGCACCATGATATAGGTGTCGCGGTTGGCGCCGGTCGGGCCCCAGTAGTTCCAGCCATAGGTGAATTGACCATATCCACCCAGCATCAGGTTCGGCTTGAGCCGGATCCGGTTCAGGCTGTTGTGACCACCGGCCCGCTTGTTGCCGCGCAGCGGCGACTTCGGCACGCCGACGGTTCGCTCCGGTGAATGGTAGAGGAACGAGATACCGCGCGGCAGGCGTGAGCTGACGACAGCCCTGGTGACGACCACACCGTGGTCGTTGTAGACTTCGACCCAGTCGTTATCGATCACGCCGATCTGCTCGGCATCCTGATCGTTGAGCCAGAACGGATGGCAACCACGCGAGAGGGTCAGCATGCGATGATTGTCACCGTAGGTGCTGTGGATGCTCCACTTGCCATGCGGCGTCAGGTAATTGAGCATGATGCTCTTGTCATCTGCTCTCCGTGGCCAGGAAGTCCTGCAGCGTTGAGTGATCTGGTTTCGGCTTGTAAGTCGGCAGATGTTCGCCGGCGGCGATATAACCCGGATGATCAAGGTAGAAGTGCTGGCGTCCGGTCAAGCGTGCGCCAGGGAACCAGTTTCTCAACATTAAGACAGTAGGCGGAATAGGCCCGACCGTTTTCGGTCAATCCGCTCCAGATCGGGCTGTTCAGCAGGCGACGTGGTTGTGCAGCCAGATCAGCAAAGGTGGTGCGTACACTGCGGTTGTCAGCAGCCAGATCCGTCAGCGGCAAACCGACCTTCTTCTCTTCGGCCTCAAAAGCACGGTAGGCGAGTCTCACCGTTGGTTTCCGGAGCCAGAGTCAGAATCACGTTGGCAGCATCGGAGGCTTCCTCCAGAGAAGGGTATTCTTCGCCACCCCACTTCTGCGTCGGGGCGGTCTGTTTCAGTTCATCGTAGAAATCATCGACGGCGAAGTTGAGTCCGTGAGCACCGATGCCATCTTTGCGGACTTCCGGCCCGTAAGAGATGAAGCGCTTGTACAGATCGACGTAGTTGCGTTCGACAACCACCAGGCCAGGCATGGTCTTGCCAGGAATCGGCTCGCATTCGCCTTTGCTCCAGTCCTTGATCTCAGGCTGTGCCATCTCGGCCGGGGTGTCGTGCTGCAGCGGCACCGAAACAATTTCGCGCACCGGTTCCGGCAGATGGGTTTCGGCCAGTTGGCTGACTTTTTTGGCCAGACCTTTAAAAATATCCCAGTCACTCTTCGACTCCCAGCAGGGCGGGACGGCCGCCTGCAGCGGGTGGATGAAGGAGTGCATGTCGGTGGTATTGAGGTCGTCCTTTTCGTACCAGGTCGCGGTCGGCAGGACGATATCCGAGTAGAGCGCCGAGGTGTCCATGCGGAAGTTGATATCGACGACCAGGTCGAGCTTGCCCTCGGGAGCTTTCTTGTGCCACTTGACGTCTTTGACGAACTCCTCGGCCGTTTCGGGGGCGATGGTGTTGGTGTGGGTACCGAGGTAATGCTTGAGGAAATATTCATGGCCCTTGGCACTCGACATCAGGGCGTTGCCACGCCAGATGATCCAGAGCCGCGGCCAGTTCTCAGGCGCGTCAGGATCTTCGACGGCAAACTTCATCTTCTTCTCGGCCAGCTGTTTGACGGTCCAGTCGACGATCTCCTGGTTGCTGCCGGCACCGGCAGCCTCGGCCTGCTTGACAGCCTCGATCGGACTGCGATCAAACTGGGGGAAGAAGGGCAGCCAACCGTTGCGCACCGCCCGGACCTGATGATCCATGGTGTGCCCGGAAGTGATATGGCTATCGTCTGCGACCGGATTGATTTTGCATTCGTCCGAGGTGCGCTCGTAACGCCACTGGTCGGTATGGACGTAATGATAGGACGGGGCATTCTGAAACCTTGGTGGCTTTGCCCAGTCAAGAGCACCCATGATGGTCGCCCATGGCGCGACCGGCGCGAGTTTTTCCTGGCCGACATAATGATTCAGACCGCCGCCGTTCTTGCCGACACAGCCGCAGAGCATCAAGGCGACGATGCCGGCGCGGTAGGTCAGGTTGGCGTGATACCAGTGGTTGATGCCGGCACCGATGATGATTGAGCACTTGCCTTCGGTCAACTCGGCGGTCGAGGCCCATTCCCGGGCAAACTGGATGACGTTGGCACGATCGATCCCGGTGAACTTTTCCTGCCAGGCCGGGGTATAGGAGCTGTTTTCAGCATCGTAGTTTTGCGGATAATCGCCGGCAAGATCGCGGTCTGACACCAAACTGGGCCATCAGCAGGTCGAAGACGGTGGTCACAGGGATCCGGCCTTTGCCGGTTTCAATGTAGCGGACCGGCACCCCGCGCCGCACACAATTTCCGTCGGAAAAGTCATCAAAGATAACCTGCAGAACAGCTTCGTTGCCATCCAGCAGAGAGAGCGACGGAGCGAGATCGGAGCCGTCCTGGCCATCCTTCATCTGCAGATTCCATTCGCCCTTTTTCTCCTGCCAGCGGAAACCGAGAGTTCCCAGCGGCATACGCGGCTGCTGGCTGGTTTCATCCCAGACCAGGTATTTAAAACCGCCATTCTCTTCTTTGCTGTAACGCTCAAGATTGGCGGCAGTGGCCATTCGACCAGCCGTATAAGCACCGTCTTTTTCCTGCAGTTCAATCAGGAACGGGGTGTCGGTGTAGCGCTTCAGGTAGTCCATGAAATAAGGTGTCTTGGCCTTATGATGGAACTCACTGAGGATCACGTGGTTGACCGCCATCCAGAAGGCGCCGTCCTGCCCGGCATGGGCCGGAATCCACCAGTCGGCGTGTTTTGAAGTGATATTGAAATCGGGAGCAAGCACCGTGACCTTGGTACCATTGTGGCGAGCTTCGGTCAGGTAGTGGGCATCCGGGGTCCGGGTCATGTCAGGATTGGAACCCATGACCGCAATATACTTGCTGTTGTACCAGTCGGCACTTTCGGCGACATCGGTCTGCTCACCCCAGATCTCAGGTGAAGCATTGGGCAAGTCACAGTACCAGTCGTAAAAACTCAGGTTGGCGCCGCCCATCAACTGCATGAAGCGCGAGCCACCGGCGAAGCTGAGCATCGACATGGCCGGAATCGGCGAGAACCCGACCATGCGATCGGCGCCATACTTCTTGATGGTATAGATCGACGAGGCGGCTATAATCTCTTCGACCTCATCCCAGCTGGAACGCCGGAAGCCACCCTTGCCGCGTGCCTGCTGATAGCTCTTGCGGCTCGCCTCATCTTCAACAATCGATGCCCAGGCAGCCACCGGATCACCGTGCTCGGCCTTGGCCTTGCGCCAGAGATCGGTCAATACCCCACGCAGATAGGGATACTTGATCCGCAGCGGACTGTACAGGTACCAGGAGAAGGAGATGCCGCGCTGACAACCCCGCGGTTCATAGGGAGGAAGCCCAGCTTCGAGTTCCGGGTAATCTGTCGCCTGCAGCTCCCAGCCGACGATGCCGTCCTTGACGTGAACATTCCACGAGCAGCTGCCGGTACAGTTGACACCATGAGTGCTGCGCACCACCTTGTCGCACTGATTGCGGTTGCGGTAGAACTCTTCCCATTTGCGGGACTTGCGGGTCGACGATATCCTTGATCCAGCTCATGCTGTCTCTCCCTTCCCATTATTACGGGCCTTTTCAACCAGTGGCTGTCGCACACCCTGCAATCTTCGCCAACCGAATGCGCCGATCAAAATCATGAATAGACGCCGTAACGAGAAACACATGCAGTGTCATGCCTGAAGTTATGTCGGCGCGGCAACAGCTGTCGACACCGTGCCAAAGAAGGCGACCAGATCAGCCCTTTCAGTCTCTGTCAGAGGACGACTTTCATAGATTGCGACCATGCTCTCGAAGGAAAGGTCCTCCAGGACACCTGCGACCCCTTCTTCACCATAATCTTCGTACATCGCTGTCAGGTCGGGACCATAACTGGCCCCGGACGCAAAGCCCAGTTCGTGTCCGGCAATGCCATGACAAGCCAGGCATGGCGCACCTCCTTCGGCAAAGCTGACGCTGCCCGTCGAACAGGGCTTCACCACGGAGCGGATCTCCCAGCTGCGCCCAGGCTTGTGTTGCAAAGAGAAACAATCCTGCCACCAGCAACGAAATAGAAAACAAGGCCTGTCTTGTCATCGGTCTACCTCACCAGATTGCAAAGCTCAACAATATTGGGCTGTTAATGTTTAATAGTTAATAATTAATCTTGCAATTAATTAAAATGGAGCTGTAATCGTTATGCTTTATAAGAAATCAGGTCGAAATAATCATAATGTCACCCAGATAACAAATCCAGTCTGCCAATTAGTAATACAATGTTTTATTATTTAAATTGACCCACATCAAAAAAGCCGGAGTTTATTAGCTTGAATTTATTTTTTGCATGTTTATACTGATTTCGCTATGCATATTTCGCACAACGAATTCATTGACAACACAACCGGCGTTTTATTGGCTGGCGGCAAAAGTCTGCGCATGGGACACGACAAGGCACGCATCGAAATCGAAGGGCGCTTCCTGCTCTCTCGGTCTCTCGATCTGTTGCGTCACTCTTTTGCGACGGTCCTGATCGCCGGCGATCGCCCCGACCTGGCACAGCCGGATATCCCGGCCATCCCCGACATCTATCCCGGCAGCGCCTTGGGAGGCCTCTATACGGGTTTGCGCTCAGCCAAAACCGAATGGATCTTCGTTGCACCCTGCGACATGCCCTACCCGGACGCGCAAATCCTCGAGTTGCTGGTCAAGCATCGCAACGGTTTTGACGCCGTGGTACCACGCACCCCGAAAGGCTATGAACCGGTATTCGCTCTCTACCACAAGAATTGTTTGCCACAGATGGAGGCCATGCTGCGGCAGGGCCAATACCGCATCTATGATTTTTACCAGCGCATCAATATCCACTATCTCGATTGGCAGCAAATGCCTGACGACTGGGAGCTCTCCTTGCTGAATATCAATACCCCGGAGCAGTTGGCCCGCCTTAAGGAGAAACAGAGATGACTCCACCAATTGTCTCGATTGTTGCCAAAAGCGGCACAGGCAAAACAACCCTGCTGGAGAAACTGATCGCCGAGCTGAAGAAACGCGGCTTCAGGGTGGCAATCATTAAACACGATGCACACCGCTTTGATATCGATCGTGAGGGCAAGGATTCCTGGCGCCTGACCCGGGCCGGCGCCGACACCATGCTGCTCACTTCTGCCGACAAGCTCGCCATGGTCAAGCAGTATTCCGAAGATCAGGAACCGACGCTGGCTGAAACCGTCGCCACCTATTGCAACGATGTCGATATCGTCTTGACCGAAGGGTTCAAAAAAAGTGCGCTGCCAAAGATCGAGGTCCACCGTCGGCAACGGAGTGAAAAGCTGCTTTGTCGCGATGAAGATCCGGACCCGTCCCTGATCGCGATCGCCTCCGACAGCCCTCTGCAGGTCGATGTACCGCTTTATGACATCAACGATGCAAGGGGCCTTTGTGACCTGATCGTGGAGCGTTACCTGTCATGAAACAACTGCGGATCCGCAGCAAAATCTGGCTGGAGGTCGATGGCCATGCATTCCTCGGCGACGGTCGCTATCGGCTGCTGGCGGCCGTGCAGCGCAACGGATCGATCAATGCTGCCGCCCGTGAGCTCGGACTGTCGTACCGCAAGGTCTGGGCACAACTGCAGTCCATGGAGGAGTCGGCCCCCTTTCCGATCCTGGAACGTCGCGTTGGCGGCAAAGGCGGCGGGGCTTCACAACTGACCGGAGAAATTCTTGTGCTGATGGAGCATTTTCATGAGTTGCGCAGTCAGGTCAATCAGGCAGCCGACCGTTGCTTTGACGCCTGTTTTCAAAATGGGGAAAACTGACATTGAAGCCCCTGGGCCTGACAACCTTCTTTCTGTTGGTGGTTGTGTCTACGGCTTTGCCGCAGCCAATGACTCCAGTCGTGGTCTTCGCCGGTTCAGCCTCACAGCCGCCACTGCAGGAAGCGGCAACCTCCTTCGAGAACAAGACCGGCATCCCGGTCACGCTGCATCTCGGCGGTTCGGGCAGCATGCTCAGTCAGATCCGCTTGACCGGCCAGGGTGATCTGTACATTCCCGGCTCGCCCGACTACATGACAAAAGCCAGGCAGCTTGACCTGATGATTGGTCAGGAAACTATCCTCGCCTACCTGGTCCCGGCCATCCTGGTCGCCAGGGGCAACCCCTTGCAGATCAGGACGTTGCAGGATCTCACCCGGCCCGGCCTGCGCATCGGCATAGCGGACCCTGCAAGCGTCTGCGTCGGCCTTTATGCCGTCGAACTCATGCAGGCAAATCATCTGGCAGAACAAATTCGTCCCAACCTGTATGGCCAGGTCGAAAGCTGCGCCAAGACGGCGGCTATGCTGCCGTTGGGGACGGTTGATGCCGTGCTTGGCTGGCGCGAGTTCGCTGCATGGAAGCCACAACTAATGGAAGCAATTCTGCTCAAGCCGGAGGAGGTGCCGCGCTTGGCAACCATCCCGGCAGCCCGGCTGCGTCATGCTGCAAATCCGCAGTCTGCCGAACAGTTTATTGACTATCTCAGATCGCCGGAGGGGCAGGCCATCTTTCACAAATGGGGATATTTCACCGAAGAGCAGGAAGTACGTAAACTGGCCCCAGCAGCACGTATCGGCGGAAGCTACGCCCTTCCGGAGGGTTGGTAATGCTCGGACGTGACACAGCCTTCAAAATATCCATGCTGCTGCCCCTGGTCATACTGACCGGCTATTTCCTGGTTCTGGTCTGCAGTCAGGCCACATTTTTCAGCTGGGCTGACTTTCTTGAGCAGCTCGGACAACAGGATATTCGTTCAGCAATTGCTCTCAGCCTGATCGCTGCAACGGCGAGTACTTTCCTGGCCGTCATACTGGCGATTCCAGCCGCCTACGCCCTGGCCCGCTTCAACTTCCGCGGCAAACGTCTGCTCGATACCTTCATTGACCTGCCGATGGTCCTGACGCCAATCGCTCTCGGCACCCTGATCCTGATGTCTTGGAACACCGCCATCGGCCGGCTGCTCTCTGATCTCGGACTGACCTTGCCCTTCACCCTGGGCGGAGTCATCCTGGCCCAGTTCACGGTTATCGTCGCCATCAGTGTCCGCATGCTCAAAGCCAGCTTTGAACAAGTTGATAGACGCCAGGAACAGGTGGCACGCCTGCTCGGCTGCACGGCTTTCGGCAGTTTCCGGCAGATCACCCTGCCTCTGGCCAAGCGCGGTATCCTGGCGGCCGTCATCCTGACCTGGGCACGTGCCATTGGGGAGTTCGGGGCCACGGTAATGGTCGCAGGCACCGCCAGAGGGCAGACCGCGACACTGCCGAGCAGCATCTACCTCGCCATGTCGATGGCAGATCTCCCCAAGGCCGTGACCCTGGTGGTAATTTTGATCGGCATTTCGCTGCTGGTGCTGTTCGGTGTGCGGATGGTCACGGAGGCAAGGCCATGATCCGGATCGACCGGTTGACTGCCGGACGTGGGGATTTTTCAATGGGGCCAATTAATCTGAATCTTGACGAGAATTCCTACCTGACCATCCTGGGGCCTTCAGGCTGCGGAAAGACCGTTTTCCTCGAGACCTGCATGGGTCTTCTGGAACCGCGCACGGGAAGCCTCCATCTTGACGGCAGAGATGTCACGAACTCGGCCCCGGAGCTGCGCCAGATCTCTTACCTACCCCAGGATCTGGCCCTGTTTCCACACCTCGATGTCGCGCAAACATTCTCTTCGGCGCCAAACAGCGCAAACTCGACCGGGCCGTGGTCAATCCGCGTCTTGACGACTTGATCGACTTGCTCGACCTGCACGCAATCATCGACCGCCGTGATGTGACCACGCTTTCGGGCGGCGAGAAACAACGCGTCGCCCTGGCCCGTGCTCTTCTGCCCGGGCCACGCCTGCTTTTCCTTGACGAACCCTTCTCGGCGCTGGACGCCAATATCAAACGACAACTTCAGGTCAAGCTACGCGCAATCAACCGGCAACTGGGGGTCACCATTCTGCATGTGACCCATGACCAGGAAGAGGCGTTCATGCTCGGCGAGCAAATTGCCGTAATGATCGCCGGCAAGCTGCGGCAGATCGGCACACCGCGATGACATCTACTACCGGCCTGAGTCACTGGAAGTCGCTACGCTTTCTACGCAATCAGAACATCTATGAGATGACCCTGACAGCCATCGATGAGGAAGGTTTCCTGCGACTTGAGAACGGCATAACACTTAAAGCACCTGCCTGTCAGGACGTTCAGGTCGGCGACCGGATCGCAGCTGTGATCAGGGCCGAGGAAGTCGTCATCATCCGGCCGAACAAACCGATCGGCCCGGAATTACAGGACAACCTGTTTCAAGGCACACTCAGGGATATCCTCGCCTTCGGCGGGACACACACCTTGACTGTCGGGATTGACCGATTCAAACATAAACATAAATGTCGAGCTGCCGAACTGCGCCATGCGTGATTTTGGTTTCATGATCGGTGACAGGCTGCAGATCTGCCTGCGGCAGCGCAGTCTCTGGACGATCAGGATGGATACCGACAGAGGTTGATGATGCGGTCATACGACGATGCGCTACGGGCCCTGGAGATCAGAGAGGAACTATTTTTACTAATAATCGTGATTTATAAGGATTATGGTGGTCCAACTATAGGCACCAATGATCCCCTTTAATAGGCCGAATTTGCGTACCGATTTACATTCAACAGCTTTTTTCTCAGGGCGCTGCTACCGTGGATGAGTTCGTCGCTGCTGATGCGAACCCAGTGCTCTTGTTCAGGGCGATAAACCGCATGCACTTTGATTGGAGTGCGTGTTGTTCTCGGGTCGATCTCATGAAAAAAAGGCAGGCTGAAGTAATAGAGGCGAGTTGCAGTGCCGAAGCGTAGCCGGCATACGGGACGACCCTCAAAATCATCGGTCGAATATTCTGCCATGTCAATTGACTTGAGTTTGTGGCTTTTGTGAATAAGAACCGAGGAGTGACCGAAATCTGCTCCACGTGGACTATCGGCACAGAGAGTTTCTTCCGAGCAATTGCAAAAAAGTGTCACGGTATCGCTGACACCGGGGGCCCGAGCTAGATATTCACCGTAAAAGCCATTAGCGACGTCACCAAAAGCGGAGTGCTCTGGCTTTGGATTGCATTCAATGACAGCCAGCAGATCAAGTTTCTGGCGAGTTTCAAAGAAGAGTTGATTAGCTTTTTCGATGATGACATTTATGTTTGATTGGTAGAGGTCGCGGTACGCATAATCGATGCAGATCAAGGTCATGAAATTGAAACAGCTGGGTTGACAGCGAAACAAGGGGAAGATTTTCCCCCGATAAAGATAATGGTCGCTGTCAAGATTCTCTTCACCCACAAAGGGGTGGCTCTTGGCTTCAAAAAAAACCCGCAGACATCCGTCATTTTCTTTCACTGCAATCATGCAGCAGTTAACCGGGAGGGCTTTAATGTCACCCGAATCAAGATCTTCAAATACCGAATCGAGAGCTTCCCGGTTGTCATTCGCAAAGCGCTGCAATAGGTCCCTGTATTCCCCAAGATTGATGGGTCCAAGACCAATGGCCGTCACCGTGTTCGAGTTCATTTGATTTACAAGATCAAGGGTTTCCTGGAGGTGGTTGAATGGAAGTATGGATTCTGGGAAAAACAGGAAATTCGTCTTTTTCAAGCTGCCATGACCAGCAATCACTAGGTGCATGATTGACTGAATCCTTAACCAGTTTTGCTCTGGATCGGTTAAGCGATAGACTCGATTGTGCCGTTCGAGGGAGTTGGGGATCTGGCATGTGAGCGCATGCAGATGCTGCCTGAGCGGGAATCGGATCGAGAGTTTCTTTTCAACGATCTGAAACATGACCAATCTCCGGGTGTTATTTGACAGTGATTCTTGGCGGGAATGATTGTGTCTTACCGCCGCGATTAGTGCTGCAAATGAAACGGCTAGGCCATCGAAGCTCCGAAAGCTTTGACCGGGTAATGCACCGTTTCCAAACGCGTTCCTTTTATCGTGAGCAAGGCTCCGCATTCGGAGCATTCGAGTAGGTCTGCGCTAAAGCCGTCAGCATGCAGGTCGATTTCGAGATGATCTTGATGATCACAGTAGGGACAATTCATTTGTGGCCTCCTTGGGATAGTTTAAGTTTTTCAACTATACACCCTTTAAAAATCATGTAAAGTATTATTTACCATTATTAGTAAAACGCTGTTGTGAAATTAGCTTTTATTGACCTCAGAAAACAACTGTTGCATATACTGATCTGGTTATCTGGTGGCTTGTAAATCCGAGTGTACTTCAGTCTCCCCCGCCGCAGAAAGGCGCTTTCATACTTCTATATATCATCGGTCTCGCAACGCCAGGTTGTGCAGGGTTCATCGGCTGGAAGTTGGTGTTCAAGGACTGAATGGACTGTATCTTGGATATCCTGACAAAGAAGAATAGCCACCAAGGAACAAACCCTGGTGGCCATAACCTCTGCAATTTAAGAATGGCCCGCCCAGGAAGGGAAGGCTTTTCAGATCAACACGTCACCCTTTGAACTCTCGGAGCTAAGTGGAATTATTTGCATTCGCCCGCTTTATGTTCAACAACATTCTGGTCAGAGCAGGCGCTGCAGCCGTTAGAGTAGGTTTTTGCCCTGCCATTCTTTAACTGACCACAAACCGGGTTGTAATCCATGGTACACATCTCCGGTCGAGGGTTTTCACACTTGGTAAATTTGTGTATTTCGTCCCCGGACTGCTTCTGCGGCCCGGATGCACAGGCTGTCATAAAAAGCGTTGTTGAAAGCAATATCAACCAAGAGGTGTCGCTCGCCTTTATCGCTGCGAGAAGTTTTTTCATCGTTTTCTCCAGTTGCCATTTATCGTTCGCCCATGAAGATACCGCTATTGGCACCACTCACGCCATGTCGAGAGCATTCCGCAACCCTTCATAAAAGAGCGTCTTCAATCCTGCAGGTTCAAGAACCTTGACATGCGGCAGGTAGGAATAGAGCCACGCCAAGATTTCTCTCTCGCCGCTGGCCTCGAAGGTGAGTGTCAGCGTCCCGTCCTGCTCCTCGACAAGTTTCTGGCTCGGATGCCAGACCCGCTCGCGGATCAGATGGCCGATTTCCGCACCGAAACGAGCCTTGATGGTGTGCTGCTGTTCGTCGATCAAACCGAAAGCCGAACCGGTTAAATTCGCAGCGGAATAATCTTCGGGAACTTCAAATCGTTCGTCGAGCACCACCACCTGTTCAATACGGTCAACAAGAAAGAGCCTCAGCGCCGCACGGTTGTGCGCATAACCACCCAGATAGAGAGCGCCATCGTAGAAGAGTAAGGTGTAAGGATCAAAGCGGTAGATTTCAGTGGTACGCCGTGCCGGTGTGTAAGAGAGATCGAGACGGAACTGGTAAAGCAAAGCACGGCGCAGCTCTTTCAACAGTTCCTTCTTTGCTGCGTAATCACGCTCTCCCTGAAATTTGGGTGATGCTGTTTCGGCGATGCGTTCCAGGTGAGCGACGCTGCGCGGTGGCAGGCTCGAACGAATCCGGCCGAAAATGGCGTCCAGGTCATCCTGAAAGGGCGTGCCGCGTAGGAAACCAAGTTGTCCGCGACAGAGGTAAAGTGTCATCAGTTCATCAAGAGAGAAGGTAATAGGTGGGAGTTTCTTGAAACCGGTCATAAACCGATAAAGAGTCCGACCGTCGGCCTCAGGCTCGGAGATCAATGGATAGCCGGCATCGCGGATCGCATCAAGATCGCGATAAACGGTCCGCCTGGTAACGCCGCATTCCTCGGCCAGTTCGTCGACCGTCGCCCCGTAACGTGCTTCAAGAATACGGATCACATCATGCAGACGGGCGGCCTGGCTGTATTTTTTGGCAGGCTTGCCAGGAAGACGTTTGATTTCTTTTTTCATCAGTTCAGCCTTGAGCGTCAGTCATAAATGAAGAGTGATTGCCCCTGATGACAGGCGCTCAAAGGCTCTTCACTCTCCCCGTTACTTATGTGACAAGCAACAGACAAAAGTGATCTTAGCCTGACCCCGTACATTTGTTCAATCATCAATCCAACAACGCCCAAGCAAAAAATGCGGGAGCATCAGCCGCACCCGCATTTCTCGTCAGTCCTATTGGGCAGGAACAAGCCAATCATTCCCACTCAATCGTCGCTGGCGGTTTACTCGAGATATCGTAAGTGACACGGTTGATGCCGCGGACCTCGTTGATGATGCGATTGCTGATGCGCGCCAGGTCAGCATAGGGCATAGGATACCAGCCGGCGGTCATGAAATCCCTGGTCTCGACGGCACGCAGGGCGATCACGTACTCGTAAGTTCGCCCATCCCCCATAACGCCAACACTCTTGACCGGAAGAAAGACGGCGAAGGCCTGACTGATCTTGTCGTAATGACCGCTCTGATAAAGTTCGTCGATGTAGATGGAATCGGCCTGGCGCAGGATATCGCAGTACTCTTTTTTGATCTCACCGAGGATGCGCACGCCGAGACCTGGTCCGGGAAAGGGGTGGCGCCAGACCATGCGGTGCGGCAAGCCGAGTTCTTCTCCTATAGCGCGGACCTCATCCTTGAAGAGTTCACGCAGCGGTTCCAGCAGTTTGAGCGTCATGTAATCAGGCAGGCCGCCGACGTTGTGATGGCTCTTGATGTTATGCGCCTTGCCGGTCTTGGCACCGGCCGATTCGATGACGTCAGGATAGATCGTGCCCTGTGCAAGCCACTGGGCGTTAACCAGTTTTTTCGACTCCTCCTCGAAGATGTCAACGAACAGGTTGCCGATGATCTTGCGTTTCTTTTCAGGATCGATTTCGCCAGCCAACTTGGAGAGAAAACGATCTTCAGCATCAACACGGATGACCTTGACGCCGAGATTTTCGGCAAATGTGGACATCACCTGGTCGCCTTCACCGAGGCGCAACAGGCCATTGTCGACAAAAACACAGGTCAGCTGATCGCCGATGGCGCGATGGATCAGTGCCGCAGCGACCGATGAATCAACACCACCGGAAAGGCCGAGGATGACTTCCTCCTCGCCGACCTGCTCACGTATACGGACAATCGCATCCTCAATGATCTTTCCCGGTGTCCACTTGCCGGTGCAACCGCAGATCTTGCGCACGAAAGTATCAAGCAACAATTCGCCGCGCGGCGTGTGATTGACTTCGGGATGGAATTGCACTCCATACAGCTTGCGATCAACATTCTGGATCGCGCACACCGGGGCATTGTCGGTGACGGCAACTTCTTCAAATCCGTGAGGGACGATCTCGACGTGATCACCATGGCTCATCCAGACCGGGCTATGCCCGTCGACAAAGAAGCCGTCAAACAGCGGCCCCGGAGAGCCCTTGGCCATAAGGTCAGCGTGACCATACTCGCGCTTGCCGGCAGGTACGACCCTGCCGCCGAAATGGTGACACAGCAACTGCATGCCATAGCAGATGCCGAGTAGCGGCACGCCGAGCTCAAACAGCTCTTCTTCGATTGCCGGAGCACCTTCGTCATAGACCGATTTCGGCCCACCGGAGAGAATGATCCCCGTCGCCTTGAACGCCCTGATCTCAGCCAGACTCATATCGAAGGGGTGCAGTTCGCAATAAACATGCGCCTCCCGCACCCGCCTTGCAATTAACTGGGTGTATTGTGAGCCGAAGTCGAGAATCAGAATTTTTTCGGAATGGATATCAGTCATGGAGAATCTCAGGTGGAGGGTTAAAGGTAAAGTTTAAAGGTGAAGGGTAAAACACACCCTCCTTAGCCTTGCCCCTTTATCCTTTATCCCTTATCCCTTTTCCTTTATCCCTTATATTTTCAGTTTTTTTCAATCCTGTAGTTCGGTGCTTCGTGAGTGATGTTGACGTCGTGCACGTGTGATTCACGCAGGCCGGCGTTGGTGATGCGCATGAAGCAGCCGTTTGCCTGCAGCTCCTTGATGGTCCGGCAGCCGGTGTAGCCCATGCCGGAACGCAGACCACCCATCAGCTGATGAATATTGGCGGAGAGCGGTCCACGGAATGGAACGCGCCCTTCGATACCTTCCGGTACGAGTTTGACATCAAGCTCGTCGCCCTGGAAATAACGGTCCTTGCTGCCCTGCTTCATGGCGCCGATGCTGCCCATGCCACGATAGGTTTTGTAGGTCCGCCCCTGAAAAAGGATTGTATCACCGGGGGATTCATCAGTTCCGGCAAACAGGGAACCGATCATGATGGTGTCGGCGCCGGCAGCAATCGCTTTCGGCAATTCCCCTGAGTACTTGATGCCGCCATCGGCGATCAGCGGTACGCCGAGTTTTCGGGTGATCTTCGAGACATCGGCGATAGCGGTAATCTGAGGCACACCAACCCCGGCGACCACGCGCGTCGTACAGATCGAACCCGGGCCAATCCCTACCTTGACAGCATCAGCGCCAGCCCTGATCAAAGCCTGGGCGGCATCAGCCGTTGCAATATTGCCGGCAATCAAGGAAAGATCAGGGTAATTGCGCCGGATTTCCACAATCGCATCAATCACACCCTGGGAATGGCCGTGGGCCGTATCGACGACAATTGCATCGATACCCGTTTTCACCAGCAGGGCAAGACGTTCTTCCAGATCATCGCCGACACCAACCGCGGCACCGACCCGCAGACGGCCCATATCGTCTTTACAGGCGTTAGGGTACTTGCGGACTTTTTCGATGTCCTTGATGGTAATCAGTCCCTTGAGGACATAGTTGTCATCAACCACCAGCAGTTTCTCAATGCGATGTTCATGAAGATGTTTCTTGGCTTCCTCAAGGGTTGTGCCTGGAGGAACCGTGACCAGCTTGTCCTTGGTCATGACATTAGAGATCGGTTGATTGAGTTGGGTTTCGAAACGCAGATCACGGTTGGTGAGGATACCAACCAAAAGGCCATTCTTGGTGATCGGAACCCCTGAAATTCGATACTTTTGCATTAATTCGAGTGCTTCGTAAATTTTTTGATCAGGATCCATGGTGATCGGGTCAACGATCATGCCGCTTTCCGACTTCTTGACCTGGTCGACTTCCATGGCCTGCAAGGCCGGAGTCATATTCTTGTGGACGATACCAATCCCTCCCTCACGGGCCATGGCAATCGCCGTGCGTGCCTCGGTGACTGTATCCATCGCAGCCGAGAGCAAGGGGATATTGAGTTTTATACGGGGAGTCAGGTAACTGGTCAGATCGACATCGCGCGGCAGTATTTTGGAATGGGCGGGAAGAAGCAGAACATCATCGAAGGTCAAACCTTCACGGATCTCGGAATCGAGCATTGCCGATACCTCCATAAGGGGGTCAGGGGTCAAATAATTAACCGCAATACTTAGTTCAGGCTGATTGACTAGTCAAGGATAATCGAAGCAACCTTGAGTTAATACCAGACCTCTTGCAGACACAGACCATGTGCGGGTGCAGTAGGCCCACAAATCAGGTTCTCCTCCTTCTGAAGGAGCTTCCGCAAGTCACTTGCCGGTCGTTTGCCCTGACCGACTTCAACCAGCGTGCCGGCTATGATCCGGACCATGCTCCGCAAAAATCCCGAGCCCTTGATATCGATATGAACGAACTCGTTGTCGGCAACAACATCAACCTGAAAAATATCGCGAACGCTGGTTTTGGCAACGCATCCGGAAGTACGAAAAGCCTGAAAATCATGCTGACCAACCAGTAATCCTGCTGCAGCACACATCAAATCCAGATCCAGTTTGCCTCGCAGGTGCCAGGCCGTACGAGCCGCCAGGGGTGAACGCACTTCGCCGATATATATCGTGTAGCGATACCATTTTCCCGTAGCCGAATAGCGCGCATGAAAACCTTCCGGCATTTCACGCACTTCGCGAATGACCACATCGTCGGGCAGGAAGCGATTGACCCCTTCTCGAAAGGCTTGCAGGGGAATATTTTTTTCTGTTTGGAAATGCGCTGCCATGCCGCGGGCATGAACACCCGCATCAGTCCGTCCGGAAGAGTGAATACGAACTCTCTGGCCGAGAATCTGGGTCAGTGCCGACTCGACGACTTCCTGAACAGCAAGCACATTGGGCTGGATCTGCCAGCCCGCATAGGCGGTGCCGTCATATTCGATTATAAGAAGTATCGTACGCATGCAACTCACCGCAAGAACCAGTAACAGACCATCAACAGGCTGAACGTCAGTAAAAAGAGCTGATCGAGGAGAGCCATGGGCATCAGTGGTGACAAACCCGCTGTTTGTTGGGAAGAGTCTTCGTTTGCCGCAATCTGATGGGCAATCGCATCACCCCGGTTGACCAAGCGCAAAAGGAAATCGTTAATATTCTGTATCCACACTGACCAACGCCCTGCCCTACCTGTCTGAACTGGGCCGTCATCAGCACCGGAGGCACGGATTTCTTCCTGAACAACCGGAATCAACGTCATGGAGAGCAGCACGATTTTCTGCCATTCATCTGTCCGGCATCCCAGCCAGTGCAAAGGCCGCACAAACCAGCCGAAAGTTTTCGCCAGGACTTCTGACGAAGTGGTCGCGGCTATCAGGGTAGAGACGATGACAGCCAGAAGCATCTGCGCACAGACACGGCTCCCGATCAGTAGTCCGTCAAGGGAAAGCCAGCCAAGACCCCACAGGGTTCGCCCAGAGGAGAACAGCAGATGCATCATCACGGTGAAAACAAACAGCCAGCGCAGCATCCAGCAGACATGCCAGACCGGACGAGCCAGAGGAGAGATCAATCGGACAGCGACTGAAACCGTCACAGCCAGGACGATAAGTTGTGACCAGGCTGTTGCGGCAAAGGCAAGCATGATTAGCAGCAGGCTCGATAAGACTTTCAGTCGTGGGTCAAACCTGTGCAAGAGTGTTTGACCCGGCTGATAAAGTTCTTTTTTTGCGGCGTAATTCAAGGGCCTATCGCCTGGGAAGAATCATTAAGGTTAAACCATTCGAGGGGCCAAGCGGCCCCCCGAATCATGAAAATCTCAGTGTCTGTGTGAACACGGCAGGATAACGAGGCCTCATGCCGGAATGCTTCAAGACTGTTCCCTGAGAATACGCAGCATGCGCCGCAATGGCTCCGCAGCCCCCCAGAGCAGCTGGTCCCCACAGGTGAAAGCAGACACATACTGCGGGCCCATCTTCATTTTGCGAACCCGTCCGACCGGAATAGCAAGTGTTCCGGAAACTGCTGTCGGAGTCAGCCCCGCCAATGAGGCCGCCTTGTTATTGGCAATCAGCTTGACCCAGTCGTTGTCGTTATCGATCAATGCCTCGATCTCGGAGATCGGCAGATCGCGGTTCAGGCGTATTGTCAACGCCTGGCTGTGGCAGCGCATGGCTCCGACGCGAACGCAGAGACCATCGACGGGAATGGGCTGCGCGTTACCGAGGATCTTGTTGGTCTCTGCATAACCTTTCCACTCCTCGCGACTCTGACCATCTTCCACCTCACGATCGATCCACGGCAGCAGACTGCCAGCGAGGGGATAGCCGAACTCGCTGGTCGGCATCTGCGTGCCACGCAGAACATCCGTCACCTTGCGGTCAATTTCAAGGATGGCCGAAGACGGATCCCGCAACAGCTCTGCCACGGAGCTATGCAATACTCCCATCTGGCTCAGCAGTTCACGCATGTTCGGTGCACCGGCACCGGAAGCAGCCTGGTAGGTCATCGTCGACACCCACTCCACCAGACCGGCCTTGAACAGACCACCGATGGCCATGAGCATCAGGCTGACCGTACAGTTACCACCGATGTAGTCCTTGATGCCGCGTTTTAGCGCATCATCGATAACATTGCGGTTCACCGGATCAAGGATAATGACGGCGTTCGACTCCATGCGCAAGCTGCTGGCCGCATCGATCCAATAGCCATCCCATCCGGAACTGCGCAGCACAGGGTGAACAGCCTTGGTGTAATCACCCCCCTGACAGGTGATAATCACATCGAGCTTGCGTAACTCAGCAAGGTCATCAGCGTTCTTGAGAGTACCGGCGCCCATCGGTGCCGCCTGCCCCGCCTGTGAAGTTGAGAAAAAAACCGGTTCTATACCGGCCAGGTCGTTTTCCTCCTGCATACGCTGCATGAGCACCGACCCGACCATCCCTCGCCAACCGACGATACCGACCTTCATCTGTTTATTCCTTTTCTATGTCCGAGTAATTGAAGAACAGTTCCCTTATGGGAGCGGTTCTTAAGTTTCATCCTTGTCCCATATTACATGTTTGCGATAATCGCGTCACCCATTGCCACGGTATTGACTTTTTTCTCACCGTCTTTGCCCTGGTAGATATCGCCGGTGCGGAAGCCCTGGTTGAGAGTCTTTTCCACGGCGGCATCGACGGCATCAGCCGCTTCGATCATACCGAAAGAATAGCGCAGCATCATCGAGGCGGAAAGAATCTGGGCGATCGGGTTGGCGATCCCCTGACCGGCGATATCCGGGGCGCTGCCACCCGACGGCTCGTACATACCGAAAGAACTCTCTGCCAATGATGCAGAAGGCAGCATGCCAAGGGAACCGGTCAGCATGGCCGCTTCATCAGAGATGATGTCGCCAAACATGTTGCCACACAGCATGACATCGAACTGTTTCGGACAGCGCACCAGCTGCATGGCGGCATTGTCAACATACATATGCGACAAGGCGACGTCTGGATATTGTTTGGCAACCCGTTCTACGACTTCGCGCCAGAGCACCGAGGTCGAGAGGACGTTGGCCTTGTCAATCGAGCAGACTTTCTTGTCCCGTTTGCGAGCCGTCTGGAAAGCGACATGGCTGATGCGCTCAACTTCCGCATCGGAATATTTCATGGTGTCGAAGCCGGTTCGAGCCGCACCTTCGCCCTCGATGCCTTTTGGTTCAGCGAAATAGATGCCACCTGTCAGCTCACGCACGACAAGCAGATTGAAACCGCCGGCAATAACCTCTTCCTTCAAACTGGAAGCACCGGTCAATGCCGGAAAGATGATCGCCGGGCGCAGATTGCAGAAGAGTCCAAAAATTTTACGCAACGGCAACAAGGCTCCCCGCTCCGGCTGCTCATTGGGCGGCAGGCTTTCCCATTTTGGCCCACCGACCGAGCCGAACAGAATGGCATCCGAGGCCCGACAGATTTCTACGGTTTTTTCCGGCAGCGCCTTTCCATCCATATCAATGGCAATACCGCCGACATTGGCAAATGTACGCTCAAAGGTCACATCGTACTTCCCTTGTACGGCATTCAGAACTTTTAGTGCTTCCTCCATAACTTCTGGCCCGATACCATCACCTGACAGCACTGCCACCTTGAACGATCTACTCATCTCTATTCTCCTTTATCACAATCAAAACCAGTCATATCTCAATAGAGTCAATTTTAGCCGGATGTCACTATAAGAAGGGAGTCCCTCTTTGTCAAATGCTTTCAAATTGACTGGAACATAATGTTTTCGTATCAAATCCAACGGCTTTTACGCGGTGCGATTATCGAGTTCGTTGACCAGCACTCGCAGGTTCCTGAATCGAATAAGTCACGACACCGGCAAGGACCAGAAGACGGGCAAGCCTTCAGCTCAACGATCAATATTATATATATTTAAATATAATATTACTTATTTTTATTATCTTATATCTATTTATCAATACTATAATTTAATTTAATAATAAATATTTGAAGGACAGAACTAAGGGGTTAACCAAAACGGCTAACCCCTTGTTTTTAATATGGTACCCGGGACGAGAATCGAACTCGTACAGGATTGCTCCCGAGGGATTTTAAGTCCCTTGCGTCTACCAGTTCCGCCACCCGGGCAAAGTTTAAAAAGTTCGGCTATTATTAATGCAATAGTGATTGGTGTGTCAACCGGAGGTTTCCTGTGCAAGACACTTTCACCTGCCTGCACACTGGATTATTACTGGGCTGGGAAAAAATGAAAATCAGGGACTTTTTCAAGCAGGCCATGCTTGTGGCAGAGAGTGAAATAGAGCCGAAGTCCTTCAAGATGTCCCTCGCTCAAATCGTATGACATTCCGCGCCAATACTCTTCAAGCTGCCTGGCCGGAAAACCTGATTTACCGGACAATTGTGCCGCCATTTCAGACAGGTTCCTGAACGCATGCTGTCGCGACTCGCGAAGTTGTGCGGCCAACACACAAATATCTTCCGGTGATTTTGTCACTGCCTCGCGCCGCAAAATCCAAAGAGCAAAGACAAAAGGCATACCGGTAAAATGATACCAAAGTGCTCCAAGGTCGGTAATCTGGACATTCGACGAATAATCCCTGGCGGCAGTCAGGGCCCGGTCACCTATCAAAAGAACGCTTTGGCCATCATTGAGAAGTTTTTCAACCTCGCCATGGGGGACGCTGAAGGTGACATCATTAATACCACAAAATTCCTTCAGGAGGATTTTCAACAGATTGATTGAGGTTGCTGATTCGCCGGTTATGGCGATCTCAGCCCCCGAAAGATTCCGTAATGGGCCAGGTGTAAAAAGGAGGACGCTATGTACAGGTCCTATGCTGCTGATGGAATGCCCTGGCAATAAGAAGTAATCTTCTGCGTGCAGGCCATATTCAAACGAAGAAGAGGGGCAGGCGTCAATGGCCCCCTCAGCCAGCATAACATTCAATTCAGCGGGCACTCCGGCGACGATCTCACCTGTAAAGCCCTCTTCATGCAGGTAATGGAAATAGGGAGCAACATTCAGATAGGCGATACGCCCGATTCGCAAAGTCATGACATATTCAAATTGATGATCTGGTTAACAAATTGGGCCATTCGTTCGCCTCCGGGTTCAACCCGATGATCGCGGCATGCTAGCACGACCCATCGGACCGTTCAATGGCCAAACAGATTCCTTAACGCTTCATGTTCCATTCCGCTTGACCGAATCTCTCGGCAATCATTTGCACGGCGTCATGCCATTCTGAGCAAGTTGGTTCAGAATGAATCCATTCAAGCTGAAGATTGCGAGAGAACTGATCAGCCAGGGCCAACTCCACATCAGTGACTGTGAGGGGATTATCGGCCCACAGGTTCAGCCATCCAACACTATTCAGAGAATCAACCCCTGATATGCTCGCATCAGACTTGAGCGCCCTGCCCAATAACTCCAGGTTCATTTCGATGGGTATTGAGCCATGTTGCATAAACACCTGGCCATGACGTTTTTGTGCACTTCCGGCAACCTTGCGGCCGTTGATGACCAGTTCGTATTGCGAAGGGGTTGAGAAACAGACCGCCTTAATAGATTGCTGCGCATCACGCAGTTTGCCTGGAACAAGTTGAGCCGGCAAACCGAATTGCATGAGGGTTTTCTGTAAGATTTCGGAGATGACGCGGTAGCAGTCGAGCACGGAATTGCCAAAGAGATTTGTGTTAAACGGAGCAATCACCGAATAGGTGACTTCTTGATCATGCAGTACGGCCCTGCCCCCGGTTGATCTTCGAACGACATCAAGACCTGCCTGTCGGCAAAAGTCAAGGTCCAGATCCGTGACGACGGATTGAGCATAACCAAGAGTAACCGTTGCAGGGGACCAGCGGTAAAAGCGCAGTATTGGCAGGGAGTTACCCGTTACCACGGAATGCAGAAAGGCTTCATCAAGAGCCATATTCATGGCACCTGTCTGAAAGCCGGAATTGATCAACCGCCACTTGTGCATGTTTGACGATAACACCAAAAAGAAAGGCCAGGGCAACCTGGCCTTCATCGTTACAGTTTTAAACGCTCAATGAAACCAGTATCAATATCTCCCTCAATGAACTCCTTGTTGTGCATAATGCGTTGATGAAATTCAATCGTTGTCTTGATACCGCCAATAATAAACTCATCGAGAGACCGGGCCATGCGTTTAATCGCTTCCTCCCGGGTATCGGCATGCACAATCAGTTTGGCAATCATCGAGTCATAGTGCGGCAGGACCACGTACTGGTCGTACACCGCACTGTCGATCCGAACGCCCAGGCCACCGGGAGGATGGTAGCCGTCAATCTTGCCGGGGCAGGGGGTAAATTTGACCGGATCTTCAGCATTGATGCGGCATTCTATTGAGTGCCCGTTAATCTTGATATCCTTCTGTTTATACCTTAAAGGCTCACCGTAAGCAGAGCGAATCTGTTCCTTGATAATATCGACTCCGGTAATCATCTCGGTGACAGGATGCTCAACCTGAACGCGGGTATTCATCTCCATGAAAAAGAAATTACCATGAGCATCAAGCAGAAACTCCATGGTTCCTACGCTTGTATAACCGATTGATTTTGCGGCATTAACGGCGCATTCACAGAGTTTTTTACGTTGCGCCGCAGACAGTACAGGACAGGGAGCCTCTTCGATCAGTTTCTGATGACGTCTCTGGATAGAACAATCCCGCTCTCCGAGATGAATCACGTTGCCGTGTTTATCAGCCAGTATCTGCACTTCAACGTGACGGGGATTTTCACAGAATTTTTCTATATAGACATCGGAATTGCTGAATGAGGCCTGTGCTTCAGCTCTGGCCATGGCATACAAGTTTGGCAGGGATGCCGGTGAGTGGACCACCTTCATGCCTTTGCCGCCACCACCGGCAGTCGCTTTAATAATCACCGGGAAGCCAATTTCAGAAGCAATGCGCTGAGCTTCCTCTGCAGTCGCTACGTTATTTTTGGTGCCGGGCAGAATCGGAACGCCGGTCTTTATCACCGATTGGCGAGCAGCGATCTTGTCACCCATCAGACGAATATTTTCTGGTGTCGGGCCAATAAATGTCAGACCGCAATTTTGGCAGATTTCAGCGAATTCGGCATTTTCGGCAAGAAAGCCATAACCGGGATGGATAGCTTCCGCATCTGTCACCTCAGCGGCGCTGATGATAGCCCTCATGTTGAGGTAACTATTGCGACTGGGAGCACTGCCGATGCAGATACTCTCATCAGCGATCTTGGTATGCAGAGCGTCGGCATCGACGTCAGAATGGACGGCTACCGTCAGAATGCCCATCTCTTTGCAGGCCCGAATGATGCGCAGGGCAATTTCGCCGCGATTGGCGATCAGGATTTTGCGAAACATGGCGACTCCTTTGTGCCTAGTGTTCTGTGTGGTTAATCGTACGGGACACTAAAGGCGTTCCACTTTGAAGAGCGGCTCACCAAATTCGACAGGTGCAGCATCTTCCTTGAGAACTTCAATAATCTTGCACTTGAACTCAGCTTCAATTTCGTTAAAAAGCTTCATAGCCTCAACCAGGCAGACCGGCTGACCCGCTTCAATCACATCACCTACGCTGGCAAAGGGTTCCGCCTCAGGGCTGGGTTTGCGATAAAAGCTGCCAACAATTGGCGAAACAATCATCTCATATTTGTCCTCAGCAACGACAGGCGCTATTGTCGAAGCGGTAGCAATGGGAGCGGCCGCTGGCACCGGTGACTGAGCCGTTGCCATCGGAGCTGCGAATTGTACATATTCCTTCTCAGGACCTCGCTTGATTAAGATTTTTTCTTCAGCGTTTTCCATTTCAAATTCGGTAATATCCGTGTCAGTGATCAGTTTGACCAACGCTTTCAAATCCTTGATGTCCATTGATACGCCTCCTTTATCACCGGGACTGACATATCAGCCCGGGCTGAATGTTGCATCAGTTTAACAGAATGTTTCGAAAAGTTTTGGGGATTTTTGTCAGGACCTGATGTCCATCCGCAGTCACCAGGACCATATCCTCAATTCTCACGCCACCAACACCAGGCACATAGACACCTGGTTCAACTGTGAAAACCATGCCCTTTTCAGCAACGGCTTTGCTGCGAGGCGACACTGTCGGAGCTTCGTGAACCTCCAATCCGACACCGTGACCCAGTCCGTGACCAAAACAATCGCCATAACCACACGCAGTGATATGATCCCTGGCAATCCGATCCAGTTCACTCAAGGCGATACCAGGGGCAACTGCCATTAAAGCACGATCATGCGCCTCCAGAACCGTTTCAAAAATAGTGAGAAGTTCCTCAGAGACATCGCCTAGAGCAAAAGTGATTGTTTCATCGGAATGATAACCTGACAAACGACAGCCGAAATCGATAGTCACCAGCTCTCCTTTACTCAGGAACTTGTCACTTGCAACCCCATGTGGCATAGCACCACGCACCCCGGATGCAACAATAATATCAAAGGCCTTTTCTTCTGCACCGAGTTTTCTCAGAGCAAACTCAAGAGCCAGGGCAATATCCCGCTCCTTGATCCCGGGCCTTATCATTTCTTCAATCTCTTCAAGTCCAGCAGCGTTCAGTGCCGCAGCGTTGCTGATTGAAGTGACTTCGTCTGTTGATTTATGCAGACGCAGACTCTGTATCTCGTCCTTAAAATGAAGCCACTGCCAAACAGAATCCCCTTGATTGCGAAAAGTATCGACAAGATCAAAAGACAGATCAGCCTCAAAGCCTATTTGTCTAATTCCAAACGTTCGCAACTGAGCAATGACGCCATCGGTCTTACTTTTATATTCATGAATAGAGTCGGCTGAGACTTCTTCATGAGCCTGCATGGTATAGCGCGAATCCGTCAGGAAAACAAGCTGGTCCGGAGTAACTATCAAAGAGCCATCGCTTCCGGAGAAACCGCACAGGTAGCGAATATTTTCAGGTTGGCATAAAACCAGAGCATCCAGATCAAGCCTCGAAAGAAGATCGACAGCTTTCTGCCTGCGATAAGAGAAAGTCATAACTTTGAGAGTAACTTATGAAAGGAGGGCAAACATACCGCGCAATGCTAGGTGGTAACTCATTGCGCCGAAACCAGAAATCTGTCCAACGACCACACCAGCGACATATGAGTGCTGACGAAATGATTCTCGAGCGTGGATATTTGATAAATGTGCTTCAATAACAGGAAGACCTATGGAAGAAATAGCATCACGCAACGCAACGCTGGTATGCGTCAGACCACCCGGATTAATGATGATACCTGCAAAACCATCACTGCTGGCCGCATGCATACGATCAATCAGAGCCCCTTCGTGGTTGGACTGGAAAGTCTCGACCAGAACACCAAGTTCACCGGCTAGAAGAGACAGGGACATATTGACATCGGCAAGTGTTTGCCGGCCATAAACCTCTGGCTCTCTTTGGCCAAGCAGATTCAGGTTGGGGCCATGCAATACCAGGATGGAGATCGACATCAGCTTAAAGCCTCAATCAGATTAAAGCTTTCACGAGCCATCAGGTAGCGTCCCTTACCAAAATTACCGTCATGATTGATAACCAGTGCAACAAAGTAATCCACATTGAGCATACGAATAACGATAATAAAACTATCTGTGCGAATGGAAATTTCCTCCATGTCACCAAGGCTCAATATTTCTGCAGTCCTGCGAATTTCCTTCAGTACATTCGAGTATTCGACGACTACCATCGGCAGGTCTATATCCCCTTCAGAAGAAAAATACTGATCAATGGCAATGCCGTCGTATCCCATTAAAACGGCACCGATACCCCCGCCAGTTCCTTCAACGACGCATTTTAGAATATCGCTAAACATTGACTCTCCTATCCTTAATTGCATTCAACCAGCGTTGTAAAACAGCCAAGAGCGGTTGATCTTCAGGTGACTTCTGAACTTCTGGTGATGGAGGGGAAACTGTCGGAGGAGTATTCTCTTCAAAAGTTTCCTGCACAGATTTGTATGTTTCAATTCCGGACAAAGGCTCTGGTCTTATGTTTAACAGTTCATGAATCTTCAGGATTCTTTCACGAGCAGCATCATTATCCGGATTATTTGCCAGAATCTCCTGATAGATTTTGCAGGCCTTATCCAGCAAGCCCTGCTTAAAGTAGATTTCGGCCAAAGTGGCGGTTGGGATAGGTTCTGTTGGTTCAACAGGGGCGGCATCTTCATCATCCACGGCCCGTTGTATTTGCGAAGCATGTTTGATTTTTGCCCATGGCCTGGGCAGATCAAGGGCAATAAGCATGTCTGCTATTTTTTCATCGTCGGGGTGAAACTCCTCAGCCTGCTTCAATATCTTGCGGGCCTGATCACGTTCACTGCGAATCAGGTGCAGTCGTGCCAAACCAACCAGACCCGCCTGACTCTGGCGATCAATACTGAGAGCATTTGCATAAGCATTCATTGCCTCGTCGATCCTACCCATCTGGCCAAGAACACGACCCAAAGTGGAGAAGCCAGGGCTGAAATGCGGGAGCATTTTCGTGCCCAGACGAGCCGCTTCCAGGGCATCGTCTAACAAACCGATCTGACGATACGCTTCCGCCAAGGGGACAAACGCGGTAGAGCTCGGATCCGTGGTAACAATCTGCAGATAACTGCCAATTTTACCAATCAAACTTCCACGAGTACTTGCCGATGTCATCTTCCCTCTTTCTGGCTCAGGTTAACATTTCGCCTAAATATTTATCGAGTTCTTTGATATTGTGCAAGCCTGCATTTCCTATCCCGTGGTTCAAAACGATTCTCACTTCGCCATCTTTAACCTTTTTGTCCCTTTGCATCACGCTGAGATAATCCGCAACAGAGAAATCAGGTGGTGTTACCGGCAAGTCGAAAAATGTCAACAACCCAACTATTCTTTCTATATCTTCGATAGAGCAGAAATCTAACTTCTGTGAGGTACGGGCAGCCATGACCATGCCAATAGCAACAGCTTCACCGTGCTTGACGACTCCGTAACCAGCCAGAGTTTCTACAGCATGACCAAAAGTGTGGCCGAGGTTGAGGAGAGCCCGTAATCCTTGCTCCTTTTCATCATTCTCTACAACATTCGCCTTGATTTGGCAAGATTTCATTACCGCATAAGAAAGTGCTTCGGCAGAGCGATCAGCAAGATTCTCACGATGATTCTCTAACCACGCAAAGAATTCACCGTCACTGATAATGCCATATTTCACAATTTCGGCAATACCTGAAACATACTCTCTTTTCGGCAGAGTATCCAGAGCTATAACATCTATATGAACATGTTTTGGTTGATAAAAAGCCCCGATCAGATTCTTGCCCTGTGGACGATTGACACCGGTTTTACCGCCGACAGAGCTATCGACCTGTGACAATAATGTAGTCGGTATCTGAACAAAAGGGACACCACGCAAAAATGTTGCAGCAGCAAAACCAGCCAAGTCTCCAATCACCCCACCACCAAGCGCGATTAGACCGCAATAGCGATCAAAGCCTCTTTCAATCAACACATCATAAATATTTTCAAGGGTCTCAATCGACTTGTATTCCTCACCGTCCGGAACCTGGATCACATTCACCTTGCGGCCTGTGGCAACCAAATCACGAACTAATTGATCACAATACAAGGCCCCAACAGTCGGGTTTGTAACAATTGCAACCTTATTAGGGAAGGAAACTTCATTCAACGCCGAGCCAATGCTGGCAAGGATACGTTTCCCTATCCAGATTGGATAACTTCTTTCTCCAAGACCAACTACAATCTGATTCATGATGTCAATTCCGCAACAATTTTTTTAGCCACTTCCAACGGTGAGTCGCCACCCGTATCAACAACAAGATCGGCCTCCTCATAACAGGATTGCCTCTCTATCCAACGCTTTTCAACTTCATCCCAGCCATTGTCCGGATTTGCAAGAGGTCTGAACGCGCTCTGGAGCAGACGAACTTTCAAGGTTGCCCAATCGGCTTTTAAATATACGATCCGACCAATCAAATTCATTTTTCGACGATTCACATCTCTCAAAATGATACCGCCGCCGGTTGCGTAAATTGTTGATGGGTGCTTACCCAACCCGTCCAGGACTGATGATTCGCAATCCCGGAAATATTCTTCACCATCCGACGCAAAGATTTCTGCAATTGAACGACTCTCTCGTTGCACAATCACTTCGTCGAGATCAACAAATGGGTATTCCAGAAGAGCTGCCAACAATTTACCAACCGTCGACTTACCAGCCCCCATGAATCCAGTCAGAAATATATTTTCACGAACTCCAGTCTTCATATGTACCAGAGCTTGGATGATACAGAAATGGACAGGATATCCTGTCCATTTCTGTAAGATATTTGCGATTTCAATTTAAGGAGTCACTATGCGTGGAGTAATAAAGATCAATAATTCACGACGGTCTCGAGTTTTGGTGGTTGATCTGAAGAGGCCACCAAGATACGGGACATCCTTAAGCACTGGGACCCCGGTATCTGCATCGCGTTCATCCTCAATGAATATTCCACCTATGACTGTGGTCTGACCATCACGCACCAACACTTTAGTCTGGGCTTTCTTCTCATCAATGGAAACGGAATCACCAACGGCAGTTACTACAACTGTGCCTACCGCACTATTGGATACATCAATGTCCATTATAATACTGCCATCGGGGTTGATCTCCGGAGTCACCTGAAGTTTCAACTCGGCATTTTCAAAAGTAACGTCAGTCCCGGCATCACTTACCGTAGTAAATGGAATCTTGGTGCCTTGAGAAATAACAGCTGTTTCTCCATTGAGGGTCGTAATCCGGGGCGTTGAAATAATCTTACCTTCACCGGCATTTTCCAAAGCAGACAAACGGAGATTTATATCCAAGTCACCATCGAGCGCTCCGAACATAAAAGAAGACCCTAAACCTGCAGAACCGATGACTGGATTGATATTAAACGCTCCACCCAAACCTGCCTTGGCGCTGTTCAGATTGAATTCTGGAGTATCGGAGGCACCGCTATCATTATAATTAAAGCCCCATTGGACGCCAAGATTCCGTGAAAAATTCGTATTAGCCTCAACAATGCGAGCTTCTATCATCACCTGCCGTTCAGGCTTATCAATATGGGAGATCATCACTTCCATCTGCACAAGGACAGCCGAAGTATCACGAACAATAAGCTGCTTGTTACGAGAATCGGCAATAATAGAACCACGATCAGACTTGATGTCAGTCAAGTAGTTTTTCATGTCATCTACAGAGGCATGACTTACTAAAAAAACTTTCGTTTCCAGCACACCTTCTTCAATGGCGACTGTCTGCTCCTTCATAGCGGTCTGTTCTATCTCTTTGATTTTGTCCTTGGGCATGATACGCAACACGTTACCCTGCTGAATTTTCCCCAGGCTGGCTGTCTCAAGAACCAGCTCGAGAGCCTGATCCCATGGGACATCGATCAAACGCAGAGTCACCGAACCCTGCACGTCACTGCTGGCGAGTATATTCAAGCCACTGACTTCGCCGATCAACTGAAGGATACTACGCACATTGGCTGAGTCAAAAACCAATGTTATTTTTTCGCCGGTGTATCGATTGGCTTCAGTGTTCATCTCTGATGCGGTTACCGGAGTCCTCGTCGGCGTAAAAGCTTTTACCCCGGCAGAAGCCACATCACTACGCTGTTTTTCAGGGACTACAACGTCCACCTGGCTAAATGCAGGAGAAACCGGCTCAGCGTAAGCGCCATCGTCGACAACCAAACGGACCATCGAACCATCCTGTTCGAGGGAGTATGCTACGGGGCCTTTGAGATCGACAGCAACTCGTACATTTTGATGGTTGCCATCCGAGATAATGTATGGAGTCACAGACAACACAGCACCTGGAAACGCCGAAGCATCTATCGTTCTGCGCAATGCTCGGCTGATCGAAGAGTTGACAATTTCAAACCGCAACAAATTCCCATCTTTAACAGGGCCTGTCACTGTAGATACCGCAGAGAGGGCAACGGCAATAATGCTGCGACCATCTTTGTTGCTAAAATCAATGGCTTCAACACTTGTCGGCGCATTAACTCTAACAGGAACGACTGAGGCTGAATCGACGGCTTTAGCTTCCGTATTGTTCGGCGAAGTTGCTGCAGTTTTTACAGGTTTTGCAGTTGCTGTTGTTGTCGCAGGTTTTGTAGCTTTTTGCGGTTTGTCAATCCCAGCAGACTTTGCGTCTCCCCAGGAAACAAGAATATCTGTGGATCGCCCCTCAACACGATGTTCCGGCAAAGTGTTGTCACTCGCATCGAAAACCAGACGGGTCTTATCATTATAAATTCCGACACGGACGGTCTTAAATCCAGCTTCCGCAGGAAATGAGCGTTCTTTGAAACCCGGCTTTACGTTATAAACATCAACAACAAGGCGCGGAGGGTTTTTAAGTGCAAAATAATTCAATTTGCCTATCTTGCCATTCGTTGCCAGTATGGCCCGACCCGCAGACAGGCTGACGTTGCTCAAGACTTTAGCATCAGCAGAGGCATCCACAGCAACCGGAACAGAAGGCGAGGGGACAGTAGGGGCCACTTTGCTGGCTTTTTTCCCTGAAGGATTGTTATCACCTGTGAAAGTTACATTAAAATTCTTTCCGTCCAGACTGACCTGGTATTCTGCTGCTTTCGTGAGAAGAATCTCGACCCTGGCCAGTTTGCCGGAAGACAAAGCGAAACCGACCGTACGAATTTCCTGCACGACACCCTTATTTACCGGGGTTGAGGCTGCAATATCGGACACTTCCATTCCAGGGAAATCAATGACAACACGTATTGGTTCAAATGAGTCATAAACGGTATATCGATAACCAACAGGCTCAGCTGTCTGAACAGTGACAGTCGGAATGGCAGCATCAGTATCCATAGTGACGGCAATCAATTTGTTGGCCTGATCGGCACCCCAGGATACACCGCATGCCAAGCCAAGAAAAACAACAGAACCAAGAACGAGGTTCCGCAAGAAACGGGTCGACCGACTGTCCCACAGCTGACTTGATATATTATTTACCCCGTGCATTGCTTAGACTCCTTCTCGATTGGGAACCGAAATTTCCTGAATGTTTTCGATGATATTTCCGGAAAAATCGTAATACTTTTCTAGGACACGAATGACTTCACTATTCATTTCTATGATAACGCCATTATTCTTGCCTATCTTGACACCCTTAGAGAGCATGTATGACTTGCCGTCAGGAGCGACAACCATGGCTTTCGGCTCACCCCTGCCGATAACAATCCCGATCAATCTAAATTGAGTCAGGTCGTAACGTTCCAGCGGGGTCGCTGGCTCTCCTGCATTCTCAATCGGCCTTCTAATCGTTGTCAAAGGCACAAAGGGGTCACGTCGACCTTCCGAAACATAAACAAACGGCGCTTCCTTTTCCTTCGCAACTTCAGCTTCAGGGGGAGCGACCTGCGTTGCAGGAGGTGTTTTCACTACAGTTTGTTGCTGAGGTGGTGGTGAGGAGGACGGGTCCTCTGAGCAACCAACCGGGCCAGCAAGGGTGAAAACACCAATGATCAGGCATAGATACCAACGTGTCATTTTAAACCATCCTTATTGTTCAACAAAACGGAACGTGGTCACTTTACACTTGATCCTCAGGATAGCAGTACTTCCCTGAACTGCAGGCCCTGACAGGTTCAGATCACTGATATTGACTATCCTGGACAACTTGCCGACAGACTGAGCAAATTCTGCGATCTGATGATAAGAACCGACCAAGTCGACTGAGGCTGGGACTTCGGCATAGAAGCCCTTGCTGACTTCTCCCCTCGGGGTAAAAGAAACAACTTCAAGGCCGGCATCTTTTGCGAGGGACGCAAGATTCGTCAGAAGGGTCGGTATTTCCTTTTTATTGGGCAGTTGTGTAAGAGCTTCCTCGAGGAACTTTTCCAACTTAGCGAATTCCGCCTTGAACTTCGGCAGGTTGTCAGCTATCTGTTTCTTCTGAATCAAATCAGCTTCCAACCGGGCAATCTCCTGATCCATCCCTCCGAGCTTCTCATACTCAGGCAACCAGAGGAACCATGCAAAGACACCCACAACCAGGACTACCAGAGCCGAAAGAATCAGCACTCTCTGATAAAGTGGCAATTTGAGAAGTTTTTCAACCTTTGGATTCATCGGCTAACATTCTCCCTGAGCATTCGGCATAGACAAAGACCTGATAACTATTTTTTGGCCTCAGGTTTCCCTTTGATTGTTTTACAGGACAAATCAAACCGCTGAAACTTGATGTTGTCCTGAACTATTTGTTGCGTCACCCTTAGCTCAACACCTTCAAAGAAATCTGACGATTCGAGGTTTTTCATAAAAAGAGCAACAGTTTCTTCATTAACACCAATACCACTTATACTGGCTCCCCCGGCTCCCTCCTGGAAATTGGTCAGCCATAATTTGTCCGGGAGTGCCTCGTAGAGTCCATTCAGTATATACAACGGGCCAACTCGCGAAGCCTTCAACTGCTCAAGGACATCCAGCTTTGCCCGCAACTGCTGCTGGCGTTTTTCAAAATCCCTGACTTCGTTAATAACTTTCATCAACTGGCTGATCTCGGCACGCTTCTGATCAATCTTCACCTGCCTGGCATCAACTTCACCAATGATATAGGTGTAGGCTGCTCCACAAAGCCCTGCAGTCACGATCAACGCCAGCACGATGATCATCAACTGGCCCTTGAGCATTTCTTTCTTCTGGGCAGCCTTTACAGGCAGAAGGTTTATACGGATCATTTGTCACCCATCCTTCTCATGGCCAGGCCAACAGCTACCGTAAAGATCGGCCCCATAGCCTGCAGATATTCTGGATCAAAATCTTTTTCGTTGAAGGTAATCTGACGCCATGGATCAATCACTCGGACTTCCACACCGAGACGATTTTCCAGTGAAGTCTTTACTGCCGGCACCTTTGAGACACCTCCGGTGATAAAAACTTTCTGTACTTTGTCATCGGAAGAAGTTGCCGAAAAGAAATCTATTGAACGCTGCACCTCCTGGGTCAGGCTCTCGGTTGCATCTTCCATTACTTCAGCAACCATCTCGGGCTTTACATCGATCACTTCGCCACCGAGCTTGGCTGTTTCCGCATCCTCGTAATTAACCCCCAGACGCTTCTGAATCTCTTCGTTATATGCGCTTCCACCCACCTGGATATCACGGGTAAAGACAGACATGCCGCCGCGCAAGACGTTGACATTCATGGAACTGGCCCCCATATCGATCAAGGCAACGATTTCATCCTCGTTCGTCCCATAATTTACTTCATATACATTTTCAACGGCGAAGCAGTCCACGTCCACAACAAGAGGATTCAAACCACATTCCTTAAACAGAGCTACATAATCAGTCACGAAGTCTTTCTTGGCCGCGACCAGAATAACATTCATCAAGGACGCATCATGCGCATCAGGTCCGAGAATCTGGAAATCCAGGTTCACTTCGGAGATTTCAAACGGAATATACTGTTCTGCTTCCCACTGAATCGAAGCCTCCATTTCCTCCTCAGTCATAATTGGCAACTGAATTTTGCGGATGATGACTGAATGCCCAGATATAGAGGTAGCGACATTTTTTGTCTTGACCTTATGGCTTTCCACCAGACTCTTGACAATATCGACGATGGAACTGGAGTCCATAATTGCATTGTCAACGATGGCCTCAGCAGGCAGCAGGGCCAAACCGAGGCTGGCTAGCTGGTACCCACCCTTAGCCTCCTTAAGATGGACCATCTTTACCGAACTGGAGCCGATATCGATGCCGATTACATCTTTTTTCTTTTGGAATAACATGGTGTGCCCCTGGCCAAACATCTATTGTACGAACCACTAAAATGAACCTGCCTTTATGAATGTCTACAACTTATGAGCAAACAACGTACCAATGATCACTCATCACCAGGAAAAACTTTGTTCCGGTCGGTAAGCTTGAGCCCAAGCGCTAGAATGATCTTGCGCTTTGTTGACATCCGGCACTCGGCGCCATTCTCAATTCTATCGATCGTCACTGGTGAGACCCCAGCCTTTCTGGCCAGTTCTGCCTTACTCATCAATTGGGCTTCGCGAATTTCTTTGGCTTGATTTTTCATAGTCTACCATTTAGTTATAGTGAACGTAAATTATGCGAAATTGGACCTAATTATAGGTATATTAAATCAATTGTCAAGTAGTTATACCTATATGTAAACCATATGATGTTGATGAATATCAAAAATGATGGTAATCAACACAATATAAAGGGGCTGATTAATGCGACAACCACAATATGAAGTGTAATTTTTTTTCAGAAAAATTGATAAAATCGGGTTTATTTTGACGAATATCGGGGGTTCTTACCAGAAAGATAGCCACAATTGTTGCAGCATAGAGGCGTACCAGCGCATGATTGGGTCGAAATGTTGGACAAAAAACAGATGGATTAATGCCCCTGCCGCAAGGAAGGGACCAAAGGGCACAGCCAACCTGCTGTCGGCCTTTTTTATCAGCATAAGCGGGACCCCGACCAGAGTTCCCAGGATAGAACCGACGAAGACAATCGGGAAGATTGCTGTCCAGCCAAGAAAGGCCCCCAGCATGGCCAGCAACTTGACATCGCCCAGCCCCATGCCCTCCTTCCCGGTCAGGAATTCATAGCCAAGAGCTATGATTAACAGAGATCCACCACCCAGTACGATCCCCAGCAAAGACGCTTGCCAGGAAACCCAGGGGACGAGAAATGAGCAAAGGAACCCAATCGGAATCCCGGGAAGACTGATCACATCCGGGATGATCTGGTGGTCCAGGTCGATGAATGAGATCACCACCAGGGTCGCCACCAAAAGCAAGGCGACTGGAGTCACCGGATGAAAAGTAAATCTATAGAAGAACAGTACAAAGAGAACTCCGGTAAGAGCCTCAACCAGAAGATAGCGAACGGGGACTTCTGCCTTGCAATAGGCGCATTTGCCTTTGAGTAGTAACCAGCTCAAAATCGGAACATTGTGATACCAGCAGATCGTCGTCTCACAGTGCGGGCAACGGGAACGCGGACTTACAACCGACAGTCCCACCGGGATGCGGTAGATGCAGACATTGAGGAAGGAGCCGATAACAGCCCCGAGGACAAACACACAAAACAGCATTAACCAAAACTGCATGGATATCAAATCATCACCTCACGACAATGGCTTCAGTTGAGACAGGACTGCGCTCAGGACTTCTTCGGCAGTAATCTCGACGAGACATTGTGTTCCAATAGGACACGGTGGCGTGTATCCAAATCGGGTACAGGGCGAACAGGGCAATCCCTTGTTGATGACCACGTGCCGATCACCCTTAGGAGCCCACTTGGCAGAGATCCCCGAGCCGAACAATGATACCGTAGGTATTCCAAGACCAACCCCGACGTGCAGCATGCCGGAATCGCCACTGACAAGTAAAGCCGCTTTTTCAAGAATGGCTGCAGACCCGAGCAGAGATGTCTTCCCTGCCAGGTTCATGCCGTCAACTCCAAGGATAAGCTCCTCGCCAGCGGCCTGATCCTCTGGCCCGCCAATAACAGCAACTGGATAGCCGTGTTCATTGAGTCTGAGCGCCAGTTGTCGGAACTTCTCAGTGCCCCATCGTCTTTCGGCAATGCTGGCCCCCGGGAACAGAACAATGAAAGGGCGCAATGCTAGGGGTCCCAGCAATTGGAGGGTTTGCTGTCGCTCCTGAACCGGAATCGTCAAAAATGGCTGAAATGAAACCTCGAAAGTCTCAAACCCCAGTGGTCGCAGAAGATCAAAAAAGCTCTCCATCTCATTCTTGGCATGGCTGTAATCAACAACATGGGTAAACAACTTTCTGCGCTCATTGGTGCCATAACCGATTTTCACCCGGGACCGGATCAAACGTGCGACCACAGCACTCAGTCGATGCCACTGCTCGGTATCGACCACAACGTCATATCGGAAGCGTAGTGCAGTCATCAATCCGCCCTGGTCATACAACAGGATCTTATTGGCTACTGTGCACATTCCAAAAATGGCGGCATTGCGCTTTTCAGCCAGTATATCAATGGCTGCACCAGGAAACTTTTGTTGTACGGCCTGCAGCACCGGAATCAAGAGGACCGCGTCCCCAATGCCACCGGGGCGGACAAACAAGATCCTCTCCAGGGGGAGAGGCGAAGCGGACCTAGGCCGGGGCAGAAGACAAGTCAGGACCCTGCCGAGAAACGCGTCAAGCCTCTTTAATAATTTAATCCGATTCATGGTCTGGTGGGAGAAACAATTTTTCGACCCTCGTGGAAAGTTCTCAAATAAATGCTGATGAATCTGACTCGACCATCAACCTGACAATGTCTGGCAATGAATGTTTTGATTCCCAACCGAGCAGCTGTTTTGCTTTCTGCGGGTTGCCCCGATTTTCTGCAATATCCGTGGGGCGTAACAGGCTCGGGTCGCTCACCACGTGTTCACGCCAGTCCAGCCCCAGGCAATTGAATGCGATCTCGACAAATTTTTCCAGGGTATTGCTTTGGCCCGTGGCAACGACAAAGTCATCCGCGCGTTCTCGCTGCAACATGAGCCACATCGCTTCGACATAGTCCGGAGCCCAACCCCAGTCGCGTCTGATCTTCATATTGCCAAGGTGCAGCTTCCCCTTGTTACCAGCCGCAATCCGCCGGGCCCCTGAGACGATCTTCTGCGTGACAAAACGCTCGGAACGCAGGGGCGACTCATGATTGAAAAGGATTCCAGTGCATGCATACAAGCTGTACGCTTCACGATAATTGGCGACTTCCCAGTAGGCAGCGGCCTTGGCGACAGCATAGGGACTTCTTGGCTGAAAAGGAGTGTTCTCATCCGCCGCCGTCCCCCCAGTGTTGCCGAAGCACTCGCTCGAACCGGCATTGTAGAACCGGATCGGTTTGCCGGTAAACCGGATCGCTTCCAGCAAATTCAGAGAGCCAACAGCAATGCTGTCCATTGTTTCGACAGGCTGTTCGAAAGAAAGACCAACAGAACTTTGACCAGCCAAATTATAGACTTCGTCGGGCTCAATCTTTATTAAGGCCTGAAGAACACTGCGAAAGTCGTTTAGTGCCACGGAGGCAAGGGTTACATGATCGCGGATGCCAAGTCGCTCCAGGTTGCCAAAAGTATTCACTTGCGCGTCTCGTGAGGCACCATACACCTCGTAACCTTTGACGAGCAGAAGTTTGGCCAGATAGGCTCCATCTTGTCCGGACACACCGCAAATCAATGCTTTTTTCATCTATAATTTATCCTATCTTTGGAGGAGATGAGTATTCCATTAACAAGTTCATATGGGATTATGGCCAAGTAACTATTTGCATGTATTATATGTTCAGAGCAATCACCCAAAAACAATTCAAGGCCAAGTCTCGCCATTTTTAGTGGCAAAAAAGAGCATGGCCTCTCCACGATTAGTCAGAGAAGCGATAGCATTGATCACTCGCACGATCTGTTCTTTCCAACCCCACCCCAGGACTTCGTAATTCTCCCGTGCTTCGAAATAGCATTCTACAAATTTTTCACTGTTAATCAGCTGCCTAAGGGTCGTTGGAGAAAAATGCCAGAGATGCTCCTCGGGGCGCAGAGATACCCATTGTCCGCCCTTGAGATGCGCCATGAGACTTCCGACATTTGGCACCCCAATCACCAGCATGCCATCATCTTTCAGAATCCTGTAAATTTCTGCAAGAAATAAGCGGGGGCTTTCGACGTGTTCAAGAACATGGTTGACGATCACCACATCAAAAGCACAATCTGGAAGACGTGCATCATCCAAAGTTCCAGTAATTACATCAAGGCCCTTCTCTTCCCTAGCAAAAGCGGACGCCCAAGCGGATATCTCTACTCCCTTGACATTAAAGCCTTTGTGTGAGGCCACAGACATGAGCGTTCCAACGCCAGCACCTACATCGAGGAGACTCCCATTCGGCTTAAATTGACTTATTTTCTGCACAAGAGTTTCAAAAAGGGAGGCAAAGTTGTCCCATTTAGCCACATATTGGTTTTTCTCAGTGAAATAATCTCTTTCAATATATGAAGTTTCATCCGCGCAGAAATCGGCAGTGTATATGAGTCCGCAGGCAGAGCAACGTGCAAGCTGGTGATTACCAGTATCCATTAGCGCTTCTCGCTCTTCACTGCCGCACAAACCGCACTTTATTGTTATGATTCCATGCAAACTTCCCCCAGAGAACCTCGTCAAAAAACGTTATGACGACAAAATCGATGTGATCAAAATCATTAGCTACTTAACACATGGTTGCGGACTGCCCTGACAAAATATTTTGGTAAATAAGCAGATGCTGAGCCGCAATCTCTTCCCATGAGGAAATATTGGGGTGTCCATTAAAACTTGTCCCTGCATACTCTTTAAGTGCTAATCGAAATGTATGAGTATCACCCGGGGTCACATAAAAAACATGCTCTGTCGCGTCGTAGCCTCGCCTATTGTTATGAGTTGTCACCACAAACGTTCCCTGGTTTCTGGCTGCCAAAACGGATCCATTGCGAGGAGTTGCACCCGTGGTAAAAGGGAACACAGCGGCATCTGCTGAAGCTAAGATCTCAGCAACTTCCGCTGCAGGAAGATTCCCCGTAACAAAACACTTGCCTCGCCATTGGTCTGAATTTGCCAAACGGGAGATTTTAGCTTGATACGGATCTTCAGAATTTAAATCACATAGAAGTATAATTGAATCTGTATTTGCGTCAGCTATTTCGAATAAAGACTCTGCACCTTTGGACCTTGACATAAACCCGAAAAAAACAAAAAGTCGGTGATTTTCAACTTGGAATCTTTCACGAATTTCATTCTTTCTTTTTTTAGTCAATGCCACTCTAGGGATGTTCGAGCCAATAGGGATGAAACTCACTTTTTTTCGACGAACAAGGAATCTTAAACAGCAGGAGTAATTCTTCGGGTATTGAGAATCAACTACAATTAGATTGTCTGCTGGTAGAGCATTTATTAATTGTGTGGCAATAGGTGGCTCATGCCAGGTTTGTACCACCGGGATATTATGAATAGCCCAAGATATCGGTAAGAAGTTTGGCGTAAGGTTATTGCCGAAACTTGCTGGGTATTGGAGATGAATTAAATCGGGTTTGAAATAGCTTACAATTGTGGATATCGTTTTGTACGAAGAAACATTCCAACACTCAACTTCAGGGAAAAAATTTGGGGTAGAATCCTTTTCACCCGCCAACTTAGACGTTAACACTCCTGGTGTTACTCCGTCCAGGCACTGCAAATGTTTTACTAACTGGGCAGTATAATCACCGACACCACAGACCGTCGGTGGATAAGCGCCAGTTACAAACAGAATTCTCATCAATCGGCCCTTATTAGCGCAAGCCAAGCAAAGGTGTAATTTTTCCCAAGCCAATTGATAGGGGCTTCTGTTCCTTCCGTTTTCATTTCTCCCACCGGAATCAAACCATAAGCTTCCGCATGAGCGACCAATGATTCGATCTCCTTTTGTGAGAAAATCGTCCAATCTAAGCCAAAGGCCTCCACACCATTGGTATTGATCTTTTGTGGCCAATAATCAACTGAGGCCAGGAAAAAACCTCCTGGTATCAGAAGTCTGGAAACCTCATACAATAAGCGATGCTGGTCGAAACCATGCTCAATAACAGAGATAGCAGTGATCGCAGAGAAGGCTTTATCAGGGAAAGGGGTTCGATACATATCTCCATTCAAATAGTGGATTTTTTCACTATATGGCATTTTGCGAATCTCGGGGTTCAGATCAATTCCTAAGAGATTAGCATAGCCCATTCCGTAAAGAGCTGGCAAAACTTCAGAGGCATAGGCTCCTAAATCGAGAACCGCGTTTTCACGCGACACGTGTTCATCCAGAAAGTTGAGGGTATTAAAAACATCCCAACTTTTAAGGGGATCTCCCAAAACCACGCCCGGCAAGACCTTTAATCTTTTCAAGAAACGCTTGGCACCACGATCGGCACAATCAACGCCAAGAGCCATCATCTCACGACGCGCAGCTATAATCTGTCCCTTATCTTGAAGTATCTCCAATGCCATTTCTCACCTATCCTGACTAGTTAAACCAGTTAAGCATCTTATTGGCATATTGCTTGCGCAGCCTCATTAATCCTTGCAATACTCGCCTCATAAATTCGCCACTGTCATACAACTGCCAATAGGAAAAGTTTGCTAAAAATGACGGAACAGGGTTCCACCGGTCAGCAGACTTTTGTACTTCATCCCGCAAAGTATTAAATTTTCTTTTTGGGAGAGTTTCTTCGTTGCAATACAGCAGGTTAGGGTTATCCGGATTTCCAAAGTCCAATTTACGCCAATCCATATCATCTGAAACAAGCCCTTTTTCGCGGCAGATGTCAAACAGTTCAGTTCCGGGCATCGGTGTTGTGGTCGAAATATGGACATGACTCATTTTTGTCTTTTTTATAAAATTAATTGTTTCTCTTATATCTCTTTCACTCTCACCAGGGTTGCCAATCATAAATTGCCCGCCAACCCCAATGCCGAAGGAGTCAGTCAATTCAGCAGCCCTACGATTCTGCGCTACCGTGGCCGCCCCCTTTTTTAAAAATTTAAGGATTCGCTCAGACCCCGACTCAAAGCCATAGGCAATCTGAACAACATTGATCGACTTCAGAAGGCTAAGGACCTCTTCATTTACCATGTTCACATGACCATTGACATTAAAAACAACTCCGTGATGAAGCCCCTGCTTTTTGATTAAACCCACTATTTTTCCAAGTCTCTTTCTGTCACCAATAAAGAGATCGTCAATGATATTAATTGCATTGACCCGTGGAAATTCTTTCCTAAGTCTGGACAACTCTTCAACAACGCGCTCGGCAGAATGGTAGCGACATCCTCCCCATTGCGCCGAAGCTTGACAAAAACGACACTGAAAGGGACACCCACGGGACGTTAGGAGCACGAATCCCCGATAATTACCCTTCATAATCAGGTATGTCCGGTACGCGGTATACCATTTCATGTTGAGGATCGAGAGGTCCGGCGGTGGAATCAGGTCGAGCGGCTTAGTGAAGTCTCTCCCAGCCGTCACCGCAATACCATCGTTAGAGTGGAAACAAATGCCAGGGATTGTTCTGATCGATGGACAGGCCAGCCCGCCAACCTCAAGGGTCTGGCAAATCTGCAAGAAAGTCATCTCCCCTTCTCCAAGGACACCTATGTCGGCAGAGGACGGCAGGCTATCCGGCAAGGAGGTAATATGCGGGCCCCCCAGTACAATCAGCGTTTTCGGTGATTTTGATTTTAGAAGGGTGCAGAGTTCCACGATCTCTGTGAAACCGACAGTATAAGTCGTTAGGCCAACAACATCAGGAGCGTGAGATAAAATCTTCTTCGCAGCAGCTTCTGCACTGTTTCCAGCAGGAATTTCCACAAGAGCAACAATGACAGAGACTTGGTGCTTTTTGAGATATGCAGAGAGGTAGCAGAGCCCCAGCGGTGGGTAAATGTCAGTACGGGTATTGACAAAAACAACTTTCATGGCACCCCGACCATATTGCGGATTATTGAGATACTTTTATGCACAAGCCACTTCCCCCCCACCCAGAGGAAAACAGAAGGGAAAGCCACTGGAAAGAACCTTCGGGTAAATTTGAATGCGTTGCGGCAGAAATAATCGAAAGCAGAAGTATCTCGATCTGAGTGTTTGAAAATCGAACTGGTGCTGCGTCCGACCTTATGGAACACAACACTATCTGTAGCATAGGCCATTTCAAAGTGCCCCTGAGCACGAATAGCCCAATCCGGCTCCTCAAAATAGAGGAAGTACTCTTCATAAAGCAATCCAACTTCCTCAATAAATTTCTTCGTAACCAGCAAAGAGGCCCCAGCAACGTAAGCCATTCGTTTCTCAACCTCTCGTCTTGAAAGAGCAGCATCTAGCTTGAGATTGTTCCCCAGGCAACGAGATTGTGCAAGCCAGCGATTAAAGCTCCCGCCACCCTGCGCCCATATGGTATCGGGGTTATCATAATACGGCAGCAGAGAGCCACACATGCCCACATTTGATTCACTCTCAATACATTGGACTAATTCAACCAGCGCACCAGGGTCAATAACTGTGTCATTGTTAAGAAGCCAAGCATATTGGAACTCATCACGCGCCTGCATGTAGCGTAAGGCGACATTGTTCCCCCCCGCAAAGCCAAGGTTATCACTGCACCGCACTAAAACCAAGGGAGTGTCAGGGGAGTCCCAACCACCTTTCTCGGCCGTTATCTGATCATATTCGACGAAGGGGACCGGTTTGAGAATCGGGGGGCTGGATAAATGCCCGAGTAGGTTGTCCCCAGCCACTTCCAGCACGGTCTCTCCACGGGCCCACTGCCTGATCTTCTCGACAGAGTTATCAGCAGAAGCATTATCACAGATCACAACTTGATAGTCGGGATAGTCGTTCCGAAAGACTGACTCCAGACACTCCAGAGTATCCTGCCAGCCGTTCCAGTTAACAATAATAATGACTACCCTGCCCATACTGACATGTAACTCCAAGTTTGTGCAGAACTAAGCTCCACGGCAGATAAGGTCGCGAAGAATGGTCAGTTTCGTTTCCATTCCGCTCTAAGTCGCTCTCTGATCCGTTCATACCGGTCTTCGACCGGGTTATCCGAATACTCGTATATTTCCCACAGCTTAATGTAAGTTAGAGCTCGGTAAAAAGCCATCATCAGGCAGAGTGAAAATCCGCGAGGACCTTCTTTGTAGCCTTTCTGGGAGAAATACCTCCAAACAAACTCTCGCAGGGACTCTGCAAAGAGAGTTCGGTAACTAAATTTGACTTTGTCATCATAGAGATGTTGAGCTTCGGTACCTGTATACCTGTTTAGTTTTTCTACAAAATGAGTGCTGTCGACGTAGTTGAAGTGAACAATGCAATTTTCATCAACAGATTCAAGTCTCAAAATCAAAGACTTAGGATCTGGATGCATGTAATCATGAATTGTTTCTCGAAATTCTATTTTCCCCTTTCGGAAGAATCTGGGAAGAGGGGTATAACCCCAACCACTGTTTTCAACACAAGCACCCATGATGTAATGCCTGAATGGAATTTCTACAATATCAGTATTCAAGCATTTGGAAATTTTTCGCAAAGACAAAGAGAGAGAAACAGGGACCATCTCGTCTGCGTCAACCAGCAGAACCCAATCCCCAGAAGATTTTTGAACGCCAATTCCTTTTGCACGATCAAATGCAAGGATATGGGGGTGAGAAAAAACTTTATCGGTAAATTCTTTTGCGATATCGGCTGTTCGGTCATCACTTTCCATATCGACGACAATGATTTCATCACACCATCTAATTGATTCAAGACAATGCCTGATATTCTTTTCTTCATTTTTGGCTAAGATTACTGCTGATATTTTTGCCATAGCCATCACCTAATATTTACGATTTTAAATAATGTTTCTTTACGAACAGTGTCGAGATGGTTTTTTCCTTTAAAGTCATCTTGCCTTTTTTCCTTGATATCAACTTCATTATTTCGACGGAAACAAACGGGTGACTCAATAAGAATTTCAGAGAATTGCATATGAATACTTTTTTATATCGTCGAAAAAACTCTTTTAAGAGGAGAGCTATTTCATCTTCATTAAAACCTTCTGCCCCCACAACAAAATTTCCCTGAGTCATTGCAGCAAGACTTTTCGACTCAAGCGGCTCATTTATCAGATTTTCTTCTAGAAAAATCTTTTCTAGAACAGTCCCGGGCAAAGGTGTCGCCACAAAAAGGTGGGGGTTTACATCATATTCTCTCAAAAGCATCATGGCGAAATCGATGGTTTCCCGCATCTCATGCTTGGTTTCACCAGGGAAACCAATAACAAAAAAAGCCATCGCATCGAGTTTAGCCCTTTTACACCAGGAGGCAGCATCCACAACAGTGGAAAGATCTAGCTGTTTATCAATCACTTTGTCGAGTACCCTCTGGCAACCGGATTCCACTCCCAAGACAAGGTAAGTACAACCACTTTTTCGACATTGATTTACAATAGGCTCAGTAAGAGTGTCGACCCTGACGCCATTGGGAGTATCCCAAGTAATATCAAAGTTTGTGAGGCTCGCGACGATTCCCTCGAAGCGCGCTCGGTTAAAAGAAATATTGTCGTCCTCAAAATGGATGTGTCTGACACCATAATTATGAACTAACAACTCTATGTGTTCAGTAACATAGCTTTCACTATTTCCTCGCCATTGTTTACCCATATGCAGGTGAATGGAACAAAAGACACAATTAAAGGGACACCCACGACTTGTCACAACAGAAACTGCCCGATGTGAATCCTCATTCAAGATTCCGGGCCGATCAGCATACCCTTTTTCAAACAACTGGAAATAGTCTTCCAAATTCACCAAATGATAAGCCGGAAGTGGCAGACCATCTAGATTCTTAATCCGGGACCTTGGTGCATTGATCATGGTCATGCCATCACTCCAAACGGCAGTCCCTTGGATCCCGTTTATGTCCCCCTTGGAATCAGCAGCCCTCACCAAATCCAACATAGTGTACTCCCCTTCGCCAATGCAAACGAGATCCACCGATGAATTTTCGCCGAGGAAATCAGAAGGTCTTACAGTGGCATGCGCTCCCCCCATAATCGTGATAGCCTCTGGTTTAACTTTCCTAATAAGTTTTGCGGAGACTAAAGCATTCTCTAATTGAGTCGAAAACCCGCAGGAAATGCCGACAATGTCTGCATCTGCAGCAGCAATTTTCTCAGCAACTTTCTCCCACGGATCCCCCATCAACATCCCCCCCCCATCATCAGAGACAGGATGATCTGTATTGACTTGAGCATCATACACGCTGACTGTAAAACCTTCCTTATCAAGCATGGCGGCAATAGACAGAAGGCCTAAGGGGAGACTGATTGAGGGGGCAATGGCACCACTAAAAAAGCTGGCAGGTGGTCGGAATAAAAGAACCTTCATAGTAACTTGTCTAATTCGCGCGCTATCAATACTTGGACAGGCGCAGAAAGATAAAATATTATCTGTATTCGAATGCGTCTGATGAAGCCGCCCCGTGAGAAGATTGATCGTCGACAGACAATTAGAGAGTATTCAATCGAATTTTGCCATAAATCAAAGTTTTACTGCATAAGCCTCGATCAGAGCTCCCTTGTGTTTTTGCCACCAGATCGGTTGCAATATAGTAACAAGGAACTGAACAACTCTCGAGAGAAGGATTGTTTTCATTATCACCCTTGCAGGCAGGGAGTTGCCAAGTACAGTCTGCAGAACATCGGTGCAAAAATCATCCGCCGGCTCCCAAGTCTTTATCTGTTTCACCCCGTAACCACATTTTTCCAACAAAAGATAGAGTGCCTTCGGAGAGAAGTGATAAATATGATCGGGTGGACTCAGCCAACTCCAAGAGGGGCCTGTCATGGTCGCCATCAGGCTGTCGAGATTCGGGGATTGTATCACTAGCACCCCCCCTGGTTTAAGTATTCTATTAATTTCTGCAAGAATACGTTCCATATCGGGGATATGCTCCAACACATCATACATTGTCACTACATCAAAGGACTCTGCTGGAAAAGCAATGTGTTCAATATCGTCAGAAAAGACATCTAACCCCGTATGGTTCAGAGCATATTCAGCACACGCATTGTTCAATTCTACACCAGTAACAAGAAAACCAACTTTTGCCGCCTCGACTAGAAACATTCCGATGTTGCAACCAACATCCAAAAGTCTGCCGCTGGCTTTGAATTTTTTGATATCTTTTAACTGTCGGCGATAGCGCTTTTCGAAATATCTTCGTTTGGAATGGTAGGTTTTAATGCGTTTTTCAATAGCATAGTTCTCATAATTCACCTCGGCAAGAGCCTCAACATCGGGGAATGGGGTAGTTATGCCAAGACCGCATCTGCAGCATTGTTCGATGGCGAAGCTATCAACACTTCCCCATTGAATGTAAGAGCTATTATTGCACGCGGGACAGATCATTTGACCCACCACTTAATATTTCCAAGGCGCTGAAACACTTTTTTAACCTTACCCAGCATTTTTCGGTACGGCCCTTTATAACCATTGATTGTCCTGACAAACCCCTCAAGGGCTTCAGGAGAGTGTTCCTCCGTATAGCTCATGTAAGGCTCGCTGCCCAACCAGAAGCTGTCATCAATAATCCCCCGGCGACGACAATCCTGATAGAGTTTGGTTCCGGGGAGAATCCATAATGCCCCGGCACATCCGACTTCGTCAGGCATAGACCGTTTCAGTAGACCGAGCGTTTCCAGCACCGTCTTTTCTGTCTCTCCAACATTTCCGACGATCAGAAGCGCAGTAACTGTCAGACCAATTTTTTTGCACAGAGCAATCGCTTGCTCAGAGTTTTCTATATCGTTTTTCTTGTCCATTTTAGTCAAAAGTTCTAAAGAGCCTGTCTCTATCCCGAAAGCGATCATATAGCAACCAGCTAACTTCAACTTTAAAAGCAGTTCCTCATCGACACAATCTGTACGGGTCGTCACATGAAAAGCAATGACAAGATGACGCCTTAGAATCTCATCACACAGGTCAATGGTCGCCTGTCGGTCCACGGTCATGGCATCATCAGCGAAACAAAAGTGCCTCACGCCATGATTCCGATAAAGCATCTCGATCTCATCCACCATGTTCGAAGGAGACCGGTGTCGCCATCCTTTCCAGACCCACCAAGTAGAACAAAAATCACAGCGTCCAGGACATCCCCGAGAAAACACTACCGAAACACGTGGTTCGCGCTCAAGGTCAATACCACGTACCTTACCATTCCCCCAAGGACGATAGTGTGAAAGGTCAATCAAGTCCCAAGCGGGGAAAGGGATTTTATCAAGATCAGAGATATTAGGACGAGGGGCGGTCTTTCTTATTTCGCTGCCGTCCCTATATGCAACTCCTGCAATCGCCCCCCATTTTAGCCCCTTAGCAATTTCTAGAAGTGTCTCTTCTCCCTCTCCCAGAACAACAAGATCAATACAGTCATAATGCTCTAACAACTGACGGTACATGATGGTGGGATGAACCCCCCCCAACACTACCGTTATGGAAGGATTGAAGTCTTTAACCCTGCGAGCAACCTCTAGAGCATTCAATCTCCCCGGAGTTAGACAGGTGATCCCAACGATTCCGGGTCGGAACTCATCTAACGTCCCGACAATAGACCCTTTACCCTCGATACACGCGTCCAAAATCTTAACATCGAAAGCGTTTTTCGTAAGGGTTCCCGCAAGGTATAAAAGACCCAGAGGAGGGTTGGTATATCCATCCTGCTCTGTTTCATGTGGATTGATCAAAAGGACCCTATTCATTTTCAAGCTCGCTTATAAATCATGGATATATGTTCTCTCAACTCAGCAAATATTTCCTTACCAAAGATTTTCATTGTCAGCGCATAAATAGCGATTCCCCCCAGTAGGGAGATTACAAGAGAGACAACGCCAAAGGGTAGTAGGACAATACTCGCTTTAGTGACAAGGGCCGAAAACAAAGCAGCAAAGAATTGTCGCCAAATTTTCCCCCCCAAAGTTAAGATTATGCCTTCTTTCTTGAGAACAAACCGGTAGAGAAAGAAATATATACCTGTAATTATCGGTTGATTAACTGCTATCCCCGTGTACCCAAACTTAATGACAAGGGGTATTCCCAAACCCCACTCCAGCAGAACCAGAAGGAATGACATTTTGAGAAGAATGCTAGATTTCCCTAGTGACAAGATGGCACTGTACATTGGGAGCATAAGGCCAATCATAAGAGGTGTCGTACAGAAAAAGTAAAAGGCGCCGAGCCCAGGCAACCACTTTTCGGTAAAAAATATTGCTGTAATTTCTGGAGCACACGCCGCCATTAAAAAACTAATAGGAAATAACACAAACGTCATCATTCTTACTGATTTTTCTATCGCCTGAATTAATAGACTCCTGTTCTCCTGAATCGCCGAATAGGCAGGGAAAGCAACTCGGCCGAAGCTTTCGGAGAATAAAAGTGGTGCAAATGCCAAGGTTTTCGCCCAAGACACAAAACCCACACCAGCGACACCACAGTAGGCACCGACAAATAGTGGCGTCACTCCCTCTTTAATAAAATTCAGAATATTGTTGACCTGATAAGGTAGCCCAAATCGAACCAGATCATTAAGGGCTACGGGCTGGAATAATAATGAGGGCCTCCATGTTGACGTAAAATTTACAAGGATGGTTCCCACTGCTTCCTTTATGAGAGTGGCTATGATGAAACTCCAAATTTGAAAACCCGCAAGTGCAAGCGAAATTGCACTGCCAAAAAAAATCAACTGCTCAAAAATCTCAATCCGCGCAATCCGTTGGAAATCGAGATGTCGCTCCATGAGAACGACTGGCAAGGACCTGAGAGATGAGAATACAAACCCCACGGAGAGTACACGTGCCATCCAAGTCACTTCAAAAGGGAGGAGAGGGAAAAGGCGATTCAAATGTGGGGCCACAATAAAAACAATAACGATCAAACTCCCTACTAGAATCTGCTGAGCCCAAAATGTTGTAGAAAGTTCCTGTGTTGTGGGTTCACGCTTTAGCTGAATAAGTGCCGCCCCAAGCCCAACATCACCAAAGGATGAAAAGAATTGCATCGCAAATACAATAATAGCGTAGGCACCGAAAACCTGAGGGATAAGAATTCGAGCCAGAACCAGATTCCCCACGAAAAAAATAAGCTTCACGAGAATCTGTCTTTGAAGGAGAGAGGCGATCCCGGAAAGAGACTTTATTTTTAATAACTCGATCTGTTCTAGTTTCTCCAACCTAAACCATTTCCCAGTTGATTTAACAGGGACCTTCTGTGCGAATAGTTATCTTCCGATCAACTTTTAATGGAAGGAATGATTTCCAGAACCTGTTGAACTGATCGATCCCAATTGAATTCCTTGACTTGTATCCTGCCATCAATACAGAGCTGTTCTCGAAGGCCAGGGTTATTCAGCAGGTTTTCAAGCGCTCCGGCTATCTCGTTGACTTCAAAAGGGTTGACAAGAATCGCTGCATTCCCGGCTACTTCTGGAACTGATGTGGTGCTTGAGGCCAACACCGGGACGCCACAACCCATCGCTTCCAACACTGGGATTCCAAAACCCTCATAGAGCGACACATAAGCAAACAAGGCGGCGCTGCTGTACACCAGAGGCAGGTCCTGATAGGGGATGTAACCAGGGAAAAACAATTTATCGGCAATGCCATGCGACTGTGCAACAGCCAACAATCTTTCTTTTTGCTTAGATGAAAAAGGCCCCACCAGGACCAGATTCTGTGAAACTCTCTCATGGATCAGTCCAAATGCAGCGATCAACCCTTCCAGATTCTTGCGACGATAGGCATTGCCAACGGCCAGAATGTAGCCATCCTCTTCAAGACCATATTGCTTTAAAACTTCAGCGTCTCTTCTGGGCACGTAGTGGTCAGCATCGTACGCCGGATAGCTGACCTTTATCCGCTCGGGGCTGAGCCCATATTTCTCGATCAAATCCAGCTTGGTATATTCTGAAATAGCAATAATTGTATTGGCCTTCCTGAGAATTTTCGGTAGACGATGCCGGTAGTTCCAACGCACAGACCATGGAAAATCTTCAGGGAACGCCAAAGGCACCAGATCGGTCACAGTCACAATATGTGGGACAGGGCAGGAATTCATCCCCCCTTGTACCGTTGAATACAAGACATCAACCCTTTCCTTTTTGATCAATTTTGGTAGACAGGCCTCCATCCAGAACGGCCTGACAACATAGCGGTTCTCTCCCAGGAATGCCCAGTTCTGGAGTACGTGCCTCACAGACTCCACGGGCAATTGAAAACCATAATCATCGGCGGTCCAGAGCACGATATCTTCATGTATTCTGGCAAGATGATTCACCATGTTCCAGGTATACACTGCAAGCCCAGTCGGCTTGCTTGTTCCAATGAATGTTGCGTCAATACCGATTCTCATTTTTGTCTTCTCAGGGAAATATCTCGCAAATCATCTGCTCAATAACATGCGGGACAATTCATCGGCAAAATTTCTGCACGAGTCTTTCAAACTGTGATTGCTGGCAAATTTCATGCCGGCAGCGACCAAAGATTCCCGTAATGAGTCATTATCAAGAAGCAACGTCAGGTTCGCGGACAATGATGATACATCCTCAATGGGGCAGACCAGAGCCTCCTTCTTATGCCTGACGACGGAAACCGCATCCGTGGTCACCATGGCACAACCACAAGCCAATGTTTCGAGAGCCATTAGGGGAAAGCCTTCATGCCTTGAGGGGTAAAGAAAAACATCTGCGCTACTGATAATCCGCCGCAACTCTTCTTCCCGAACATAACCGAAATCCCGATAAATCATGCCTTCAAAGCAGCCGGGGGAATCTTCGCCAACCGACCACACTTCAAAAGAAACTTCTGTCTCGTCATTGACTCGTCGAAGAACACTTTGAGCAAGATCGAAACCTTTCCGCCAATCACTTCTCGCAAGAACCAGGACAGCTTTCCGGTCTTCTTTTTGCTTGACCAGACCCTTATCTGGGTCCGGAAAAAAAACATTTAAATCCACACCATTAGTAACAACAGAGACATTTGCATTATAGCGCCGACTCAGTGTTTCCTTCAGATGGTGAGCAACTGCAATCACAGGGATCTTAAGCCATCGCAGGCCGAGGATGTAAAAGCAGCGGACCAGCAGTCTCAGGTGGCTTTGCGAGTAATATGATTCGTCATAATCTTGCGCAAAATAGACCACCCGCCCAGGGTTTCGCAAAGCCAGGAAACAAGCCATCGGGATTATGGATGCTATGACAATATCTGCATCTTTCCTGCCCCATAAAGCGCAAAGGATGCTTGAAGACTTACTACATCCAGCAATCTTTTTCACCTGAATGGCCGGATGGATATCAAAAACCGTCTTCACGAGACCAGCGTCTATAACAACCTGGTGTCCAGTCCCGGCAAGATAAGCGAGGTGTGCGAGTATCATCTTGTCGCCGCCCCGACTCAGAACGGTATGAGCATAGTAAGTTATCTTCATTTACGCACAAAAAGACCGTCAGCATCTTCGGGGTGATGGCCGGAAAGCGAAAACAGTTCAACCAGTGTAAACCCCCGTCCCTGAATCAGATACCCGATCGAGAACAAATTTCCCAAAGATTTACGAAAGATGCTCATCTCAATCAGAATTGTTTTGGTCTTTCCAAGGGTTTTTTCGCCACCCAACAAGACATCATATTCATTACCTTCTGTATCTATCTTCAGCAGATCGATGGAATCCAGACCCAATTTTTCAACAAGATTGTCGAGACAGACTCCTTGAACCTCTACTTCCCTGCCCGGCCCTTTTGAATCATCCCTCACACAGGAGCTCAGTTGGCTCGAGATCGAATCAACAAAAAGCCCAACGGGCCTGGTCTCAGAAGTGACGGCATATTCGAGGCAATCATCAACTTCTTGACAGTTTCTCTTGAGGATTTCAACACAATCGGGAATCGGCTCGACACTGACGATCCGTCGAGCTTTGAGGTATTGTCTGCAGAAAAAGTTAAATTGACCGATGTTGGCTCCCACATCCAGGATCAGCGGGTGCTCGGGAAGATATTCTGCCAAACGGTAGCTTGAGCAATAAACCCTTTGCAGGGAAGCCAGCCCGTAGCCATCGGAGAAATAATAATCAAGCCCGAAGACTCTAGCATGATGATACCTTCCAGAAGTCGCAAGAACACAACATTTTAAAAACCAGTAATACTTAAGCATTATGAAACGGGATTTTTCCCGCCAGGATAAGCGTGGAATTCGAACAAGAAACTGATAATCGAGATGTAGTGACCAAAAAAACAGCTTGAATAGCCTCAACTAAAGCCTCCCCGGCGACGTCAGTCAATCACAAATAAATGCCGATAAAAATCATGATGGCCCAAAGAATCCCCGTCACAAAAAGGGGCATGTCATTCAGGAGAGATTCAGTCGGGTCGCCACTGTCCCCCGATTGGACGCGAAACATGAAGCGCAGCAGACCGAAACAGCACAACGGCACAGTCAAAACCAAGGTATTGGTCGTAATGACGTAAATGGTATAGGTGACCAGGACCGCCGCACCTGTCATGAACATGGTCCCATCCAAAAACCCGTCTGGATAGCTGCCAAGAGACTTGCGATGACCTGCAGCCTCCTCACCCAGGGACTTGCGTTCACCAAGGCGCTTACCGGTACTCAAAAAGATCGACAGCAAGAAAACACTCAGGAAGAGCCATTCTGAGATGATAACTCCGAACGCTTCTCCGCCGGCATAGAGGCGCAAAATGAATCCGGACGAAATACAGAACAGGTCAATGATCGGAATATCTTTGAGCAACAATGAGTATGCGGTGAATATCCCGAGATAAAGCAACAGCAGCAGAAAGAACATGCCACTCACTTTAGAACCAAGGGCCAACGCCAGCACGGTCAGAACGAGACAGGCGATGACAGCAGATTTGATGGAGATTCTGCCTGCAGCGATCGCTCGTACTTTTTTCCGGGGATGAAACCGATCGCTGTCCCGGTCCATAATGTCATTGAAAATATAGGTGGCGCTGGAGGCAAAACAAAAGGCCGTGAGCGGGATAATACCTTGAGCCCAAACACCGGGCTGCAGAATCACTCCGCTCAGAACCGGGGGGAACAACAACATGGCATTTTTCAGCCAGTGACTTGTTCTTAGGAGTTTCAGATAATCTGAGGCGAGTGCAGGCATGAATACTCTTTAGCCCTCCGGGACCAGTACTTCTACAGCCCCGGGGAGAAGTTTTTCAGATGACACAGGCTGAAGTTCGGCGAGCAGTCTTTCAGCAAAGCCCCTATATTGACTGTCAGCAGGCAGATGTTCAAGAGCCTTTGAAAAATATTGGCGAGCCAGAGCCTTCTCGCCCGCACTTATAGCGTCTTTACCCGTCTGGTATAAAAGGTAAGGCTCACTGCTGAGCGCATAGAGGCCTTCATTATATTTAATGATTCTGGCATAAATGTCCGGGGATGAATAGTCCGGTTCACCAATCAGGGAGCGCAAAAGCCTGATCATCTGAACAAAGGCGTTTTCTGACTTGCCGTGACTTTTTTCAACAATCAATTCATACAGGTCAAGTGCCTCTGCATGCTTGCCCTCAGCGACCAGAATCGCGGCCATGTTGAGGTCCAGGTAATCTTCATAACTGATGCTCGGAATTGAGCTGCCTTTCTGATACTGGACACGTGCTGCGTCATATTCGCCGTCAAGGATCAGACTGATCATGTAGACATTGCGCATCAACTTGAAGTGCGGCTCCTTCTGCACCGTATCATGGAAAAGAGCCCGGTTGGTCTGCCAGGTCAAGCAACGGTCGAAGGACACGGCACCTATCCCTAATAACAGAACGCATGTCGATGTAATCAACCAGGGATTCCTATGACGAAGCAAGCTCCAGTTGGAGACCCATAGTACCACTACGACCGACCAGATGGCCGTGGAAATATAGATATACCGCTCCGCATAGGCCGTCCAGGCCACGGTCCCCATTGAAAGAGGCAGTGCAGGCACAAACATGAGGACTCCGGTTAAGAAAAGCGCCGCCAACACCGTTCTGCGCCGGATCAGGTAGAGACAGAAGAAAAATACCAGCACACCGGCAAACTGGTAGAGAGGATCGACTTCACGAATCGCAACATTGAGAGGCAGGGGCAGAAAAAACTTTTTAACGTAAAAACCGCAGGCGCCAAAGTAAGTGCGAAAAGTGTGGGGAATATCCTGGAAAATAAGATTGAGGGTCTGTGGAATCTTGTTAATATCAGACTCATACGCGATTTTCCTGATAGCAAAGAAAAGTCCAATCGCCGTACCAATGCCAAGCAAAGACACCATGATCTGGCGTAAATAGCCAAACAGCCAATCAGAAGCCCTGCGTTGACCAAACATCTGGAAATCCGGACAGAGGTAATACACGATCCCAAGCAGGAAGACCGGCCACACTTCGAAAGTAAACATGAGCAACAGCAATTGCCGCACTTGAAAAACAGAGAAAAGCGATCATGTCCCTGCTGAGTTCACTTGAGAAGCCTAAAAGGCTACGATTCTGATCATCCCGGATCTTCTCGAGCCCGCAGAAGGAAATAGATCGCGATAAAGAATCCGAGCACAACTTCTTTGAACAGCAGGCCGATGAACAGAAAGAAGAAAGGACAGGGCAAGATGACATCGCCGTCGTCCGAACTTGAATTTGAGAAAAAAAATGGCCCCGAGCAGAAGAAATGTCCCGGCCATAACATCAGTACGCCCTGAAATCCAGGCCACCGATTCTACGGTAATCGGGTGAAGACCGAAGAGGAGTGCCGCCGAAAGTGGCACGAGACTGTTCTGGCGTTTTTCCATCGGTAACAGCAGCCAGGTCAGCCAGTAGACCAGCAGGCTGTTGGCCATGTGAAAGAGGATATTGTCCAGATGCATCAAGCGCGTGTCGAGCAACCAGACGTATTTATCCCAGAGGTAACTGACCGTAATCAATGGCCGATAGTAGGCGGCCCCCTCACTTCCCGGCATAAAAATATCTTTAATGCCGATACCTGAAAGGCAATTCCAGTAGTTGTAGGCGTCCTGGTCATCAATCAGGCTCAGTTCCGCGAAAAGAGTTGGACTGAACAACAGGAAAACCAGCAGGCAGATGAGACGCAGTTGATTCCCAGTTTTAAACATTTGCGCTCTTTATGGTGTCCAGGAAAAAATCCTCGAGATTCTTCCTTCTGGGTTCAACCAGAGAAACCTGCCAGCCGAAGGCTTCTGCCTCACTCAAAAAAGCAGCGAGCCGCTCTTTCTCGACGTATTTCTCTGAATCCGATATGTCTCCCTTCAACCTGAAGTGAAGCTGATAACCTGTGACACCTTCGCTAATAATCGACGCAACATCGGCCACAATCAGCAGGCGACCTTGCTTGATGATGCCGACCCGATCACAGATCAGTTCGACATCAGACGTGATGTGGGTACTGAAAAATACTGTTTTACCCTTGTTCTTCAGATCCATGATGATCTGTTTGACCAGCGCCCTGCCCAATGGATCAAGACCACTCATCGGCTCATCCAAGATATAAATGTCCGGCTCGTGGACCAGAACCTGAGCCAGTCCGAGCCTCTGCACCATGCCTTTACTGTAAGTACGAATCCGCCTTTTTTTCACATCCCAGAGTTTGAGTAATTTTAGTGTTTCTTCTGCCCTGTATTTGAGAGTGGCTTGATCCAGGCCAAATTGTCCACCAACGAAAAGCATGTACTCCCATGCGTTCAGATAATCATAAAAAGCCGGGTTCTCGGGAAGATAACCGACCTTGCGGCGTGCAAGGTTTGAATTCACATCCTGACCAAGGAGTTTTGCCATACCGCTGCTGGGTCGGATCAGACCGACAAGGATCTTGATCATGGTGCTTTTCCCGGCGCCGTTCGGACCAAGGAAGCCGAACACCTCGCCCGACCCGACTCGCAGGGAGAGATCCTGCAGTGCATCGACCTTCTCGATCTTGAACCGTTGCCTCCGTCGGTAAGATTTATAAAGGCTGTCCGTCTCTATTGCATACATTTTCCAGATCATCCTTATTTAAAAAGCTTCAGCAAAACAAGTCATCACGCCCATAGCATCAGTTATCAACCGCCTGTTTGTGGGCAAAGTTACTGGTGGTGCGCACCTTCCCCTCGGAATCGAGGTAAAAGGTGCCATTATAGGGATCAACAGGTTCTGTTGAGAGGTATCCCTGTCTGTAAAAGAACGACAATGGAATCCGGCTGCTTGCCCGTTTCTTTTTTATAGCTCTCTATGGCCGTTTCGATTAGCAGAACTTGACGCAAAGCTTTCAGACGTATCTCAAATGTCTGCTTGACAGCAGGATTCCTGGTTCCCTTGACCAGGGTATCAAGATAAGCAACCGCCAGCCTGGTTTGACCCGCCTCGTAGAGATAACGGCCGGACAATTTGGCGTAGAGGGGTGACCCGCTCAACTCTGAGGCTCGTTGGTAATAATGGGCGGCCCGTTCGAAATCTTTCAGGAAATAAGCATAGTTGAAACCGGCAAAGAAAGGCAGATACCAGTCCCAGGTGCGATACTGCATGCCGTATTCAAGGAGACGATTAGCCAGGCGGACCTCATCAGCATCCCAGACCAGGATCGCGTTGGCAAAGTAATAAGCGTCCATGTTATAGGGATCGAGCCTGACAGCGGTTTCAAGGGCCGCGTGCATCGCCTGGTAATCCGGTGGGATGTAAACCTTCTTCTGGAATTCTTCGACCAGGCTTCCGAAATAAAGGATGACTTTCACCACCAGCCAGGCAGCCACCGATTGGTCCTGGTCACCAGCAAGCAGAGTCATGATACCGGGATGTGGAACCGTTCCCAACTTTTCGGCAAAGGGTTTGTTATGCAGATAATCGGTAAAAGGGCCAAGAACCGACAAGGTACAGGATAACGCTAACGAGAAGAAGTGCGACCTTCTTCATTGCAGTTCCCTGCGGCAAAAGCAGATGGCAGCAAGAGCAAGAAGGACAGTGAGATAGAAAAAGAAATATCCGGTCGTCAACAACAACCCCGGCATTGAGACAGGAACACCATAGATGGCATGGACCTTTAGATCGAAGGCACTGAAGTTAGGAACAATGTAGTAAAGAATATTGGCAATTTTCTGCAAGAACACCGGCAAGGTCTGTGCGTTCGGTGTCTGTAAAAAATCATAAACCTGCTGACTGGCACCACCGATCAGAAAAATGGCGATCGTGCCGAAGACCGGCAGAAAAAATGAGGTACTCACCGTCGAAAACAAAAAGGCAAAAGCGACCAGCAACGAATATTTCATCACGTCAAAAAGAATACAGAGAACAACGTTATCCCAGGAGATGGGCCGATCAGGAGGATATTGCCCGGCGACATAAAGAGAAACGGCAATTGAGACGCTGCCGAGGAAAACGGCAACCAGTAGCAAAAAGCCGGCAATCGCCGAGAATTTTCCCAGCATGTAGGTCGTGCGTGAGAGTGGCAAGCCGAGCACACTGAAGGTGTAGCGGCGTTCGATATCCTTCCAGAGTGAAGTCCCGCCCAAAAAAACCGCGAGCAGTAACAATATAAAGGATAACAGAGAAAGAGACAGGGTCAGGGAAAGGGTGGCGACCTGCCGCATTGAGAGCATGCTCAGCGCCGGAATGATCAGAAAGGCAACTGCCGTGAGCAGAATTCCCTGAAAGACCCGGTCGCGAAAAACTCCTTTAAAACTGACAAGAAAGAGTGACCACAAGGCACAAACCTCCCAAAGAACATGACCTACACTCAATACATACGCAGCCCATAATAAAAAGAGGGTTGATTGAAATCAACCCTCTTTTTCAAGTTTTTACTTTGGCGAAACTGAGGTTACCAGGAGCCGCCCAGCGCTGTTGAAGAACTAACAGCGGTCACCGTCGTACCGACAGCCTTGTCACGAGATTCAATGGTCGAACCAGAGCTCAGGGTACCATACTCCTTGCTGCCGTTCAGGTGCTTGGAAATTGCCGCATAGTCCGTAGCAGTAGATGCGATAGAGAGAGTGACAAGTGTTGAGGGATTGAAAGTGCTGCCACCGATGGTCAGCTGGTTTGCATTGGTGATCGTCGCTAATGCAAAGGCGTTGGTCGAGAAGGCCAGAATGGCAAGGATCACAACCGCTTTAAAAGTCATCTTTTTCATAGTATATATCTCCCTTGCCTTAATTAGATTGTTGGATACGCCTGGTCATCAGCAAAAGCCGATTCCATTTGCGTCTTGAAGTTACGCAGATCGCTCTGGGCCGCCGAGTTGTAGGCCTTGGCACGATAAGCAGAGAACTGGGGGATGGCAATGGCAGCCAGGATGCCGATGATCGCGACAACGATCAGCAGCTCGATCAGGGTGAAACCCTTTTCAGACTTTCTGAACTTCTTAAGCATAATGTTTCTCCTTTTGTAAAGTGGACACCTTGTCCGTGAAATATTGTCAAAAACTCTAACTTAACAATCTGTGCAATATCATTTAGCAATCGCCGTGCCAAAACCTGGGGGAAAGCATAACATCCTGAATTCACATGATCTGTGAGCTTTTCTCTGACAAAAAAAACTTCTAACAAACAATACTCAGACACAGAGTGACAGTGAGGGTGACAAAATTGGTCATTTGATGTCAGTCCTTTACAAAGGCCAATTGGCCTCAGCTCAAAGCAGACATTCAGGGCAGGACTGACTCAATCCTCACTATCATCATTATCCTCAACCTCAATATCAAACTTGCCGAGACGGTAGCGTATCGAGCGGAAGGTAATCCCCAGCAGGCCTGCGGCACACTTGCGTACGCCCCCTGATTTGGCGAGGGCCTTGATGAGGATTTCTTTCTCGATTTCACCGAGGTAGGCATCGAGGTCCATACCGGTTTCGGGGATATCGGTGAGGGGCGTGACTGAGGTGGACATGCCGGTCACCAGGTTAGGAGGCAAACAATCGAGGGTGATTTCATTGTCATGTCCGAGGACCGTGGCCCGCTCTATGACATTCTCGAGTTCACGGACATTGCCCGGCCACTGATAGTCAATCAGGCGCCGCATGGCATCATCGTTGACTTTCAGTTCTTTCTGGCCGGTAAACCGTTCCCAGAAGAAATCAATCATCACCGGGATATCCTCGCGGCGTTGACGCAGCGGCGGCAGATCGATGCGGATGACATTGAACCGGTAGTAGAGGTCTTCGCGAAAACGGCCTTCGGCGACAGCCTCCTCAAGATGGCGATTGGTCGCCGCCAGAACGCGCACATTGGCCTGGATGTCCTTGTTGCCGCCCACCCGGCGGAACTCGTTCTCCTGCAGGACCCGCAACAGCTTGACCTGCATTGAAGGAGGCAATTCACCAATTTCATCGAGGAAAATGGTGCCGTGAGAGGCCGTTTCGAACAGGCCTGGCTTCTGGCGAATAGCCCCGGTGAAGGCTCCTTTTTCATGACCGAACAGTTCACTCTCCAGAAGATTCTCGGGAATAGCGCCACAGTTGATCGGCACGAACGGGCCCTCGCGGCGATCGCTGTTATAATGGATGGCGCGTGCCACCAGCTCTTTGCCGGTGCCGGATTCGCCAGTGACCAGCACCTTGACCGGGCTGGCAGCCACCTTTCGCACCATGGTAAAGACATCCTGCATGGCTTTCGATTTGCCGATCAAACCCTCGAAAGAGAAACGCTTGCCCAGCTCTTCTTTGAGGGCAAGGTTCTCCTGGCGCAACTCTCGCCGCTCCAGGGCGTTCTTGACGATCAGGCGAATCTCTTCATTCCGGAACGGCTTGGTGATGTAATCGTAAGCACCCTGCTTCATGGCATCGACAGCTTCGTCGGTTGAAGAGAATGCCGTGACCATCAGCACAACCGTTTCCGGCGTGCGCTCCTTGATATGATTCAGCAGCTCCAGACCGGTCATGCGAGGCATTTTTATATCGGAAATGACCAGGTCGTAGCTATGATCTCGCAGATGGTTGACCGCCTGCGCACCATCAATAGCGGTGTCAATCTGATAACCTTCACGGTGCAGCATGATGCTCAAAAATTCACGCATGCTTTCTTCATCATCGACAATCAAAATGCGATGTTTCTTCGACTCGGCACTCATATCAGGAACAACTCCTTTAGCTCACCCGGCATTGTTCGGGTAATTCAATAATAAAACGCGCGCCACCGAGGCTGCCAGACTCAACATAAACACGCCCACGGTGCGCCTCCACATTGGCGTAGACATTGGCCAGGCCCAGTCCGGTGCCCCTGTCCTTGGTGGTGTAAAACGGTTCGAATAATTTATCCCGATCCTCTTCAGCAATTCCTGAACCGGTATCCTCGATGATGATCTTGCCATGCAAACTATCAATTTCAATCCTTATCGTGCCTTCAGGTCCAGCCGCCTCACCAGCGTTGATGAACAGATCCCAAAAAACCTGATGCATCCTCTGGGGATCAACCTGCATCAGGCATGGTCTCTGGTAAGCCCTTTCGATCGTCATGCCCTGAAATGGGCCGCTGGCACTTAACAGAGCAATCAGCTCATCAAATAGATCTGCTATATCAACCTCTGCCACCTGCAAAGGTGCCGGACGTGCGAACAGCAGAAAGTCGCTGAGCAAGGAGCTTAAGCGATCCGCCTCCTTGACGACAATACGCATCAGTTGCCGGTCTTCATTGTTGACCTGCTCATTTTCCAGAAGCAGTTGTACCGAACCACTGATCGAAGCCAGTGGATTGCGGATCTCATGAGCCATACCCGAAGCAAGGCGGCCAACCGCAGCCAGTCGGTCAGCAAGCTTGAGTTGTTCCTCAAGCGCTTTCAACTCGGTCAGATCCTGGAAAGCAATCAGCAAACCAAGGCTGGCATTATTGCCATCCATAACCTGGCTGGCTGAGTAACCCAGGACGAGTGTGGCCTTCTCCTTGGTCCGGTATAATATCTCACCACGTTCTATACCCTTTCGAAACCCTGGATCGAGAGTGTCGAATTCCGGGAAAATCGCTTCGATCGGGCGATTATAAACATCTTCCAGATTGTAGCCAGTAATCTTGCTGGCCGCTCTATTAAAAGAACGGATGCGTCCGGCAGAGTTAATGACCATCAGACCACTGTTCATGTTGGCCAGAATTGTCTGGTTGAGCTGCTCGAGTTCGCCGTAATCGATCTCCCTCTTTTCACGAGCTTCTTCGCTGCGCCGCAATCTTTCTGCCAGGGTGCCACTTAACAGGGCGGTCAGAAAGAAGGCGCCAACATGTAAAAAAACCGCGTAAAAAACATCGTAATGATGCAGATTCTGCGATAGGTTGTGGCCACTGAAAAGAGGCAAATAGCCGTAATATTGAAGATCGAGCAGACTGCCATAAAGAATGGAGGAAGCCGAGGCCACCACCAGTACCTGCGATCTCGGACAGAAGACGCTGGCGGCAATGATGATCAGGATGAATAAAAAGGAATAGAGACTGTCGACACCACCCGTCAGGTAAATGATCAGGACAACAAAGACCAAATCCCAGCTGAGCTGTGCATTAATAAAGAATCTGTATTTTGTGATTTTTCTCAGGATGACCGCAGACAGAGCCGTCTGCAGGACAACAACAAAGGCGAGCCCACTCAGATAGAGAGCAACCGATGAAGCAACCAGAACCTTTTGCTGTAACTGGTAGAGGATCGTTCCGCCCAGAAAGAAGCAGACCACGACCAGGCGAACAGAAAGATACCAGGTGAGCAGCCGACGGGGCGAGTTATGAAAGTATTTTTGAACCGGCGTTACCGCCATAGGGACCCATTATTAATCGCCGACCGATCCAGCTATTTTGAAAATCGGCAGGTACATGGCGATGACCAGGCCACCGACCGTGGTGCCGAGGAAAAGCATCAACAGCGGCTCCATCATCGCCGTCAGGTTGCCGACTGCATCGTCGACTTCATCATCGTAGAAATCAGCGATCTTGTTGAGCATGGTGTCGATCGAACCGGACTGTTCACCAACGGCGATCATCTGGCAGACCATTGGTGGAAACACGCCTGATTTTTCGAGCGGCTCGGCAATCGTTTTACCTTCACTGATACTTTGAGCGACCCTGTAAATAGCGTTCTCAACGATCTTGTTGCCAGCGGTCTTGGCAACGATATCCAGTCCGTCCAGAATGGGCACACCGCTCGAGATCATAGTGCCGAGAGTCCGGGTGAATTTGGCAACGGCCACCTTGCGAACCAGAACCCCCATAACTGGCAACTTCAGGGCAATCGCATCCATGCGCAGTCGGCCTTGAGGAGTTCTGTAGATTCGCTTCATCAGCCACATAAATCCAAAACAGCCCCCGATGATCAGCAGAATATAGTCCTGGATAAAGTTACTCATATTGACAACGATCTGGGTCGGCATCGGCAACTCGCCGCCAAAATCGGCAAACATCTTTTCGAAAGCCGGGATAACAAAAACCAGGATAACCGTTATAACCACTGTCGCAATGCCGATGATGGTTGCAGGATAAGTCATGGCGCTCTTGACCTTCTTTTTTAATTTGAGCGCTTTTTCTATATAGGCTGCCAGCCGGTTGAGAATGGTGTCGAGAATGCCGCCAACTTCGCCGGCGGCAACCAGGTTGACGTAAAGTTCATCGAATGCGTTGGGATGCTTTTTTAAAGCATCAGCAAAAGTTGACCCGGACTCGACATCTTCTTTGACCTGAACGAGATTCCTCTTGAAAGTCTTGTTCTCCTGCTGCCTGCTCAGGATATCGAGGCACTGCACCAGAGGCAGGCCGGCATCAATCATGGTGGCAAACTGACGGGTAAAGACAACGAGATCCTTGGTGGTCACTTTTGGTTCGAAACCAGGAATCTTAAGTTCCATATCGAACCCTTTGCCGCGTTCTTTGATGTTCCCCGGAGAAATCCCCTGGCGACGAAGTTGCGCCTGAACAGCTTCTGCATTAGGGGCTTCCATCTCCCCTTTCATGGTTTGACCAGACTTTGTCGTACCTTCCCAGGCGAATTTACCCATGATCAACCTCGCAAACAGTATGGCGCGTGCGCGTGGCGCGTGGCGCGGGATTAAAAAATCAGGGACCGGAGCCCAGCTACCTTCTCGCCCCACCGGTGGTAATGCCACGTTTGAGGGCCGCATTGGGGTTGGAGATCATCTCCCTGAGTTCTTCGACGTCAGGGGAGCGAGACATGGCACTGTCCATTGATATCTTCTTATTGTGGTACAGCGAGAACAGGCACTGATTCATGGTTTGCATGCCATATTTCTCCTGGCCCATCTGCATCTGCGAATAAAGCTGGTGAACCTTGTCGTCACGTATAAGGGCACGAATCGCCGTGTTCGGCACCATGATCTCAAGAGCCAGAACCCGCCCCTTGCCATCCAGGCGTGGCATCAGGGTCTGGGAGAGAACCCCTTCCAGGACGAACGAGAGTTGGGTGCGCACCTGCTGTTGCTGATGCGTCGGAAAGACATCGACGATACGGTTGATGGTCTGTACCGCACCGTTGGTGTGCAGGGTGGCAAAGCAAAGATGGCCAGTTTCAGCGATGGTCAGCGCCGCCTCGATTGTCTCCAGATCACGCAACTCGCCGAGCAGCACAACATCCGGGTCCTGACGCAGGATGTATTTCAAGGCATTCTTGAAGGAATAGGTGTCGGAGCCGACCTCGCGCTGGTTGACAATACAGCCTTTGTGCGGATGCAGATATTCGATCGGGTCTTCAATCGTCACAATGTGATCATGACGCTCGGTATTGATGGCATCAATAATCGAGGCCAAGGTCGTGGATTTCCCTGAACCGGTCGGCCCGGTTACCAGCACCAAACCGTTTGATTTGGCTGAAATCGTCTTGATGACATGAGGTAGACCGAGTTCTTCGAAAGTGAGGAATTTGTAAGGAATGAGGCGAAAAACCCCTGCGACGGCACCACGCTGCACGAAAATATTGCCACGGAAACGGGCCAGGTTTTTGACGCCGAAGGAGAAATCGAGTTCGTTAATCTCCTCAAATTTACGCTTCTGGGTTTCCGTGAGGATACTGTAGCAGATATTCTTGGTGTCCGTCGGCAGCAGGGAACTCATCTTCATCGGCGTCATCCTGCCGTTGACGCGTATCTGCGGCGGTGTTCCGGTGGTGATGTGGAGATCGGACGCCCCGTTTTCCACCATTGTTTTGAGCATCTGTTGAATCGAAAATTCTGACATAATTTCACCTGGGCTAACGCAGCGCGCGACGCGTGGTGCGTAGCACGTAAATCTGTGGGGGCTATTCCCTTAACTCAGTCTGTTCTGCCGAATCAGCGAGGGGTTTACCCGCGTTTTTTCAATATTATTTTCTCGTCGTGTGCTACTCGCTTCGCTTCTCCAAAGATCAATCATCCGCAATGGTGCAACGCAAAGTCTCTTCAAACGAGGTGATCTTTTCGGCTATTTTCGTCAAAGCTGCCTGACGCATGGTCTTGACTCCAAGACGCATTGATTCCCGCTTCAATTCTGCGGTATTGGCACCGGCCAGGATCAGTTCACGCAGCTCCTCGAACATCGGCATGACCTGATAAAAGCCGACACGACCCTTGTAGCCGGTATCGTTGCATTTCGGGCAACCCTCCCCCTTGTAACAGGCAAAATCATCGACCTGATCTTCAGGAACACCAGCCTGCCGGAGAACATCTTTGGGGATATCTTCCAGGACCATACATTCCTGACAAAGCCGGCGACCAAGACGCTGTCCGGTGATCAAGTTGACGGCAGAAGCCACCAGGAAAGGTTCAATGCCCATATTGAGCAACCGATTGACGGTACTGGGACAATCATTGGTGTGCAGAGTGGAGAGAACCAGATGCCCGGTCAAAGCAGCCTTGACACCGATCTCGGCTGTCTCGAAGTCACGAATCTCACCGATCATGATGATATCCGGATCCTGGCGCAAAAATGCACGCAAAGCTGACGCAAAGTTGAGGCCGATCTCCTCGTGCATCTGAACCTGGTTGATCCCGGCAAAGTTGAATTCGACCGGGTCCTCGGCCGTCGAGATATTTTCCGTAGGCTTATTCAGTTCACTCAGCGCTGAATAGAGGGAAACTGTTTTTCCGGAACCGGTCGGTCCGGTGACCAGGACCATCCCGAACGGCTTGTGAATCTGTTCCTTAAACCACTTCAGCGACGTCTCTTCGTAGCCGAGCTTGGTCATGTCGAGTTGCAGGTTCGACTTATCGAGCAAACGCAGACAGATCTTTTCACCGAAAAGGGTCGGCAGGCAGTTAACGCGGTAATCCATATCCTTGCCGCCGGGCAGCTTGATCTTGATACGACCATCCTGGGGCAAACGTCGCTCGGAGATATCCATTTCCGACATGATCTTGATTCGCGAGGTCAAGGCATTCTTCAGTTTCAACGGCGGCTTCATGACCTCATGCAACACGCCATCGATGCGATAGCGGACCCGGAACGATTTCTCGTAGGGTTCAACATGGATGTCTGAGGCCTGTTTCTTGATCGCGTCGGTAAGGATCAGGTTGACCAGCTTGACGACCGGCGCATCCTCACTTGCCTTGGCCAATTCGTTGGCATCGATTTGATCGTCTTCGTCGATGACCTCCAGATTGATATCTTCAAGATCGCCCATGACATCGTCAAAAGAGGCGCTCTGATCGTAGTACCTGTCGATCGCCGTTTTGACGCTCGTTTCGGCAGCAACTACGACTTCAACGTTATAGCCGGTCATGAACTTGATGTCGTCAATGGCAAAGATATTGGAAGGGTCAGACATGGCCACGATCAACGTCGAACCGGCCCGGTTAACCGGAATCAGCTGGTATTTCTGGACCACTTCGGCAGAGACAAGCTTGATGACACTTTCGTCGATTTCGAATTCACTGAGATTGATAGAGGGAACGCCGTACTGACGTGACAGGAATGCTGCGAGATCTTCTTCTCTGAGATAGCCGAGTTTTACCAGACTGCCGCCAAGACGGCCACCATGGATTTTCTGCTCTTCGATGGCCTTGGCGAGTTGTTTCTCGTCGATTAACTTATTACGAACCAGAAGTTCGCCGAGTCGATTAACAGCCATAAAAAGTTATCTTCCCTCTCGAAGGAACGAATTCATTAAAACCAGTAAAACATCTCAGGAAAAATCAATTTTTCCATTCTAGCTAATGGATCAGAGACCTGTCAAGCGAGATACCATGTAACCAGCTGGAATCAAATATCAAATTTCAGTCAGCATCATTGAGCGCACGACGCATGACGTGCGCTTCCGGAGCGCGACCGAACCAAAGTCGAAAGGCAGCTTCACCCTGTGCAACCAACATCCCCAGACCGTCAACAGACGACAATCCTCTGGCGCGAGCATCAGTGAGTAATCTGCTCGGCTTTGGAGTATAGACCATATCAAAAACTGAGCCATCAGACTTTACACATTCCGTGATGTGGAAATCGAAGGCCTCACCTTGAAGGCCAAGGGCAGAGGTGTTGATCAGCAGGTCAACCGGTTCAAAGCCTGCATTGAGCAGCGACTCAGCCAGTTCATACTCAGCAAAAGCCGTGCCCGGAAAGTTTGGCGACAACTCTTTAATCAGCCCCTGTGATCTTTCCCGGGTGCGATTGGCGATGCCGACCCACGCTACCTGCGCCTGACAGAGAGCAACCAGGGCGGCCCGACAGGCGCCACCAGCGCCGATCAGCAGGACACGTAGTCCGGCAACATCCACGTCAAGCTCCTGTTTAAGCGCATTCAGCAAGCCGAGACCGTCAGTATTATAACCGATGAGGTGACCGTTATCGTTGACGATTGTATTAATCGCGCCGATCAAGCTCGCCTGCTCATCAAGTTCGTCAACCAGACGACAAGCGGTTTCTTTGTGTGGAATAGTCAGGTTGACTCCGCGCAGCTCCATGGCCCGGAGGCCGCCAACTGCGTCACATAACTGAGCCACAGTGACATGAAATGGCACATAAACCGCGTCGAGCCCACTGGCTGCAATTGCCGCGTTCTGCATACGCGGCGAGCGCGAATGTTCTATCGGGTCACCGAAGATACCGACAACTTGCGTCTTACCGCTCAATCGCATCGCACTTTTCTCCACCCTGTTCAGCATTGTATCCACAATCCAGATACTCTCGATATTCAACCACTTGCGAGCCAGCAAGCAGCTCCCTTGCCCGGACGATATCATCGGCGACCGCTTTCTGTAAGTCTTCCACAGAGGCGAACCGTTGTTCATCACGCAAACGATCAACGAAGTAAATCCTCAGTCGTTCAGCGTAAAGATCACCCTGAAAATCCAGCAGGTGAATTTCCAGGGTTGGCGCACTGCCGGCAAACGTTGGACGGGAACCGATATTGATAACGCCATCATAGTAATGTTCACGCCATTTGACCTTCACGGCATAGACACCGTCACGTGGCAGGATTTCCTTTTCTGTAATCAGGTTGGCGGTCGGAAACCCGAGCTTACGTCCGCGGCCGTCACCATGCACAACCTCACCATCGAGGGTGAAGTTGCGCCCGAGGATTTTGACCGCATCGGCAACGCGACCTTCTTTCAGAAATTGACGGATTGCCGTGGAACTGTACGCCTGTTGTTCAGCACGGATCGGCTCGAGGACTTCGAGGGTGAAGTTGTGTAGTCTTGATTGCCCGGCCAGAAAAGCAGTGTCGCCACGGCGATCGCGGCCAAAAGCATAATCGTATCCGACAATCAGGTGCTTGACGGCCAGCTTGCGGACCAGGATATCTTCGACAAAGCTCTCCGCGGGCATCTCTGCCAACGGCCTGGTGAAGGCAAGGACAACCAGCAGGTCGATGCAGGAGGCGGCAAGGAGACGGATCTTTTCCTCAGCAGTATTGAGCCTTAATGGAGCTTTTTCAGGAGCCAGCAACCGTAATGGATGCGGTTCGAACGTGACGACCACTGCTGTTCCCTGCAGATCACGAGCCCTATCGACAACACGCCGGAAGATCTCACGATGGCCGAGATGAACCCCATCGAAATTGCCGATGGTCAGAACCGTTCGGCGGGGGGGCTCACTTAACATGTCAAGATCTCTGACGACCTGCATTTTTCTCTCCAGAGCCCTTGCGTTTGCCTTTTCCGCGTCCCTCGAGCCGCGTCCTTCGCTCCACCACCTTGTCCCCGACCAACCGGAAGTCTATTTCGCGGCGATCGAGATCTACTTTGTGAACACAGACCTCAACCGGAGTCCCGATCCCGAATTCACGGCGGCGGTTAATGCCGATCAGGCGATGTCGATCTTCTTCGTACTGGTAGAAATCATCGGTCAGGCCCGAGACATGCACCAGCCCTTCTATGAAGACATCCAGCAGTTCCACGAAGAACCCGAAGGCATGCACAGAGGTTACCATGCCACGATAATTTTCGCCCACCTTATCCTTGATAAATTGACATTTTTTAAGGCTGACAATATCACGCTCAGCAGCCATCGCCCGCCGTTCTGTTTCGGAAGAACACCGGGCTATTTCTTCCAGAGAGACGCCAACACCCTGTGTTGCCCCTCCCCGCCCGGAAAGCTTTTTTTTCAGGATGCGGTGTACTGCCAGATCCGGGTAGCGCCGGATCGGCGAAGTAAAGTGGCAGTAGTTGTCTGAGGCCAGCCCAAAATGGCCCAGGTTATTCACAGAATAGTAGGCTTGCGGCAAACTGCGCAAGAGGACGTGATTGATCACCTGCTCTTCAGGTTGACCAGCCACCCGATCCAGAAGTTCCTGTAATAATTTCGGCTTGACACCCTCGGCCGGCAGGGAAATCCCCTGGTTGAAATAGGCAATAAACTCCTGGAAGGCCATCATCTTTGCGGCACTGGGGGCTTCGTGAACCCGGAAGATCATCGGCTCTTGCTGCTGCACCAGCCAGGTGGCCACCGCCTCGTTGGCCGCCAACATGAATTCCTCGACAAGACGATGCGCCAGGTTGCGCTCGGTGCGTACGATATTCTCCGGGCGGCCCTGTAAATCAAGCAGAACCTGCGCTTCGGGAAGATCGAAATCGAGACTGCCACGTTGCCTGCGGAACGCGATGCGTAATTCGGCAAGCTCTCGCATGACTTCGAGATCTGCAACAACTTCCTGTCGCGTCGAACGCGCCCTGAAATCCTGTTCAACCAGAACCGCAGCGACTTCAGTGTAGGTCAGTCGCGCCCGGCTGCGGATAACAGATTGGCAGAAACGCAGCCCGATTCGATGCCCTGAGGCATCAAAATCCAGCTCCGCGACCATGACCAGTCGATCTACCTGCGGATTCAGGGAACAGATGCCGTTACTTAAAGCCTCCGGCAGCATCGGCAGGCATGCACCGGGAAAATAGACGCTGGTGCCACGTGCCAGGGCTTCGCTGTCAATAACCCCTCCGGCGACAACATAATGAGCCACATCGGCAATCGCGACCCAGAGTCGATAACCCTTGTCGAGACGGGTAATGGCGACGGCATCATCAAAGTCCCTGGCCGTCTCGCCATCAATGGTCACAAAGTTGAGATGGCGCTGATCCTCGCGACCCGTCATGTCCTGCATGTCTACCTGTAGGGAAACCTTGCCGGCCTCGACCATAGCCTGGGGAGAGAATTCATAGGGCAGGTTAAACTGGATGGCGGCAATTTTGATTTCAACTTCTGGATCTGATGCGTCACCAATAACTTCGGAAATCCTGCCGACAGCGCCTCGGGAAGGTTCCGGATAGCTTTCAATCTCGACCATGACCATTTGACCGGGCACGGCCTCACCGGCAGCCGCCGGTGGGATCAGGATATCATCGCGAAGATGGGGGTCCGCAGGTGAAACATAACCCACACCTTGAGCTGTCAGATAACGTCCGACCAGTGTCCGGTGCCGTCGCTGTTCAACACGGATCACCCGTCCCTCAGGACGACCGCTGCGCAGCGAACGTTCGAGTCGAACGACCACCTTGTCACCGTGCATTGCCGGTCTGACATGTCGGGCCGGGACAAAAACATCCGGAGCCTTATCATCAATCGGGGCCACAAAACCGTAACCGTCCCGATGCACGCTGAGAGTGCCGATAACCAGGTTGACTTTGCCCGGCAAGGCAAAGCGCCCTCCCTTAAGCTGTACCAGGGAACCGTCTTTCACCATCTGCTTCAGGCTTTTGCCGATAACCTTGCGCTCCCCGGCATTCAGGTCAAGCGTTTCCTGAATCTCTTTGAGACTCAAGGGACGATTGGCACGTTGCGCCAACAGGGTCAGAATGTCGTTGAAATCTGTCTTGTTCATGGCATCCAGCACGAAAAACGCCTCCTGAAATGGAGGCGTTTTGAAATTATTACGCTTTCGGTGCTTCCGGTGCCTGGGGTGGCGTGTTGCCTCGCGCCCAGAGGTGCTGACCGAACTTACGGTAGCCATGTACGTTATAAAGACGCATGTCCTGTTCGGGATCTATCGCCATGATTTCACCATTCAGAAGAGGCTTCAGATATTTTGCCAAAACGGCACCACCGCCGCCGGTGACAACCATGGCATCGATATCCCAGTCGTCAACCCAGAGACGATCCACCTCGTTGGCAATCGATGTTGCCAACTGGCTGAAAACCTGTTCGGTCAGGCTCTTGAGATCGTAGACCTTGCCACGAATCTTGATACTGCCCTTATCGATCGCTTCGTAGAGACGATAGAGTTCGACATTGACACCACTTTTTTCACGCAGTTTCGTCGCGACAACGTTAAAAGCTCTGGCAATCCCTGAATCTGTAGTGCGGCTGCCGCGTTCAGAGTAACGCATCTTGTCAGAGATCGTGTAGTCGGAGGTCCTGAAGCCGACATCAATAATGCCGATTTTGTCCCTGATCAGGCGCTTGTCGCCCATTTCTCCGAGATCGTTGAGCATCAGGTTGAAAAGAGAGCCGAAAGGCTGGGGCACAACCCGCACTTTGTTGATACTGATCGACTTTTCCTCCCGTTTGCCGTTGGCATCAACTAGAACGACTTTATGCTCTCCAACCAGGAGTTTGGCCAGCTCATCTTTATACTGTTGGTAATAACCGATCGGCAGGCCGGTCACCAGGTTGACCGGGACAAAGCCTTTGACCGTCTGGGCCGCAGCTGCCAGAGCAAAAACTTTGGCGAATTTGCCGATAAATTGCGCCTGATCAAGGGTAAAGAAACGCACATTGCTTTGGCGCTCGGCTAGTTCACCAACAAAATAGGGCTTGCCGTCGACCTCGACTTGCAGGTGGTGTCCCTGTTCGACTGCTGGCGCAATCATCTCGTCTCGAAACTGGATGTCGGTCGCTTCACCGAGTACCGATTTGAAAACCAGATGCTGCTTGCCGTCAGTCGCTTTCGTAAAACCAAAGCCAATATCGATTCCCAGGATTTCCACTCATTTGCTCCTTCTTCAGGGGAAGCACCCGCCCGTCTGGTGACCCGTTATCCATGATAATAATGAAAAAGATATTAACTATAGGTAATCACAAGTCCGGTTGCAAGGGATAAAGCTCCGCTTAAGCAACCAGGGCTTTTCGGACAAAAATCTCTCTGGCAAGCTCGCTATCAACGGCAAATTCCGAATGACCCACCTTGAAAACATAAGAGGGATAAGTCCGGGTTACCACAAGATCACTGCCGGGGAGAACGCCCATGCTCATCAACTTCTGCATCTTGCTGACATCGGTTGCGGCCAAGTAGGCGATCTCTCCCTTCTCACCGGCCTTGAGTTCCGTCAGGGCAACAACACCTACTTCACCGTCCTGACGGGCCTGCTCGCAGCAGCTGCCGGGAGGGATCGGTTTACCATGAGGACAGGTGGTCGGGTGATTCAGAAGGGTACAGATCTTGGTGTCGACACCATGATGCAGCAGATGCTCAAACTCGCACGCGCGCTCATCTCCACTGAGCTCCTTTGATATCAAGGATATCCATCATCAGGCGCTCGGCCAGACGATGCCGACGCACTGTCATACGGGCCTCTGCGCGGCCCTCCTTGCGTAGGCGAACCCACTCGCCGTTCACCTCGACAAACGCCAGACGAACCAATTCGGGCAGACCCTCATCCGTCTGGTCGATGCCCAACCTCTCCAAGTGAGCGGCATCCTCACCTTTCTCCTCGGTCGCAATCCAGAGAGATTCGAGGATCTCCTCTGCCTTGGCTGACACTTTCATAGAGCGACATCCTTTCTCAAAAAATCAGTCTTTCGTTTCATCATTCCGAATCACTTTTTCCAAAAATCCCGGAATCATTTGGTTTTCCTGTCCACAGTAAGGACAGTGGATCTTGCGGCATCCACCTAAACAGCCACCGCAGCTCTTCTCACGAAGCATCGCAGGCGTCAGTTCATGATCGCAAAAAGAGCATTTCACGACAGGATCCCCGTCATCAACAAAAACTTGTTCAGTGACCAGCCCACACCAAACGCCATGCCTGTGACCATGAAGAAGATCGCCAGGGACGTCCGCCAACCGCGCTCCTTCTGCATGACCAGAAACTGGGCGACACAGGGTACAAACAGGGTCAGGGTGACGGCGGCAACGGTCAACTGAACCGGATTCAGCAAGCCTTGGGTCTGCAGGTCATAGAGACCGGCTGCACCAAAATCGCGGCGGAAAAAACCAAAGATAAATGCCGCCGAGGCCTGGTTTGGCAAGGCCGAGAAGCTGCATGACCGGGTTGAATGCCTCAACCAGCCATTGCAGGGCTCCGCTCAGCTTTCCGGCCCAGAGCAGCACCGAAGCAATCATGAAGAGCGGGAAAATTTCCATGAAATACCACTGCATGCGAGTCAGGGTCTTGATCATGACATTCTGCAGTTGCGGCAGACGCAGTGGTGGGATTTCCATGTAAAACATCGGTCGCTCACCGGGCACAACCTGTGCCGCAAGCAGGCCAACCAGCAGAAAAACTCCGATCATACTTACAAGCCAGACCATCAACGCTCCTGGCACACCGGAAAGCAAGCCCAGTATAACCCCCATCTGCGCGCTGCAGGGAATGGCGAGAGCGAGCAGCAACGTGGCGATAATCCGCTCCCGGGTTGACTCCAGGGTGCGGGTAACAACGGTCGCCATGGTATCGCAACCGAAACCAAGCACCATCGGGATAACCGCCCGGCCGTTCAAACCGATCATTTTGAAGACCCGGTCCACCAGCATGGCCAGTCGCGGGAAATAGCCGCTGTCTTCAATCACGGCAAAAGCGATAAAAAAGGTTCCGACGATTGGCAGAATGATGGCTACCGCATAGCGTACTCCGAGGGTAAACAGGCCGTATTCACCAACCAGGAGTTCGTTCAGCCAATACCAGGGGATAGATCGCTCGCACAGACCAATCACCCAGGGATTAAGGAATTCCTCAAAAATTGTTCCTTCCAGAAAATCAACAATGGTGCCGGCACCAAAACCACCCACAAACTGGTAGAGTCCCAGGTACAGGACCATCAGCAAAAGGGGGATGCCCGTCCATGGGTTCATCATCCAGTTGGAAAGACGCTCGGCGAACACCGGCCGCTCACCTTCCTTCAGGGTAACAACGCCATCCAGAAGCCTTTGCAGATGCGTTTGCGTTCGAGGCTGATCCGCAGGTGCAGATCAACACGACGAGCAAAGATTACATCGTTGACGGCACTTTCGATGCGGGCATACTGCTCGCCTTCCCTGTCCTGCACCCGTTTGGCGATTTCGTCATCACGCTGCAGCAGCATGAGAGTCAGACTGCGTTTGTCCAGAATGTATTCGCCATGCATCAGGCTGCTGATTTTATGGATGTCTTTTTCCAGGTCTGTTGCATAAACAAATGTTGCCTTGCGAGCCTGGTAATTGCTGATCGCATCCCGCAACTCCAGAAGGCCTCGCTTGCCACGACCGATGGCACCACCGACAACAGGTATCTGGAGCTTTTCCTGCAGCAACGGGATATCTATATGCATGCCGACCCGTTCGGCTTCATCCATGATATTGATCAGCAAGATGACCGGCAGCCCGGCTTCAATGAGTTGCAGCGTCATCGGCAGCATCCGCTCCAGGTTGCGGGCATCGATAACATGCAGCACGATATGCGGAGATTCCTCAAGGAGAATGCGTCGCGCGACCCGCTCCTCCTCGGTAATCGGCAGCAGAGAATACATTCCCGGCGTGTCAAGGACCAGGAACTCCTCGCCCGGCAACCTGGCAATGGCCACGCGAAACTTCTACCGAGGTGCCCGGATAATTAGACACCGTCGTGTAACTGCCGGTCATGGTATTGAAAACCACGCTCTTGCCGACATTCGGGTTGCCTACCAGGATGATTTTCTTCTCAGTTTGCTGTTGGTTCTGCATAAACGCGTGTACTGCCTTCCCACTTGTTATTGATAATCATTTTCAGCTAAAAGATAAAAAAGAGGTTATCTCTGACGACAATCAGAACAAGAACCATAGAGCTCAAGACGGTGGCGCTCTATGGAGAAACCATGCATACCTGCAACTTCGGCTTGAAGTTCCTCGATACGCGGGTCTTCAAATTCAACTATTTTTCCGCAGGAGATGCAGATCAGATGATCGTGATGCTCATCGTGATTGCTGGCTTCATAACGCGCGTGACCATCACCAAAATGACGTCGCTCGGCAATACCGCAGTCGGCAAAGAGCTTTAAGGTGCGGTGGACGGTTGCATAACCGATGTGGGGATTTTGTCTGCGTAAACGAAGATACAGTTCTTCGGTAGAAAGGTGTGAGCCCGCACACAGAAACTCCTCAAGAACGAGTTCCCTTTGCCGCGTGGACTTCAACCCCTGGGTAAGGAGAAAATCTTTGAATTTATTTTTTGTCTTGGTTTTGCCCATTCACCTCACCCGATTGAAAACGGAATTCAATTTAAACTGGAGGATGGGTTCTGTCAAGGGTTATTGCTGATGGAATTATTGTGGCAGATTGCTAGCCCTGCACGGGAATCCACTGGTAAAGAAACATGGTGAGCCGACCCATCAGGTTGAACATGAGCATGATGCCAACGGCCATCAACATGACGCCGGTACCGATTTCAACCAGCCGGATATATTTGCGGAAGCGTTTAAAGGCGATTAAAAAGTGATGGAATAGCAGGCCGGAAATCAGGAAAGGAACGCCCAGTCCCAGAGAATAGGCCGAAAGCAAACCGACTCCCTGGCCAACCTGACCGGAAGATGCTGCAATCATCAGAATAGACGCCAGGATTGGCCCGATACACGGCGTCCATCCTGCAGCGAAAGCGATGCCGACCAGAAATGTCCCGATGAAGCCGCTCGGTTTCTCATGAAGCTGGACCCTCTTCTCACCAAGCAGAACACCAAAGTGAAAGAGCCCGGTAATGTGGACACCAAACAGGAAGATCAACAACCCGCCAACCTTTTCAAGCCACTCCAGCCCCTCACGCAGGTACAGCTGAAATTTACTCGAAGCAATCCCGGCTATGGCGCCGAGCAAGACAAAAACCACCGTAAAGCCGAGAATGAAACAGAGGGAGTGAAGCAGTACCGTCAAACGAACTTTGGCATTGGGGTGCGCAGCCTCAAGCTGGCTGAATGAAAGCCCGGTAATATAGGTCAGATAGGAAGGGATCAGGGGCAACACACAGGGTGACGCAAAAGACAAAATTCCTGCTGTAAAGGCAATCCAATAGGTTATTTCAGCAACTTGTTGCAAACCGGTCAGCCTTTCGCCAGGCCCTTAAAATAGGCAACAGTTTCAGGATGGGCCCAGTCGATGGCGCCAATAACTTTGTCGTCGATGATGCCATCCTTACGAATTACGAATGATTCCGGAAATTTGTAGACCCCATATATTCTCTGCACAATCCCCTGGTCATCATAAAGAACGGGAAAAGAGTGCGGTGACGACTTCAGAAATTCAGGGACAACGGTTCTGGCATTCTCTTCGATATTGATCGCCAACATGACGAAATCGTCACCTTTCATGGCTTCATTGAGTTTTTCCATGGAGGGCATTTCCGCCCGACATGGCGGACACCAGGTCGCCCAGAAATTCACCAGCACAACCTTACCGCGCAAATCTTCCAGAACGATCTTGTTGCCCATCGTATCTTCGAGCTGAAAACCAGGGGCAAGACTGCCGACTTCAGCGGTTTTAATTTGTTCATAAGATGGCCGGGAATCGTTTGAGGAGCTAAAATAGAGAACTCCGCCGACCAGGCACAGCACAACAACGATTAACAACAGACGACGCATAATAAGCCCTTCTGATAAATCAATAATTTAAAATTCTGAGTTACCGCTAACATAGAAGAAATAAGATATTTGTTCCTTGTAACCCTGCGCAGGAGAAAATGTCAACCTGTCTTGGCACTCTCTGACATCTCGTTCCTGCCCATCAAATTGTTACTTTTTTAGCGACCTTAAAGGTCGAGGTCAGCCTGGCAAATAGCTCGTCGTGCTCACCGCGCAGTTCACATTCACCGTGGAATACACGGCTATCCGGGCCAATCACACGGGCCAGCGCCGTCACCTGGCCGGACAGAACAGGCGCGATGAACTCCATGGACAATCCGGTCGTCGCAAAAGTTGTGCCGGGCGGAAGTAGGCTCTTGATGGCCATGGCAACAGCGGTATCGGCCAGCGTGATCAGGGCCCCACCATGCATGACACCGCCTCCATTAGCCAGTTTGACAGTAAACGGCAGGCTCAATCTGGCCTGACCATCGACAGCCTGCTCGATACGTAATCCCAGCAATTTCTCAAAAGGCGCACTGTCGATCCAGTCTTCAAGTTCAAATTGAACGAGGTCAGGCTGCCTTGGTGCATCAGGGTTGACAAGATATTTCACGACCTCTCCCGTCTGAAAAGATAGGTTGGGCAATTATTTGCGTTTCGTACTTCAGACTCTCTTGATGCCATATTTCTCCATCCGGTAGATTAGAGTGTGTCTTGGTATCTTCAGAAAAGCGGCGGCCCGCGTCTGGTTCCAGCCATTAAAATCCAGCGCCTGAACAACGGCTTCCTTTTCGATCGCTTCGAGAGAATAGCCATCTGGAGGGAGTTCCACAACCTGATTTCTGGTCGTTGGCCGTGACGAAACAATCTTTTTCGGCAGATGGTGCAGTTCAAGTTTCTCGCCGCGATTCAATACCACCATTCGTTCGACAGCATTTTGCAATTCCCTGACATTGCCCGGCCAGGGATAGGCCATCATTGCCTCGAGAGCCTCCTCACTGATGTCCACAGGAGCACCCGCACTGAACCGCGTCAGAAAATGCTTTACCAGCAGTGGCACATCCTCGACCCGCTTGCGCAGGGGGGGCAACTCGACCGGGATAACCGCCAGGCGATAATAGAGGTCCTCACGAAAGCGTCCTTCCTGCAAAGCCGTTTCGACATCCTGATTCGTCGCAGCGATGATTCGCACATTGACGGAACGAACCTTGCCTCCCAGCGGTTCAATTTCCATTTCCTGGAGAACGCGCAGCAGCTTGGGTTGTAATTCCAACGGCAGTTCACCGACTTCATCAAGAAACAGGGTGCCACCATCCGCTTGCTCAAACTTGCCAATGCTATCCCGAACCGCACCGGTAAAGGCCCCTCGGACATGACCGAAAAGCTCGCTTTCCAGCAGGTTGACCGGAATTGCGGCGCAGTTGATAGCGACAAAGGGTTCCTTGCTGCGCTCGCCACCCTGGTGGATCGCCCTGGCAATCAGCTCTTTACCTGTCCCGCTCTCACCTGTGATCAGGACACTCGCTTCGGTCGGGGCAACCCTTCGGACAACCTCAAAGACATCCTGCATGACATCCGAGATACCAACCATATGACTGAAATCAATCTTATGCTCCAGTTCATTCCTGAGCCGGCGGTTCTCTTCCTGCAGGCCGAGCAGATTAAAAGCCTTCTCGACAACCATCACCAGCTCATCTCGACTAAAAGGCTTGGCCAGGTAATCGTGAGCTCCCTGTTTCATGGCTTCAACAGCCTTTTCGACAGAGCTGTATGCGGTGACAACGATGACCAGAGTCTCCGGACGTTCCGATTTGATCTGCTGCAACACTTCATAACCGGACAGGCCCGGCATCTGCATATCGGTGATCACGACTTCCGGTTGATCTGCGCGAAATGAAGCCAGGCCCTGTTTGCCGTCGGCGGCACTGATAACATGAAAACCGGCCGATTGCAGGGAATATTCGGTGACCCGCCGCAGGGAAGCATCATCATCGATCAAGAGAACCTTGCGTGGGGCTTTGGCCGAGTAGGTACGATCTCGATTTGCAGTCATATTAAAGAAGATTCCTTATCTCTCAGGACAACGGCAGGCAGACGGTGAAACAAGCACCTTCGCCCGGAGAGCTGTCGAGAACTATGCGACCATCATGACCTTGAATAATGCGCTGTGTGATGGCCAGGCCGAGCCCGGTGCCGCTGTCACGGGTCGTCACAAACGGGTTAAAAATTCGTTCCTTGTTTTCCAAAGCGATCCCCGGACCATTGTCACAGACCTTGACGTGCACTTCTTGAAGAAGATTTTTCGAGGAGATGACGAGGGCGCCGCCTTCCGGCATCGCCTGAAGAGCATTTAACACCAGGTTAAGAAACACCTGCTTGATCTGCTCACTCTGGCCGGGAATTTCGATCTCGTCATCCAGTTCAACCCGGATCTCAACACGATTGCGCAAGGCCTGTTGCCGGGTCAGGTCGAGCACGTCACTGACAACCTTTGCCAGGGAAAACCGGCCGTGTTCGACCGGTGCCGGCCTGGCAAAACGCAGGAAATCCTCCAGGACCCTATTCAACCGATCGACTTCCCTGATCAGTATCTCGGCGAATTCAAGTTTTGGATCGTCAGCTGCCACGCCGTCTCGCAAAATTTCCGCGGTGCCCTTGATGGAGCCAAGCGGATTGCGGATTTCATGAGCCATCCCGGCGGAGAGCTCTCCGAGAGCAGAGAGTCGATCCGCCCGTCGCAACTGTTCTTCAATTTCGATGATCTGATCCGCCTGCTCACGCAATTTCAGGTAACTGCCTTCAAGTGTCTCAGCCGCTTTCTGGTAGCGAAATTTTTGCTGCCGTTCACGCTGGGCAAGAAAACCGGTCAGACAGCCGATCACATTATACAGAATGATTTCAAGATATTGCTCGAGAGCAATAGTCGGGTTGTGCTGCCAGTGAAAGAGCACATGCGGCATATAAAGCAGTGACGCGAGGATTGCGGTGACAATTCCGCCACGCAAAGCAAACCAGACGCCGCCGAGCACAATTGGCACGTAATAAAGCCGTCGGTAGATATCGTGGATATTAACCAGTTGGGTGGTCGTCAGATAATGCAGGGCTGTTACCAACAGCAGCAATGCCGCAATGATGCCCAGACGCAGATAAAGACTCTTCTTGGTAATCGGCATAATTTCCATGTTTGCGGTTGATTGTTATCCTTTGCGGAAAACCAGCGGCAACACATGTAGGATATTACACAATGACATTAAAAAGACACCCCCGAAATGTTTTGGACGATTCCTAATCTTATGGAATAGCCACAAAGTAACGACCTGAAGGTTCAGATTTACATAATTTTTATACTATGTTCTGAATCCTGTATTCTGTATTCTAATTTTTTCTGGAGACAAATCTGATGCTTCTCTTCCTCGACATCATCAACATCGTTTTGCCAGTCTTTTCAGTCATCGTCCTGGGCTGGTTATTACGCCGCTGGCAGCTGATCGATGCCAACTTTCTGAAGCAGACCAATAAGTTGGTTTACTATGTCTGCCTGCCGTTACTGCTTTTTTATAAAATCGGCACGGCAGATTTTTTTGCCAACTTCAACGGCCGATTGATCGTCGGCTCGATTACAGCCGTTGCAATCACCTTTGTTGCTTCATATTTTTATACTGTCCTCAGAAAGTATCCTGGCAATGCCCGCGGCGTCTTCAGTCAGGGCTCTTTTCGCGGCAACATCGCTTACATGGGACTGGCCATTACACTCAATGCCTACGGTGAAACAGGCCTGACAAGAGCCGGTATCCTGATGGGTTTTCTGGTTCCTTTTCTCAATCTTTTCGCTATTCTGGCCCTGCTCTGGCCACATCGCGGTGAGGGAGAACAACGCGGCGCGGGCTTCTGGTTCCGCCAGATCGCCTTGAACCCTTTGATCATGGCTTCGTTTTTGGGGATACTCTGGAGCTTTCTGGCGCTGCCTATGCCGCTGGTCTTTGAGCGCAGCCTGAAGATCGCAACCGGCATGACCCTGCCGCTTGCATTGCTGGCTCTCGGCGGCGGGTTTTCCCTTGAAAAAATACGTGGTGATCTTGTCAAGGCGTCCCTGTCTAGCGCCGTAAAAACAATCTGGATGCCGATTCTTGCTGCCATCCTGTTGATCAGCATGGGTGTAAGAGGAATGGATCTTGGTATCGGTGTCCTGATTGCCGGAACACCCGCGGCAACTGCCACTTACATCATGGCCGATCAACTCGGCGGCGACGCTGAATTGGCCGGTACCATCGTCATGCTTTCCACCCTCCTCTCCGCAGCGACCTACACCCTGGCCCTGCTGATTCTGCGCAGCCAGGGGCTATGAGCTACCAGCCCTTCAACATCGGATCAAAATTCCGCGTCACTCCACCAGATATTCGCGAAGGAGAAGATGACTGCATCGACCTGGTCATGCAGCGCGGCGCATTCGGTTCAGGCGAGCATGAAACAACCGAGAGCTGCTTGGGAATACTCGAGACCATGTCCGACATTTCGGGATCACGAGTACTTGATCTTGGCAGCGGCACGGGCATTTTGGCAATCGCGGCACTGAAACTCGGCGCAGGCCATGCCGTCTGCGTCGACATCGAGCCGAAAGCCGTCGAAGTCGCCAAGCTCAATTTTCAACTCAATGGCTTGGAAGATCGGGCCACTCACATCACGGGCACACTGGATAGAGTTATGGAAAAGAACTTTGACCTGATCCTGGCCAATATCTACGGCGACATTCTGATCGACGTTGCAGAAGTGCTGACGTTCAGGTTGAAGCTGGGCGGGACATTATTACTTTCGGGAATCCTGTGGGAATACAATTTTGATGTCAGGCAGGCATATGAGAAGCAAGGCTGCGAGGTGGTTCAGAATCGTTTGCTTGATGAATTCAGCACCGTCCTGATGCGAAAACCAGTTCAGCCTGACAGTCCCGACTTATGAGATGCAAGCACGGCGACAGAATCGGCAGAATCACCACGGCAACAATATGCAGCGTCAGGGAGGACTGTCTGCATGATACCGGGAACTTCATCCTACTCGACAACCTTGAACTGGCCGTTTTCGATGACGGTTAAAAAAAGCTTTCGTTCGACATCGCCGTACTGGTCAACCGTTATGTTCGATTGCAATCCAGGGAACGAGCCAAGCTTGAGCAATGATTCCTTCAAGCCCTGCCGGGAGGGGTTCTTTTCCAGGCCAGCGAGCAGAAATGATGCCGCATCATAAGCCAGGGTGGTCGCAAAGGAGGGCGCAGCACCAAAACGATTGGTGAATTTTTCCCTGAATGAGAGGTAACGGGCTTCCTGGCTGCCGGCATTAAAACTGTGGAAAGAGGTCATGCCGTTTACGGCTCGCCCGCCAAAACTGAGCAGCTCAGTGGTCGAAGCCCATTCTGAAGAGAAAAATGCAACATCGCTCCCCAATTTGCGAATCTGCTGTGCCAGCAGGGCCGTGTCGATAGCATTGCTGAGCAGCAAAACACCGTCCGGATTTGTCGCCAGCAAACGTTCGGCAATCGGCAGGAAATGGACATCCGGATTGGAGGAGAATTCTTCCGCGAGGGTGACTTCACCGCCGTTCTCTTGCAATGCATTCTTGAAAAAGTTAAGCCAGGTCTCAGTAAAAGCCCGGTTGGAAACGTCATAGACGACGGCAAACTTTTTCAGATTCATTTTTTTCGCAGCATGCGCAGCGATCTGCTCCGCATTGCGGCTTAACGGGGTTGTCACCCGTAAAAAGTAATCATCCTGGCCGGACAACTGGTCTGTTTTTGCTGTCGGACTGACAGTGACTATCTGGCCTGAATTGATCAAGGGCTGGATCACGACGGCCATGGAACTGGTCATGGGCCCGATGATGGCGACGACCTCCGCATCGATCAGCTCACGGACAGCCTGTCTGGCTTTCTCAGCGTCCTGCTGGTCGTCCTTGACGATCAGCTCCACCTTGCGACCCCTGATGCCTCCGGCCTGGTTCTTCTCCTCGACGGCCAGCATAACGCCATTCCGCCCTGCCACGCCCAGATCCGCGATACGACCGGTCAGGCCACCGACAAAGCCGATCTTGAGGGGGGGGCCTTCACCACAGGACGTAACGACCAGGCAAGCACCGATTAACAGAAGAAAAACGGCAGACACTTTCCTCAAAGACATAACCGTTTGACTTAACATGCCATGACCTCCCTTGTGAGCAACAGAACCATTCCAACCGGAAGACAACATGATCAGGCTGACCAATCCAAACGTGCGTTGCGATTTTCCCGAAGAACAGGACCAGGCAAACAATTGGCCCGCCCACTTCTTTGTCTCCGCTGTATTTGAATCTATAGCCGTCGATAAACGGAGGGAGCCATCTGCTTCAGGGGCAAGTTCAGGCCGAGCAAGGTTTCCGAATGCCCCAGAAAAATATAACGCCCAGCCACCAGGTTGTCGACTAGCTTGGCCAGCAAACGCTCCTGGGTCGGCCGATCAAAGTAAATAATAACGTTGCGGCAGAAGATGATGTCAAAAGGCTCTCGGAAACCGAAACTGTCCTGCATGAAATTGAGCCGCCGGTACCGGACCAGAGAACGCAATTCCGGAACGATGCTCACCATGTTTCTCTCAGAGGTCTTTGACTCGAGAAGATATTTCTTTTTGAGTGTGGCGGGGATGGGTTCAGCTTTGCTGGCCGAGTAAATACCCCGAACGGCTTTCTCAAGGACATCGGTACAGATATCGGTGCCGAGGATATCGAAGCGGAAACCCGGCATCGTCGCCTGATACTCCTTGAGCACCATGGCAAGGGTGTAGGGTTCCTTGCCGGTAGAGCAGCCAGCACTCCAGACGCGCAGGGGCTGGCTAATGCCAGCTCCAAAGGTGTTGACCAGAAACGGGAGGGCTGATTTCACCAGGTAATCGTAATGGGCAGGTTCACGGAAAAAGTCCGTTTTATTAGTGGTAACGACATCAATCAGCTTGACCAGCTCTTCGGTTGATTCGCCCTTGGAGAAAACCAGCTCGGCATAGTCCTCAAAATTGTTGAGATCATGTGCACGCAACCGTTTGCGCAAACGGGCTTCGAGCATGCTCCGTTTATATGATGGGAGTTTGATGCCGCAGTGGTCGTAAACCAGCTTGCTGAACCTTTCAAAATCCCTGTCGGTCAGAAAAGCATCAAACCGCTTCAGGCCCGGGTTGCTGTCATGGGGAATCTTTGTCATCGGACAAATGCTCGCAGAGAGGGATTCCTCTCCCAGAACCAACCTGACAACCCTGAGAAGTTGTTCCGGCATGAAGGGTTTGACAATCCAGCCGAGGCACCGGCCTCGCAACCGGCCACCTTCAGCCTCAACCACCTCAAAACCTGCATTGGTCAGCGTCAGCTACAGGACTTGTCGAACGGCTTCGGAGTCGTCAACAACCAGAATACACTTTGCTATAAGGCTCTCCCGAATGATCCAGCATGAGGCATTTATGTTACAAGCCTGATATGATTGAGAAAATAGTACATTACGTCACAAAAGCAAAGAGAGTTCTGGAAGGCCTGCCCATTCAACAGACGAACTTTGCATGGCAGAGCAACTATGATATTCTGTCCAGCATGTTATGTCATATGCTGACTTCATTTTGAGGAGGGGCTTTCACCATGCAAGAAAATCGTACCATAAAAAACATCTTTCACATTTACATTCCTCTTGTTTTTCTAATCTTTTCAACTCTCACATCACTCCCGGCAGCACTCGGCGTCGAGCGATAGCTTTTGACACCTATTGTGTTGCTGGCCGCATATGCGACCGGCGTTGCCATGGTGAATTTTGTTATGCCATGGCAGATGGCAAGTCATGGCATAACTGTCGGCGTCCTCCTGTTGTTTTGGGTATTGCTCTGGCGATCTCGCTGGGCATGGCTTCCATTCCTCGGACTGTTCCTGGCAGCAGGCTTCCTGCATGCGTCCTTGCAGCTTGAGCCTCCTTCTGCAGCAAACCATATCAGTCAATTTGCCAGCACTTCTCCAATGGTTTTGGAGGGCGAAGTGCTCTTGGTCGAGAAGAGGACCGCTGGTGGCTATCGTCTGCAGGCAGAGATGCACAAGGTCATTAATGAGCAAGGCACGACCCGCGTTTACGGCGAGGCCCTGATCACTATCAAAGAGGGAGAATCACAACTTCGACCCGGACAAATAGTCCGATGGCGCTCGTCTCTTCGCCGACCACTCCGCTTCGGTAATCCAGGGGAATTTGACTACCCGCTCTATCTTGCGGCCAGGGGAATATATGTCACTGCGTTTATCAAACGCACCGAGGACATCGTGATTCTGGTTAACCACTCTGAACGGCGGGACAAGCCCCTTGAGAACCTGCGATACACACTCGCAAGGCATATTGAGAAAACCGTTCCAGACCATGAGGCAGGACTGGTACAGGCGTTATTGCTCGGCATGCGCGGTGGTGTCAGCGAGGAGCAACGACAAATTCTCTCGGCGAGTGGCGTCGCCCACCTGTTTGCGATTTCCGGCCTGCATTTCGGTCTGTTGGCGCTGTTGCTCTACCATGCAGGGAGATGGCTCTACACACGCAGTCAGCGACTGATCCTCTGGTGTCCACCGCAACGCATTTTACCTGTTTTGTTGATCATCCCTTTAACGGCATATCTTTTTTTGACCGGCAACGCCTGGGCCACCAGACGGGCGTTTATAATTGTCACCGTGGTTGCTCTTCTCATGGCAAAAGGCCGTCGCACGCCGCCATTCGCTCTTCTGGCATCAGTGGCGCTTTGCCTGTTGTTGTTTAATCCTCTGGCCCTCTTTCAGCCCGGCTTTCAACTCTCTTTTGCCGGGGTAGCGGGTATTCTAGCGTGGGTTCCCTGCTGGCAGAAACCGCTAAGCCGTTTCCCGGGAGCGATCAGCTGGCCATTGACCTTGTTTCTGACCACCACAGCAGCGACCATGGCAACTGCGCCGGCAACCCTCTGGCACTTTCACCAGTTTGCTCAAGCTGGACTGTTGACCAACCTGATTGCAATCCCCTTGATCGCCTGGGGCGCGGTGCCAATAGGACTTGTCAGCATGGCGGCATTGCCCTTGTCCAGCCAGCTCGCTGATTGGGGCCTGTTACTTTCTGCCAAACTGGTGGCCGTTTCGATCGCGATTGTCTCCAGCGTCAGCCAATGGCCAGGGCTGACAGCATTTCAACACTATCTTACGACCAGCAGTTTAATCATTTTGATCGGATCTTTGATAATTTTGCTGCCCTTTGGCAAGGAGCGGAGCCACGGGCTTATGCGCCTGGCAGTTCTGTTGACAACCCTGGTGGCTGCAGGGTTGTCTCAACCGCACACTGCTGATTTACAGGTCACGGCCTTCAGTGTCGGGCAAGGCGATGCAACCCTGGTCTCACTGGCTGACGATAGCCACTTCCTGATTGATGGCGGCGGGCTGTCCGGATCCAGTATTGATACGGGAGAACAACTCATTGCACCGACCCTGGGTCGCATGGGCATCAATCGTCTGCAGGGGGTGATTCTTACACATAATCATCCGGACCACAGCTCCGGCCTAATCTTCATACTGCAACGTTTCCAGGTTGGAGCCTTTTATTATGCAGAGGAACTTGCCGAACTCCCGCTAGAGTTGCAAAATGTCCTGCAGCAGCGAAACATAACTGCATATCGTATCCGGGAAGGCTGGACCCACCTGTCAAAGAGTCCTCACCAGACACTGGATCTCTTTGCCCCGGCACAAAACGCAGCGGACATAAACGAGCGCTCAGTTGCTGTCTTCGCCGGGCAACAGACCGAGGGAGTCTTGCTGACAGCGGACCTCGGCAAGAGCGGTTTTCAACAACTGCTCGCAACAGAGATGCCCGGTCGGGTCACTCTTTTGAAATTGCCTCATCACGGCAGTCGTCATTCCCTACCACAGTCATACCTTGATCAGATAAAACCACTGACAGCCTTTGTATCATCAGGACGCAACAATCCATACGGCTTTCCACATCCGCAAACCACCGAGGCCTGTTCAGAACGACAGATTCCATTGTTCAGAACCGACCAGGAAGGCATGTTGACTTTTCACATCAACAAAGGTCGGTGGCAGATAGAGAAGGGCCGGGACAGGGGATATTAATTGACTCATTTCAAGGAGTTTGGTAGTTTAAACACCTCTTGAGATCAGGGACCTGTCGATGTCAAAACCGAAAATTCTGATTGTTGAAGATGAAGCTTTCTTCCGTCACCTCTTTACCGAGATTCTCTCAGAAGGAGATTTGTACGAGATAAAGGCTGTCAACTCAGGCAAGGAAGCTCTCGCTTTCCTGTCGCAGAATAGTGTTGATATTATCCTGTCCGATATGGTTATGCGTGAGATTTCGGGCATGGAACTGATACGTCGTACCCGCTCCTTCGACCCAACCCCGGACATTATCCTCGTCACTGGTAACGCCACTGTGGAATCGGCAATTCAGTCTTTGAAAAGTGGCGCTCGCGACTATCTGCTCAAACCGTGCAACCCTGATCAACTGCGCCACACTATCAAGACATGCCTCGAACAACGTCGCCTGATTGCAGAGAACAGCCTGCTGCAGAGTCAGATAAGGCTCTATCAGAAAGGCCAACACCTTTCTCGCCAGCTCAATGTCGACGTCCTTTTTCAGGAATCACTATCGACTTTGCTGAATGAACTTGGTCATGGTCGTGGCCTGGCATTCCTGGCAAACCGCAACATCATCAGCCATACCGAGGCAAAAGGGTTTGATGATGAGCAAGCTAAACTCTTGGCCGAGTTGCTGGTCGAGCGAACGATCAAGATGAAGAAGGCAGAAATCCTGCACTTGGCTGACTTTCCTGAACTCGCCAAGGCACAGCAAGACATTTCATCCCTCTGGGTCTTTCCGATGAACACAGAAAATATGGAGCACGGGGCTCTGGTCCTCTGCAACCCGGGCGAATCGGAGTCCCTGGCCTCTTTTCCCAAAGAAAACCTGTCATTTCTGGCCGAGCAAGTCGCTCTGGCCTTCAATAATGCCTGCCAATTTCAGGGGGCACGCGAACTTATTTATACTGATGATCTGACCGGACTCTACAATCATCGTTACCTGCATATTGCAATCGAACAGGAGATCCGCCGCTCAGAGCGCTATGGTTTGGAGTTCTCACTGGCCTTCATCGATCTGGATCTCTTTAAAAAAATCAATGATAATCACGGTCATCTGGCCGGCAGTTCGGTTCTTCGCCAGGTTGGCGAGTTACTGCGCGGTTGTGTTCGTGACGCCGACACTCTGTTTCGATATGGCGGCGATGAATTTACCGCCCTGTTAGTGGAAACCGACACCTGTGGAGCCAAAATCGTTGCAGAACGCATCTGTTCTGCCATAGAGGAATTCAACTTTGTGACCGGTTCGGGCGCAACCAGCCGTCTGACGGTGACTGTTGGTCATGCTACTTATCCGATCCACGCGACAACCAAGAATGGCATGATCGAACTGGCCGATCAGGCGATGTATCTCGGCAAGCACGACCGCAACATTGCCCGCAGTGCCTCTGACCTATCCGACGATTGAACTGCAACATGCCGGTCACCTTGGCTCACAGCCCAATCCGTGAAACTCCCCGGTAGTACAGAAAATACCGAAGGCTCTCTTTACCGGGTTGACGGAACGTGCAAGAACAAGTAAAAAGCACTACTCATTCATAAGAATGCGGAAGCGCCTCGATCGATTTTTCCTATATTCTGTATTCTGTCTTCCTGATTCTTAAAAGCAAATGGAGCCATCCAAAAGTGAGCATCACAGGGATAAAAGGTATGAACGACATCCTGCCAGGGGAAATTGAAACCTGGCAGCATCTTGAAGAGCAGGCACGGCGGGTTTTCGGTGCCTTCGGTTACCGGGAAATTCGTGTCCCGGTTGTAGAAAAAACAGAACTGTTCTGCCGTTCGATCGGTGAGACCACCGACATCGTCGAGAAGGAGATGTACACCTTCAGCGACAAGGGAGGCACCTCAATGACCCTGCGCCCAGAAGGCACTGCGCCGGTAATGCGCGCCTTCATTGAGCACAAGCTTTACGCGCAGGACCCGGTCAGCAAGCTTTACTATATAGGTCCGATGTTCCGCCACGAACGTCCACAGAAGGGCCGTTACCGTCAATTCCACCAGATCGGTGCAGAAGTGATCGGAGTTGACGATCCCAAAATCGACGCCCAGGTTCTGGCCATGCTCAGCCATTTTTTCGAAACTACACTGATTCCCGATGTAACTCTTCAGATCAATTCACTCGGTTGCCCGGAATGTCGGCCAACCTATCGCGAGTCATTGCTCAAATTTCTCGAACAGCGCCTTTCCGCACTCTGTGCCGATTGCCAGCGCCGTTATACAAGCAATCCACTACGGGTTCTGGACTGCAAGGTGCCCGGTTGCAAGGAAGCTACCATCGGAGCTCCGGCCATGCTCGACAGTCTCTGTGTCGGCTGTGATAACCATTTCAGTGAGGTCAAAGATCATCTGGACTCTCTGTCAGTAGGCTACACTGTCAATTCGCGCATGGTGCGGGGGCTTGATTACTACACCAAGACGACCTTTGAAATGATCACCGGTAGTCTCGGTGCACAGAATGCTGTGGCCGCAGGCGGACGCTATGATGGATTGATCAGCGCCCTTGGTGGACCAGAGCTTTCCGGCATCGGTTTTGCCATCGGCTTGGAACGCCTGGTTTTGATGCTGGGCGAGCAGAGCCTCAGCTCGCCGCGACCGGAACTCTTCATCGCAACCTTGGGAGGGGCGGCAACGAAAGCCGGCTTTGCCATACTAACGCAACTTCAGCGTCAGGGTATTCTGGTCGAAATGGAATACACCGGCAAGAGCCTGAAAGCCCAGTTGCGCCGTGCCGACAAGTTAAGAACGCGCCGGGTCCTGATTCTTGGCGAGGATGAACTGGCACGTGGCATTGCTCAACTGCGCCACATGGATGAAAGCTATCAGGAGGAAGTCAACCTGGACGGACTTGAATCGCGCCTGATCAATGAAATTCATGGTGCTTGACGCTCCCCATGAGCACCGATATAATGCTCGCTTGCCTAATTCGAGAAACCATGGCAAGGCGTGTGAAAGACACCTCAATAATTTAAGGAGCAACCCCCTTGAGCGACATACTCGGAGACTGGAAAAGAACTCATTTCTGCGGTGAACTGCGCAAAGAAGATATCGGCAAACAAATCTGCATTATGGGTTGGGTCCACCGTCGCCGTGATCATGGCGGCCTGATCTTCATTGACCTGCGTGACCGGACCGGTATAAGTCAGCTGGCCCTCGACCCCGATCGCGACCCGGAGGCACATGCCAAAGCGGAAGCAATCCGTAGCGAGTTTGTCATTGCTGGCATAGGCACGGTCTCACCACGTCCCGAGGGAACGATCAATCCGAAGATGCCGACCGGTGAAGTCGAAGTTGAGATCAGTGAATTACGCATTCTCAATGTGGCCAAGACTCCACCCTTCATGCTTGATGAATTCACAGAAGTCGCCGAGAACCTGCGTCTCAAGTACCGCTATCTTGACCTGCGTCGCGAAGGAATTCAAAAGAATCTGATCCTGCGTCACAAGGTGGCCCAGACGGTTCGCAGCTACCTCACAGACAATGGTTTTCTGGAAATAGAAACACCGATGTTGACTAAAAGCACCCCTGAGGGTGCCCGCGACTACCTGGTCCCCAGCCGGGTCAACCTCGGCAATTTCTACGCACTGCCGCAATCGCCGCAACTTTTCAAACAGTTGCTGATGGTCTCCGGTTTTGACCGTTATTTTCAGATCGTCAGGTGCTTCCGAGATGAAGATTTGCGTGCTGACCGGCAGCCCGAATTTACCCAGATCGACTGTGAACTCTCTTTTGTCGACCGAGATGACGTCATGTCGGTCATGGAAGGGATGATCGCCAAAGTTTTCAAATCGGCCATCAATGTTGATCTTACCCGGCCGGTTCCGCGCATCACCTATGCTGAGGCGATAGACCGCTACGGGGTTGACAATCCCGACCTGCGTTTCGAGATGGAATTGGTTAATATAACCGACATAGTTAAAAATTCAGGCTTCAAAGTGTTTGCCGATGTCGCAGCAAAGGGTGGTCTGGTCAAGGCATTGAATGCCAAAGGGTGCGCGACCTTCTCCCGGAAAGAACTCGACGACTTGACCAGCTTTGTCGCCATCTACGGCGCCAAGGGTCTGGCCTGGGTCAAAGTCCAGGAGGATGGCAGCTGGCAGTCGCCGATCGCCAAGTTCTTCACGACAGAGGAACTCGCAGCCATCGACGCCGCCCTCGACGCGCAGCCTGGTGACCTGCTGTTGTTTGGAGCTGATAAGCCGACCATCGCCAATGAAGCTCTCGGCCGCCTGCGCGGGCACCTCGGCAACAAGCTGGGACTGACCGACCCGAACAAATACAAATTTGTCTGGGTGACTGACTTCCCGCTGCTGGAATGGGACGAAGAAGCGCAACGTCACGTGGCAGTCCATCATCCCTTTACGGCACCGCTTGATGAAGATATCACACTGCTGGACACTGAGCCTGGCAAGGCGCGGGCCAAAGCTTACGATCTGGTCCTTAACGGTTCGGAAATCGGTGGCGGCAGCATCCGTATTCACAACCAGGCTGTTCAGAGTCGGATGTTTGATCTGCTCGGCATTGGCGAAGAAGAGGCTCGTCAAAAATTCGGCTTTCTGCTTGACGCCCTGGAATTTGGTGCTCCACCACATGGCGGCATCGCCTTCGGTCTCGATCGAGTCATGATGATTCTGACCGGTGCCGGATCTATTCGTGACGTCATCGCGTTTCCGAAAACCCAGAAAGCGACCTGCCTGATGTCTGAAGCCCCTGGGGTTGTAGATGAGAAGCAATTACGTGAGCTTGGCATCCGCCTGGCAGCACGCTCGCAGCAGAAACAGTCATAGCTCGTCAATGTTGAAATGGATTGATCGCCTTAAATGATACGTTGTCTGATTTTCTGTGCAATAGCCGCTCTTTTATGTTCCTGCGCCAAACCTCCGAACCAGGAACTGGACGCCGCCGAGTACATGGTTGGCAAGGCTCACGCCATGAAGGCCATGGAGTTTTCCCCGGTAGAGTACCAGGCTGCCCAGACTGCTCTGGACGATGCGCGCAAGGCCATGCAGAAAGAAGACTACGGCGACGCGCGTGATTCACTTGAATTTTCCTTGCAGCACGCACGTCGGGCCGTTGTCCTTGCCAGAGAGGGCCTGTCAAGGCTCGCCGAAGAAGAGACCATGCGCGCCTTTGAAGAGGAAAAAGCACGGCAAGCCGCTGCGAATGTCCGAGAGATAGAAGCAGTACCCCAACCGCAAGAAACGCCTGCCCCTGTCAAAAAACCGCTTCCGAAGCCGAAACCGAAAATCACGTTGGTTTCCAGTTACGACGTCGGCGAAGGAGAAACCCTCTGGACCATCTCTGCACAACCTCAAGTCTACAATGAAGGTTTGCTGTGGCCCCTGCTTTACCAGGCCAATCGTGACCAGATCAAAGACCCTCGCCAGATCTTCCCGGGACAAAGTCTCAGCATTCGTCGCGACATGACCGAAAAAGACCTCGAAGACGCCCGACAAAGAGCTCGCGAATCGGACATTTTTTCCGTCTCCGAAACCGTATCTCCAGCACAGTAAAAAACTGTTTCCATCCTCTCGATCCAGCCGACTTCAAAAACGATTATCAACCCAAAATCGTATCGTATGAGACTGTCACAAGATAACTCCGTAAATCTGTTCAAAATCAGACCTGACAGGGATCGTCACAGTGGATTTACAATGGATTCACACTGGTTGTCACACTCTTCTTCGTCAATAAAAATTCGTTACCTTTTGATTAAAATCTCACCGGCTTTTCACCCTGCGACAAACCACACTTTTTCCTTGACAGCCGCAAAGCCATTTGTATACTGTATACACCTTTACGCAAGGGTTCCTTGCGCATTTTTTGTTTTACATTTAAGCCTCTGGCAATAGCGACATCAAACCTTCAAGGAGAGAAAACATGGCGTCCAAGATTATCTGGTCAGAAATTGATGAAGCCCCGGCATTAGCAACCTACGCCTTCCTGCCGATTGTTCAGGCATTCTGCAAAGGAACCGGCGTTGAAGTTGAGACAAGAGATATCTCCCTTTCCGGACGTATTATTGCAAACTTCCCTGACAAGTTGACAGAAGCGCAGAAGATTCCTGATTTCCTTGCTGAACTTGGCGACCTTGTCAAGACCCCCGGGGCCAATGTCATCAAGCTGCCGAACATCAGCGCCTCGACCCCGCAGCTGCAGGAGGCCATCAAGGAACTTCAGCAAAAAGGTTATGATATCCCCAGCTACCCCGAGGAGGCCAACACCCCCGAGGAGAAAGAGCTGCAGGCGCGTTTTGCAAAATGTCTCGGTTCCGCCGTCAACCCTGTGCTGCGCGAAGGCAACTCCGACCGCCGCGCAGCCGCTTCAGTCAAGAAATTCGCTCAGAAGCATCCGCATCGCATGATGCAGCCCTGGCCTGCTCCGGGCGAGTCCCAGTGCCGCGTTGCGCATATGTCCGGCGGCGATTTCTATGAAAACGAAAAATCCGTCACCATGAGCAAGGCCGACAAGGTCAAGATCGAGTTCGTTGCTGCCGACGGCAAAGCAAAAGTTCTTAAGGACGGCCTGTCACTGAAGGAGGGTGAAGTCCTCGACAGCTCGGTGATGAACGTTGCCGCCTTGCGCAAGTTCTACGCGGAGACTATCGAGGAAGCCCGCAAAAAAGGCGTCCTGTTGTCGCTGCACCTTAAAGCGACCATGATGAAGATTTCTGATCCGATTATGTTCGGCCATGCTGTTTCAGTTTATTTCAAAGAGGCACTGGACAAGCATGCTGACACCTTGAAGTCGATCGGTGCAAATGTGAATTTCGGCCTGGGTGACGTTCTGGGCAAGCTTGACAAGCTTCCGGCGGCCAAGAAGGCCGAGATTGAAGCCGACATCAACGCCTGCTACGCCAAGCGGCCGGCGCTGGCCATGGTTGACTCACGCAAGAACATCACCAACCTGCACGTCCCCAATGACGTCATCGTCGATGCTTCCATGCCGAACGTTGTGCGCGACGGTGGCAAGATGTGGAACCTTCAGGATCAGCTTCAGGACACCATCGCCATGGTCCCCGATCGCTGCTACGCGACCATGTACCGGGAAATCATCGAAGACGCCAAGCGCAACGGCCAGTTCAACCCGGCGACCATGGGCAGCGTTTCCAATGTCGGCCTGATGGCCCAGAAGGCCGAAGAATACGGCTCCCACGACAAGACCTTCGAAGCTCCTGCCAACGGCGTGATCCGCATTGTGAATTCCGCCGGGCAGACCCTGCTCGAGCAAAAGGTCGAGACCGGCGACATCTTCCGTGCCTGCCAGGCCAAGGACGAGCCGATCAAGGACTGGGTCAAGCTGGCTGTCAAACGCGCCAAAGCTTCCGGCGAGCCAGCGATTTTCTGGCTCGATGAAAAACGCGGCCACGATGCCGAGATCATCAAGAAGGTCAACAAGTACCTGCCTGAATTCGACACCAGAGGTCTGGACATCCGCATCATGCCCCCGGTTGACGCCATGAAATTCTCCCTTGAGCGGATTCGCAAAGGTCTGAACACCATTTCTGTGACCGGCAACGTACTGAGAGATTATCTGACCGACCTGTTCCCGATTCTCGAACTGGGTACCAGCGCCCGCATGCTTTCCATCGTGCCTTTGCTGGCCGGCGGCGGCCTGTTCGAGACCGGTGCCGGCGGTTCCGCGCCGAAGCACGTGCAGCAATTCCTCAAAGAGGGCCATACCCGTTGGGATTCCCTGGGCGAGTACTGTGCCCTGGTGCCGTCCCTGGAACTCGTCGCCACCAATGACAACAACCCCAAGGCTGCAGTTCTGGCTGAAACTCTGGATACCGCCATTGGCACCTACCTTGAGAACCAGAAGCTTCCTTCTCGCAAGGTCAAGGAAATCGACAACCGTGGCAGCAGTTTCTACCTCGGTTTGTACTGGGCTCAGGCCCTGGCCGCCCAGGATAAGGATGCTGAACTGAAGGCGCGTTTTAAGTCGATTGCCAAGCAGCTTTCAGACAACGTGGCCAAAATCGATCAGGAAATGATCGACTGCCAGGGACAACCGGTCGACATCGGCGGCTACTTTCGCCCAGACCCGGTCAAAACCGCCGCAGCGATGCGTCCCAGCGCAACGCTGAACGCGATCATTGACAACATTTAATCAGTATGTAATAACAGCCGGGACGAAGCCTGACGCTCCGTCCCGGATATTTATTCCTACGAACTAAGGAGAGAAACCATGGCAAGACCAAAAATTGCATTGATCGGTGGTGGACAGATTGGTGGTGTGTTGGCTCAGCTGTGTGCCCTGCGCGAACTGGGTGACGTGGTCATGTTCGACATCGTCGAGGGCCTTCCCCAGGGCAAGATGCTCGACATCGCCGAGGCGGCGCCGGTTGACGGCTTTGACGTCAACCTTAAAGGGACCAACAGCTACGAAGACATCAAGGGCTCCGACGTAGTCATCGTCACTGCCGGTCTGCCCCGCAAACCCGGCATGAGCCGCGATGACCTGATCGAAGTCAATTCCAAGATCATGACCTCGGTCGCCGAGGGCATCAAGAAATTCGCTCCGAAAGCCCTGGTCATCGTCATCTCCAACCCGCTCGACGCCATGGTCACCCTGTGCCAGAAAATCACCGGTTTCCCATACAACCGTGTCATTGGCCAGGCCGGTGTCCTCGACTCTGCCCGCTTCAAGGCCTTCATCGCCTGGGAACTGGGTGTTTCAGTTAAGGATGTCAATGCCATGACTCTTGGCGGCCACGGCGACGACATGGTGCCGCTGATCCGTTATGCCAGCGTGCAGGGCATTCCGGTCCTTGAACTGCTCGAGAAGAAGTACAAGTCGAAGAAGAAAGCCAAGGAAGTCATGGAAGCTATGGTTAAGCGCACCCGCGGCGCTGGCGGTGAGGTTGTCGCCCTGCTCAAGACCGGTTCAGCATTCTACAGCCCGGCTTCTTCGGCGATTGCCATGGCCGAGTCGTTCCTCAAGGACCAGAAACGCGTACTGCCGACCTGCGTCTATCTGAATGGCGAATTTGGCATCAAGGGCTACTACGTCGGCGTGCCGGTTGTGATCGGCGCCAAAGGCGCGGAGAAGATTCTGGAATTCCAGCTTGACGCGGAAGAGCAGGCGATGATGGACAAGTCGTTAGCCGCCGTCAAAGGTCTCGTGGACAGCCTCAATCTCTAAGTCGTGATGGACATTTTCAAGTCCTAAAGAAGGGCAATGGTGACATTGCCCTTCTTTCTTATCCAGCCTGAAATTTATCGTGATTTTCTGACCTTTTTTTAAGTCACGGTAAATATGCAGAAAAAATATGCGGCCTCCCAAAATTGTTGTGGAACAGGAATAGCAATCATGCTATCTTTCGCCGCGAAATTCGCTGGTTGCAAGCGAAAAACCAAGCCCAAAGGAGACGAACCATAATGAGTGGTGCCAGACTCGAAATCATCGAGCGAAACTGCAAAGGTTGCAGTATCTGCGTCGAATTCTGTCCGAAGAATGTCCTGGAGATGGACGTCTTCCTGGTCACAGCCCCACGGCCGGAAGATTGCATTAAGTGCATGCAGTGCGAGCTGCTCTGCCCGGACTTTGCCATCAAGGTCCATGACGAGTAAACGACCCATTTCAATACAAGGAGAGTGAACGTGGCTAAAAAAGTTGCTCTGTTACAGGGGAACGAAGCTTGTGCGATGGGTGCAGTCTATGCCGGCGCCAAGTTCTTCGGTGGTTACCCCATCACCCCCTCGACCGAGGTCGCAGAAGTTCTGTCAGTTGAACTTCCCAAGGTCGGCGGCAAATTCATCCAGATGGAAGACGAAATCGGTGCCATGGCTTCAGTCATCGGTGCGTCTCTGACCGGCGCAAAGTCGATTACCGCGACCTCTGGTCCCGGCGTCTCCCTCAAGCAGGAGCTGATCGGCTATGCCTGTATCGCCGAAGTCCCCTGCGTCATTATCAACGTTATGCGCGGCGGTCCTTCGACCGGTATGCCGACCGGCCCCGGCCAGTCTGATGTCATGCAGGCCATGTGGGGCACCCACGGTGACCACGCAGCGATCGCTCTGGTTCCCGCTTCCTGCCAGGAGATCTTTTCCGAAACGGTACGAGCCTTTAACCTCGCTGAAAAATACCGCATGCCGGTACAGGTTCTCTTCGATGAGATCGTCGGTCACATGCGCGAGCGCATCGTCTTCCCGGAACCGGGCGAACTGGAAGTCATCGACCGTGAAGCGCCTACAGATGGTCCCGACACATACAAACCTTACGATTCGACCAAAGGGCAGATTCCGCCACTGGCCTCGTTCGGTTCTGGATACAAGTTTCACGTCACCGGCCTGAACAAGGCATCCGACGGCTTCCCAACCACCAAGGCCGAGTACGTCGATGCAGAAGAACGTCGCCAGGTCGCCAAGGTCATGGACAATATCGCCGATATCGAATCGTACGAAGAGTACCTCACCGAGGACGCCGAAGTCATCATCTGGGCCTACGGCTCGACCTCCCGGTCCGCCCGGTATGCTGTCAATGAACTGCGCAGCGAAGGGATCAAGGCTGGACTGTTCCGGCCGATCACTCTCTGGCCCTTCCCAGAGAAGCGCACTGCAGAACTGGCGAAGCAGGCCAAGGCGATCGTCGTTGCGGAAATGAACCTCGGCCAGATGGTTTACGAAGTCGAACGTTCCGCTAAGGGTAACTGCGTCGTGGTCCTCGAAGGCCGCGTTGACGGCGATCCGCTTAACCCCGGCCAGATTATGAAGAAAGTCAAGGAGGTCATCTAATGGCTTACGATTACGAAAAATCGATCCGTCCCGGGAAGCTGCCCCATATCTGGTGCCCCGGCTGTGGTCATGGCATTGTCATGAAAGGCCTGATCCGGGCCATGGACACCTGCGGCCTTGATCGCAAAAACACCGCCATCGTCTCCGGTATCGGCTGTGCCAGCCGCCTGCCGGGCTATCTCGATGCCTGCACGCTGCACACCGCCCACGGTCGCGCTGCGGCATTCGCCACCGGCGTCAAAATGGCCAAGCCAGAAATGACCGTAATCTGCTGCGGTGGCGACGGCGATGGCACCGCTATCGGTGGCAACCATTTCATTCACGCCTGTCGCCGCAATATCGACATGACCTACGTCATCATGAACAACTTCATCTACGGCATGACCGGCGGCCAGTTCTCGCCCTGCACGCCGACCGGCGCCAAGGCATCGACCACCCCCTACGGCAACCCCGACCCGATTTTCGACATCTCCAAGCTGGCCATCGGCGCCGGCGCCACCTTCGTGGCCCGTACCACCGCCATGCACCCGCGCGAGATCGACAAGCTGATCGTCCAGGGCATCCAACACAAGGGGATGGCCATCATCGAAGTCCTTGACGACTGCCCGACCACCTACGGTCGCCGCAACAAATTCCGTTCCGTCATCGACATGATGAAGTACCTCAAGTCCAACGCCGTGTCGATCAAGGCTGCCGCCAAGATGACCGCCGAGCAACTCGAGGGCAAGTTCCTGACCGGCGTATTGTTTCAGGACACCGAGAAACCCGAGTACTGTGAACAGTACGCTGAAGTTATCAAGAAGGCGCAAGGCGCCTGATCACTACGAAAAGGAGAAAGAACCATGGCTGAACGTTATGAGCTTCGCTTTTCCGGTGCGGGTGGTCAGGGACTGATCACTGCCGGAATCATCCTCGCGGAGGCAGCCTCCATTATTGAAGGCAAACATGCAGTACAATCCCAGAGCTACGGTCCTGAAGCACGTGGCGGTGCCTCCAAATCTGAGGTTATCATCTCTGATGCGCCTATCGATTACCCAAAAGCAACCATCGTCGACGCCTGCCTGGCTATGACTCAGGAGGCTGCCGACAAGTACGCAAACGGTATCAAGGAAGGCGGCATTCTGCTGCTCGACGCCGACTTCGCACAACGTGCCCCGGAAGGCAATTTTAAGGTTTATCGCCTACCGATCACGCGCATGGCCAAGGAAGACATTGGCAGAGAGATCGTTGCCAATGTCGTTGCCCTTGGTGCAATGATAGGTTTGACCGGCGTTGTTTCCAGAGAGGCCGGCGAGCAAGCGGTTCTGCGCAAGGTCCCTGCGGCTTTCAAGGACCTGAACAAGAAGGCTTACGATATGGGTTACGATAAAGGCAAAGAATTGGCCAACTAATTTTGCTTCACCAAAGCATGCAAAAAGCCCGGCAGATTATTCTGCCGGGCTTTTTTGTCTAGTAGACGCGATTAATCAATAGTCAATAGGTCATAGAAGACAGGGTCAGGCCCTTATTTCAACCTTCTTCCTCACTAATATAATGCTCGGCCAGAGCCACAGCTTCCTTGGAACCGATAAAAACCGGTGAACACTGATCAAGACCTACAGGATCAATATCAAGGATTCTCTGTTTGCCATCTGAAGCAGCGCCACCAGCTTGTTCAACAAGAAAGGCCATGGGGTTCAACTCATAAAGGAGACGCAACTTGCCTACCGGCAAGTCAATAAGGTGCGGATACAAAAAGACTCCACTTCGCTTGATCAGAACCTGGTTGATATCTGGAACAAATCCACCCGAATATCGTAATTTCGTACCATTTTCTTCGAGAGAGCGAACAAATTTCAACGTCCCTGCAGTATACTTGCTGCGCAAACCTCCTGGTGCATAGATCTTGACCGGACCTTCCAACTGAATATTTTCCTGGACCAGGTCGAATTCCATCAGTTGGTTCATGGCAAATTCATGTACACCGTTTCCAGTCGAAACCACCATGGTTGTGCGTGGGCCATAAAGGACATAGAGTGCGGCGGCCTGATTACGGCCAGGCTGTAAAAGATTGTCTCCCTCGTAAATCGAAACAATCGTTCCGACAGCAAGATTAACATCAACAAGTGAAGAACCATCAAGTGGATCAAAGGCAATAGAATAACGACCGTTGGTCGGAACTGTTATTTCTACGATTTCATCAATTTCCTCCGAAGCCATCTTGGCAATAACGCCGGAATACATCAATCGCTTCTGAATGATGCGATCTGACAGGACGTCAAGTGCCAGCTGTTGTTCACCATAGAGATTGGATGTCCCGGCAACACCGAGGTCGCCAGTACGGATCGCGTTGATGATGTATTTTGATGCATTGGCAATTTCGCAAATAATTCTGGTAAGATCACGATCAACACCAGTCTCGCGCAAATAACGCCGTAAATTGATCTGATACTTGCTCTGTCCTCTTTCAGCTGAAGCCATAATTTTCCTCCTTGATATTATACACTTACACAGTGTAGACGATCGCATTTACAGTAGCAAGCGATCATATAAAATTGTCGCCAGAAAATAAACTGTCCAGTGCTGTAGCACAACACCCGAGTGTGCATCGTGCCAACCGGTATCTTGACGGCCTATCTAAAGCTGATAAAATGCAACAGTTGGCAGAATATCAATTTACGGAATGGGAGCGAGCCATGACTGACCAGAACAGAGCACCAGATCAACCGTCAGCAGAAGTCGAGCCTGCTGAGGAATTCCAAGGAGTTGAACAACACGATCGTTTAAAGGAGACCACCGAAAAAATCTGGGGAAGCACCAAACACGCCTGGAGCACAGCAACTTTCAAAGCGAGTCAGTACAAAAAGCTGGTTCAAAAGAAAATTGACCTGTCGGCACTTCATAAAAAGATCCATGTGGCACATGCCGACCTGGGCAAACTGATCGATGATTTGCGTGAGGACGGGAAAAAGAACATTCTGAGCATGGTTGAAGTTAAAGAAATTCTGGCGAAAATTGACGAACTGAAAGCCGAAGCAGCGGTCCTCGAAGAAGAAGTGGAACAAGTCAGAGCAGAAGAACTTCCCCGTGGTGAGCAGGGAGAAGAGAAATCCTGACCTTAGTTCGGTGGTGATTTATTGGCTCTGACTGGCCTGCCACTCCACAAGGATGGCAGGCCAGTCCAGTCCATAGTCTTTGTAAACAGCAGCGAAGGCTGGTTGCCAAGCTTGGCGCTTGCCGAGAGTTTCAAGCAATTCAGAAATTTTGTGCCAACCGAATCTATCCACCATGAAATGAACCAATGAATAGCTCTGTTCATAAGCCAGCAGCACCTTTGTTTCATCAAGACCGGTAAAGGACCCGGAAAGATCGTCCCAGTCGATTAATTGATTCTCCTCAACAGCCTTCTGTAAATGCAGCAACGGATGAGAGTAGACTTGACGCCCTGCTAATTCAGCCAGGCCTTCATTCAGCCAAACCGGGGCATGTCGATTGGCCAGAAAATGCACCAGGACATGCATGTATTCATGGTAAAGCACTGCTGAAAGTTGCTCTGTCATCAGATGAACACCACCAAGCGGCAAGCGGATTTTGCCGTCATACACTGCACCAGCCCAGTCTGGAGAACGGGTTACAGCTGAAAAATCACTATGGGAATAAAGAAGCACGGGAACTCTGACGTCAGGGTAATAGGCAAGATCAGAGCCGAGTTCCGTGTATGCATCAGCGAGTTTTTCCAGAATCGCCGGAGCCAGGCTGGCCGCCAGTTCGCCATCAACAAAAGAAAGATGGAAATGACCATCAACTTCCCGCTCCATCTCCTTTTCAATCTGCCACTCAAGATCAACTTTCTCCAATAGCTTGGCAACATCAGTACCGCCACCAAGTTCGTTTGATTTTTTCAAAGCGTCCAGGGCTTCTGCCATTCGGCCATCGGCATAGTAGGATTGTCCCAGGAGGTGATAAAGGTCAGGACTTTGTGGTGCAATACCGAGGGCTTGATTGAGAACTGCAACCGCCTCGGCATACTGACCCTGTTTAAAACAGGTCATCGCTTCGCCCTGCCAGAGACGGACATCATCCTCATTATATTGGCGCCCCAAAAGGAAGGCTTCACGCGCTGCAGTGAAATCTCCAGCTGAAAGCAGTTGATATCCCCGGCCCAGATAGGCGGCGGCATGCAGAGTTGCCACCTGCTCAGGATTAAGGATACGCTTTTCAATGTTTTGCAAAAGGTCAAGAGCCTGTGAATATTGTTTTTGTTCCAACAGTCTGATGACTTCGTGCAACTGTGGGTCAGTCGCGGCCCAGTTCGTCACAGGAAGAGCCAGAATCACCAGCATCAGGAACATGACATTGCAGGCAAGGCAAGTTCTGAGGCGCTTGCAAAGACAAAGTGAAGATATCATTATCTCGGGCAGGCAGAGTTTCATGAAACACTCGTGTGTCCTTTGCTCACCGAGACAGCGCCATGAACCTGCGCAACCAGACCTTCTTCTTCACACCAAAGACGAGTTACGCCGATCACGGCGAGAGGAATGCAGAGCAGCTGGAAAAACGGGATGGCAAGAAGGGCCATAACCCCGCAGGCAAAACCCAACATGAGAAATTTACGCGCAAAAATGTAGTTTTTCTGTTCACGAAAAAACTGACGCTTACGAACCAGAACGAAACCGAGGTATTCAAAACAGAGAAAGAACAGGGTAAGACTGACCGCCAGAATCGTATAAAGGCTGTTGCCGACACCTGGCAGCAGGTTAAGTGGCAGAATGAAGACCATGATCACTACAAATATCCACATCTTTTTTGCTTCCATCAGGATTGTCTGCCATGCATCCCGAAGAAAACGACCGACAGTAAAAGGCTCATCATTAACAGCGCCGCTCAAGACCTCTTCGGTGCGTTCTGACAATAATTCGTTGAAGGGTGATGCCAGCAGATTACCGACGACCGTGAAACTAAAAAAAACCAGGACCGCTGTCAATAGTACGGCGACGACCCAGAGGAACCAGTATAGCAAAGCCCAGTACCAGCCCTCGCCCTGGGGAATATATTCAACGACAGTCCCGCCGAAAAAATCGAGACCAAGATACACCGCAGCTGAGAAAACAATGGTATTGATCATAAAGGGGATCAGTATGTATTGAATAAGCCGCGGGTTATGGCGCAAGATTCTAACACTGCGAAACGGAGCAAAAAACCCTCTGGAAAAGTTGACCGCTAAATTTCCTTTTACCTGTTCAGGCATATACTCACCTCAAAAAAAATGACTTTATAATCTGTACTGAAAAGGCGGATATGGATGACAAGCCGACCCGGATGACGAATTACAAACTATCACATCTGCAACAAGACAGCCAATACCAAGCCTTCTCTAAAACTCATTCGTCGACATACATAACCATACCTCAGGGAACAACTGCTTAATTATAAGGCCACTGCTGCCTGACAAATAAGCACAAATTTTGCCATCATCGGCAGAGCAGGTCGTAAGTATCTAAAACAAGGGGGATTAATTACGGCACAAGTATTGAAGGAAGTACCGAACAGTTTGGACAATGATGTCAACAGACTGCCAGTAAAAGACAAGGAGGTCTTTATCCATGGATTCAGCGGTTCAGTCTCTCAGCAATTCCGGTGATGTCCTGTTCCTCATGCTCGGCGCGGTCATGGTCTTTGCCATGCACGCTGGCTTTGCCTTTCTGGAACTCGGGACTGTACGCAAGAAAAGCCAAACCAACGCCCTGGTGAAGATCCTGACTGACTGGTCCGTATCGACTGTTGTCTACTTCCTGATCGGCTATCCGATCGCTTACGGTATCCATTTTTTTGTTTCGGCGGAAAGTCTGCTCGGTTCGAATCAGGGGTACGAACTGGTAAGATTCTTTTTTCTTCTCTGTTTTGCTGCCTGCATCCCGGCAATTATCTCCGGAGGGATTGCCGAACGAACCCGCTTCTGGCCACAGGTTCTGGCCGGGGGGATTTTTGCTGGCCTCACCTACCCCTTCTTCGAGTCGTTGATCTGGGGGCAGAACAGCTCAAAACTCCAGGCATGGTTCGAAGGAACCTTCGGCGCGCCCTTCCACGATTTCGCCGGCAGTGTGGTGGTCCATTCTATGGGCGGCTGGTTGGCTCTACCCGCCGTGCTTCTGCTTGGCCCCCGCATGGGTCGCTGGGTGAGAGGCAAAAGTCATGCGATTCCAGTCAGCAACATCCCGTTTCTCGCCCTCGGTAGCTGGATTCTCGCGATTGGCTGGTTCGGTTTCAACGTCATGAGCGCACAAAATCTTGCCGGTATCTCTGGCCTGGTGGCCGTTAACTCTCTGCTGGCCATGGTCGGTGGTGTTATCTTTGCTGTCGTTACAACCAAATGTGACCCAGGTTTTGCCCACAACGGCGCTCTTGCCGGCCTGATCGCGATCTGTGCCGGTTCCGACCTGGTACACCCCTTCGCCGCTTTTCTGATAGGCGGACTCGGAGCCCTGATCTTCGTTTACGGCTTCCAATGGGAGCAGGAGAAACTCAAGATCGATGATGTGCTTGGTGTCTGGCCCCTACACGGCATGATTGGGACCTGGGGAGGCATCTCTGCAGGGATCTTCGGCTACACCGGGGTAGGTGGGCTTGGCGGTGTCTCATTCATGTCACAGTTGGCCGGAAGTCTTCTGGCCATCGTCTATGCCCTGGTCACCGGCTTTGTTGTCTACAGTCTGATCATCAAGGCGTTCGGCTTCCGTCTTGGCGAAGAAGATGAATTTCGTGGTTCCGACCTTTCAATCCATCACATCACCGCATACCCGGAAGACAAAGTCTCCTGAACCAAAGGCTGCAGGCCTGGCATTACGTTATCGGCCGCTGGTATCAGCAGCCGATGACGTTGTTGCGGACAGGATCATGCCTTTGGGAGAATAAAACTGGCCTTTGTCCCCTCCCCGGGAGTGCTCTCAACCCAGATACGCCCGTTATGCGCCTCGACAATCTGTCGTGCGATACTCATGCCGAGGCCCAGACCACCCACTGCGGTGTCCGAAGCATCGGCCCGATAGAACTTATCGAAAATCCGGGCAACCTGTTCCCCGGTCATGCCATTACCCTGATCCTGAACCGTAACACACAAACCCTCCCGCACAGATTCCCCCCGCACAATAATCCGGCGCCCCTTGGGCGAATATTTGACTGCGTTGCTGATCAGGTTCTCAAGGACTTGGGTGATTCGTTGACGGTCTATCGACAGCACGCAGTTCTCTTCCAGCCGGGACAGATCGATTTGATAGTCATGCTTGCCGCTGCTGATTTTGAAGACATTAACGACCTTTATCAGCAAGGCCCTGACATCGACATCCTGAAAATCCAGAGAAACTGGATGCCCGCTCTCAATACGGCTGATATCCAGTAAGTCATCGACAATTTTGATTAAGGCCTCACCCTTGTCATAGATGACTTCGTGAAATTCGAGCTTCTGTTCCTCGGTGAAGCCACCGAACGATTCAGGCTCCATGAGTAATTCGGTATACCCCATGATAGTGCTTAAAGGTGTACGCAATTCGTGAGCAGCCGTGGAGATAAACTCATTTTTCATCTGATCCATCTCGAACAGGGCGCGTTCCGCCTCTTTCTCCCGGCTAATATCACGGATGACAAACAGGAGACACGGTTCATTATTAAGATTGATGACCCGTGCTGAAAGCAAACCGACTTTGTTTGCCCCGCCACGAACCTTGAATACTGCTTCCATGTTATCGATCGACCCATTTGCCCTGAGCCTCTCAAGGGTCAGGACACGCTGCTCAGGATCAAGCCAGAGGCCCATATCTTCTGAAGTGCGGCCGAGTGCCTCGGCGCGACTGATTCCGGTTGCAACTTCAAAGGCCTTGTTGACATCAATTGTTTCACCATTCGCCAGTCGCGAGAGGATCACCGGGTCAGGATTCGATTCGAAGATTCCACGAAACCTTTTTTCACTTTCTTCCAGGGCACGGACAAATTTTTTTCTCTCCGTTATATCCTTGAAGATCGTCAGCAAATGAGGCTCATTGTTCAGGACCAGCATCCGGGCGGAGACCAGGCTGTCCCGCACCTGGCCATCCGAAGAAAGCATGGGAGCTTCCAAATCTCTGACAAAGCCGTTCTCCCTGACACCCTCGATCATCGTTTCACGGTCGGCCGGATTGACCCAACTGCCCATTTCGATGGAAGAACGGCCGATAATATCTTCACGCCTGTAGCCGGTGAGAGTGTCATAGGCGTGATTAAGATTTACGACCGTACCATCGGCCAACCGGGTAATGGCAACCACATCGGGGATCGTATCGAAAATCGTATAGAAGCGATTTTCACTTTCCCTTAGTTGCCGAATATTTCGCTCTGACGCAGCAACGACTGGAATCAGCCGTGTCAATCCAAAAAGGATAAGAAGAAAACCTGGCAAGTAACCAAACAATTCTTCCAGCACAGCTTCTTCAGGGGTCTCCCCGGTGATGACAAAACGTTCCAAACCTATGTTTTCATTAGTAATATCGAGCAGTGTGGCAAAAAAGATCAGAACAAAACCCAGGAATACCGCCTTGGCGCCAAATGATCGGGCAATGTGAGTTTTCCGTCCTTTGATGTAGACAACAATTAGCAACACGATAAGAACGGCTGCGCGAAGTATTTCAAAAGCAAAACCGCTAAAAAAAATATCCACTTGATTGTCCTGATCGAAAGATTAAAAAATCATGCCACAATATATCAGAAACTTAATGGCAGCAAACCTGGTTTCTCCCCCCGTTTTTCGCCTTGTACAGAGCTTGATCCGCCGCCTTCAGCAACAGCTCCGGTGTGGTGTTTTTATCATCACGATCGGCTGCACCGATACTGACAGTCACATGGAGTTTCGTCTTGCCGGGATTATTCTTTTTCGGGCTTTCCGGTCTCTGCTTTGGTCGTTTGCGCCCACGGACAACAAAGCCGCAACCGGCAATTGTCTTGCGCAGATCTTCGAGATGCGGCAGGGCGCGATCCAGAGCCTTGTTCGGGAAGATCACGGCAAACTCCTCGCCTCCGTAACGATAGGCGCGTCCACCACCACCCACCCGACGCAGACAGGTAGCGACCATGCGCAGCACCTGGTCACCGACATCGTGGCCATGGCTATCGTTAACCTTTTTGAAGTGGTCTACATCGACCATGGCTATCGTATAACGGCGTCCGACCTTTAGCAAAAATTCATTCATGGCCCGGCGCGCTGGCAAACCGGTCAATTCGTCGTTGAAAGCCATCTTGAAACTGCTTTCGATGATCGCTATTGCCAGCAGAAAAACGGCGACACCGGCCCAGAAAGAAAAATCATCCGGCCACCGGAAACCTGAAATAGCTGCAAGCAGTGTCCAACAAAAACCGCTTTGCATGGCATCCGGTTTCTTGCAAAAGCGCACGAGCAGGGCGACAAGACTGCAGGTCATGACCAGCAGGGTGATCTGTGGAAAAGGCAAATGCGCCGTTACAGAGTTGCTAATCAGCGGACGGGCCAGCCATGCCATCACCTCCCCGGCACAGCTTAAATACAGCCAGCCTGCGCCGATGATTTGCACCAACAGGATCATCAGGCGCATCAGACCATGCAGGGTCAGGAGTCCACGCTCTGACCAGCTACTGAATAAAACCAGATTCCAGCAGACTAGAATCGGCGCAATCAGCAGGATATATTCACGACCGAACGCTGGAGCCAAAGCCAGGGCTCGGTCAACAACGACCAGCAGAGCAATGGCCCATAGAACCCTGGTTCGATTGAAACGCCAGCCAAGCAGCAGACCGGCGACAACTGTCAAATAGGGGAACACGTCCAAGAGCGGCTGCAGTGTGGCTGGTATTGCAACCTCGAGGTGTAAATAAAGCACCGCAGAGAAGAGCAAACCGGGGATAATCAGGAGAAGAAAGGATCTTAACAGGCTCATAACACTAAACATTGGCTCCGGAGAATTTAAGGGAAGGTCAATTTATCATGATTGGCGGTTCATTCGCCAGACAATGCTATACTTGCATGATCCGGCACATATCCTGAAGGTCAGGACAAAAAGCAAACGAGGTTGACAGCCGACCTCGAGTCGCGGTAGAAGCCCGGAGTATGCTTATGTATCCTGTTAAAAAGGAGAAACGGCATCTTGGGAGAGTGTATGCACAACTCATCAGAAAATGTGATTATTGATTTTATCGATGGACAGGTTACCGGTAATTGGGAAGCTATCGACGACCGAATCATGGGGGGGTGCTCGAAGAGCCAGCCAAAGTACGTCGAGAATGTCGGATTACGTTTTGCAGGCACGGTGTCTCTGGAAAACAACGGCGGTTTTGCGTCGATTCGCTCGCCCGTCGGCAACTACAACCTTGGGCGATATAGCGGACTCAGACTGCGCCTGCTCGGTGATGGCAAAACCTACAAACTCGGCCTGCGGACTGATCTGTTTTTCGATGGTATCAGTTACCAGGCCACCTTCGCCACAGATCAAGACACCTGGCAGGAGATTGTGCTGCCTTTCGAAGCTTTTATCCCAACCCATCACGGCATCAGGCTATCGACAGTGGCCTCGATGGACTTAACCAGAATCAAAAGTTTTGGACTCTTTATCTCCGATCACCAGAAGGGCTCTTTTCAACTCGATATCGCCTGGATAAAAGGCTATTGATTCGAAAGAGGGGAAACCGGGAAAGCTCTTATTCCAAACCCATCTCGACTCTTCGCATATATTCGCCGATTTCCTTGTCATTTACGATGATATGATTCCTCAACCAATCGCACAGGAAATTAAGCACCTCACTTGAATCAAGCATGTGATCCTGAGAATATTTTTTTCTGAGGGCCAGAACCTTGTTGGTAAAATTCAGGTGTTCCCGGCAGTGTTCATCCACTTCCGGGAAAGCCATCTCCCTCATAAGCTGCTCTTCTGTTGTGAAATGCAGTTGGACGTACTCCACCAGTTCTTCGAGAACGTGCGGCACAGCCCTGTGCCCCTGTTTTACCATCATCGCATCAGACAACTCGTTGATCAAACCGACTAGACGACGATGCTGCATGTCGATTTCATAGACCTTGATTTCATAGCTTTTTTTCCATAGGAACAGTGTCATGGCTCCCCCTGAAATCAGGTGTTAATAGAGATGATGAACAAACTTCATTGATTCAGACTTTCATCCTTCCAGTATTTGGTACCGGCCAGATTGACCTTGGCCATCAGGCCCGCTTGAGACATAGTGTAGACACTTGTTTCAGCGTCGATAGAGATCTCGCCAGTGGCAGCAGCACCCATTCCTCCAGACGTGGCAGCAACATCGGCCTGGCCACCGAACTCCCATCCGCGATTGACAAAATTATTCAGCGCCTGGGCGCTATGGAAGACAAAGACTGCGTGGACATCCTGCACACCAAGCCCCAGCCCCAGATCAAGCTGGACCATCTTCATGTACGTCCTCTGCCTGGATGACTGGTCGACAGCTACGCCGTAGCCACCGCCGCCACCGACGAAAAGAAACTGGGCATTGACGTTACTGAACACCGCGTAACCTGCCGCCCTGCCGATAATCGCTTCGGCCTCAGTACGTTGTCCGTAGAGTTGGGGAAGAGTCTCATCATGCATATGATCGATTACCATACGTTTATGCTCCGGAGTCTCGGCCCTTGGAGTCATGCAAGCGCTTAACATCACAAGTATTGCAATGGCAAAAGCCAGTAACAGGATTCTTTTCAATCTTTTACTCTCCTTTCAAACAAACCAGTGTCTAGTGAAATTTTCAGTTAAAAAATATTTATGTTTGTAATGTCCTTTGCTGATTAAAGCAATCAACACAGGCATGTTACCATGAAAACGTTTCGACTGCACATTTGCTGAAATGTTTTACCGCAGGGGTGTTTTGGAAATCTTTTCTCACAGGCGAAAAAAGCCGCCATGTCCGAATCAACATGGCGGCTTTTGCGTCAGGAGGCAACCTGACAGTTAAACTCGCAACAAAAAACCCTAAAAAGTGAATTTCACATTCAGGCCACCCAGACACTCACTGTCAATGCTTTCTTTGGCTCTGTCACTGAGCCCCTTGGAGAACAGAAAGGACGGAGAGATCGAGATCTGATCAGTGATGGCATATTCAGCACTGGCACTCAACTCGTAGTTATGCCAGTCACTGTAATCGCCAACCGCGTAATCGCTCTCGCCGTTGTAGCTAACCAGGGCACCGAGGCTGAGGCTCAATTTCTCCATCAGCTCAAAGGTGTGACCGATGGAGGCCGTGACGTAGAAGCCCGCGTCATCAGCTTCGTCCCAGTCATAATAGACCGCCACAGAAGGTTCGAGGATGGTCGACAAACCGACTTTTAAGTAAAGCTCGTTGGTGTCATTGATGCCATCGAGCATATAGTAGATGTTGCCAACACTGATCGAAACCAGATCAGTGATGTCACGCGAGTAGTCAAGAGTGAAATCATTTTCAGTCGCCTCACCACTTCTGAAGCCATCTTTCGAATCACTGCGAAGTTGCACGTTGGTCCAGTAGCTCAGAGTGAAGTTCCCGGCTGTCAGATCAACACCACCCTGGGCAACCGGCTCGCTGCCACTCAGGTCGAAACCACGCCACACATACTTGTTAAAGACCCCAACATAAGCATCGCCTTCAACTTCTATAGCCGCAAACACGGGGGAACTTACACTGACCAGAGCAAGAGCCAGAACAATTGTAGCAGAAATCATTTTCTTCATTTTTTTTACTCCTCAAGTAAAGCATCCAATGTATTTATAGTTTCCCGCGGGACACGATGCCCCGCGGGTCATGGAATAGTGTCTCAGTTCTGACGAACAGGACTGGTTGCAACGCGTGCCGCAGCAGGAGCAACCGCACTGAAACTGGCAGGGGAACTCCCCATACCACCCATATGTACGGTCTGGAAATCGGGATAGGCTTCCATGCCGATCTCGGCGAGGTCGAGGCCACGGTACTCATCTTCTTCACTGCAGCGGATACCGATGGTGTACTTGATAACTAGCCAGACCAGCGAAGAAGCAACCATAACAAAGGCACCCGTGGCAGCGACACCCGTGAACTGTGTCAGGAAACTGGCTTCACTGTTGGTGAAGGGTACGGCCATGGTGCCCCAGATGCCACAGACCAGGTGAACAGAAAGAGCTCCAACGACATCATCGATCTTGAGCTTGTCGAAGAAAGGAACGGCCAGAACAACCAGCACACCACCGACAGCGCCGACCAGCAATGCAGCACCGAGAGACGGGCTATCCGGACCGGCGGTTATCGAAACCAGACCAGCCAGAGCACCGTTGAGTGCCATGGTGACGTCAACCTTCTTGTAAAGAACCTGTACCATGATCATGGCAGCGATCATTCCGCCGCAGGCCGCCATGTTGGTGTTGACCATGACATTGGACATCGATATGGCGCTGGCAGCATCGCCCAGGGCGAGCACCGAGCCACCGTTAAAACCGTACCAACCCATCCAGAGTATGAAGGTCCCGAGAGTCGCCATAGGGATATTGGAACCAGGCATCGGGTTGACACGACCACCTTTGCCATATTTTCCCTTTCTGGCCCCGAGAATAATAGCGCCGGTCAAGGCTGCCCAGCCACCGACCGAGTGAACGATGGTTGAACCGGCGAAATCAACAAAGCCCAATTCCGAGAGCCATCCGCCTCCCCAACCCCATGAGCCCTGAATCGGATAAATGATGCCGCACAGAATGGCGCAGAAAAGCAGGAAGGACCAGAGCTTGATGCGCTCGGCCACACATCCGGAGACAATCGAGCAGGCCGCACCGCAGAAGACCATCTGGAAGAACCAATCAGAGGCAGCAGCATAACCGCCGGAATAATCGCCAGCCAGGGCGGCAGCATCATCAGCCGCCCAGAGACCGAAAGAACCAACGTAACCACCATCAACTCCGGCGTACATCAGGTTGTAACCGCACAGGTAGAAGAGGATGCCGGCGATACCGAACAGAGAGATGTTTTTCAAACAGATAGTTGCGACGTTCTTGGAACGGACCAGACCCGACTCGAGCATACCGAAACCGGCAGCCATCCACATGACCAGGATACCCATGACAAGGAACGAGAAGGTATTGAGAATGTAGCTCATTTCAGAGACAGGAGCCTCTTCGGCCAGGGCAAGGGCCGGCAGGGCAACCATCAAACCGGCGAACAGGGCGATACGTAACTTTTTCATGATTTATTCTCCTTATTTTTGTCAGGCTTCAATTCGTTTACAGAGACTCGAGACCATTTTCACCGGTCCTGATTCTGATTGATTGTTCGACATTGGTTACGAAAATCTTGCCGTCACCGATGCGGCCGGTGCAGGCCTCCTTTTGCACTGCTTCAACGATTGAAGCAACCTGCTCATCCGTTACTACCAGGTCGATTTTGATCTTGGGCAGGAAGTCAACCTGGTATTCAGCACCACGATACAACTCAGTGTGACCTTTCTGACGGCCAAAACCGCGGACCTCGCTTACTGTCATACCGCTGATCCCCAGTTCGGTGATCGCATTTTTGACATCATCAAGCTTGAATGGCTTGATGATACATTCCACTTTTTTCATCATGTTTTTATCTCCTCTTCCAGAGTGAAAAATAAAAAAGCGCCTTAACCTCCGCGCACGGAAGATTAAGGCGCCATTGCCTAGCAATTCGAATCGAGACGTCTTTGTCTCGCTGTCTGTGCTGATATGTTGGTTACAGATACCAGCTTGCGTAATGTGTTTTAGGCTGGTCTTGCTCTTTTCTACAGCACCATTCGTGCCAAAATTAAATACTCTGTTATTTCATTATGTTAAAGATGATAATTTTTTCTCAACCAACAATTTGCTTAAATAATAAACAGTATTGTCTAGATTAAATGCTCACACAACAGGCAGGCAGATACGAAAGGTCGTGCCTTTATCCAGTTGACTCTGCATAGTGATAGAGCCGCCATGGCCACGAATAATGTTCTGGCAGATATATAGCCCCAATCCGGTGCCCTCGCCTTCTGGTTTGGTTGTAAAAAATGGCGCGAACACCTGCTCTTGCAGTTCAGGGGCTATCCCTGGGCCATCATCTCTCACCTGAAGTTCCAGCAACCCCTTGCTGTTGAGGCTGGTTGTAAGGACAATCTTTCCCTGGCCCTGCATGGCGTGCGCTGCGTTCATCACCAGATTGATGATGACTTGTTTGATCGTGTTCGGGTCGGCACTGATCACAGGGATTTCTGAAAAATCGGTATCAAGCTGTATCGATTTACGCTGTAATTCAAAACGCAGCAGTTTAAGGACTTCGTTGATCAGATCATTCAGATTGACAAGCCGGTTCTGTGTCTGCCGACTACTCGAAAATGAGAGCAGACCGCCGGTAAGACTTTTCAGACGTTCAACTTCCATCTCGATCTTTTCAAGCATTTCTTCCTGAAAATTGGAGAGCGGTTTTTCCCGTTTTAGCAATTCCGTTGCATAAGCCACCATGGCAAGGGGATTATTGATCTCGTGAGCGATTCCGGCTGAGAGCCGGCCCACCTCTGCCAGCTTTTCGTTCTGGATGGTTTGGTCCAGCAGACGCTTAAACTCGGTAATGTCCTCAACAATAACGACGACACCAGAGACTTCGTGCCCATCGCGCAGGGGGGTCAGCCTTCTTTTTTGAAAGCGGTTGGTACCGTCCAGTTGTCGATGAAGCAAGCGCAATTTCGCCTTGGTGCCACTTTTCAAAACCTGGGTGATCCTCTCAATGACACCTTCTTTGATCAGATTGGGAAAAAGCTCCTGAAGCCGGCAACCGATGGCCTGCTCGGCGGGCACGCCGCTCATTTCCACCATCCTGCTGTTCCACGACGTAATCACGATTTCTTTATCAACTGTGTAGATACCGAGACTAACGCTTTTTAGAATACGGTCGTTAAATTCATGCAGCTGCCGATATCCCTCTGTCATCTTTGAAAGCCGGCGATAGAGCTTTGCGTTCTCGATTGCAATGGCAGCCTGGCGACCCAGGATCATCAGTGGTTCGATATCAGCCGACGAAAAGGCCCCCAGCCGGGGACTTTCAACATTGAGGACACCAACCAGTTTTTTCTTGCTGATCAATGGCACGGCCAGTTCGCACCGGGCTCCGGGAATTCCCGGAACATAGTCGGGCAGCTGACGCACATCTTCGATCAGGATCGGCTTCTGAACTTCGGCGGTTCGGCCCATAACACCCTGACCTATCTGGATCGGGACCATAGCCTCCTCGGTATATCCAAACGCCGCAACTGCAATGAGATGGAGGCCATCTTCATCCAGCAGACGGATAATTGCATTTTCGAAGCGAAAGACATCGCGGGCAGCCCGCAACACAGAATCGAGCAATTCCTCAAGGTCGGTCGTTGAGGAAAGTTCCTGGCCGATCTCGATCAGGGCGTTCAGCAAACGCTCTGATTTCTGTTCTGAAATATTTGACAGGTTGGCGGCAATCATCATACAAAATGATAACGCACAAGGCATGCCATCCTACACAGAACAAAAGCAACAACGATATCAGACACTTATAACTAAACACGATAAACTCTGGAGACAGTCTGACCTTATACGTGCATATCCTGCCCCATTTTTAAGCAGTTTCTGTTCAACAATCAGATTCCTCCTGACTGCTTTCTCCTTGAGTTGAAGTGATATTTTTCCTATAATGAAAAACCATTGAGCTATATGTTCTGCTCTCTGCCCTGTAAGTGAGGTCGCTATGCCCACGCGGAATATTTTTTCATCGGGAAGGTTTTTTTGAACGTGGTGTGCAAGCCCGTCGCGGAGCGGGACGCCTGAAGCATTCATGGACCCACCCACTTAGTTGGTCGTCGTCGTGAGGCCACGGATCCACGGCAGGTGCGGAGAGCAACAGAGAAGACGTCGGCAGCCCCGGCGTCTTTTTATTTCATGAGAGACTTCACAGCGACCTGCCCACACCCTGTCACCGGCAGAGCATGAACCGCTGATTCCCCTTCTTCTTCCCCCCTGCCTTGTGCTATCTTTGCCCGGGTTTTTCGGAAGGCCGATATGAATACATTTGAGAATACCGACATACATCGAGTGACCATCGACAAACGGGAGTTTGTTCTGGTTGGTACGGCACACATATCTCAGGATTCCGTTGAAACCGTCAAGGCCGTCATTCAGGAAGAGAACCCGGATACTGTCTGCGTTGAACTTGACGAGCAGCGACACCGGGCCTTGCGCAATCCCCGTCATTGGGAATCGCTTAACCTGATCCAGGTTCTCAAGCAGGGTCAGGCTCCCTTTCTGCTGGCTAATCTGACCCTGTCGTCATTTCAAAAACGCATGGGATTGCAAACAGGTGTCAAACCCGGCGCGGAACTGGCCGCGGCTGCAGAGGCTACCGAGCAACTCGGCAAAAACCTTCAACTGGTTGATCGCGAAATCCGCACAACATTATTACGCGCCTGGCGCAAAGCCGGATTCTGGAAGAAATTAAACCTGCTTTCCGCTCTCCTGGTCAGTCTGTTTGAATCTCAGGAACTTAACGAAGAGGAACTCGCCAAACTGCGCCAGACCGACACCCTGTCAGCCATGCTCGATGAAATGGCGGATATTCTGCCAACTGTCAAAACGATCCTGGTTGACGAACGCGACACTTACATGGCTCACTATATCAGCAAGGCTCCCGGTGAAAAAATTGTTGCCATAGTAGGCGCAGCTCACATGCCGGGGATTCTAAAGAAACTTGGTCAAACTTTTTCTGACGAGGAGATCAAAGAGCTATCTGTTATTCCAGAGAAGACCGGCTTGTCGAAACTTCTACCGTGGCTGATACCGGCGGTTGTGGTGGGGCTGTTTATCGGCGGGTTTATGACAGGCAATACCCAACAGCTGGCAGACGCTGCGGTGGCATGGATTCTTGCCAACGGTGTCCTCTCGGCGCTTGGAGCTCTGATTGCGCTAGGACATCCGCTGACGATACTGGCGGCGTTCGTCGCGGCTCCAATTACCTCGCTCAATCCGACCATCGGTGCCGGCTTCGTCACCGGCCTGGTTCAGGCCTTTGTCGCACCACCGCAGGTCAAAGATATGGAAAAAGTCTCTGACGACATTGCCAAACTGAGCGGCTGGTGGCGCAATCGCCTGACCAGGGTTCTTCTGGTCTTCCTCTTCTCATCCCTAGGCTCTGCCATTGGCACCCTGGTTGCCTTTGGATGGCTCAAAAACATCTTCTGAATTTGCAGGCCTTGCCCTGATCACCCTTTTCAATGGTGTGAGCCAAAGCCCGCTTTCAACTGCCCCATAATCCGATAGGCTGGTTCATTAAGGGCGATTTCGAGATCGAGATCCCGATAATAGACATCCGGACGGAAGTGAATCAAGCCATCTCTCGTAACCCATGCTGTCCAATATTGAATATGTACCGACAGGGGTTCAATGGGGACCTGAACCGGAGCAGTGGCCTCGAAAAGTTCCTGTAATCTCGCCGGGCCAAGGGTCTTCCCAAGCAGATAGCTGGCAAGGGCAACCGGCCGCTTGACGCGAATACAGCCGGAACTGAAGGACCGAATGTTGTTGTCGAACAGATAGGCCTCATTGGTATCGTGCAGGTAAACATTGAAGCTATTAGGGAACATGAACTTGACCCGGCCCAAAGGGTTCCATGGCCCAGGCTCCATGCGCAATATTCCAGGGAAATTGGAGGCTTTGACGGCTTTCCAGTCAATGCCTTGCAAAGCGCCTGTCACATCCTCACCGGCCCAATTGATGACGCGGAAATGCTTCTCTTTCAAGTATTCAGGATTCTTTTTGATTTGCGGTAGTTTGTCTTCCCTGAGAATCGTCGGCGGAACCGTCCAGTAAGGAGCAAACTCCAGGTAGCTCATGCGCGCTGAGAATACCGGCGTCTTGCGATATTGTGTCCCGACGATGACAGGCATCTGCATGATTGTCTCATCGCCTTCAATGACTTGCAGAGAAAAATCAGCAATATTGACCCGGATGTGCCGCTCGCCAAAACTTTTCGGCATCCAGCGCCAACGTTCAAGATTCAGTTCAATCTGCCGGATACGCTCCTCCACTGATACATTTAAGGCCTCGAGAGTTTTGACGCCGACAACACCATCATCCTTCAATCCGTGCCTGGCCTGGAATCTGCGCATCGCTTCAAGCGTAGGCTGATCATACACATCATCTGCTGCAGAGACCTGCTCAAGATCATCCGTTCGCAGCAGGAGACTACGCAGCAGGGGGATCCTTTCGTCATTATCTCCCAGCCGGATTGACGGGCCAGGCGGAATTTGCGGCCAACCTCCTTGAGCGGATATTTCCCGATATTTACTAAGGGCATCAATCAGTTGAAAGTACTCTTTGTGGGGGGGAATCAGGTCTTCAAGCACCTGTGACACGCGGTGGTTTGCAATGGCATATTCGAGGAGCTTGATCAAATCCGCCTTACGACGTCTGGCTCGCCAGTCAACATGAGCAAGGGACGGGTCGACCTGACCCTCCACCATGTGAGTGGCAAAAGTCAGAAAAGCTTGTGAAAGGAAAAGCTCAAGAACGGCGCGATTATCAGGTGCTCGTGGCAAATAGTGGAGAGAAAAATCGTTCTGGATGCGAATCAGTTCCTCCAATTGTTGCAATAGGTAATCATTGTCGCAAAGGCCATGCCGACCGGAATCACGGAGATACTCCAGGAGCACATCCGCCTCCGGCTTCAATTTCCAGCCCTCGAACCAGATCGGCAGAAACTCCCTTTGTACGTACAAATCCAAAATCTGTTCATGGGAAAGTAAACGGGAAATACCAATTAGTGGCACAGAGGAAGAAGCATGACTTTCCAGCAGGATTGCAATGCGTTCGCTGGTTTCTTTGTCAAACAATGCATCAACACTGGACCCCTGATCTGCAGTTGCCGGGGTTGCCCAGAGGAGAGCAATAACTATGATCGTTTTCAACACATTAAACATGGCAACCTTCAAATCCCTTCCCTCGTATACAATGGTAGTCAACAGAAGACCATTTAGCAAACATCCTCGTTGTTTATTTGTCCAGAGAACCCCGCGATCCGTAGCCAGAAGCCGCCCGCAGTTGCCCACATAATTTTGAGCAGTCATAAACCTTCCCAACCTGGCATCCTTTCTTGGCACTTTTTCTCAAAAATTCAGCTGATCCCTCGACTGCACATATTTCCTCCCACTCGCTGCTGTGTTACCCTCCAGACAGTATACAGTCAACCTTGGTTGTATTTATCTATGAGCTCATATCGAACCTCAGAATACTCAATAGTGGTTCGAGAGCCCGGCGATTGAACTCAAACGGAGGATATCTAACAGTCTTTTATGCTATGCACAGAAACTTTTTCCGCCTTTTTCCTGGCCTCGGCATTACTGGCTCTCGCTCCGGGACCGGACAACGTTTTTGTTCTGACCCAGTCCGCACTGCACGGCAGGCTATCCGGCCTGATCGTCATGATCGGGTTGTGCACCGGACTGTTGGTCCATACCGGAGCCGTTGCTCTCGGTGTCGCTGTCATCTTTCAGGCTTCGGCTCTTGCTTTTTCGCTCTTGAAAATGCTCGGGGCCGGCTACCTCCTTTATCTTGCCTGGCAAAGCTTTCGTGCCTCACCAGAGCATATCCGCATGAATGGCAGTCGGCAGAAGAGCCTTGGGTCGCTCTACCGCAGGGGCATCATCATGAACATTACCAACCCGAAAGTATCGATCTTTTTTCTGGCCTTTCTGCCGCAGTTCGCAGACCCGGAGCGGGGTGCTATCAGCCTGCAGCTGATGGCCCTCGGCGGTACTTTCATCCTGGCGACAATCCTTGTTTTCGGAGCCGTTGCCCTGATTGGCGGAACACTGGGGGACTGGCTGAACCGCTCTACGCGCGCCCAACGCATCCTGAACCGGGTTGCTGGCATCATTTTTATCGGTCTGGCATTAAAGCTGGCAGGCACGCAGAAATAAAACTGCAAGCGAGCCAATTGCCTCGGCAGGTTTTAGCGTCGCGACGGTGAAGCGGGCATGACGTGGGGCAATTCTTTCAATAATTATTGAGGATCTAAATGGACTGGAAACCTTTTTTTGACCGGCTCGGCATGAATGGCACACGCTGGCAGTGGCGGATTATGAGATGGGAGCGTAACCTCAAACAATTCAAGAGCGGCGACCTCACAAACTTTGATTTTTCGCTGCATCGACTCATCCTTTATCTCAACCTGGTGCTGTTCTCCCTGATGGTGGTCCACGGTGTCCTAGCCGGTTTCGGTTTCAATGGCCTGTTTTCACCACCGACGCAATTATTGCTGACTTGGGGAGGGCAATTCTGGCCCGCCGTTCTACAACACGGTCAGTGGTGGCGGTGTATCACTTACGCCTATAGTCACGGCGGGCTGATACATCTTGCATTCAACATGATGGTTCTATACCAGGTCGGCCCCATGATCGAACGGGAACTGGGGCCTGGCCGGTTCATGGTGCTTTACACGGTGACTGCCATCACTGCAACCCTCGCCGGTCTGCTGTGGCACGCGAATACCCCGGTTGTCGGCGCTTCCGGGGCGTTGTTTGGCTTGATCGGCTTTTCCATCGTCTATTTCCACCGGGTTGGCCCAGCAGGGCTGCAGCTACGAAACTTCATGTTGCAATGGGCTCTGTTCGCGTTTGTTTTTGGTCTCTTGGTCGGAGCTGACAACGCCGGGCACTTTGGCGGCGCCGTCGGCGGTGCCCTGATCGGTTTGATGCTCCCACCCAAGGGGCTGTTTAATCTTCGTCTCAACAAACGTTGGAACTGCTTCGGCCTTATCTGCGCCCTTGCCACCCTGCTGGCGTTGTTTAATATGTTTTACTCCATCGTGACCGCGTAAGGAGAATCGTATGGCAAAGGATAAATCTCCGGTCACTCCGGCAATTCGGTTTTTGAAGCAACATAAGGCCGATCACTCCCTGCACATCTACAACTACGAAGAACGTGGCGGCACAGCCGTTTCAGCCAGAGAGCTCGGTGTCGACGAGCACCATGTCATCAAAACCCTGGTGATGGAGGACGAGCAGCAGCATGCGCTGATTGTCTTGATGCACGGCGACCTTGAAGTTTCAACCAAAGAACTCGCCAGGGCCATGGGCGTGAAAACGATCACTCCCTGCAGCCCGCAGACAGCACTCAAGCACACCGGTTACCAGGTCGGCGGCACCTCGCCTTTTGCAACCCGCAAAGAGATCCCTGTCTACATGGAAACGACGATTGCCACCTTGCCGCTTCTTTATCTTAATGGTGGCAAGCGTGGTTTTTTGATCAGCGTGACGCCGCAGGTTGTGATTGATTTACTCAAGCCAACGATGGTGGAGGTAGGGATAAAAAAGTAGCGCGTGACGTGTGATGCGAAAAAACGATTTTGATTTCATCATATCTCAACGCGCAACTCGTCACGGATTCTAAGGGGGAGATAATGAACCTTCAGGACAGATTCGAAAAGGCGGCTGAAATAATCCGTTCCGCCAAAGCGATGGTGGTCACCTCTGGTGCCGGGATGGGGGTCGATTCAGGCCTGCCGGATTTCCGCGGCGATCAGGGTTTCTGGAAAGCCTACCCGATGTATGAACGGCTCGGTATCAACTTCGTCGGTGCCGCCAATCCGTCAAACTTTGAAGGCGATCCGGCTTTTGGCTGGGGCTTCTACGGCCACCGAACCAACCTTTATCGTGAGACTGAACCTCACCACGGCTTCCAGATGTTGCAGGACTGGGCGGAAAAATTCCGACAGGACAGTTTTGTGGTCACCTCCAATGTCGACGGTCAATTCCAGAAAGCCGGCTATCGGCAAGATCAGATCCTCGAAGTTCACGGTTCCATTCACCATCTGCAGTGTCTCACTCCTTGCAGTCATGCCATCTGGGATAATGACGAAACGATCCCGGTCGACTTCGACACCATGCGTGCGCTGCATGTCCCGCAATGTCGCCATTGCAGACAGGCTGCCCGTCCAAACATCCTGATGTTTGGAGACTACTCATGGCTTTGCGACCGCACCCGCGGCCAGGAGATGCGCTTCGACAGATTCCTGGACCAACACCAGCATGAAGCTATGGTCGTCATTGAAATGGGTGCCGGTACAACGATCCCGACCATTCGCTATATGAGTGAACAGCTCGGTCATCGCCACATGGCTACGGTGATCCGCATCAACCCGAGAGAAGCCCATATCTCAGGCGGACACATTTCCTTGCCTTGCGCTACCGTTGAGGGCCTAAGAGGAATCGCCAACACCCTGTAAACCCTGCAAGAAAGTTCGGTTCTGCAAATCCTGTAAAGAACCCATTCCTCCGGGTAAGAACGTCTGGATTTATGCATTTTTTGCATACTTCCCGACAAAAAATTGTTACCTGCCTGTTTTCCCCTGCCTGCACAAGCTCGTCAGTCTCTATCAACCAGGCGCCATAACTAACTGACAAAAATAGTCTTTTTTTTGAAACCAATAAAAAAGTTGTCGACAGTTCAGTCTAAATCCAAAGTCGGAACAACTCTTGCTCATTATCTGATTAAACCCATAAGGGACTCTTACACAGACAGTAGAGTCGTTATCATCGGGAACTTTCTGCCGCGAGGATGTCATGGAAAAGATATATATCGATATCAAGAACCTGCAGACGCTTCTCTTCGAACGCAGACAGGTTATTGCCCTGCTCGACAACCCTCAACTCTGGCAGCAAATTCCGCTGTCTCAGCGTTTCGCCATCGTCGACTCCAGCGAATTCGTCATTTTGATGGGCGAATCATTTACCGAACACACCCGCCGCATGCTCGAGTTCGAAATTGAAGCCATGATGTCGACTATTCATTAATATAAAAATGGGCAGTGAACTTCTTTCAGGAAGGTCACTGCCCACGATATTCGAAAGTTTAACGACCGGCCTGATGTACATTGCCGGTTCTTTTTTTACAGAGACCGAATAAAACTGTGCGAAGCCGTACGCTGTTATCTCTCTCTTAATTTCGACAACAGCCTCAATAACTCCAGATAAAGCCATGCCAGAGTCAAGACCAGACCAAAAGCTGCATACCACTCCATGTAACGGGGCGCAACACCATCACCTCTTTCTATAAAATCAAAATCAAGGACCAGATTCAAGGCGGCGATAACAACAACGAACAGACTGAACAAAATGCCCATCGGCCCTGATTCATGGATCAGCGGCATATGCCAGCCAAACATCCCGCCAATCATGCTGACCAGGTAAACCAGGGCAATGCCGCCGGTCGCTGCAACAACGCCCAGTTTGAAATTCTCGGTCGCTTTAATCAGCCCTGTTTTGTAAGCGAACAAAAGAGCAAAAAGTGTCCCAAATGTCAATCCGACGGCCTGGATGACAATACCCGGAAAGCGTACTTCAAAAAAGGCAGAGATCCCACCGAGAGCCAAGCCTTCTAGGACAGCATAGATCGGAGCCGTTTTCGGTGCCCAGTTCGCCTTGAAAATAGTGATCATGGCAAAGATAAAGGCACCGATCAACCCGCCCAGCATCCACGGTTGAACGGCAGCTGGTCCCTGGTTGTAGAAAAGGTTCCAGGAATAACCAGCACCGATCACAACCAGTGCCAGGAGAGCCACGGTTTTGTTCACGGTCCCCTGCAGGGTCATCGTTTCAGCACCCGAAATCGCCTGGGTGAAAACACTTTCTTTCATCATCGGGTTGGATGTACGCATTATTTATTCCTCATTCGCAAATTAAATTTCGGATCGAAGCACAGAGTAATCATTTAGTCTTCAAATTTCAAGACTGGACTATGAACCCTTCGCCTTCGTGATCGCCTCGTAGGCTTCATTAATCTCGCGGAACTTCTGTTCGGCAAACTTGATGAAGTCCTCGGGCAAACCTTTGGAAACGATTTTGTCGGGATGGTATTCACTGACCAGTTTACGATAGGCCTTCTTGACCTCGCTCATATCCGCCCCGGCCTTCAGACCAAGCATGGCATAGTGGTGCGAGAGGTCACTGACAAACTGACGCTTGACGGTATCATAGACATCGCCGTGCAAACCGAGCAACGATGGTGCGGTACGCAGAATTTTCTCTTCAGCCGGATGCAGCACGCCATCGGCCAGGGCCACGCTAAAAAGCATCTCGAAGAACATCATGCGCAGCTGCTGTTCATTCTTGAATACCTGTCCAAACTGACGGGCATAATCTTCAAAGGGCGTTTTGTTGTCCTTGGCTTCATTAAAGACCCCCATGGCAAATTGTTGTGTGGCGGTATCGAGGCACAACTTGTCATGCATGAAACTGCGCACCACGCCAATCTCGTCTTCGCAGACCCGACCATCAGCCTTGGCCATCTTGCCGAGCATGGCGAAGGTCGCCGTGAAAAAAACCGCCTGGCGCTGTTCCTGCCCGGTCAAGCGTCCCTGCTCGGCATAACCGCTGCGTGCCTTGTCATCAATCAGAGCATGGCCGAGCGACACTCCGATTAGGGCTCCGATTGGCCCGCCCAACATGAAACCGACACTGCCACCCATGATTTTGCCAAACCATGACATGTGTTTAACCTCCCATAATCAATTCGATATTTCCTGAATATCACAAATATCGGCGACCTGACCACTGCAAAGCTCCAGAATAGGGAGCATCACCAGCCACACAAAAGATTTGCATACTAACACGTGGCAGCCTCCACTTCCAAACGCATCCAGCACAAATGGTGCAATAAATTCCGTGGAAATTTGCAAAGAAAAACATCTTGCGGCTTTACGACTACCGCCCGTTGCAATAATTTCATTATCGGCAGCTAAGCAAGAGGCTCACGGGGAAGGCATGAATGTCTACCGTAACGTTTTTATAACGAAAAACCGGGCACGATTGACTTTATTATGACAGATCATAAAGCTGAACATTGTATGGTTTGCGGACAGCCGCTTGATTACCGGGAACCAAAGGGAGCTGTCAGTTGTGCGCAATGTGGGCGTCATGAAAGCAGTGCCATTATCTGCCCGGCCGGACACGACATCTGTGACGCCTGCCACAGTGATCTGCCTTTGAAACATCTTCCTGAACTTGCCAGAAAGACAATCCGTAGATTGCCCGCAACTGTCAACTCTAATCCTTCAGATTCAGAACGTCCTCAACCGTCGTGTACTCAAGACCGAAGGCCTCCGCCACACCGGCATAGGTAACTTTACCACGGGCAACGTTCAAACCTTCCCTGACCTCAGGACTGTCCCGTACGATCTTTCGCCATCCCTTGTCAGCGATCATAAGCACATAGGGAAGTGTCGCGTTTGTCAAGGCAACGGTTGATGTCAGCGGCACAGCACCGGGCATATTGCCAACACAATAATGAACGATGCCGTCAACCTTAAAAGTCGGCTCGCTGTGGGTGGTTGCACGGGAGGTTTCGAAGCAACCGCCCTGATCGATCGCAACATCCACCATGACAGCACCAGGCTTCATGGTCTTCAGCATATCGCGGGTCACAAGTTTAGGGGCCTTAGCGCCATGCAGCAGCACGGCCCCAATGACCACGTCAGCCTCCCGAACCAATTCACGGATTGTGGCCGGTGACGACATGATCGGAAAACAATTTTTCGGCATGACCTCAGCAAGGTGACGAAGCCGTTCCAGGTTGGTGTCAAGCAAATAGACTTTGGCTCCCAGCCCACAGAGCATCTGTGCAGCATGTGTCCCGACAGTCCCGCCGCCAAGGACCAGGACTGTCGCCGGCTGTACACCGGGAACGCCGCCCAACAAGATGCCACGCCCCCCCTGGGTCCGCTCGGCATATTTTGCAGCTTCCTGGGCGGCCATACGCCCTGCGACTTCACTCATAGGCGTCAACAGGGGCAAACTTCCATCGGATCTGACTATTGTTTCATAGGCAACGCAGATCGCTCCGCTGGCAATCATTGCCCGGGTCAATGACTCGGAGGCAGCGAAATGAAAATAGGTGAAGACAATCTGCCCGGCCCGAATCAGATGGTATTCCGAAGGCTGTGGCTCTTTGACATGCATGACCATCTCCGAGCGGCGATAGATCTCTTCAGGTGTAGCAACAATTTCTGCTCCGGTTTCGAGATAATCAGCGTCACTAAAACCACTGCCCACACCGGCCTGGGCTTCAACCAGAATGACGTGACCATTTTTGCACATGACTTCAACGCCCGCCGGAGTCATACAAACCCTGTTTTCAGCCACCTTGATCTCTTTAAGGATACCGACAATCATGACAAAACCCCCTTCACAGAAAATGGTAGAACGTGTCCATCCTGAAAAAGTTTACCAGCTAATCAGGACAAATTTTGTATAAAGTGTCGTTATTTTCCCATCAATGGCGAAAACCGCGAGGCGGTCATGTATGAATGTGAAGTAGGTTGGGCTCGCCCTGATTGAGTCTCAAAAATTGTTTAGCAGTGAAAGTGATTGTAGCAGGACAAGAAAGGATTGCTGAAGGGTATCTCAATCAACGCAAAGAGCCGTGGGCATCGCCACAGTTCGGACAATAGGCCCATCCCTCGCGCAGGATTATGTGGCAGAGACCGCAATTATCGCCAGCGGAGGGTTTGCCGTTACGGCGCTTCATAGAGAAGAGGACCAGACCAGCCGCCAGGTTGGCAGCGATTAACACCCAGCCGATTAGAGGGATGCGCAAGAAATCCCCCAGCGCACAATGACCACAACAGAGCTGCCAGAGATTGCAGACTACAATCGTCAGGATCGCCGCCAGGCAGAAGATGGCAAACCAGGAATATTTGTGGTTTCGAAACATGCTTTTAATCCGCTCGTTCTTCATCCGCTCGTTGCCTCGTTCAAATACCTGCACCAGGGACAGTACTTCACCCAGCAGTCATGCACCTTGCCGCACCCTGGACAGATCTCACGCAAAACGTTCCTGCACTCCGGACAGACTAACCAGCCGGACTCGACCTTCTCCGAACATCCCGGGCACTGTCCCGACAAGGTGTTGCCTGTTGGGCTCGGCTTGTCGAGTTCCATGCAGATGAAATAAAAAATAAGAGAGAGACTGATAATGAATAGCAAAAACATGCCACCTCACATCGCTTGTGAAAAGTTCTCTCTGCCGCCGCAAACATCCTTCTCAATCAGACCGTCACGCAGATAAACAGTACGATCAAACCACTCCAGATTATCGCGATTGTGCGTGACCATGATAATTGTCTGACCGCCCTGATGCAGTTCGGCAAGCAGCTCCATCACCTGTCGACTGGTTGCCGTATCAAGACTACCGGTCGGCTCATCGGCCAGCAGCAGCGGCGGATTGTTGACTAGCGACCTGGCAATGGCCACACGCTCCTGTTCACCGCCGGAAAGCTGTTGCGGCAAATGCAGCATACGATCCGGCAGACCGACGCGTTCCAGCATTGCGCTGGCCCGCTGGCGTTTGTCAATAGCGGAAAGACTGGCGACCGCCAGCGGCAACATGACGTTTTCCAGGGCATTCAGATAGGGGATCAGGTTATGCGACTGGAAAATGAAACCGAGATATTCACGTCGGAAATCCGCCTGTTTTTCCGATGCAAGCCCGTAAACGTCAATACCGTCAATCGATATCTTGCCGGAGGAGGGGCGGGTCAAGCCTCCCAGAACACTCAACAGGGTGCTTTTACCACTTCCCGACGGCCCCATGACACCGAGGAAGGTCCCTTCGTTCACAGCGAGGGACATCTCCTGGAGTGCAATCACGCATTCGGCGCCATTCACATAGCGCTTGGTCACCTTTTCAAGATTTATAAGACCCATATCGTCTCCTGAGTTAGAGGGCTCTGAGCGCTTCGCTCGGCTCGAGACGACTGGCACGCAAAGCTGGCTGCAGCGATGCGAGCAGGCCGACAATCACTGCCGCGAGGATAGCGGCTATGGCCAGGGTTGGATTCCAGTGCCAGGAGGCCTTGCCTCCCTCAAGCAATGGCAGAGCGGCCAGAGTTGCTCCGACTCCGACCAGGTATCCGAGCACGCCGGCCAGTGCGCTGACAATGGCCGCTTCCATCAGGACCAGGTGCAGGATGTGCCGACGGCGGTAACCGATTGCCCGGAAGATGCCGATCTCGCGGGTCCTCTCACTGATCGCGCCCATCATGGTGACGAACACCAGCAAAGCCCCGATGATCACCACGGTCACAGCAACCCCCCAGGCAAACATCCGGAACTGGTCGAGGGCGTGCATGCGGGTTTTCACCACCTGCTGAACAGCCTGGACATCGGTTCCAGGTAAAACCTGCTGCAACTGGTTAACCATGTCGTCCACCGGGCAGTCATGACAGAGCGCGGCGATCTCAACCATGCTGATCTGTCCTTGCTTGCCGAGCGCCGCCTGGGCAACCGGCAGCGGAGTAATCAGTAGTTGGTCGTCCTGGGAACCGGTCCTTGCCAGCAGGCCAACCACCGTAAAGTCCTGACCATTGACCTGCAGGGTGTCTCCCATCTTCAGGCTGAAGCGCTTGACAATTGCGTCGCCGACCAGCAGTTCAGCGCCCTGCTCAACCGGGCGACCGGCAATCGACCACCAGCGCTTCAACTTGAATTCCGCGGTTGGATCGACACCCATCATCATGACCCGTTGACCATTGACTTCAACAGCGCCAAGCACCTTGGGACCGATCGTGGCCACGTTGCGACGATTGGGGATATCATCGATATTGACCAGGCTGGTCTGATCGATTTCTCTGGACACAAGGTTGACACTGTCAAGCTGTATCCCGCCATAGCTCAGGGCCATATGATCACTGCGCGGCGTGATAATAATGTTGGCCCCGAAGTTCTCCAGTTCATGCTGGGCACGCTGGCCAAGGGCGTCGGTCAGAGACAGCAGGGAGACAACCGTTGCGACACCGATCAAAAGACCGGTAACCAGGAAGATCGCCCTACCCTTGCGTCGCCTGAGATTGTGAAAAACGATATGCTCCAAACGCACGATAAAGACCCCTCGTTGTTGCTCAGTTCACAGCACCTTTGAAATACCAGGCGCCGTTTTCAACATCGTTAACGGCGATCACGATTGTGTCGCCAACTTGTTGCCTTTGCAGTGGTGCCGGATTGCAGCCACCCTTGACCACGTTGACCAGATCTGTCTTGAACCGCTGGTCGCAATTATTGCAGACCATATCGTCACCCTCCTGGCGATAGCCTTTGAGGGCCTTGTAGCAGACATCGCAGGTATTGAAAGCGCTGCGGATCACACCATCACGACTGCGCACGACAAAGAAATCGATCGGCCCGGACGCGGCATTGAGACGATAAAATCTGGCCTTGCCCTCACTGAAGTCTGCTGCGGCAAAACGGACTTTGCCGTCCTGTCCTGCGGAAACCACCTCAGGCCCGCCGACGGAATTTTTCCCATACAAGAACCAGCCACCGGCGCCAGCAGCAATCAGCAGCAGTACGACAACGGGAACGATAAACTTTTTCCCGGGAGAGGATTGTTGATTGAATTGTTCACGCTTGGTTTCACGTTCAGACATTATTTGATCTCCTGTTTGTTAGCGTCCATGATCTTTCGCCATACTCAGCTGTTACAGCAGGCACAACCGCTGCCGCCCTGGCCAAGGGATTTAAGACGCGGGTCAAAAATAATAACTTCGGTACTTTTTTGCAGTTCAGCAAACCAGGTCTTCAGCTTGGCCTGCTGCTCACGGCTGTCACTGACCCCGGCATAAACATGATCTTCAATATTATGACTGATAATCAGGTCCTCACGAAGACGCTCACGAAAAGAAGCCATGCTCCCATAGCGCTCAGCAACGATCTGCTCGAGACCTTTATGGCCCAGCCTGAGTTCATCCAACCGGGCATCAACTTCACCCTCCTGGACGATAATCTGGTTCTGTTCGGCAGCAGCGAGCAGAAGTTCACGCTGCAGAACCTCTTTCCAGACAGCCTGCCAGACCTGGTCGTCCTGCTCCGTTGCCGCCGCCCCTTTGGAGCGTTGCTGGACAAGTTGCTCAAAATCTGTGCGAGCGAGCAAACGATCGCCAATACGAGCCAGATACTGCTGACCAAGCTGTGACTGTTCCTGCTGCAGGGCTGCATATTCCTGGGGTTCCAACTCCATACGCAGACTGGCAGGATAACCAGCCGCGCTGATGGACTCCGCTATTCTGCTGCTGTCAATTTTATCGGGGTCATAAGTGACCCGACCGCGATTACTGGTCAGGTTGACTTCGACAGAGCCGACGCCATCCAGGGCGGTCAGAGCCTTTTCAATATTTCCTACGCAGGAACCACAAGTCATTTTTTCGATCTGATACTCAGCGAGTGCAGCATTGGCCGGGTTGATTCCAGAGGGATAAAACAGCCATACAGTGGTAATAGCAGCAACAGTGATCAGGCAGACAGACAGACATAACTTCAGAGGTTTAATCATTGGCCCCGACTCGATTTGGTTGAAGGTTTCAGTTGGCGGAAAGACAACATAACGGTGTCTGTTTAATCAACTTTCATGCCAAGCCGCGAGCAGCAATCTAACACCCCTGAATCACAAGACTATTCAATAGACCGGCCTGAATACATCACGATTTAGATTTGGGATTGTAGGATATCGTACAGCAAAAAGAGGATTATTCTTCATTTTTTCGCGACAGGAGTTGGGGGTTTTTTAGGAAGCTGAACGTGTGTTTTCAATGCTGGGTTGAGATGGATAAATTCAAGTCTCAAGCAGAGTTGCATGCGAAAATATTTATGAGAGGGATTCCGCAAAAAGTTTTAGTTTTACTTAGCACAACTTCCGCAGGGAAGAAGATAACGCTATTCATTTGTTTGTATTTATCAGCGTCAGCAAGAATTTCACATTTCAGCCCATTTCTTGTTATCCAAATAATGCAGGGCGACAAATAATAAACCCGCACATTTTTTCAACGACCAACAAAAACAACGCTCACTGTGTCGAAAAAACCACTCTCATTTTATGCGTCGATGGTAAGACCGTATATGCTGCTGTTTGGCACTGTACTTCAATACAGTCACCGACAGTGCATAGGCAGGTTTCTTTCGCCAGAAAACAGCATCTCCCAATCTCTTTTTTGTCTAAATTCCAATATGTTGGATAATTTTCTGCGCTGTTTCTCTAGACGATTCTTGGCTAACATGGCACCATAGATGCAGTACATTCCCTGAACAGTAAAGCAGCGAGGAGATCGGCTCAAATCCTCACCTCTTTTCGATACCAAATTAAGGACAATAAATGATTGTCGACAGGAGGAGGGCTCCTTTAAGATTCGCTGCCACCGAGCATGGCAAGAGGGTCGAGAGTGGCTATGATACATAGATGTAAGTCATAATTGATACAACCACTCATTAACAATTTCCTCCATGCCTTCCGCTTCTTCAACCACCTCCGATAACAGGTGGCTGCTAAACGCAACACCATAAAAAGATGAACAGACGTGGATATGGAGACAATCGCCTGTGGCAGAATATAACAAGAAAAACCATTCCGGTTAGAGTTCTGATCCATCGAACAGGAGTAGCGATGAACTCTTATTTCACGGTAACCAGGAAAGTCGCTCTCGGCTATCTGGTAATTATAGCTTTCAGCCTGATGGCTCTAGGTTATGCCCTGGTCAGCCTGCATAACCATAACCTGCGCACTGAACAGCTTGTGGGAGGTCACCGCACCTTTATCCTGTTGCGGGATATCCGGCAGAACCTGTTGGGCCAGGAGAACCTTGAAAAACAGCTCATCATTCTGCGCGACACAACACTGCTTGGATTGCTCGACCGGCGCGCTGCAGAATTGGACAGCCTGCTCATTGACTTCAAGGCTTCTTATCAGCCTGTCTACTTCGCCTCCCTACCCACTTCAGTCGAGGAATATACTTCACAGACCCGTCTCCTCATGCAGTCCTTTGCCGAAGGCGACTGGGATAGTGCGGTGAAGCTTGCCACGACTACGACAATACCCCTACGCAGCCAGATGCTTTTATTACTATCCGACCTCTGGACGCAGCACCAGGCAGTCCTGGACAAGGATCTGCACGAGCTGTCGCTGCAGAGCACCAAAGCCTTCCGTTTGACTCTGATCATCAGTCTCTTCGGCATCATCCTCTCGGCCCCCGTCGCCCTCACTGTTATTGCCAATATCAACGGCTCGGTCAAAGCTCTGCAAATAGCCACGAGGGACATTGCCGCCGGGAAATTCCAAGCTCCGATTGATATCCGCAGCAATGATGAGTTCGGCCAGCTTGCACAGGACTTTGCCCGTATGGCGAGAAAACTTTTAGAGTTGGAACAACTGAGCCTCGACGCAAACCCCCTGACCAAGCTGCCCGGAAACTTGACGATTGACCGCGAACTGGAACAGCGCATCGCAGAGCAACGGCCGTTCGCTCATCTCTACATCGACCTTGACAATTTTAAAGCTTACAGTGACCACTATGGCTACAAAGCCGGTAGTGATGTAATCAATCTGGTCGGCAACATGCTACGGGAGGCTGTTAAACGGCACGGCGGCGATGACGATCTGGTTGGACATATAGGTGGAGACGATTATGTAATATTGACAAAACCTGATTCGGCCGAGATGATTGCCAAGGACATTATCAAAACTTTCGATCTTCACGTCCCTGAACTTTACCATAAGAAAGATTTAGAGGCAGGGTTCGTCATCAGCGATGACAGGTATGGCGTCAAACGTTCTTTCCCGCTGCTGACCATTTCCATTGCCATCATCCTCTCCGAAAATATGGACCACCCCTCCCCTTTAAGCATCAGCCATAAGTGTGCTACGATGAAGCAGCATCTTAAACAGCTCAAGAACAGCAACTATCTCATTGACCGCAGAAAGCAGATACCATGACAAGGTTAATCGCCCGCTGGTCCTTGTGGCTCTTCGCTTGCCTTGCGTTAATCGGGTGTAGCAGCATATCAATGACCAGCCAGCCTGCGAGTGAAGAAGCCAAATTATTCGCACAGGGTTTTGACCAATATCTTGAGACTGGTCACTTGACCACATTGAAACTCTTGCCGAAGCAATATCCGCAGGGAGAATGGCGAACCAGAGCTGAGGGCGTTATCGATATTGTCAAACAGCAACAACAGCAGCAAACCCAGATAAAACAGATTAATCAGGGTCTAAAGCAATGCAAAGCTGAGAAGGATTTACTCGTTGAAGACAACAAAGTCTTGCAAGTGACTCTGGAACAGTTGAAGCAGGCCATTATAGATACAGAACTACGGGTGAATTAAAAAGAACCTTACGGTCAACCAGATTCGTCTTGGCGATCAGGCTCCCGGGCAAACGCCAACGTCACGAAAGGGAAACACTTTTGTATTGTGCTTTCACCCGAACAGGTTGCCCGCTCTTAGCTCTCTTCTCTGAGAATATGATGAAACAACTCTGTCGCTAACCAGAGAACTTCCCATTTCGGCTTTTCCCTGCCTCAAGCATTTTCTGTTCGAAGAAATCACAATCTTTCAGATTAGAGCCACTATTGTATAAAATATATGTTTTTCTTCCGGTTATATTTAGGTGTGTTCGTATCTCTTGTGATTCAAAACTCATTTTGGGCGGCAATTGGCATAATGCAACTGGGCGGTATGTCAGTTGTCGCTGTAGCTGCGTTTTCAATGCCAAGTAGTCAGTCCAAAACATCAACCCCTTTGGCATCAGGTGACAATCCCAAACAACTTCATACTGAAGGCCAGTCTACGTCAAAAAAATGAAGGGGGCATAAGTGGCATGTCCAAGATTTTAATTGTTCAGATCAGAACCACTATCATCGCTATGCGCAAGTGTCTTAAATGTCACAATTTCTGAGACGGCACAGTCTTCTTATTGAGAGGGAGACTTAGGAGATTCTTGGATCCACTCAACGATGGCCACCTGGAAGCAGGTGGCCATTTGTTGTAGCTGTTGCACACATCAACGCGGCAAATCAAAAGTGATATGATGAACACACCAATGATTGACTGCTATAGAAACTGAAACAAACCCGCTGCTACCACAGATTCTTCAGCGCATCGAAACCTTTCTTGACGGCGTCACCAACTTTTTCCTTGGTGTTCTCAGGTTCCGGCTTCGCTTGCTGCTTAGACTGAGTGGTTGCAGGAGTGGCCGCTTGCGCTTCCTGTTTCTGCGGGTAAGAGAATTCCCATATGTTCGGGTGAGAGACCCAGCCAGCGGTCGCCTTTTCGAGCAAAGCGTGATCACGTGAGTAGTCCTTCTCGTCCCCGCGAAACCCATTGTCAATGACAATAAGCGTATAGTAGTCATCCTTGCTCACGGCTTCGAGATACTCCAGCCAGGTCCCCCAGACGGCTTGATCCTCCTGTTTTTGCCGGTCGGCCATGGCGCGATCTTCCTGCGCCTGGTCGGTAGCGCTGATGGCTGCTGAGCGCTCATCCTCCTGGCGTTCCATTTCGGCCAGTTCAGGGTAGCTCTCGATAAGTTTCTGCAGTTCTCCATCAACCGCGTCGGCCTCATCAAACTTGCCTTGCATTCCGAGAGTAATCATCTGCTGGGTCAGCTCTGTGTACCTGCGGGCGACCTTCGGATTATGCTTCATAAAGGCATTGAACTTGGCATCTTCCGGGCTCTCCTGAAGGTTCATGGGCTGGGGCCGTTGCGCATTCTGCTGCATCTGTGCGATCTGTTCCGTGCTCGGGACCATGCCACTTCGGGCCTTCTCCAGGCCCTGCTGTTGCAGCGCACTGAATTTGGCACTCAGCGTTTCGTCCACTGGCTCTGACTTGGGGCCCTTGCGCTGATACAGCGCAGATTCGAGATGTTTGTATTTTTTGTAAATGGGGTCAAGTTCGGCCGGCTTGCGTTTGGAAGGATCACCGAACCAGTCGACGGCTTCAATGAGCCCGCCGAAGTGCCGTGTCCCGGCGTAGAACTTGTAGACCTCCTGTCCCGCCCAGGTGTCGTCGGTTGTCTTCACCTCCTTGACCTTGCCCCTGTCCGGAGGCGCCGGCAGGGCATGCAGAGATACGCCGTTGTAGCCAAACCCTGGGGGGTGCATCTTCGCCACTTCCGTCATGCCAGGCGCGCTCGGTGATGACCTCATAACCCTGCACGGGTACGCGAATCTGACTCCATGTGCCATTGATCGCATGCATCGGACCGACCGCCTTGTCATAAAAAACCTTCACCTTGTCAATGGGATCGCGGGTCAGAAAACACCAGGGGCCGGGAATATACCCGGCCTTTTCAGCATCCTGCGCAGAATAACCCCGGCCAAGACCGTAGTCCCTCCTTGAATTAAAACCCTCGCAGTCCAGCGCCTTAACACCACCAAAGCTTGCAGTATAGACATTGGCGACCTTCACACCCTCGGCGAGTACGGCCGGAACCGCCCCCTGGTAGATCGGCGCCGTCAGCTTACGCGAATCCGCGGCAAAAGTAGACGTTGCGGCGAAGATTGATACAACCGCCATGGCGAAAATTAACAACCAGATCTTTGTTCTCATGACCGGACTCCTTTACAATTCAGCCAATCGTGAACAGTTCTTATCACCGACCGACAATGAGCTTTGTGGGCCTACGACTTTTCCACGCCTTGGCATAGCCACACAAACAACAAAATATGAGCCTCATACTCGGCGTGCTGTTATTGCCCCAAAACACAAAAAGCCGCCCACCGGGTTTTCTCCTGGTGAACGGCTTTGTTTCGGGAATTAATACTTATATCCCACATTCGTCTGCCTCAGTTTTTATCAAAAAACAGTCATAAATAACAGACACTTTCATAAATATGCCTATAAGTATTAATTGTCAATCGCGAATTCAATTCAGCGGGTCTTTTCCGTTACAGCTTCCAGCTGATACGAATGAAAAGTTTCGCTCCATTATTTTCTTAGATAGTGGCAATTCGGGGTCTCAATATGTTGCATATTTAACTTTGTGGCAGTAAATATTGGAGCAACATAAATAAGACGTTACGGCTTACATTCGACTGGAAAATACACCATTCAGATGCGGCGCAAAGACTCCATTGCATCAAATAGTGCTCTTATGTGTCTCTTTAACTATTGCTGACTTACTTCATATTTTTTAGTTGAACATTATTTGTATAACTTTAGGCCTATCGCCTTTAAACCTTGTATGTATTGAAATTTATTAATCATTGTTCTAGGGTTATCTTTAATGAGTTCTTCTGGAGGAGGGGACAAGCCCTCATGAAGAAAAGTCAAATCCGCTGTCACAATAACTGATGAAGTTGCTGTTGCAGGACGAAACTGAGGGTTCTCTACATTTAAAGAATGTGTGGCCGATTTGTTTTAGAGCATACATCTGAGCAACTTCTGAAGGCCTATCGGCTTTTAGCTGCCCCTGGTTTGTCTCCACGTTACAACATCGCTCCAAGCCAACAGATTGCGGTTGTTCGCCAGCAGAACGGTGGTGATCGTGAACTGACCTATCTGCAGTGGGGCCTTGTACCATCCTGGTCGAAAGATTCGGCCTCCAGTTACAAAATGATCAACGCTCGAAGTGAGACGGCCCACGAAAAATTGTCATTCAAGCAGGCCATGCGAGCCAGACGATGCATTATCCCGGCAAGTGGTTTTTATGAGTGGGAGCGATCCGGAAAAGAAAAAATTCCGCACTATATACACCTGCGTGACGGTGAGATCATGTCCTTGGCAGGTTTGTGGGAGAAATGGAAGTCACCAGAAGGAGAGTTTATCGAAACTTGCACAATCCTCACCACTGCTGCCAATAGCCTGATCAAAAAAATTCACGACCGTATGCCGGTGATTCTGCACAGAGCAGAGTACGATCTCTGGTTGAATCGACAGATTGATGACATCGACCGCCTTACGGAGTTGTTTCATTCTTACCCCTCTGACCAACTGGAGGAATATGTTGTATCGAAGGGTGTAAACGTTCCTGTCAATGACAACCCTAGTTGCATCATTCCTGTATAGCAGGAAATCGGTGAGAAGCCCTTGTGTTTGGCTCGATTTATACGCTCCTGAGTTATTGGAGAATTTACGAAAAGGCCTTGGGTTTGACCTTTGTGGTTCAATTCACTACAGTGAGAGCGTCTTAAATATTTCGATTTACAATTACCATCGGGTGCTAACAACAAAAAGGAGAGCAACATGACAAAAGCAGAATTAATCTTCCTAATTTCAGATAAAGCAGGTTTAACTAAGGCAGAGGCGGCTAAGGTCTTGGCCGCTACACTTGAGTCAATCACTGACGCCCTTAAATCGGGGGACAAAGTATCCTTAATCGGATTTGGGACTTTCAGTGTTTCACTGCGTGCTACTCGGACTGGTAAAAACCCTCAAACGGGTAAAGCGCTTACAATTCCTGCATCAAAAGCAGCCAAGTTTAAAGCTGGCCAGCAACTCAGGGATGCCGTGAACCAATCTCATTAGACATGACTTCCAAAACGTAAAATTATGGCCACCTGGATCGATTCCGGGTGGCCATTTTTATTGATAAAAATTTACAGGGACGATTGTTTTAGCCCAACCAGACAAAGACCGATAAAATGGTAAAGTATATACAAGGTAAACAAATTATCGTTTGCCTCCTGAATGTAATGACCCCGTAGACCTCCTCCCCCATCCTTTGGCTGCGGGGTTTTTTCTTAAGTGTCAGGAGGGAGTCTAATAACTTCGTATTTTGGTCAATCTGATGGCCTCAGAACAATGTAAGAGACATAGGACTGAAACACAAAATGATGGCCACCCGGATTATGTCCAGGTGGCCACAAGAATGAAGGCTAAAGGGTGTTCTAGTAAACTCTGTCCCTCACAAATATGGACCCATGCAAAATCTAAACGGCAAAACACAACCGATTAGCCCTTTTTCTAACAGTTCTGGGTGCAGAGCACTATTCGGTTTGTAGGTCCTATGGAAGCAATTTCGTCACTGGTAAATGTCATGGAGTCGCCGAAATCCGTGACGTTGCTGGCTACTTTCAAGAAAGGACCGGAATCAATGTCGTCGCTTTCCATATATGAATATGCGGGTGCATTGTAATCAATGTCGTCACTGTCCACATACATGGAAGGGACTGTGTCGATTTCGGCACTGCTAAAATTCATTGAGTGGTCGAATTCTCCGGCGATACCTGCTCCGGTTAAGACGAGGCAGAAGAAAGAAGCTAGCAAACATATAAGTAGTTTATTCATTAACATGGCATGATTCCTTATAAAAATGGGTGTTAAAATTGCGCTTAATTCCTCAAAGTCGACAACGTTTTGTTTTTTGAAGTGTTATTCTTGATACCTTGAGTATGAAGCGTCTCAGCCCAGGTAAGGCTTAGAATGGAGTAGCAGAAGAGAGACCTTACCATACATGACCTGACAAGTCATATATTATCCCTTGTGGTAGACAAATGAAAGTGACGCAGTCTCAAATGTCATCACTGTCAGGACGGATTAATGGCAGTATCCAAATTCTTGGATTGCAAAAATAAAAATATCAACCAATATATTTTAAAGAATTCTGTGGCTTTTAAAAATTAGCGAATAATTGTAGGGTTAAATTTATGCTTCAAATGAATTGTCCAATGTGCGATGGGCTTATTAAATCTCCTCTTCTCGTTGAGAGACTGGAGATTGAGTGCCCTCAATGTAGGGAAAATGTCAAGGTTCATAATGTCGTTGTTTCAACCAAACAATTTTCCATGCAGCGAACCGACCTCGTTAATAGGATTTCTAATTACAAGAAACTTCTTAGTGATGTTGAAAATGAAATTGAACAGGGCAAAAAAGTTGGTAACGTCACGAGAGATAGTGCTGATAGCCTCCGCTCATCACTAAAAGAACTGCTGCTTGCTGCAAGAGATAACTTTCGGCTGAATATGTCTTATGGTTTGTATGTGCAAATAAACTTTGATAGTAATGAGAGATTAGCAAGATTGGTCAATATAAGTTCAACGGGTGCAGCTATTGAATTTACAGATCGTGGCCCATTGCCAGAGAATAATACTGAAATTAAACTTCAATTACTCTTGCCTGGTTACGCAGCGTCATTATCACTTTTGGCAAGGGTTATCTGGAGCAGGAAACTGGCAAAGGATACGACATCCCAAAGTGTCAATATGGGAGTACAATTCAAGGATTTAGATCAGGAAACACGCGCTTGCATATGGGCTTTTATTGTTGAATCCGAAACATCGGCCTATACATAAACACTTGCTTCAGAGTGCAATTTACGCCTTTAATTTAATATCAACACTTAAGCCAAGCCAAAGCCGGATTACAAGTTAAAGGGTTGATTCTCATTCTGGAGGAGCGCTTTCGACTCGATTTCGGCCATTGTTTTTGGCCTGGTACAAGGCGACATCGGCTCGTCGGATCAAATCCTCGATCGTATTGATCTTCTGGTGAGGAATCGCCGCAACGCCGAGGCTGGCGGTAATTTTCAGGTCAGAGACCGAACCAGTGAATTGTAAGTTACTGATGCATAGTCGTAACCGTTCTGCAACACTAACAGCTTCGTCAAGGCTTGTTTCTGGTAAGAGGAGGGCGAACTCTTCGCCACCGAAGCGGGCAGCGGAATCATACTGGCGCAACTGTTCCTGGATCTCCCATGAGATTGATTTTAACACCACATCTCCCTGCTGGTGGCCATAGGTGTCGTTGACTTTCTTGAAGTGGTCAAGATCGACCATGACCAAGGCAAATGGGCTGCTGATACGGTTGCTTCGATCTAATTCTGCCTCCAGAGTCGTCATCATGTAGCGACGGTTGTACAGCCCAGTCAGCGGGTCGATCTGTGACATCTCCAGCAGTCGCTGGTTACTTTCTTTTAGATGATCCTGCAATGTTTTGATCTTGAGTTGGACTTTAACTCTGGCCAGTAACTCCTCAGGACTAAATGGTTTTGTCACATAGTCACTTGCCCCTTGCTCGAGACCTCTGATCTTCGTCGCGATCTCTTTGTGACTGGTCAATAAGAGAATGGGTATGTCTAGTAACTCCTTCCGTGCATTAACCATACTTAGAAACTTGAAGCCATCCATCCCTGGCATTTCAACATCACACAATACAATATCAATTTTTTCATTGAGCAAGATTTTGAAGCCCTCGAGACCGTTGGTTGCTTCAAAATAATCTTTGAAAAGATCGGCGCCGCGCAGAGTGGTTAGAATCTGCTGGCGAACCGACTTACTGTCTTCAATAATGAGAATGGTAAAGCTCATGGTAATCATCCTGTCATTGTTGGAGCATTCTTATCAATATAATCATAGTCTTTTTCAAGCATTCACGTCTATTTTTTATCTTTGTTCAGCAAATTGATGCCCAAAGTTATAAGACTTGACGTGAGTGTATCAAGAAGGCCTAGGAAGTTGATCCTTTGGAATGCCCAAAATGCGGCACAGAGGAGAAGATCATCAGCTTCATAGAAGAACGACTGCTGATCCCGTATCTTGAAACATTGCTCAACTTGTGGCAGAAGCTAACCCCAAGGGCTTGCCACTGCCTGAAGTTCACATAGAAGAAACAATTATCTGTGAAGAATTTGACGACGTCTGGGAACGAAGTGATTGTCCGGACATCACACTGCATTGGCTCTGGGATTTCTTATAAATCACCATCTATCAAACACAAAAACCCTCGATCTTCGGACCGGGGGTTTTTCTTGGAATGCAGGGGCAGTAAGCATTTCGGACTGTTCAGAAGAATCGAAACAATATAGGCGGATCTTTAAGAAGGAAATTTTTTGACATTTTCAGTATAGGAGGCAACATAACAACTCATACGTACACTTTAAAGACTGTAACGTTTAGAAAAACATGGACGAAATTGACTTCATTTTTATTCTGACAGCATATGTTGTCGCAGCTTCAATCAAAGGGCTGACGGGGATTGGCTTTTCTACGTCATGCCTTCCGATCATGGCGATGCGTCTTGACCTGAAGGTCGCTATCCCCTTAGTTATTATTCCATCTATTGTGAGCAATGTTGTAGTGATGATACAAGCGGGCCGTTTTCGTGAGGCGCTCAAACGTTTTTGGCCCATGTACGTAGCAAGCATTCCTGGGCTTTTGATTGGTTTGTCCATACTGGTAGCTATCAATGTCTCAGCAGCAAAAGCAATGCTTGGCCTCGTTCTAATTGTTTATGCTTCCTGGGCTTTAGGCAACAAACACCTGTCGTTATCTGAAAAGTGGGAGCGGATTCTAAAGCCGCTAGCAGGTTTTTTTACAGGCTTCATCAATGGTCTGACGGGATCTCAGGTGATGCCGTCATTGCCCTATCTATTGTCACTCAACCTACATAAAAATGACTTTGTTCAGGCAATCAACATTTCCTTCACTTTGTCGAGCCTGATTATGCTCGTCGGTATGAACCGCTTGGGGCATTTACCACCATCAACTTTTATGCTGGCCGTCGGCGGCCTGATACCTGTTTTGACAACTGTATATATTGCCGGAAAACTACAACATAGGCTCACGGGTGAATCGCATCGTAAATTAGTGTTAGGTTTCTTGCTGGTAATGGGACTGATTTTACTGTTGAAAGTATTGATCTGAACAATCACATAGAACATGACTCCAGGAAACTTTCGGTGCTACTGGAATGCACTATTTCCAGTAAATTTAAGCTCCTCCATGACTTTCAGGGCAGGGGCTATCCTCTAAGTATTGTCACAAGTCGTTTCCTGTATCACCTCAGGTTTTATGAGACGCTATGGTTGGTGACAAATAGTTCCGAAGTAAATCGGTTGCTGGTGTGTCCTCAGGCGGAGGAGGAGAGTTAAGAGGGTGGAGGGACCGGGATATATTTAGTTACAGCACAACAAGTTCCTGATTAGAAAAGGTCAGGTGTTTGAGCCCATTCCTGGCAACCCGGAAAGTGTTTTCGATACCAACCGCTCCAAGACCCGGAAATACGACCTTCGGCTCAAGGGCAAAAACCATGTTTTCCTGTAACTCATAATCACTAAATCCGCGTGCAATAAAAGGGTATTCATCCACCTCTACCCCGACACCGTGTCCGACAAAAGACACCTGGGCCCCTTTTGACCCCATGAAATAATCTTGGTAGCCCATATCGAATGCCATACGCAGACATTCATCATAAATACCTCCCCAAGTCGCGCCAGGGATCGAGATCTTTTTGGCATGTTCCTGAATGATAACCATATCAACGTAAGCCTTCATTAACTTTTCCGGCAGTTTACCGACACTGAACATACGCGTCTGGTCAACGATGTAGCCATCAAAAACAGCGACAAAATCGACAGTAATTGGTTCATTTCGGCGAATCTTTTTGTAACTCGCCCCCTGCGGAAACGAGGGGTTGAGACCGACACCGCCGAGGGGTGTATCTGAATAAGTAGGCACGGCGCTGTCTGGACCAGAAAACGCATGGCCGTAAAAGAGCTCGTTATTGAACCCGCGCATCCGAACCAGTCCCTGGTGACCTGCTTTCCTGGCAACGAACTCAAGTTCAGCGGTCATTTCCAGGTCGGTCATTCCTTCCCTGAGGATCTCGGGAACTCTCTTGCAGACTTCATCAACGATCAGTGCGGCATCTTTCATAATGTTGATTTCGTAGTCAGACTTAACTGCGCGCACGTTACGGATCAGCGGCGTGGCATCACTGATCACAGCTTCACCAAGTCCTTTCTGGAACCTCTGCATGACGGCGACCGGAACAACGTCCAACTCCATACCGATCGTCTTCGGTATGGCATATCCGAAGTCGGCAAGCACTCCAGGAATATCACGAGGGCTCTTGAATGGGAGGACTTCTTTCAAACCCGACTCCATGCGAGCCCGTGCAAAATCCCTCCGTACCAGGTAGAGCGCCTCCCCTTCTACGGGGACGTACAAGGCCCCCTGCTGAATTGCCCCGGTGAAGTAAAAGAGGTCGGCATTCTGCACCATCAAAACCGCTTCCAGCCTGTGGATAACCATCTCGTTTTGTAGCTTGGCAATGCGATTTTTCAGTTCAGTAGCAGGGGTGATACGCATTTTCAGATCTCCTTGAAATGTGCCCTTTGCGATAGAGTTACAAGGTGTAAACTTCACTTTAGATACGGCGTGAAACCCATTGTTATATAAAGGACAATTGACGGGCAAGCCATCTGACAGTAAAAGGACAAGGGAAGCCTCCAGTCGAGGAGACACCACACAGCAAATCAATAAGCTACTGTTATGTAAGGGTTTTTACATAACACAACGACAGCAACAAGGCAATCAAAAACAAAGGAATATGTCGCAGGGTTGCCAACAAAATACATCGATGGTAAATCATTAATTAAGGGTTGCCAAATATATATTCAACCTGATCTGGTTATGATTTATTTATGTGCAAAAGGCTAAAAAGGCTGGTCTCTAAGGACTTTACATCCCCTTCTCCCCGCTTTCCACATATCTATCCACAGGGGCCTGTGGACTGCGTGCAATTTCCCAAAAATATCTAATAAAAAACCGGCCGGGCAAATGCCCGGCCGGTGGTGTTTCTTGTACAAGGGACAGATCACTTAACTTCCTGATTATAACGCTCCTTGTAGTATGCCTTCATCTCCTCCACGCGCTTCGGATCGAAACCTTTAGTGTACCACTCGTGCTCTTTGCGGCCATCAATATACTTGGCAATAATCTCATCGTAGACCTCCGGCTTGCCAGCCTTTTCACAAGCTTCCTTGACTTCTGGAAGAAGCTCCGTGTAGAAATTTTTGGCGACATCGTAGATGCCATGCCACCAGGCGTAGTCCGGTCCGCTCATGGCCGCACCATGTCGTGCACGGCGACCTTCATGATGCCAGAGTTCCCAGTAGATCCAGTCAATCTTGTCGTCAAAATTGCCCATGGAGATAATACCTTTCTCCATCAGAATGTTCACGGATCTCTTTGGCAGGGATACCGAACTTATCATTATAGAGGGCAACAAAACTGTCAAGTTGCTGATAAAAACCATCGACGAATGAAGATCCATGGCAGGCAGAACAGACATCCTGCATATTTTCCAGTTTCTTTTGCCAGTTCTCGGTCCGTTTGGAAACCGGCGCCCGCAGGTTCCACGCCAGACGCGTTCCGACGTCATGTGTGACAGACTGGTTGGTTGTAGCACTCATGTGGCAGGTGGCACAAGTTGCAGCATCGTAATAGTCCTCACCAGCAACCCACTTGGGCTTGTCCATGTTGATATTGTCCTCGAAAGCGCGATACAGAATGCCATGCTTGGACTCTTCGTAGACTTCTTTCTGGGGATGGTCTGGACCGAGATGACATTTACCACAAGTCTCGGGCTTACGAGCCTGTTCTTTGCTGAAACGATGACGGGTGTGACAGGCCGAGCAGGTTCCCTTGGAACCGTCCGGGTTGACCCGACCGATTCCGGTGTTAGGCCAGGTATTGGTGTCGAGAGAACCGTCGGCATTGACCTTAACAAGAGAACCATGGCACTGCCGGCAACCAACCGCAACGGCCGGTTCGCCACCGATCGTCTGACCAAGCAGGCCATCCTGAGTATTCAGGATATCACCGGCCTTGGCATGGTGACTGGCCTCCTGTTCGGCGGTCTCCTTGGGATGACACTGGCCGCAGTCTCGCGGAGAAACGATAATCGCAACCGAGAAACCATTGTGATCAAATGCGTCTACATCAGCCTTATCTGCCTTGTGACACTCGAAACAGCCGACACCGGCATTCCAATGGGCGCTGTCTTCCCACTGGCTGACGATGCCTGGCATACCCTCGTGGCAGCCTAGGCAGTCCCGGGTTTCTGCCGAAAGTCGATCTGACGATGCCAACCCTACGCCCGATGTTATCAACATCAGAACAACGAGTAAAAACCCTTGCACAAACAGTTCCTTTCTCATCTTTCCTGCCTCCATATTCTTTTTGGATGAGTGGTACAAATGACCGTTGACTACAAATCCGTTAACAACCCTGACCAAAGACAACATTGCCTATTGAGCAGATAAAAAGTTATCTCAAATGAGAATTTTTTCAACTCTACAGAGGACCATTTCACAGTGACTTGACTCAAGTCAAAATCCGCGCATAAAAAAACCCCGGAAGTCTTTCCGGGGTCGAAAAATAGAAGATAGCGAAAAGTTGCTTTCCATATTCAGATAGGAAGCAACCTCAATCTGCAGAATTTCTTGTGTGTCATCAGTGAGACTCTTTAAAATTTAAATCATTAAGGGGATGTTCTGGGTGCTTGCCCTGTGCAGACTTCGAATCTATACTGCCCTTCTGATTGACTCTCGATGTCTTTATATATTTTGAGGTGGCTGAATGTCTGAACAATGGTGGCAGGTTCTTTTTGCCGGAAGCTTTGCGGGAGCCGCAACTTTTGCCGGTATGTTTCTGGTCCTCGCTAGGGAGAACTGGAGTCGTCGCTATTCTGCGGTTCTGGTTTCATTCTCGGCCGGGGTCCTGCTCGGCGTCGGATTCTTCCACATCCTGCCGGAATCAATGGAGCTGACGTCAAGAGCCCCTCTCTTTATCGTCCTGGCCTTTATCCTGTTCTACTTCTTTGAGCACCATCTTCTGATCCATGCCGGTCATGAAGAACAGCACCACATCAACCTGGACATTGCCGACTGTCATGACGATTGCTGTTTCCGTCCTCACCCTATGGGCTGGGTAGCCTTTGTCGGCATGGGACTCCATTCACTTATTGACGGCGTAATCATCGGCACCGGTTTTGAAGTCAGTCAGGATCTGGGTCTACTGGCAGCACTGGGTGTCATCGCCCACGAAGTACCGGAAGGGATTGCCATGATCGCCATCTTGCTGCATTACGGCTGGGCGCGTAAAAAGGCGATTCAGCTGACCTCGTTTGTCGCTTTGGCGACCCCGGGCGCGGCAATCCTGACATTTGCCCTGGTCAACAACCTGCAAAAACCTCTGCTCGGCGACCTGCTTGCAGCGGCAGGGGGCTCCTTCATATATATCGCAGCATCTGACCTGATTCCTGAATCCCACCGCAGTCGCGGCCTGTCGGCGACACTAGCGCTCTGCGGGGGTATTCTGCTCGCGTGGGTTGCCGGGTATCTGGCTCATTGAGCAGCGATGAAAAGTAAAAGGTGGAACGTTACTTCTCCCCGCAATCAGAAGAATCCCCAGCCAACTTGGCCAGAGCATGCGGTAATGACAGCAGCAGAGCCTGCAGATTTTCCCGGGCCGCCTTGGGACTACCGGGCAGATTGATGATCATCGTCTGACGCCTGACACCAACGATCGCGCGCGACAGCATGGCATGCGGCGTCTTCTTAAGGCTCTGCATGCGCATGACTTCGGCCATCCCTGGAATTTCATAATCAATGACCTGCAGGGTTGCCTGAGGCGTCACGTCACGGGGAGTCAGACCAGTACCTCCTGTCGTCACAATCAGATCAAGACGCTCCTGATCAGACCATTCGATCAGAATATCAACAATTGAGCTGATATCGTCTGGAAGGATTGCATCATGCGTCACCTGACCGACCGGCGACAACATCTCCTGGACAACCGGGCCACTTTCATCAACCCGCTGACCTTGCGCACCTTTGTCTGACAATGTCAGGACTCCGATACAATATTTGCCGCGCTCTTTCATTGGACAACCCGATCATCAATCAACCCGAGAATTTTTACTTCATCACCAGTCTTCACCGATCCACCTTCCAGAACAATTGCAAAAACACCCTCCCTCGGCATAACACAGTCGCCAGCCTGGTGATAAATGGCGCACCGATCATGACAAACCTTGCCGATCTGGGTCATTTCCAGCAAGATGGTTTTCCCAACCTGTAACCTTGTGCCGATGGGCAGGGAATATAAATCAAGTCCTTGAGTCGTCAGGTTTTCGGCAAAATCGCCCGGGCCAACGTCAAGTCCGGCCGCGCGCATCTTGTCGATACTCTCAATGGCCAGGAGACTGATCTGGCGATGCCAGTCGCCAGCGTGGGCATCACCGACCAGACCAAAGCCCTTCTGCAATTTCCCCCGGCCAATATCAATTTTGCGCTCGCCTTTTGCTTTGCTGATACAGACTGCGATGATTTGTTTCATAACTGCATTCATTTAGAGGTCCAACCCCTACAACCAGCTGTGCCGGGATTCCCTTCTATCTCCTGTATTCTGTTTCTAGTCTTCCGGATACGCTTAAGCATGCTGCGAAAAAACCTACCCTCCGGTCTTCCTGAGGCGCATTTCAAATTCTTTGCGAGCAGCTGACAAGACGATATTGGAAACCTGACGGCTTTTGGACAAATCCTTGACATCTTTCATCGTCAGATAGCTGATGAAACGTAAGGCTTTTGGAGGTGGTGTCTTTGGATGAACTATCAGGGCTTTTTTTATTTCGTAGTTCTTTAGCCAATCTTTGTTAAGCAGAATAATGCGGATCAAATCATCGCTGGAAGTTTTGTTCTTGGCCACCATGAGAACCTCTCCATCGGTTATTCTTGGGTTCTTCATAACGGCAGCCTGTATCAACTTGTTCGATTCCTTCATCATAATGGAACGCCACTCCTTGTCACCGGTCAGTCCCATCTTGATCTTTTCAGCAACCTTGAGTTCGAGTGCGATCTGATATTTAGACAGGCCTTCCCGTTCCGCCTCTTCCATCAGTGACTCGTGTTCTGTCTGCTCCCTGCCTTCATTCTTATCGACGCATTCATCTTCGAAATCGTCCGGCCGGGATGGATCCTGATCGGAATCAGGCTGACTAGACGATTGCGGATTCTGCCAGCCCATCTGGAACTTCAATGTCATGGTTGCAGCCGGGTTGGCAACAACAGCCTCTACAAGCTCCTGATTCTGCTGAAGAAGTGGCTGAAGGCAGGCCAGATGCTCCAGTACATCAGCACATGCCTTTTCGGCAAGATAAAGGAGTGTTTTCAAAGCTGTGGCGGAATGCATGATGACGGCTGCCATCAGTTCAACATCAGACAAACGGGCTTTTGCCAGCAGATCAAGCAATTGGGGAGGGAGAGTATCGTCTTTGAGAATGGGAGTAATAACCGCCGCCGGTATTTCGCGTAAAGTTTTTACAGCAGCTTTCTTTATCTCGACATCCTGACTTCGGCAAAGGAAGAAGAGAACCATCAAAAGATCTCTTCCGGAAAGGGGAAGCCCCCCCCGCGCTGCCTCCATCTGGACTTCGCGAGGGGCCCCGACTTTTACAATAGATGCGATCTCAGGCGAGACTTTTAAATGCACTGTCCTTGATTCAACTTGCGCCATGAATCAATTTAACTCCATCGATATTGAGTTCCCATTCGAAGGCTCTGGATAGTTATTATTCAAACTTGACAACTGTAGCCTGCAAGCCGGCCTCGGTCGCAGCAAGGGCCGCGGCTTCGGCATCTTCTTTGGTTACAAAGCTGCCGAAACGTATCCGGCTCAACGTTCTGACAACTTGAACCGGTTCAGCATAGACCTTAAAACCCTCGGCAGCGAAGCGCTGAGTCAACTTCTCAACACTTCTGGGTTGCAGAAAAGTTCCAGCATAGATAACGTAGCGGTCACCCGCCGGAGCACTATAAGCGGCAGGCTCTATGGTTCTGGCTACAGTGAGGACACCCTGCACTTCGTCCTTGCTGAAAGTTCCCAGTCGCAGACGCGTCATATCCAGCTTTGCATCAATCGGAGTGACCAGCGTTTCATAACCGAGCTTCCTGGCTTTCTCCACCAGTATATCCCGATTTGATTCAAGCAGATAAGAGCCTGCGTCCAGTGCGTAGGGACCACCAACTGGCTTGGTGATCTCCGCAGGTTTTGGTAATCCTGCGAGCGAAGATGCCGGCTGAGCCGGTACGGCAGGCTTTTGTGAAGCTGTCGCAGCGACTTTTACCTCTGGCTGCACAACGACAGTCACAGTCGTTGATTTTGTATCAGCAACATTCCCCGCCGGCTTGACCTCGGGAACTGACTGCAGCTTCTTGGCAATCTCCGGCTGACTGGCTGCAATCTCCTTGGCTGGGGCTTGCTTGTCTGAGGCAGACTCGGCTGGTTGCTCTACAGGGGGGGGTGGCACACTTATAGTGATGGGTTTCTCAGCCGGCCCGGTTTGAACTGGAGCGGAGGGGGCATTGGCTGGCTGCGGTGGCAAAGCAACAGATTTTGTGGTTTTCTGGGCAAGAACCGGCACTGCAGGAACCATGGGTGTCGTGCCTCCCAGATCCATAAAATAATAAGCCCCTGCCGCACCGGCAACAACCAGCAGCAGAAGCATCAACAGAATCCGCATCCTGCCGCCACCATCACCCTTTCCTTTCGGTTCAGGTTTCTCCTGGGGCTGCAGTTCAGCAGCATGCTCGCCTTCAGAAAAAGCCGAGCTCAAATCAGTTTCCGGGAAATCATCATCGTCGGAAAAAGTGAACTGATCCTTGTTAGACATATTAGTCCTCCTGCTTCTCTATGCAATCATCGACAAGTTGCCATGACTCATTACCGACACTATTCTTCATTCTTTTTAAACTGCTCCAGCAGTTTCGCCATCAGATGAGAAGGAACTTCTTCATAATGAGTGAACTCCATGGTGAAGAGTCCGCGGTCTGACGTCATGGAGCGCAGTTCAGGGGCATACTTCAACACTTCCGACATTGGCACCTGGGACTTGATAACCTGATTGGACCCCTGCGGGTCCATACCGAGAACCTTGCCCCGACGCTGGTTCATATCACCAATCACGTCACCGACACATTCATCCGGCACGGTGATCTCCATCTCCATGATCGGTTCGAGAAGAACCGGGTTGGCCGATTCAAGGGCTTTCTTGAATGCCATCGAACCGGCAATCTTGAATGCCATCTCAGAGGAATCGACCGAATGGTGAGAACCGTCGAACAGCGTGATCTGGAAATCCTGTACCGGGAACCCTGCAAGGATCCCCTTGTGTATTGATTCCTGGATGCCCTTGTCGACCGCCGGAATGAACTGCCGCGGGATCACCCCGCCGACGACCTTGTCGACAAACTCGTAGCCGGCGCCCCGCTCCAGGGGCTTGATTTTGATCGTTACATCAGCGAACTGGCCCTTGCCCCCGGACTGTTTCTTGTGCCGGTAGGCTTGTTCGACCGATTTCTTGATTGTCTCGCGATAGGGGACCTTCGGTTCCTTAAGGATAACCTCGGCACCGAACTTGCGTTTGAGTTTTTCAACGGCAACCTCGACATGCACCTGGCCCATGCCGGAGATGATCATCTCCTTGGTTTCCACGTCACGCTGGATTTGCAGGGCCGGGTCTTCTTCGGTTAACCGCGACAAGCCGCTGAAAATCTTCTCTTCATCGCCCTTGATCTTCGGCTCGAGTGCAAACGAGATCACCGGTTTCATGCTGGCGGGGCTCACATATACGATTGGTTTTCCGGCATCGCAAAGAGTGTCACCGGTCTCGGTCTCCTTCAGTTTTGCCACGGCAACGATGTCACCGGCAACGGCTTCGCTGACCGGTTTGTGCTTCTTGCCTTCGGGTAGCAGTATCTGGCCTATGCGCTCGCTGGTTTCCTTGGTCGAGTTGTAGACCGTACTATCGGACTTGACCGTTCCCGAGTAAACCCGGAACAGGCTCAGCTTGCCCGTAAACGGATCGCTGACGGTCTTGAAGACCATCGCCGAGAACGGCGCCGCCGGATTCGGTTCGCGTGATTCCTCTCCGCCAGTCTTCGGATTGGTGCCGTACTGGGTGCCCTTGTCAATTGGCGACGGGGTGCTGACGACGATATAGTCGAGCAGCTGACGAATTCCGATGTTGGCCGTTGCGCTACCGCAGAGGACCGGGATAAAGACTCCGGTCAAAACGCCTTCACGCAGGCCGCGCAGGATTTCTTCGCCGCTCAACTCCTCGGCTTCGAGGTATTTCTCCATCAACTCATCATCGGCCTCGGCGCAGGCCTCAACCAGCATGACACGCAGTCGCTGCGCCTCATCCTGGTATTCCGCCGGGATTTCAACCTCATCGTAGGTCCCTTTATCATCAAACTTGAAAATCCGCGCCTTCATCGTGATCAGGTTGATGACCCCTTTGAAGTCTTCAGCCTGACCGATCGGCATATTAACGGCCACCGGACGGCAACCGAGGCTCTTTTCCATATCGTCCAGGGCCTTGAGGTAGTCGGAGCGTTCGCGATCGAGCTTGTTGACAAAAGCGATCAGCGGAATTTCAAACTCGTGAGCCCACTTCCAGAGTGTCTGTGTCTGCGCTTTAACACCGTCGACGGCAGAAATCAGCAAAACTGCGCCACCAATAACACGCATGCAACTTCGCGTGTCATGCAGGAAGTTGGTGTATCCGGGCGTGTCAACAATATGCAGATCATGCCCTTTCCATTCGCAATGATGCAGTTTCGAGGATATTGTGATCTTGCGCCTGGTCTCTTCGGGCTCGAAGTCCATGATGGATGAGCCGTCGTCGACCTTGCCAAGGCGGTCGGTCATGCCAGTGTTAAAAAGGATTGCTTCGACAAGTGAGGTTTTACCTGCATCCCCCTGTCCAATGATGCCAAGATTGCGTAACTTTTCAGTTTCGAACTTTGCCATGATCTCTCCTTTCAATGTTCCGCATAGATTTCCGATAGTCAGATGATCACAAAGGTTGTTTATTATTGACCACTAAGCAACATGGTTGCGTTCAAAGATAATCCTTAAGCCTTCCAGGGTGAGACTATTATCAACTTCATCAATGGTTTGGCTGTAAGGCGCAATCAGAGGCGCCAGCCCCCCGGTAGCGAGCACGTAAGGACTCTGTCTCGACTCCTGCTTCATGCGACTCACAATACCATCAACCAGGCCTACGTAACCATAGAACAGACCGGCCTGCATACTGTTAACAGTGTTCTTGGCAATAACCTGCGGTGGGCAGCAGATTTCAACTCTTGGCAGTTTACTGGCCCGTGCAAAAAGAGCTTCAGCAGAGATGTTCAAACCGGGGGCAATTGCTCCGCCCAGATATTCGCCACGTTCCGAGATGAAATCAAAGGTTGTTGCAGTACCAAAATCCACGACAATCAGGCAGGACGGTTTTTTAGCGTAGGCGGCCACGGCATTGACGATACGATCGGCACCGACCTCACGGGGGTTGTCATACTGGATCGACATGCCGGTTTTGATCCCCGGACCAACTACCAGTGGTTGCAACTTAAAGTAGGTTGCGCAGAGGATCTCAAGGGTGTTCAACAACGGAGGGACGACACAGGAGATGATCACATTGTCAATATCAGGGAAATGCAATTCACTGAGACCGAACAGTTCATGGATCACCATCGCCCACTCATCTGCAGTACGGGCTTTGTCAGTCGTCAAGCGCCAACTTCGCACGAGTTCTTTATCCCGATATAGACCGAGAACCGTATTGGTATTGCCGACATCTATGACGAGAAGCATTAAAAACCTCGAAACGCGGTACGCGGTGTGCGGTACGCGGAAAAATCAAAATCAAAAGAACATACAGCCTGCTTCATCATTCGTTCCTCGTGCCGCGTCCCGACCTTTACGCTGGCCGGACATCGCCAGCATAAATGCTCTCTATCTTACCAGTCGCAGTCCTAACCAGCAATGCTCCATCTTCGGCAAGACCCGTCATGGTCCCTTCAATCTGCGAAGAGTTGCAATCCACTTTCACCGCTTTACCGGTCAAATCGCAAAATTCGGTCCAGGCGGAAATGATCGTTGAAATGCCTGAAACTAGGAACTGCCGGTATAAGACATCGATTTCCTGCAGTAAAGTTCGGGTAAAATCAAGCCGCGATATCGGTCGTCCGGCAACAAGGGAAAGGGATGTTGCAGGGTAGCGAAGATCATCCGGAAACTGTTCGTGGCGCATGTTCAGGTTAACACCTATCCCTAGGACAACATAATGCACCTGGTCGGTTTCCGAACTCATTTCATTGAGAAGACCGGCAACTTTTGCCCCGTTCAAAAGGACGTCATTGGGCCACTTGACCGTAGGTTTTAGTCCTGTACAACGTCCGATGGCACGACAAACCGCGACTGCCGAAAGGAAGGTCAGTTTGGGTGCTTCAAAGGGCAAAATCGGTGGGCGCAACAGGATTGAAGCGTAGAGGTTTACGCCACCAGGGGATTCCCATCGGCGTCCCATCCGGCCTTTACCTGAACTCTGACGGTCTGCAATCACAACCAGACCATCGGCTTCACCCTCATCGCCGAGGCGGCAGGCCTGCAGATTGGTGGAATCGGTCTCATCGAAACAGTACACACGAGAACCGACCAGTTGAAAATCCAGCCCGGTCTGGATTGCTTCCGGCAACAGGACATCAGGAGACTGCAGCAATTGATAACCACGCGAGGGGAGAGCATCAATCAGGTAACCGGACTGCCGCAGGTTGCGTATATGCTTCCAGACTGCTGTCCGTGAAATTCCCAATTCCGCGCTCATCCGTTCGCCGGAGACAAAGCCGTCGGGAGTCTGGCGGAAAAGAAACAAGATGGTTTCGCGCGGTGACGACTTCTTCATCAGTTATTGATTGCTACTCCCCCAAAGGCTATCGCTCTGGTCAAGGACGTTTCCCGCTTTCAAGTAAACAACATTGAGATATCGACAGCACGGCAGGAGTGTGTCAATGCACCGACTGAAATCAGCCGAACGCCGGTTTCGGCAATTTCACGAACGTTTTCCAGATTTACGCCGCCGGAAGCTTCCGTGATCGCCCGGGCACCAACCAGTTCAACCGCTGCGGCCAATTCAGCCAGAGACATATTGTCGAGGAGCAGGATGTCGGCACCCGCAGTAAGGGCTTCGGCAACCTCCTTCTGGTTACGGACCTCGACTTCAATTTTCTGGGTATGTGGCACGCGTTGCCTGGCACGACTGACAGCCGCTGAAATCCCACCGGCCGCAGCAACATGGTTCTCCTTGATCAACACAGCATCGTAGAGAGCCATGCGGTGATTCCTGCCACCCCCCATGCGCACGGAATATTTTTCCAGTACCCGCAGTCCAGGAGTTGTTTTTCGGGTGTCAACAACCACGGCCCGGGTTCCTTCAACTTCACGTACAAATGCAGCTGTCAGGGTGGCAACACCACTCATGCGTTGCAACAGATTCAAGGCCACACGTTCACCCTGCAACAGGACGGCTGCATCACCCTTGATCCAGGCAAGCACATCGCCACGCTTGACGGTCTGACCGTCAGTGATTAGTTTCTCGAAAGCAGTTTCTGCGGCAAGCAACTGGAAAACGCGCCGGGCAACGTCGATGCCAGCCAAGACAAAATCCTCCTTGGCTACCAACTCTGCACTTGCATGGGTTCCGGGATCGATAGTCGCCAGAGTGGTGACATCGCCGGTGCCGATATCCTCTTCAAGCGCATGACGCAGGATAGGATCAAGAATAAATGTGTTCATAGCGTGGATTCCAACTGGCTTGTGGATGGTGACTTCATCATGTCCAGCCGAAAACTCGGGATGAACACCAACTGGGTTTTGAGTGTTATTTTATAACATAGCGAGTCTTCGACAAGCAACTAAAACCCTGTAACCATGCCCATTTCCGAGCCTCTGTATTTATGTTAGAATCTACAGTAGCAGTCTGTGTCCCAGCCCCTTGCTTTCCGTGTCCCAGGAGATATCTTCGTGAAATACTTCTTCAGATCCAGCCTTATACTCATGATAACGACGAGTCTGTTAGCCTGTGTCAGCCAGTCAGTTCATCAGCAGAAACTCGATGAGAACCAATACCTTCAATCCGTCATAAAGGGCCTTGAAGCCGACTACCAAAGATTGAAAGCGGATAAAAACCAACTGGCTGAACGCAACGACAACCTCAACCAGCGCCTGCTCGAAGAAGTCGATCGCAATAAACTTTTACAGGAAGATCTCATGCGTGCCAGAGCTGACCTTGGTCGAGTGGAAAAAGTGCTTGCCGACCGTAGTGCCGAAGCCGGAGCGGCACTGACCGAAATGCGCCAAAAAATTGATCTGATGACCGAAAGCAGTAATAGACTGCAGCAACAGCTCGAAGCCGAACTTCAGGCTCGCGAAGCACGTCTCGCAGAAGTCCAGGGCACTTACGATGAATTAGTCGGCAAACTTGAGGAGGAAATTCAGCGAGGAGAAGTAAAAATATCCGAGCTGAAAGGGAAATTGACGGTAAACGTGGTCGATAAAATCCTCTTTGACTCCGGTGAGGCCGCTCTCAAACCGGCAGGCGTAAAGATCCTGCAACAGATCGGGGATATCCTTATACTGGCTTCCGACAAGGATATCCAGGTCGAAGGGCACACGGATAACGTGCCGATTCGTGGAACCCTTAGCCAGAAATATCCAACTAACTGGGAGCTTTCCACAGCGCGCGCTACCACGGTTCTGCACTTCCTTCATGAAAAGGCCAACATCCCCGGTGAACGTCTCTCCGCCGTTGGCTTCGGTGAATATCGTCCGGTCAGCAGCAATAACACTCCGGAGGGGCGGGCTTTAAATCGTCGCATCCAGATCGTGTTGACGGCAACCAAAAACCGCTAGAGTGAAGAGACAGTATTGTCAACGCCGGAACCGCACTTCCCGGGCGTTGCTACTTACAAATCAACAGCACGGGCGTTCTTCTGCTTGCCCGTAGATTTCTTCTGAACCATCGTAATCTGCCATTGATTTGGGCATACGTTACTGGACGCCGGCCAAGAAATATTTTCAAACACTTTATCGTGGCAACATGGCCGTCCATAAAACCCTCAAGGATGCAGGTGTTTCCATTCATTTTCCAAAAAGGGATGTGCATATCACCCAGGTTGAGCGTTAAAAACCCTTGCACGCACCTGTTTCTCAAACAAAACAACAAGCGACGTCTATGCAGAGTGTACAACAAAAAAGGGGCCCCGAGAGGGGCCCCATTCTGCTTGCATTTGAACTGTTTACTTTGAGATACCTGCAGCTTCTTCCAGCATCGACGTTGTTACCGACTTCGGACGCTCGATGCCGTATCCGAGGGCACGATCCCAGGTGATATTGGCGAGGCAGCCAAGGGCACGGCCGATGCCGAACAGTACGGTGTAGAACTCGTACTGAGTGACGCCATAGTACCACTGGATAACGCCGGACTGTGCGTCAACGTTCGGCCAGGGGTTCTTGGCTTTACCATGCTCTGTGAGCACGCCGGGAGCAACCTCGAAGATCATCTTGACCAGCTGGAACAGCGGGTAATCCTTGAGGCCCGGGGTCTTCATGCAGAATTCACGCTGCGAGGTGTAGCGCGGGTCGGTCTTGCGTAGAACAGCATGGCCGTAACCCGGGATGACCTGTCCGCTGTTGAGAGTCGCCCAGAGAGCTTCCTTGAGACCCTCTTCAGTCGGCACCTTGCCGCCGAGCTGCTGCATGAAATTCTGGGTCCAGCGAAGCACTTCCTCGTTAGCCAGGCCGTGCAGCGGGCCAGCCAGACCGTTGATGCCGGCGCTGTAGGCATAGTAGGCATCGGACAGAGCAGAGGCGACCAAGTGCGTGGTGTGAGCGGAAACGTTACCGGACTCGTGGTCGGAGTGCAGAATGAAGTACATACGGGCCACGTCGTCATAAGGTGCGGGGATGCCCATCATGCGAGCGAAGTTGCCGCCCATGTCGAGGTTCGGGTCAGCTTCAATATGGGTATCGCCCATGTACTTGATACGATAGATATAGGCACCGATCGGGCCAAGTTTCGCCATCAGGTTGGTGGCATCCTCGTACATGTCTTCCCAGCAGGTCATCTTGTTGAATTTACCGGCTGCATAATTGCCAGCAAAAACCGAGTCGCGCTGCATGGCAATGATTGCCGAGGAGAACATGGCCATCGGATGAGAGTCCCGCGGCAGAGCACGCAGGACGTCAATGACGTACTGGGGAACTTGAGAGCGTTTTTTCCAGTCTTCGACCACTTCCAAAGTCTGAGCCATGGTCGGCACATCGCCGGTCATCAGCATCCACCAGAAGCCTTCGACATAAGGGTAGCCGCTACCGGGAACTTTCGGCAGGGCCTCAAAGGTTTCGGGAATGGTCTTGCCACGGAAGCGAATACCTTCATAGGGATCGAGGTAGGAGATATCGGTGACTAGGCACTTGATGCCGCGTGCACCACCAATAGCCTGGCTGATTGTTACATCACCAAGTTTGACTTCGCCAAATTCCTTGTTCAAACGGGTAATCCGAGGACGATGCTCATCAATTTTCTTACGCAGGACTTCTTTCAGTGTCGACATACTCTCTCTCCTTTGGTAAATGGAATGGTGGTGGGAATAACCCACCTTGAAAAACTGTCCCTTGTGTATCAAACAAAAACTGTCACATGACAAACCATCCCACCGACAAAGCACCCGACATAGGGTAAGTGCGGCGGGAAAGGCATTAAAACGATCAAGAGTAAATCATGCTTGGAATTCTTTACACTTTCTCATCTTTCAAATAACGTTCTAACAAGTCACCCCTAAAGTGTCAAGTCGATTTTGTATACAGTATGCGATTTCTTTTTTCTGCAGGGGTTGCTATTTTCATTTGCATTGCCGTCTCATCATGATATTATGCACAAAAATTAGGCACATAATTCATGCAAATCGGCTCTCTGAAACTCGCAAATCCCATTTTTTCTGCTCCCATGGCAGGCATTTCGGACCTGCCGTATCGTCTCATCATGAAGCGTTGCGGTTGCGCTCTTGTCTTCACCGAAATGATCAGCGCCAACGGACTCTTTTTCAACGGCAAGGCGACCCGCGAGTTACTGAAGTCCCGTGCGGAAGAGCATCCTCTGGGGGTCCAGCTGTTCGGCGATGACCCGGCACGCATGGCGGCAGCGGCCAAACAAATTGAGAATTTTGGCGAACTCATCGACCTTAACCTCGGCTGCCCGGTTCGCAAAGTCACTCGCGCGGGAGCTGGCAGCGCCCTGTTGCGCGAGCCGGGAAAAGTTGCTCGCATTATCTCTGCTGTGCGCCAGGCAATCTCCCGACCATTGACAATCAAGTTTCGCTCCGGTTGGGATCACGACTTGGTCAACTTTCTTGAAATTGCGCACATCGCTGTCGAAGAAGGCGTTGATGCGCTTACCCTGCACCCGAGAACACGCTCACAGATGTTCGGCGGCCGGGCCGACTGGCAACAGATAAAAATGCTCAGAGAATCCATTTCTATTCCCGTTATTGGCAGCGGCGACCTGTTTAGTGCCGAGGACATTAAAACCATGTTTGTGGTGACCGGTTGTGATGCTGTCATGATCGGAAGGGGAGCCTACGGCAACCCCTGGATTGTCAGCCAGGCACTGGACCTTCTCGCTGGTCGTCCTGTGACGCAACCGACATATGCTGATCGGCTCTTCGCAGCCCAAAGTCACCTGGAACTCAGTCTGGAGTCCTTTGGCCCACAGAAGACACTGGGTCAGATGCGCAAACATCTTTGCTGGTATGTGCGAGGCATTGAAAATGCCGCCGTATTTCGTTCGGGAATCAACCAGACTAAATCGATCGAAGAGTTGAGCGTTCTGCTGGAGAGTTTTTTCGCCGATGCCGCCTGACAAGTTTAATGCTCCAGGCAGGAGTTCAGGGATGTCCTCTGCAACCGACTCCACCCTCTACGGCATGATCCTGGAGAATATTGACCGTGCCGTGATTGCCTTCGATCAGGAAGGGTGGATCACTCTCTTCAATCCTGCGGCCGAAGCACTCATGCAACGTTCATCGCGTCAGATGATTGGCCAGCACTACCAGGAGCGCTTTAAAGATCAGGAGACCCTGCTCTATTTGGTCAAAGTGGCCCTGGAGGAAGGTCGTTCCATAACCGATGACGAAGGTCTTTACTTATACCTGACAAACACTGCGCCATTACCTGTTAATGCTTATGCTGCGCCGATTTATGCCAACCAGGGGAACCAGGACGGAGCGGTCATGATCATCCGCGATCTATCGAGGATCAAGGAACTCGAAGGGACTTTGCGCCGCGCCGATCGCCTGTCGATGCTTGGAACCCTGGCTGGCGGCTTAGCCCACGAGATCAAGAACCCTCTCGGCGGAATCAAAGGGGCAGCACAACTGCTTTCCATGGAACTGGCCAAAGAAAGCTCCTTGCAAGACTACACACAGATCATGATCAAGGAAGTGGAGCGAATCAATTTCATTATTGAGGAGTTGATGGATCTCGGTAATCCACGCCCCCTGGTTATCGGCGAAGTCGATCTGACCAAAATTCTCAACGATATTGTTCTGTTGCAAAGAGAGGCGGCGCGCGGTCAAAACATCAAATTCGCGTTAAAGCTCGACCCGAGCATCCCTCCGATTCAAGGAGATGAGAGTCTTTTGACACGACTTTTCCTCAATCTCATCAAAAACGCCAGAGAGGCAATCTCACGGGAGGGTGGGGTTCTGGTCGGAACCCGAATCGCTTCCAGCTATCACATGACCGGTCCGGGCAGACGATCGTCACCAATGGTTGACATCAGTATCAAAGACACAGGCTGTGGCATTGCCATGGAAGAAATGGATCGAATTTTTACCCCATATTTCACGACCAAGAACAAGGGAAGTGGTCTCGGCTTAGCGATTTCCCAAAAAATTATTGAAGATCATCATGGGCTTTTGAAGATTGAGAGTGCTCCTGGTGAAGGGACAACTATGACTGTTTCATTGCCGTTGCATCGTTAAAAGGTAATTCTCAGAGGAGCATCACAAATGGCTATCAAACGGATCCTGGTCGCGGATGACGAGGAGAGCATTCGCTGGGTACTTTCCAAGTCACTGACTAAACAGGGCTTTGAGGTTGACCTCGCAAGAGACGGCAAAGAGGCTTTGCTCATGAGCAGGAAGCAAAGCTACGATCTGGCGGTTCTCGACATCAAGATGCCGGGACTATCAGGCCTGGAGCTATTAAAGAAATTTCAGGAGGAATGCCCTCTCGCGCTGGTAGTAATAATGACAGCTGAATCTTCGATGAAAAATGCCGTCGAGGCGATGAAGCGCGGAGCCTACGATTACTTGACCAAGCCGTTTGACCTTGATGCCCTTGATGCCATCATCTTCAAGGCTCAGAAAGCTGCTACGGTTTCCGCCGAGATGTCACTGCTAAAGCAGGAGATCAAAGACCATTACCAATTGGAGCGCACCATCATCGGCCAAAGTCAGCCGATGCAAAAGATTTACAAGCTCCTCGGCAAAGTCGCCCCCTCTGATGTGACGGTTTTGATTTATGGAGAAAGTGGCACCGGCAAGGAACTTATTGCCAGAGCTATTCATTTCAACAGCTCCCGACTCGGCAAACCGTTTATCGCACTCAACTGTGCTGCGATTCCCAGAGACTTATTGGAAAGTGAACTGTTCGGGCACGAAAAAGGGGCCTTTACCGGCGCAACAGAAAGAAAAACAGGCAAGTTCGAGCAAGCCAGGGACGGCACACTTTTCCTTGATGAAATCGGGGATATGCCTTTGGAGCTACAGGCCAAACTTCTCAGGGTACTGCAGGAGAAAGAGGTAACACGCACAGGTGGCAATACGACCATCCAGGTAAATACTCGCATTGTTGCGGCGACCAACCAGGACCTCAAGGAAAAAGTTCAGTCAAAAACGTTCCGAGAGGACCTCTACTATCGACTCAACGTGGTCCCCCTGGAGCTACCACCTTTGCGCGATCGTCGTGAAGACATCCCGAAACTGGCCGACTACTTCCTGATCAAGGCTAGCGCCGAATATGGCACTTCGGCAACAGGTCTCTCCAAGGAGGCAATGGATCTTCTCTGTAGCTACCCCTGGCCTGGTAATGTGCGTGAACTGGAAAACATTATCCAGCGAGCAGCGCTTCTTTCACCAGATGCACTCCTGAACGCGACCGATTTTCCAAGCTTGACCACGGGACAGACCAACACCAGCAATGGGGTATCGCTGGAGGGGTTGATTAACCAGAAACTGCAGAACTCCCTGGCACAGATCGATTTGCAGGATATGAACAACCTGTATGAGATGGTCCTGCACCAGATGGAACGACCACTTATCAACATCGTATTGGAAAAGACTCGTGGCAATCAGGTAAAGGCTGCTGAAGTCCTCGGGATCAATCGCAACACGCTTCGAAAAAAGATTCAGGTTCTCAACATAAACGCCAAACGCAATTGACTCACACAAATGGAGATTGGAAATAACGTCTATCCCCCGTCGGGGATGCCGCAGGTAGCACTCATCGTGGCCATGACCAGAGATCATGTCATCGGTTCAGACAAAGGCACACCCTGGCACTTGCCAGAGGATCTTCAGCTATTCAAAAGCTTGACCATGGGTGGCACTGTCATTATGGGGCGTAAAACACACATGACAATCGGCCACCCCCTGGCAGGACGAAATAATATTGTTCTGAGTCAAAGCAAAAAAAGCTTGCCCGGAGTGCAAGTTTGCAACGGCTTCTTGGAGGGATTGTCTGCAGCGACGCAACTGGGGCGACCGGTGTTTGTCATCGGCGGAGAGGAAGTCTACCGCAAGGCTTTGCCAATAGCTTCGAAACTGCATATTTCCTGGGTCAACGGTGCTTTCGCAGGCAACCGTTTCTTCCCGTTTCTTGACTTTTCAGAATGGGTAGTCTGTTCAGAAAAGGGCTATTCTGACTTTCATTACATTCGCTACACTCGCCGCATCTCTTCATAAATTTCAGTTTCAGGAATCCACGGCTAGGATCTTCAGAACAAACAAGCAAGGGCGGCCACATGGCCGCCCTTTAAATCATCAATAATTATTAACATCTACGGCCCGAATAAGCCTGTTAGCTCCCCATAGAAACGGCAGCCGTTTTGGGAGAATGCCCCGAGAAATTCCAACGGCGGTCATTTTTCGATCTTCCGGGGGCGGCTTTCCCAGCAGGACCAGTCCCCCGGTTCCGCTTGCCCGCAGATTGGCAGCCAGAATTGTTCCGTTGTGGTTGCTCTGAAGTTGTTATAGCTGACAAACTGTCAGTCGCCCCTGCAACACTTCGGCGCTCGATGGGGCGGCCAAGGACTCGTTCCAAAGCTCGTTCCATCGCCCGATCATCAGTGGTCACCAGGGTAAAGGCTTCACCACTGCGTGAGGCACGCCCGGTGCGGCCAATACGATGAATATAGGCTTCAGTGGTGTTGGGCATATCGTAATTGATAACGTGGGACACTTGACTGACGTCGATGCCGCGAGCGGCAATATCGGTCGCGACAAGAATCTGGTAGCTGCCATTCCGAAAGCCATCCAGGGCCTCTTGCCGACGATTTTGCGACAGGTTTCCCTGAAGTGAAGTTGCCCGGTAGCCTGTCTTGGCAAGTTTCTCACCGAGGCGCTTGGCGCGATGTTTGGTGCGAGTAAAAACCAGTACCGAACTGGTGTCAATCTTTTCCAGCATGGCCAGAAGCAAATCGGTCTTGCGAGCCTCTTCAACCGGGTAAAGAGCGTGACTCACGGTGACTGCGGGAGCCACGTGATCAACCTGAACCGTCTCCGGATCATGCAATACTTCGTGGGCCAGGTTACTGATTTCACTCGGCATGGTGGCTGAAAAAAGCAATGTCTGCCGTTGACTTGGCAGGCTCTTGAGCAGCCTCTTAATATCCGGCAGGAACCCCATGTCAAACATCTGATCCGCTTCGTCGAGCACCAGAACCTCGAGACGGCTGAGATTAATGGTCTTCTGTTTGATGTGATCGAGCAGTCGACCGGGGCAGGCAACAACAATTTCTGCGCCCTGCTTTAGTCGTGAAATCTGTGGTTTGATATTGACACCACCATAAACGGAGATGCTGCGCAATCCGGTCTTTTGCCCCAGGCTTTCTATTGCGGCATGGATTTGTTCGGCCAATTCACGGGTAGGGGCAACAACCAGTGCGCGGACATGTCCACGGTTGCCACTCATCAGGCGATGCAGGATAGGCAGAGCAAATGCAGCGGTCTTTCCGGTGCCAGTCTGGGCCAGACCCATGACATCGCGACCGCTGAGGATTGCAGGGATTGCCCTGGCCTGAATTGGCGTAGGTGTTACGTAACTGGCAACCGCAACTCCAGCGGCGACCTGTGGATGAAAATTAAACTCTTTGAAATCCATAAACTCCTTTAGCGAAAACCCGTCTAAGTTGAGGTGGGCCGTGGCAGGCAAACATGACATCGTCGACGGATTCATTGCACCTTGATCTGGCGCATAATAAAACGCCCCTAAACAGTCAGGGGCGTTACGATGGTTTCGTGATGATCCTGGAACAGCTTTATGTTATCGGGCGAACTAGTCTAGCCATTAATGATAACTTCGGAATCATAACCGATTTTCCGGGCGGATGTCAAGACCTGGCAAATTTTCCATAATTATACTTGCCGCTGGCCGAGATCAGCAAGGGACAGGGTCACTCTGTTATGATGTCATTATTTGCAGCGCATCGTCTTCTTACCGACTTCAAAAAGTACATTGACTTTTCGTGGGCCAGCCACACCCTGGACAAGACCGAGACCAAAAGTCGGGTGATTCATCAGGGCCCCGACTTTAAAAGCTGTCGTCATTGAATAAGCTGTCGCCTGTTCGTTCTTCATATCAACCCGCAGATCCACCCATTGTTTTTGCTCAGCAACTTTCGGATCAACAGTTCGTCGCACAGCTTTTTTAGGGGTCGAAGGCAGTCGATATTTATGTTGCCCGCTGCAGGTATTGCATTGGACCTTGGCGGGGACATCCTTGGCCATGGCAACAATGATGTGGTTCGTATTTTTGCGGCACTTGGTACAGCGGGCTTCAATTGGGTCACCGGCCGAAAGCGTAGCGTTTTGCATTGCAGAACTCCCTTACTTAAACCAGCCAAGACATGTTTCGATAGAAACCAGTTAAATCTCTGGAAGTTACGAGACACACTTGACAATTAACGTGTTTTTGAAGCCCGGCACGACAACGGGTCTCTGTAACACTGAAACGTCATCACCATACGACTTTATGGGTGGTGGCTGGAGAGAGGAGTGTGGACGTGCGATTTCCATACTACACTCTTTGGCAGAGAAAAGATACCAAACGTCAAGGGGAAACCCTGCGAAATCCGAGAAATAAGCAATTCAGGTTAAAATCAGAAGATTTAAGCCGCATAATCATCGTTGCGCTTTGACTGACTCTCAAAGCGGGTATATTCGCCAAAGAAGGTCAACTGTTCGACACCGAGAGGGCCGTTGCGCTGCTTACCGACAATCACTTCGGCGTTACGCTCATGGCCTTTGTTACAGACTTTTTCCCTGTCCTTGCAGTCATCACAGTAAACGGCTTCCCGGTAGAGGAACATGATCACGTCGGCATCCTGTTCTATCGCACCAGATTCGCGCAGGTCTGCCAGCATAGGACGCTTATCAGTGCGGCTCTCCAGAGAGCGATTAAGCTGAGACAGGGCGACCACCGGCACATTGAGTTCCTTGGCCAACGCTTTAAGCGAGCGGGAAATTTCCGAGATTTCCTGTTGTCGGTTTTCGGTGTTTTTGCCAGTCATGAGCTGCAGATAGTCAACGACGATCATACCAATATTTTTCTCCGCCTTAAGCCGACGGGCCTTGGCACGCAACTCCAACACCGAAATAGCGGGGGTGTCATCGATATATATGGGGGCTTCGGCAATCACTCCGGCGGCATTGACCAGAGTTGGGAATTCCGCCTGTGCCAACTTGCCGTTCCTCACCCGACTGGCATCAATTCGGGCCACCGAGCAGAGCAGGCGTTGGACAAGTTGTTCCTTACTCATTTCCAGCGAAAAAATTGCCGCCGGAATCGGCTCACTGGCATGCATGGAAGCATACTCGATCAAATTAAGACAAAAAGCGGTTTTGCCCATGGACGGGCGACCGGCAATAATAATCAGATCCCCACCCTGAAGGCCCGAAGTCATACCGTCGAGGCCAGGGAAGCCGGTCGGTACACCAGTTATCTGTTCCTTTCGATCGTAAAGCTTTTCGATTGTCTTAATCGTGTCTTTGACGATTTCCTTGGTCGAATAGAAGGATGGTCTGGACTTCATATTGGCGATCTTGAAAATCTCGCCTTCCGCCCAGTCGAGCGAGGCCTCAACCTCACCGCCTTCGTAGCCCTTGCTGGCGATCTCCGTAGCGACCCTGATCAGTTCCCGCGATATGGCCTTTTCTTTGACCAGCTTGCAGTAGTAGCTGATATTGGCCGCTGTCGGCACAAAATCGACCAAGGTCGACAGGTAAGCACTACCGCCGACTTCTTCAATTGTTCCATGCTCTTTCATGACCGCCGTTAAAGTGACCAGGTCAGCAGGTTCATTACGATCGGAAAGTGTGATCAGAGCGGTAAAAATCTTGCGGTGGGCCTCACGGTAGAAGTCTTCAGGACGCAATACTTCCAAAGCCCTGTTGAGGGCTTCATTCTCTAAAAGGACCCCCCCCAGAACAGACATTTCTGCTTCCAGATTCTGGGGCGGCAGGCGATGTTCGGCACGTTCAGGCACGTTCGCCCTCAATGGGAAAGGGGGGACCTGCCAAAAGACAGGTCCCTGTTTTCAAAAGTTGAACTATATACTTCGAAGGTGATGTTGCTTAGTTTTTAGAAGCTCCAGGCACATCCAGAGCAGAGTCTTCACCAAGGACATGCACCTTAATGGTTGCATTGACACCAGCATTCAGCTTGATATCTACAAGGTGCTCACCGAGAGATTTAATCGGCTGATCGAGAAGAATCTTCCGGCGATCAATCTCAACGCCCTTTGCTGCGAGTCCTTCTGCAATTTCCTTGGAGGTGACTGAACCGAACAGCTTGCCATCCTCACCCGCCTTGTGCACGAAGGAACACTCTATTGCTTCGATGCGAGCTTTGACATCGGCAGCTTCCTGGCTCAATTTCTCAGCCTTGCGGCTGAGTTGGCGCTTGTGGTGACCAAGTTCATTCAGATTACGATCACTCGCCTCAACTGCCAAACCTTGAGGAACAAGGTAATTACGAGCATATCCAGCTTTAACCTTGACAACTTCACCAATGGTCCCAAGATTTTTAACATTTTCCGTCAGAATGACATCCATCTCTTTAATCCTCCCAAAATCTTCATGATTCAGGTTCTTTAGGTTTGCGAAAATCAGCCCACAAGTCAAACACGCCAATACCGGTGACTACTACAGGTAAAGGGTTGATCAGTGTCAGAAGCAGATAGCCCACCACTCTGAATGCCGGTGAAAAAGCCTTGCGTCTAAAAAAAAAATCGGTGACGGCCAAACCCTGCAGGAAATAAATCGGCAACGTGATAACCAGCAGGTTGAGCGCAACTACCCCAGGGATACCGTCTACAAACGCGACCATAAACCCGGACACAATCAATACCCAGACAAAAAATTCAGGGACTTTCCATTCCGGAAAAACTTTGCCGGGAACCACATACCTGCCCCGCGCCAACACTGACAGTAAAAAGACCAGACCAAGAGTCATCAAACCACTGACAGTGATTGCTACGCCAGGATAAGCCTTTTGCAGGAAGGCCGCCATGTTATCAACAGCATGGCTGACGTCTTTCCTCTGATCGGCTGGCAGGTCGCTTCCTGCGAACATCTCCTGCATGACTGCACTGGTCTGGGTGATCTCCTTGTCAATCAGATCACTGACCATCGTGAACGGTGATTGACCATTGGCCAGTGAAGCGACAAACAGGATACTGAGACTGACGGCAACCATTGCCCAGAGAACAGCCACAACCGCCTTATCCCATGCAATCCCACGATTCAACAGCCACGGCAATAACGCACCGGGCAGTCCAAACTGAATAAGATACATAAGCGTCGAAGACTGTCCACTCGTCAACAAGACAAGCAAGGCGGTCAAAACAACGGTAATACTACCAGCCTTCGGATCAAAGCGCATGCCTACGAAGGCCGCCGGCAACGGTGTCAACAAACTGACTGCTACCGCAATGAAGCCCAAAGCAGCAAAGCTTCCAAATAGCGCGAACCCGGCTAGAGCACCGAGTCCGATATAAAGTCCCCGCTGCATCATCATTGATCGTTCTCTCGAATTATCGTCTCTCGAGAGCGTGGCTCGCAGTGAAAGGCAACAGTGCAATATTACGGGCACGCTTGATGGCCGCTGTCAGCTTGCGTTGATGATCCGCACAGGTGCCGGAAATCCGGCGTGGCGTGATCTTGCCTCGCTCGGAGATAAAATAACGCAGGGATCGAACATCCTTGTAATCAATAGTGACTTTTTTGTCAGCGCAAAAACGGCAAACTTTGCGACGGCCATAACGTCGACGAGGGCCACCGGAACTTCTTGCTTCATATGCCATAATAATTTCTCCTTATTTCATCGACTTGAGTTATTATGAGGATTAGATTTCTTCCGAATCTTCTTCGGCATCATCCTCATCATCCAGTGCTTCAGCAGCTTCTCCTGGCAGGGTTTCGTCAGCCTCTTCAATGGCTTCGTCACCAGCAGTTTCTACCACTTGCGGGGCCTCATAGCCGCCCTCTAGGAGCACCGTCTGGAACTTGATTACTTTTTCGTCGATGCGCATACGGCGCTCGTATTCGGCAATCACAGCAGGCTCTGCATCAAAGATCACCAGAACATAACAGCCCTTGACTTGCTTTTTGACCGGGTAGGCCAAAGTTCTGATCCCCCAGTTTTCTAACTTGAGGACTTCCGCGCCTCGATCAGTCAAGACTTTCTTGAACTTGTCAATGACCGCGAGTTGGTCGTCCCCGACTACTTCCGGGTGCACGATAAAGATTGATTCATAGGTTCGCATTAAAAACTCCTCTTGAGTTGTTAGCCCCGTCCTGCGGAGCAAGGAGAGAAAGCACCCCGTGTGCTTCCGTCTAAAGAACTTTGTTTTTTACCACACCCCGTATTGCGAGGCAACGGAATTTTGAATAAGATCGGCGGTCAAAATACAGACTGAGTTTGGAATCATTCAAACATTAAAACGGTAATGAATAACATCACCATCTTTAACAATATATTCTTTGCCTTACGGGCACATACACTCTTGCGCGTTGGCCTGTGACTCGTCATTTCCTCTTGACCACTAAATAATGATAGCCGGAGCGCAAACCCCGGCTATCATTTAGCACCCTATGTCCGTCGGACTTAGACCAGCAAAGGCGCAATAACCAGCGCAACAACACTCATCAGTTTGATAAGGATGTTCATGGCCGGACCGGACGTATCTTTGAAGGGATCACCAACAGTATCACCGATAACCGCAGCGGCATGGGCACTACCGCCCTTCTTCTCCCCTTCGAGCTTGCCCTGCTCGATATACTTCTTGGCATTATCCCAGGCACCGCCACCGTTAGACATCATCAACGCCAACAATACGCCAGCCAGAGTGGCACCGGCGAGCATACCACCGAGAGACTCTTTACCAAGGGCGAAACCAATCAGTACCGGTGCAACGACTGCGACGACACCGGGCAGGATCATTTCACGAAGTGCAGCTTTAGCCGAGATGTCGATACATTTCTGGGAATCAGGCTTAACCCCTGCCTTGCCTTCGAGAAGGCCTGGAATCTCACGGAACTGGCGGCGAATTTCATCGACCATCTTGCCGGCAGCGCGACCAACGCTGGTCATGGTCAGGGCACCGATAAAGAAAGGCAAGGCACCACCAATAAGCAGTCCGATGACAACTTTCGGGTCGATTAGATTGATGACTTCGAGCTTAACTGTCGTCGCGTATGCAGAAAAAAGTGCAAGCGCGGTTAAAGCTGCAGATCCGATAGCAAAGCCCTTGCCAATAGCGGCAGTGGTATTACCGATGGAGTCGAGGCCGTCTGTAATCTTGCGCACATCAGGACCAAGACCGGCCATTTCTGAAATCCCGCCGGCATTATCAGCAATCGGACCGTAAGCATCAACCGTCATGGTGACACCAACAGTAGCCAGCATACCAACGGCCGCGATACCAATCCCGTAGAGACCGGCAAAATTATTGGCCACAGCAATGGCAACGCAGATGACCAGGATCGGAGCAGCGCAGCTCTCGAGACCGACAGCAAGGCCAGTGATGATATTGGTCGCCGGGCCGGTTTTACTTGCTTCGGCAATGCGGAAAACCGGTTTATGCGCCGTGTAGTATTCTGTAATCTGGCCAATCGCCACACCAGCCAGGCAGCCGATCAAAACAGCCAGAAAGACACCAAACTTGAGGCCCATGCCCCAGATAATCAGGATCGAAATCACCAGGAAACCACCGGCAGCAACAAAAGTTGTGTAATGCAACGCCTTGGCCGGATCCTGGTTGCACAGTATTTTCATCGACCAGATGCCGACAAAGGAGAAGAGCAGACCGGCTACGGCCAGAGAGATCGGCAGATACATGGCAGCAGCTCGAACGACTTCTTCTTCACCCGTACCCAGTTTAGCGAGCAATTCACCACTGGCGGCAGCAGCGATAGCGATGGTAGCGATAATCGAGCCGACATAAGATTCAAAAATGTCGGCACCCATCCCGGCCGTATCACCGACACAGTCGCCAACGTTATCCGCAATAACACCTGGGTTACGTGGGTCATCTTCAGGAATTCCTGCTTCCACCTTGCCGACGAGGTCCGCACCAACATCTGCGGCCTTGGTATAGATACCACCACCAACACGGGCGAACAGTGCGATGGACGAAGCACCCATAGCGAAGCCGTTGATATATTGAACCGTTTTGGGATCTCCGCCGAAGGCCATGTAGGCAATACCGACACCGACCAGACCCAGAGAAGCAACCGCAAGGCCCATGACTGCGCCACCGTTGAAGGACACCATCAAGGCCTCAGCCTGGCCCGACACGCGAGCAGCTTCGCAGGTCCGAACGTTGGCCCGGGTAGCGGCCTTCATGCCGATGAAACCACAGGTCATGGAACAAACAGCACCACCAAGAAAAGCCAAGGCGGTCTGATAGTTCATGGCGATTGAAATAATCACAAAGACCAAAGTGATAAAGACGGCCAGGACCCGATATTCGCGGCCAAGAAACGCCATGGCGCCGTTATGAATCTCCTCGGAGATATCTCTCATAATGTCGTTGCCGACCGGATAGCGTTTGACCTTGTTGTACAGGACAATGGCTATCACGAAACCGATGACGCCTAGAATTGGTGCTAAAGCTTGCATGTCTGTCTCCCTTTAACCTTTCTTGCGTTTTTATTATGTCAACAAATCACGATTGTTATATCTACTCATAGCGTCCTGTACCCCGTTCAGCATAAGGTCTTCCAGGGCATTAGTTGCCGTATCTATACATCTTTCCAACAGAGCTCGTTCGACTGTACTGAAGCGGCTCAAGACATGCCCGGAGACATCCCCTCCAGTCGGAGGTCGACCAATCCCCATACGCAACCGGCTATAACCTGCTTCACCGAGTGCCGAGCTGATACTGCGCAGGCCGTTATGACCGCCATGACCGCCACCGACCTTGATGCGCAGACAGCCAAAAGACAGGTCAATTTCGTCATGAATCACAATCAAATCCCCCGGTGTGATGCCGAGGGATTGACAAGCAGGAGCGACGCTTTCGCCACTGCGGTTCATGTATGTCTGCGGCAGCAGAATCGCTGCCTCCTCACCGGCCACACGACCGATGCCGTAGCAACCCTGGTAACCCTTTCTCTTTAAGGCTACCCCGACGCGTTCTGCCAGGTGAGTGGCAACCATAAAACCAATATTGTGGCGTGTTTCGGCATATTGGGTGCCAGGGTTGCCCAACCCGACAATCAGCTTCAAGAGTGCCCTGCCTAATCTTCGTCTGTGGCCTCACCTGCTTTAGCCACTTGGCCATAGACCTCCTCAGCCTCCTCAGCCTCTTCATCAACTTCCTCAACCTTGGGGGCGACAATCGTCAGAACCGTAAAGTTGACATCGTGCTGGGACTCAACACCTTCGGGAAAAACGATTTCATCGACATGAACAACATCACCAATATTCAGCTTGGTCACGTCGATTTCGATCGAGGTCGGGATATTGGTCGGCAGGCAATTAAACTCCAGTTCATGGCGAATCAACTGCAGAGATCCACCGGCCTTTTCACCGGCTGACTTGCCAACAGGATGCACTGGGACCATGACGGTGATCTTGTTCTTCAGGTTGATGGCCAGAAAATCGACATGCTGGACATCTCGGCGGATAGCATCAATCTGCATATCCTTGAGAATCACGACCTTGCCGTCGAATGGACCATCACCCTTCAAGGTGATCAGAGTGTTCCAACCCGCTTCAGTCGCAATTGCCTGTTTCAGGGCTTTTGGATCGAGATGAAGGTTTAACGCATCAACTCCCTTGCCATAAACCACCGCCGGCACCAAGCCGTCACGGCGAACTTTTCGAGAGCCACCTTTGCCGATGCGAACCCGCGTTTCTACGTTTAGTACCGATGTGGCCATTTATTTACTCCTTAAATAATCTAAGCAACTTTTAGAGTCTCAATTTTTTCTACTGCAACTCAGACAAAAAGTGAACTGACAGATTCATCACCATGGATACGACGGATCGCTTCCGCCAACAACTTTGCTACAGAAACAATCCGCAGCCTTGAACAATTTTTGCTTTTCTCTTCAGCAGGAATCGTATTGCAAACAAGTACCTCTTTGAGAGAACTCGCATTGATCCGTTCCAATGCCGGTCCGGAGAGAACGGCATGGGTCGCTGTAGCGTAGATATCCCCCGCTCCGTGCGCCTTGAGCGCAGCGGCTGCCTGACAAAGTGTTCCAGCGGTATCGATCATATCATCAACGATAATACAGGTTTGCCCTTCAACGTCACCAATGATATGCATGACCTCGGAAACGTTAGCTGCACTGCGACGTTTGTCAATAATCGCCAGTCCAGCATTCAGACGCTTGGCGAAAGCTCGAGCCCGCTCCGTCCCCCCTGCGTCAGGAGAAACAACAACCAAATCACTGGGGAAACGGGATCTTATATCTTCCAGGACCACCGGGGCCGCGTAGAGATGATCAACCGGGATATTGAAAAAGCCCTGAATTTGTCCTGCATGCAGATCAACACACAAGACTCGCTGTGCGCCGGCTGTTGTAATCAGGTCTGCAACCAATTTACTGGTAATCGGCGTCCGCGGTGCAACCTTACGATCCTGGCGTGCGTAGCCGAAATACGGGATGACTGCCGTGATGCGGGCAGCCGAAGCACGCTTCAAGGCATCGATCATGATCAGAAGTTCTATCAGGTTCTCATTGGCTGGCTGACAGGTCGACTGAACAACAAAAACGTCTCGGCCGCGGACGTTTTCGTTAATTTCCACCATGATTTCGCCGTCGGAAAAAGTCTTAACGGTAGCCTTGGCCAAAGGCACTGACAGGTGATCACAGATTTCCTGGGCCAGAGCGGGGTTTGCGTTACCGGTAAAAATCTTCAATTCTTTAAGCACAAATATCACCTGTTCTTATAAACTTCAACCTACGATAGACTAAGAATCTGTATCAATTCAATACGACCGACAAGATCATCACCGGCTCACATTGAAATATACAGACCCTGCAAGTGGCAGGGGCGCCAGGGATCGAACCTGGGAATGCTGGAATCAAAATCCAGTGCCTTACCGCTTGGCGACGCCCCTATAATCAACTTGTCAGTAAAACGAATATTTATAACAGGCTAACAACTTTAACCCACCAATCGGTTTCCGCGGAAAGTGAATGGGCCACCTGTTCGGCACGACAGCATTCATCAAAGACACCAAACACAGTCGGCCCACTGCCAGACATGAGCGCCCCGTTGGCCCCACTGGCAACCAGACGTTCCTTGATGGTAGTGATCACAGGATGGCGTTGACAGGTGACAACTTCAAGATCATTGTGCAGCAGACGCACCAAACCGCTTGTTTCCTCGGGAAACTTCGGGATTCTAGCGGTTGCCCATTGGCATGTCAACCCCAAATTTTGGAAAACCCAAGCCGTTGAAACTGAGACTACTGGATTGACCAAAACCAGGGTCATTGGCGGCATACCCGGCCAAGACTGAAGACGTTCACCTACTCCTGTGGCCCAAGCCGTGTGACCATACAGAAAGAAGGGAACGTCGGCACCAAGTCGCAATCCCAGTTCCATCAATATCGCGAGTGGCAATTGAAGTCCGAGCAATTCGTCAAGTGCCATCAACACAGCGGCAGCGTCCGAGGATCCCCCTCCAAGTCCGGCCGCCGCAGGGATGTTTTTTTCAATTGTAATGGAGACCCCTTGCTTTGACCGGACGTGCGCCAAGAGCAATCGCGCAGCCTTTTCAGCGATGTTCTGTTCGTTGCCGAACAGATCGAGTCCTGGGCATGAAACCTTTATTTCATCGCCTTCGACAAGCTCAATATCCAGACGATCGAACAACGCAACCCGTTGCATGAGCGTGGCCAGCTCATGATAGCCATCGATCCGTTTCCCCAGCACATGCAGACAAAGGTTCACTTTGGCCGGTGCCAACACTCTTTTCATTTTTAACATGTCGGTACAAGCCCTACTGACTTAGTGGAATAGCATGTATCATAACGAGTAAGACACCAATATCGTCAAGAAGAAAGATTGGGCGACAGTATTGTCTTGCAAAACAAGCCGCCAAGAACCAATTGTCAATACCTATTAAAGTCCGGATTAGAATGGCCAATTTCAGCCGCCTTGTCCAGTAAACGGCTAAAATCAGCCCAAACGAGACAGACCGACAGACGGTCATGATGAATTGAAACCAAATATGCATTTATAGAATAGCTTTATATAAATTTTATCACGCCGTTTCTCCTCCCATTGCAACTTGAATCACCATGATCAGTCAGAATTATTAAATATTTTCATGCTCTTAGCATAATAGCGACATGTGCGGGGGAACTCATTTATCCTGAGGCGTTACTTGCTTCAATCAGGCCAAAAGCTACGAATGTGGCGGCATTGTATGATGTCATGCAAAAATATTCGCTCCTTCTTTAAAAGATTTAACTGACTATAAACACTTAACTTTTTAAAACAGGTTTCGTTTGTGCTCAGAGTCTTCCAAAATTCCGTTTTAAATTTCAGAGGCAGGTGGCACCCAACTTGCTCATAGCCAACTTGTTTGCGTGCAAATAACCTGATCCAAGCCCGATTCAAAGATCTATGGGGCATTTCACACATACATTGCCGGACAGACTAAAAATCGTCTCTACTCAACAGAAACTTCAGGAGTGTTGCTTTGGTGGCAACATAGGAATAAACCCCAATTATAATTGTCTTAAGGAGTCAAAAATGACAAAGAACAGAATTTTATTGGTAAGTCTTATGGTCGCAGTGGCATTCTTCGCTGCAGCAACTGTATCGATGGCAGCCCCCATTGTCATCAAGTTCTCGCACGTCGTCGCAGAAAACACTCCTAAAGGTCAGATGGCTAACAAGTTTAAAGAATTGGTCGATCAGAAACTGGCAGGAAAAGTTGTCGTAGAAGTCTTCCCTAACTCCCAGCTGTTTGGTGATGACAAAGTCCTTGAGGCCATGGCGCTTGGCGATGTTCAGATCGCAGCTCCGGCTCTTTCCAAGTTCGAAAAGTACACCCCGTCGCTGCAAATCTTCGACCTCCCCTTCCTCTTCAAAGACATGGCCGCCGTCGAGAAATTCCAGCAGGGCCCGGTCGGCCAGAAAATGCTGATGTCGATGCAAAGCAAAGGCCTGATCGGCCTCGGCTACCTGCATAATGGCATGAAGGAAATCTCCTCAAACGACCCGCTGCGGGTTCCGGCTGACGCCAAGGGCAAGAAGTTCCGCATCATGACCTCTGACGTTCTGGCCGCCCAGTACGAGGCCATCGGCGCCATGCCGCTAAAGAAACCGTTTTCAGAGGTATTCACCCTGCTGCAGACTAAAGCGATCGACGGTCAGGAGAATTCCTGGTCGAACATCTACTCCAAAAAATTCTTTGAAGTTCAGCCGTACATCACCGAGACCGACCACGGCGTCCTCGACTACCTGGTCGTCACCTCGACTGAATTCTGGACAGACCTGCCTGATGACATCCGCACCGAAGTCAAAAAAGCTCTCGATGAAGCGATTGCTTTCGGCAACAAAGTCTCCGAGGACAAGTCCGTCGAAGATCGCCAGAAAATCATCGACTCCAAACGCTCAGAAATCATCGTTCTGACTGATGCCGAGCGTAAGCTGTGGGTCGAGGCGATGCAGCCGGTTTGGAAGCAGTTTGAAGACGCTATTGGCAAGGAATACATTGAAGCAGCGGTTCAATCCAACAACTAGGACGAGCTTCCTCACGGACCCTGGCAACAGGGTCCGTGATTTCTATCAAGGTTTGTTTTTGCGAGGCATCTTATGTTTTTCACGATAATCGGCAAGATAGAAGAGACAATCATCGCCATGTTGCTGGCGTCGATGACGCTGCTGGTTTTCGGCGAAGTCGTGCTACGGTTCGGCTTCGGCATCGGCATGATGTGGGCCCAGGAGTTGACCCTGCATCTCTCGGCCTGGATGGTCCTGTTCGGGGTCTCCTATGGGATCAAGGTCGGCTCTCATATCGGCGTCGATGCCATGGTAAAAATCCTGCCGCCCAAGGTCCGAAGGGTTGTCGGTGGCCTTGCGGTAGTAGCGTGCCTCTTCTACACCGGGTTATTTATGAAAGGTTCCTGGGTCTACCTGGCCAAGATGCACAAGATCGGTATCGAACTTGATGACATGCCAATTCCCAAATGGGTAGCGCACAGCATCCTGCTGATCGGCATGGCATTGATCGCCATCAGGCTGTTAATACTGCTGTGGGGAGTCTTTACCGGCAAAAATGAAGGCTTCACGCTCACCGACGAAGCCAAGGAAAGTATGCATCTGGCAGAAGAAACCAAAGCCGCTCTTCTGGGAGGGAGATCAGAATGACCACCGCTGCACTTTTTTTCATCCTGCTCCTCTGCCTGCTGACCGGCATGCCGATCGCATTTGCCCTGGGTTTGTCGAGTATTACAACGATCCTGCTCTTTTCGCATGACTCGCTGGCGTCCATTGCCCTGAAACTTCTTGAATCACAATCAGCCCATTACACCCTGCTGGCGATCCCGTTCTTTATCCTTTCGTCGACCTTTCTGTCGACAGGCGGGGTTGCTGCACGAATCATCAATTTCGCCATCGACTGCGTCGGCTGGATTCGCGGCGGTCTGGCGATGGCCTCGGTCCTCGCTTGCATGATCTTCGCCGCAGTCTCCGGATCTTCGCCGGCTACCGTCGCCGCCATCGGCTCGATTGTCATTGCTGGCATGGTTAAGGCTGGCTATCCCAAGACCATGGCGGCAGGTGTCATCACGAATGCCGGAACGCTCGGCATCCTGATTCCACCTTCGATTGTCATGCTGGTCTATGCCGCCGCAACCGAAGAATCAGCCGCTCGCCTGTTTATGGCCGGCTTCCTGCCCGGCATCCTGATGGGCCTCATGCTGATGGTCGTCATCTATGTAGTCGCCCGAGTCAAAGGCCTGCCGGCGCAAGAATGGGTCGGTTTCAAGGCGTTGCTCCGATCCAGCGGCAGTGCTGTCTGGGGATTGATGCTGATCGTCATCGTCCTTGGTTCTATCTACGGCGGCATCTGTAGCCCAACCGAGGCTGCCGCAGTTTCCGCAGTCTATGCCTTCTTTATCGCGATCTTTATCTACCGCGACATGGGCCCGCTCAAGGGTGTGAAATGGCGCGAGAAGAAAGGCGACGGCATAGCCAAGATCATCATCCGCAACCTGTTTCTGTCCGCAAAAGCCTTACCGTTGACTATGTTTCACAAGGACACCAAGAAGGTCCTGATGGATTCCTCCAAGGTGTCCATCATGCTGCTTTTTATCATCGGCAACGCGATGCTCTTTGCTCACGTCCTGACCACCGAACGAATCCCGCACCATATTGCTGAAATCATCGTCGGTTGGGGGCTGCCCGCCTGGGGCTTCCTGATCGTGGTCAACATTCTCCTGTTGATTGCCGGAAACTTTATGGAGCCGTCGGCTATCCTGCTGATCATGGCGCCAATTCTTTTCCCGATTGCCGTAAAGCTAGGCATCGACCCGATCCACCTCGGCATCATCATGGTCGTCAACATGGAGATCGGTATGATCACTCCACCGGTCGGGCTCAACCTGTTCGTTACCTCCGGTATTACCGGGGAGAGTATCACCTGGGTTATTCGGGCCGCACTGCCATGGCTTGCGATCCTCCTGGTCTTCCTGATACTGATCACCTACATCCCGCAGATTTCGCTGTGGTTACCGAATTACATTGATCATCTGAAAGGGTACTAGGCTACACGCCCCATAAATATAGAGGGAGGAGAAGAAACTGATTCTCCTCCCTTTTCTTTTCATGACCTCAAGCTACACTGTCTACAGATGAACCGGCCAAGGCAACAGACAGAGACTTTATTACCGGGAGAATTATTATGCTGCCGAACTACAAGAACATCCTGTATGCAACCGACCTGACGCCAAACTCGGAATACGCCTTCAAGCACGCGGTCCTGCTCGCCAGGAAATCACAGGCAAAAATCTACTTGCTGCATGTCGTCCCTGAGATTGATGCGGGATTTCGCAGTTATGTCTCCTCGGTTATGGGGGAGGGGATGCTGGAATCTTTCGAAGCAAAGAACGAAGAGCAGGCCCGCGACGAAATGAAGAACAAGTTAGAGAAGTTCACCCAAGAGGAACTGGCGAATCACCCCGAGGATCTAAAAAACATCGCGGGGATCGAAGTCGTACACGGACACGCGGTTTCACAGATACTTCAGGCTGCTGATCGTCATAACGTAGACGTGATTGTTCTGGGTACGCACGGCAAAGGAGCGTTAAGTCATACCTTTCTTGGCAGTGTAGCGGACAAAGTTTTGCGTAGATCGAGAAGACCGGTTTTCGTCATCCCCATACCGGACTAAAATCGCTTAAAAAACTCCTCCTCAAAGGGGTTGTCTCGTACGGCCCCTTTTCTGTTAGATTCCAACTATCCCCTGCACCTGCCCACTCGCGAGTTTGTGTTTCTTTTGTCCTTTTACCTGGTGTGCCTTAAAAGATTCATGCCGTTATTTGGAAATGTTTGTTGCAAATATAGAACAATGTGTTTAAATGACAACTTACTCATATCATTGGATTTCAGTTGGTAATGTTGAGATTAAGGGCAAAAACGCCTTTATTTGAGGTGCCACCACACCAAAGACACACAACCACAAGGAGGAAGGACTATGAACTCAGTCACACGTTTCCTGTCACTGATCAGCGCACTGGCCCTGGTCGCAACATTCTCACTGCCCAGTACGGGCCTTGCAGAAAAAACCCGTCTCGGCTTCGGTGGCGGTCCTGAAGGAGGTACTTTCCAGTATTTCTCCAACGGCATCGCCTCCCGTCTCTCCAAGATGCAGGCAGACCTTGAAGTTTCCAACATGGCCTCGGCTGGCTCGGTTGAAAACCTCCGTCGCGCCAACTCGGGTGAGATCGACTTCGGCATTTCCTACTCTGGGGACACTTTCCTTGGTCGCAATGGGCGTTTGACCAACGATACCACCGTTTACCCCAATGTCATGGCCATGGCATTCCTTTACGGCGCCCCAGCTCATCTGGTCGTGCTCGAGAAAAGCGGCATCAACTCGGTTGCCGATCTAAAAGGCAAACGCATTGCCGTCGGTGACTCGGGCTCCGGAGCCGCCGCCGCTGCCCAGCGTTATTTCAGCTCCATCGGACTATGGGACAATATGAATGTTGAATTCATCGGCTACAGCAAAGCGGCTGCGGCCATCGGTGACGGCCTGATTGATGCCATGTGGGTGTTCGCAGGATTCCCTAATAGTTCGGTGATCCAGGCTGCTGCCAGCAACAAGATCAAGCTCCTCTCCACCTGGGAGGCAGGTGAAAAAGGCGGTGCCTTTAAGGATTACCCCTTCTATGCTCCGCTCACAATCCCCAAAGGGACCTACAGCGGGGTTGACTATGATGTCATGTCTTTCCAGGATTCTGCTCTTTGGGTCGCCGGCAAGCACGTTGATCCCAAGTACGTATACGATGCCCTGGCCAACATTTACACCGAGGAAGGCCTCTCCTACATGGTCAAGGTCAAGAGCACCGCTAAATCCATGTCTGTTCAAGGGGCCCTTACCGGTATCGTGACCCCAGTTCATCCCGGTGCCCAGAAATTCTGGGAAGAGAAAGGTCTCACGCTGACGGCTGCACAGAAGGGGGAATAACCCTCCATTATTGGGCTTTCAAGAAGCGGGGTCTTATGGCCCCGCTTCTGTACTCTCCAGTTTTCATACAACAAAGCATCAACCCCCTCATTCTAAACCAAGCAGGTAGTCAGTATGGCTGAAGAACTTCTAGAAGACCTCAAGGACCTCTCGCCCGAGGAACAGGAAAAGCTCAAAAAGTTATTGGAAAAGGACTCCAAGTCCTACCGTTCACCGACAGGTCTCTTCAAGTGGCTAGTTGGGGTACTCGGTGCCAGCATGGTCCTCTTCTATTTTTACGCGGCAGGTATGGCAGCCGTTGCAACTCATTACCATCTCGGGGTTTATGTCTTTGTCACCTACGTGCTGGTCTTCCTGCTCTACCCGGCGGGCAAGGACCGGATACGTATTCCTCTTTCATTGGTCATCGGCGGCATCTTCTCCTGCACCATTGCTGCCTTCGGTTTCTATGAAACAACCGACGCATTTCACGCGGCAATAACCAGCGGCAGCATGGGACTGATCGGCGCTATAAGCGTTGGCGGCATCTTGATCGGCGTTGTAGCCACGTTTATTGACAATTTCATGATGAAAAGATGGCCGAAGAATCCAACCCTCTCGGACATCCTCTACGCCCTGGCATCAGCAGCAGTTGTTTACTACTGGATTCACGAATTCGAGGTTCTCAATTATCGGGCCGGCGCTGAGACCAACCTTGACGCCATGGTCAGTATCGTCGGAGTTATCCTCTCGCTCGAAGTCTGCCGTCGGGTTCTCGGCTGGTCGATGACCTTCATCGGCATCGCCATGTTCATCTATGGTTATCTCGGGCCGATCTTCCCGGAAATCATTGCCCACCGCGGCTTCGGCATCGAACGCCTTTGCACCGCCCTTTTTCTGACCACCAACGGGGTTTTCGGAGTCATGGCCAACGTGCTGGCGACCTACGTCATCCTGTTTATCTTCTTCGGCGCCTTTCTGCACAAATCAGGGGCAGGCAGATTCTTCATCGACTTCCCCCTGGCCATTGCCGGACGCAGCACCGGCGGCCCGGCCAAAGTTGCGGTCATTGCTTCGGCCTTCTTCGGTTCAGTTTCCGGCAGCGCCATCGCCAATACCGTCTCCACCGGAGCCTTCACTATCCCACTCATGAAACGGGCCGGTTTCAAGCCCCATGTCGCTGGAGCCATAGAGCCGGCCGCTTCAATCGGTGGCATGTTCCTGCCCCCAGTTATGGGTGCCGGCGGCTTCTTGATGGCCGAACTGACAGAAACGTCCTATGCCTACATCATGATGATTTCCATCTTCCCCGCACTGCTCTACTTCTTTTCGGTGTTCTGCATGATTCATTTCGAAGCCAAAAAACTGGGCATCAAAGGGATCGACGACGACGAGTTCCCGCACTGGAAAGAAGTCTTGAAAAAACAGTGGTATTACTCCATGCCACTGGTCGTCATCACCGTCCTGATGATCATGGGTAAATCCCCTGGTTTTGCTGCATTCTGGGCGACAATTTCCTGCGTTGTTGTCAGCTGGGTCAAAAAGGAAACCCGTATGGGCGTGAGGGAAATCTGGGCAGCCATTCTTACCGGGGCCAACAACACCCTGATCATCGGCGCCACACTCGGCGTGATCGGCATCATTGTCGGCACCATCTCGTTGACCGGAATCGGCCTCAAGTTCTCCGACATCATCATTTCTCTGGCCAGCGGTAACCTGCTCGCCGCCATTTTCCTGGTGGCCCTGGCCTCACTGGTGCTCGGCATGGGCGTGCCGGTCACGGCAGCCTACCTGATTACAGCAGTCCTCGCGGTTCCACCACTTATGGAAATGGGGGTGCCGATACTCTGCGCCCACATGATCGTTTACTGGCTCAGCCAGGATTCGAACATCACGCCACCAGTCTGTGTGGCCGCCTATGCCGGAGCCGCGATCGCCGGCTCTGATCCATGGAAGACCGGCTGGACCAGCTTCAAGTTCGCCAAACTGCTCTACGTCTGCCCGCTGCTGTTTGCATTCACCCCGGCCATCCTTTTTCAGGCGCATACGGCAAATGTCAAGGTGCCGTCCCTGGAGGACGATATTCCATTTGCTTCGGTTCTGTCCGTCGATGTCAAGCAGGGAGAGCACTTTGCAGAAGGTGACGTGGTGGCCAAGATCATGGTCGGCGATGAGATTATCAACATCATGGCGGAGCGCGGTGGCAATATCGACCATGTCAAAACATTTGCCGGCGATATGGTTAATCCGGGCGAAACGATCATTGAAGCCTCCGATCCGGCGACAGGAATGCAGACCTTGTCTTCCTTCTTTTCAGCAATCCTCGGCACCATAGCGTTCTCGGCAACCACCATGCTCTTCTGGTTCCGACGAACAACACTCCCCGAATGGCTTATTCTGGCGGTTGGTACCTGTTTGCTTTACTGGCCGACGTTAGTCACCGACGCGGCCGGCATTGCCTTGGTCGGACTGGTGATTTTCATGCAGATTACAAAGAATAAGAAGGAGCATGGTTCAGCCATTGCTCCGGCCTGAATGAAAGGGCCAGTAGCGCTGTACCAAACCTTCAACGAATTAAAAAGGCGGAGCCAGAAGCTCCGCCTTTTTAATGTTTTTTTTCCAAGTTCACTTTTGACTTATTGCGTCAACATGCCTCGCCTTCTCATCTCCGCTCGCACCTCTTCACGTCTGGCCTCTAATTCCTCAAGCTTTTCGCTGCCTGCTGCGCTTCCCATGAGAACAACTTTAAAGTTATTTTTAACAGGATCAATCTTCGTCAAAACAAGTCCCGGCAATCAGTGTTACAGGGGCTTCAAGATAGCTTTTCAAAGAATCCAGGAACTCGGCAGCATCCTCGCCATCAAGAACCCGGTGATCAGCAGAAAGGGTCAAACGAACCATAGGCGCAACGACCAACTCTTCATGTTCGTCAACCACGACCTCACCTTTAACTGTCCCGACGGCAAGAACGGCAGCCTGCGGTGGTGTCACAATCGCGGCAAAAGACTCCACACCGAGCATACCCATGTTAGAAACAGTAAAAGTTCCGCCTTCCTGGTCATCATCTGACAGTTGTCCAAGATGCGCCATTTCTGCCAGTGCTGCAGCAGACTGACTTAGCTGTTTCAGGGCAAGCCTTTCGACATTTTTAATCACCGGATAGTACAATCCACCCTCCGTGGCAACCGCCATGGCCAGGTTGATCTGTTCCTGTTCAACAGCTTCACCATCAAGCCAGTGGCTGTTTATCCAGGGATGTTCTTTAATTGCTTCTGAAACAGCCGCCATAATAAAGTCGTTGATTGTGATTCCAAGATCCCTGCGAAAACGGATAATGTCCGTCATATCAACTGCGATGGTCACATAAAAATGTGGCACGTTCTGCCAACTATCAACCATTTTTCGCTCAATCAATCGACGAATGCGCACTTTCTTGTTACGAACCGAACCAGTTTTCTCAGAAGAACCGGCAGCATTCTCATTTTCAGACATGGCGGCACTCCCTTCAAACAGTTAGAGTTGCAGATAGCTCTGAATACTGGTTGTCAGCGTGAACGGCTTTGTAACCATCGTAAAGTTCTCTCATTATGACCATAAACTTGTGTTATGGCGACAAATAAAAAGCCTGGAACACAGGTTCCAGGCTTTTTATGAAAATTATAAAAAAACTTGTCAACCTAGGAACACATTATGATTGCGGGCACGATTGGCCAGAATCGTCGGATCTATAACTTCACCACATGAACAACATTTCCAGGCATCAAAAGCACGAACAAAATCGTAATATTTCTCCGCATACATACGGGCTTTACACTTCGGACATCTCATGGCGTTATCTCCTGATACACAACCTAAGGATATGTCTCAATCTCAGCAGACACATGTTGTGAACAGTACGTTACACGAGGCATGCCAATTTTTAATTGATCTATCTAAAGAAAAGGAAACAATTCTGCATTGAAAATATTCCACCTATAAAACATAGGCTTAGCCCTCACTAAAAAAAATTTTCCAGCTTTCAATCCGTTTTCTTCCTATCCCTTCCACTCTTCTTAACGATTCCAAACGACCAAAGTCGCCATATTTTTGGCGGTTAAGTTCAATACGTTCAGCGAGAGCAGTGCCAACACCTGGCAAAACTTGCCAGTCCAATTCGCTCATACGATCCGGGTGCAAAGGAATGGCCAGCGCCATACGCTGGCTCGCATTCATCCACCTTCGTTGTAAGGCACTAGTTTTCAGTCCTTTTCTTACGATTCTAAGGCTTTCCCCTTCACTCAGGGGGTGAGACCAGGCCACATCCATCATCACATTTCCAGGCAAAGGAGAACCTGTCAATTTTATGACATCCAACAGGGCCATATCGTCATAAATTTGATACACACCCTGGTCCAGACCAGCACCAACCAATTCAACGTAAACAAAGTTTTTTTCTACGGGTAGTAAAAACGGGAGGTCTTCCTTCACGGAAGCCTCCCGGCTCAAAAGTATCACTGAAAATAACATTATCGCCACCACGATGAGTGGTGGTGGTGCACGAAAGAAGATTCTATTCCGCATAATCCCGCATCAGCTTATACTGCACTGCGTCGACCAAGGCCTGATAGGATGCATCAATAATATTATCGCTCACACCAACAGTCCCCCATCTTTCAGTCTTGTCTCCCGACTCAATCAATACCCGCGTCACAGATGCTGTCCCCTTGCCAGCCGGCAGCACACGCACTTTGTAATCAAACAACTTCATCTCCTTCAGTTGCGGATAAAACTGTTCAAGCGCTTTGCGCAGGGCATTGTCCAAGGCGTTAACAGGGCCACTGCCCTCTGCTGCAGTATGTTCAATCCGTCCACCGACTTTAACCTGCACTGTTGCCTCAGAAGTCGGCATTTCATCTTCTCGTCGTTTGGTATCGATGACCCTGAAACCGATAACCGAGAAAAAGTTGCGCAACTCACCCATGGCACGTCGCATCAATAGTTCAAAGGAAGCCTCTGCACCTTCGAACTGAAATCCCTGATTTTCTAAATTTTTGATATCTTCTAGAATCTCCAGCGTGACGGCGTCCTTGCTGTCAAGATTGATATTGAACTGTTCTGCCTTGGCCAGAATGTTTGCCCTGCCAGAAAGGTCGGAGACCAGAACCCGCGTTACATTGCCAACCTTTTCCGGACGAAGATGCTCATAAGTTTCTGGATGCCGTTGGATAGCGGAAACATGCACACCGCCTTTATGGGCGAACGCCGAGTTCCCGACGTAAGGTTGGCGCTTGTTTGGCACCAGGTTAGCGAGTTCATAGATGTAGCGTGAAGCGACACGCAATCCCTTAAGTTGTTCGTCTGAAACACACTCACGCTCCATTTTTAACCTGAGCGCAGGTATAATAGAACAGAGGTCGGCGTTGCCACAGCGTTCACCAAAGCCGTTAATCGTTCCCTGCACATGTATCGCGCCCTGCTCAACCGCCACCAGAGAGTTGGCCACGGCGCAATCACTGTCGTTGTGAGCGTGGATTCCAAGCGGGGCCTTTATAATTTTCTTGACCTTCTTGATAATATCCGACACCTCGAAAGGCAATGTACCCCCATTAGTGTCACAGAGGACAATGCAATCGACTTCAGCCTGTTGTGCTGCCTCCAGTGTTCTGATGGCGTACTCAGGATTCGCTTTGTAACCATCAAAGAAGTGCTCCGCGTCATAAATGACTTCCGGCACATTTTTTTTCAAGTAGGCCAGTGAGTCATAGATCAACTCAATATTTTCTTCCAGACTTATACGCAGGGCTTCCCGTACGTGAAAGTCCCAAGTTTTACCGAAAATTGTGACTGTATCTGGTTCTGCCTGAATCAATGTTTGTATATTATTATCTTTAGCCGGAGTCGTCTTTGCCCGACGGGTCGAACCAAAGGCGGCTACCTTGGCATGATTGAGAGTAATCTTCTTAACATCTTTGAAGAAGGCAATATCCTTGGGGTTCGATCCAGGCCAACCTCCCTCAATATAGTCGATACCGAGCTCATCAAGCTTCCTTGCGATGCGGATTTTATCCGCCACCAGAAATGAGACATCTTCAGACTGCGTACCGTCACGCAAGGTCGTATCGTACAGAAACACTCTACTCATCATCCACTCCCGATTCTTTATTCAAAAGCCTCTCTATTCCTGGGCAACCTGACCTTTGTCCAAGCCAAAAGCAGCATGCAGCACGCGCACTGCAAGCTCGGTATACTTATCGTCGACAACACAGGACACCTTAATCTCGCTGGTCGAAATCATTTGGATATTAATGCCCTCCGCAGCGAGCGTCTCGAACATCTTGCTGGCAATGCCAGAATGGGAACGCATTCCCACACCAACAATCGACACCTTGGCGATAGAGACGTTACTAGTAACGCCAGCAGCACCTATCTTGCTGGCTGCTTCTTCCACAATCTTGAGCGCTTTTTTAAAATCTGCTCGAGGCACCGTGAAGGTCATATCAGTAAAACCCTCATGTGAGACATTCTGGATAATCATATCCACCGTGATATTCGCAGTAGAGAGTGGAGAGAAAAGCCGCGCAGCTATTCCTGGTTGATCAGGAACGCGCAGCACTGAAATCTTTGCTTCATCTTTATTATATGTAACACCTGAAACCAGGACTGTTTCCATATCTGCATCCTCCTTCATTACCAGGGTTCCTGGGTTGTCATTTAGACTGGAACGTACGTGGACGACAACGTTATATTTTTTTGCAAATTCGACTGACCTGATCTGCAGGACTTTGGACCCAAGCGAGGCCATTTCGAGCATTTCATCATAAGATACCTTTTCCATCTTGGTGGCCTCGGGGACGATACGCGGATCCGTTGTATAGACGCCGTCAACATCCGTCAGAATTTCACACACATCAGCTTTCAGTGCTGCGGCAACAGCGACTGCCGAGGTGTCGGAACCACCGCGACCCAAAGTCGTAATATTATTGTCACGATCGATGCCCTGAAACCCGGCAACGATGACAATCGTACCATTGCGCAGATCTTCACGAATGTTATCATCCCGGATTTCTTCTATTCGCGCTTTCGAAGAAGCGTTATCGGTGTAGATCGGGATCTGCCAGCCGAGATAACTTTTGGCCTTGTATCCCATCGATTGCAGGGCCATCGACAGGAGCGCGATGGAAACCTGCTCACCGGCAGCAACCAGAACATCATATTCTCGCTCGTTAGGGAACTCACACATCTCCTCAGCCAGAGCAACCAGTTTGTTGGTTTCACCGGCCATTGCCGAGACGACAACAACCATATCGTTGCCATCATCGTAACTGCGCGCAACCCTGCGTGCTACATTCCTGATCTTTTCGATGGTTCCTACCGAGGTCCCACCATACTTCTGAACCACAAGTGCCATATGTGGCCAATCCTTCCTGATGTGTCTCTTTGGAGAAGCACATCAATATTGAGATAGACCCCAAGGGGTCAGTTGCTCTTAATAACAGTATTCGCGTTGGCCGTCAAAGGTTTTCACACTACATCATGCGGGTTTCCTGCAGGGCAAGGAGTTTTTGCAAGTTGTTCCAATAACTCCGCACCCCTTTCGTCAAGAGCCTCAAAACGAAGGCTGCGTCGCTGTTCAGCAAGGTGCTCTATAGAGACTTCAACAGACGCAGTCAGACCGCCCGTCATACGGTCAGCCCATTCAACCAGGGTCAGGCCATTGCCCTCGGCAAACTCATCGTAACCCAGGTCGGCAAGATCCTCGACTTGGCAAAGCCGGTAAAGATCGAAGTGATAAAGTGGCATTCGCCCATAATGAATGTTCAGCAAAGTATAGCTCGGGCTTGTGACAGGCGAGGCCGATGAAACTTCAAGACCCAAAGCCACCCCTTGGGCAAAACAGGTTTTGCCGGCACCGAGATCACCATTTAAAAGGACAACCAAGCCAGGCTCGGAAATTTCACCTAGTCGTTTTCCCAAATCACGAGTCCCCTCCGGCCCCCCTGTAGTCGTCTCCCAACACTCCAAGGCTACTCACCCATGCTACGGATGATATCAAGACGGGCAACCACTCCGACCATCCGGCCATCTGAAACTACAGGGATCAGATGAGCCTTGTTATCAACCATCAGACTGGCAACCGTGGCAACAGCAGTATCCGGCGCGCAGGTAACCACATCCTTTGAATAAATTTCCTCGACCTTGCGAGCAGTAACCTTACGCACTTCTTCTAAAAACTTTTTAGGGCTTTCCAGGTAAATAACCCAGTCAAACAAAGAGATAACGGTAGGAATATGTAGTGGTTTGTCCTGCTCCACGAGATCCGTCTGGGTAACCATTCCAAGCAGGGCACCATCTGCATCAACGACTGGCATGGCGTTGACATTGTATTCGATAAATATTTTCGCCAGAGCTTTGATCTCTGTATCCGGGGAAACTGTGTGGACATGCGTCGTCATAATATCGCCAGCAGTCAACATTTAGACCTCCATTGATAATGCCCGCCGAGCGGCAGGGAGTTCATGCATAACGTCTGTTGCTAACAAACCGGCATTGCCGAAGGTTGCCAATAACCGATCTGCGGCAAATCCATGCAGATAAACACCAAGAGTTGCGGCATCCAGCGCCGTAAGCCCTTGAGCCAGAAGACTGCCGATCAACCCGGTCAGAACGTCCCCCATGCCTCCACTGGCCAACCCGGCATGGCCACTGTTATTGACATGAATCCGTCCATCCGGCGCGGCGGTCAAAGTCCGGGCCCCTTTGAGCACCACCACCACACGGTGACGCATGGCAAAGTCCCGTACTATGGTAAAACGGTCGGCTTGAATCTCAGCGATCGACAACCCGGTCAGGCGAGCTATTTCACCGGGATGAGGGGTCAGTACAATTTGGCGGTTCACTTGATATTCAAGGATATGCATGTGCCCGCTCAGTGCATTCAAGCCATCAGCATCAATAACCATCGGCAGATCAGAATCCTGCACCAATCTGCGAATCAAACCACTCACCTCTTCACCGAGTCCCAACCCGGGGCCAATAGCAAGGGCCTGTTTTCCTGCGGACAAGGACAGCAGCTTGTCGAGGGCCAACAGGTTGGCCTCACCATTAAAATCCGCTACGGGGATCGTCATGACCTCGGTCAACCGGGAAGCGATGGTTGATTGAACACTTTGCGGGCACGCCAATGTTACCAGACCGGCACCGCCTCTCAGTCCCGCCTCGGCGGCCATCACAGCGGCTCCACATTTCCCCGTTGAACCCGCCACCGCCAGAAGGTGGCCGAACGTTCCCTTGTGGCCATCCCGACTACGCACCGGTAACAAACGTACTGCTTCTGCAGCATCGATCAGCAAGCAGTCCGTTGAAGCCTGATCGGCAATCATTGCTGGGATACCGATGTCAACAGTCACCAACTCGCCGACCAGACCTGCGCCTGGATAGCTGACCTGACCAACTTTCGGAAAAGCGAAAGAGACCGTTAATGTGGCATTTACTGCCGTGCCAAAAATCCGACCCGACGAGGCGTCTACCCCGGAGGGAATGTCAACGGCAACCACCGGAGAGGTTTGCAGGTTAAGCCATTCAATGGCACTCAGGTACAGGCCCTGGGCCGGCTTGCTGAGACCTGTCCCAAACAGAGCATCAACTGTAACCGTCAATTCACCGGCGCCCGCGAGAGATCTCTCAAAAAACTCATTATTCGTAATAAAGGCAACCTCGCCACCACAACTTTCCAAAGAGTACAGGGTTGTTGCTGCATCTTCTTTGACGGCATGGCGTTCTGCCAAAACCAGGGTCTTAACCTCCCACCCCTTGGTCAGCAGGTGTCTGGCAGCAACGTATCCGTCACCGCCATTGTTTCCCATCCCGGCCAGTACCAAGGCCCGAGGCTTCCCCGCCGAGGGGAAACGCTGCAATATTTCTTCAGCGACGCACCGACCAGCATTTTCCATCAGCACAATACCGGGGATTCCGATCTCATCGATTGTCCGGCGATCCACCACCCGCATTTGCGTTGCAGTCAGAACCTTCATAGATATTCCAGAACCACAGTAGCAACGGCATAAGCACCGTCGTGACTATATGACAAGTGTACCACTTCAACCCTCTTCGCGGCAGCTATCTCTGCAGCACGACCGCTGAGCTGCAAAACAGGTCGGCCAAGAGCATCCGGAACAACTTCCATATCGTGCCAGCTGATCCCTTCGCGCCAACCTGTCCCGAACGCTTTCAGGCAAGACTCTTTTGCCGCAAAACGCGCTGCAAGGTGTGGGGCAGGATCTTTTTTTGCAAAAGAATATTCACGCTCTCCGAGGGTAAAAAGCCGCCCCAGCAGGGCGGCCTTGTTGTTGGAAATAAACATTCGGAAACGCTCTACGCTGGCCAGATCCGTACCTAATCCGACAATTGGCATGATCAGCGCCCGTGGACCAGTTCAGCCATCTCCCGCACAGCTCGGTCGAGCCCGACCAGGACAGCCCGCGAAATGATACTGTGACCAATATTATATTCTTCAACCCCTCCCAGTAACAGGATCGGACGGATGTTCTGATAGTTGAGACCGTGCCCGGCATTTACACCCAAGCCGAGTTTCTTGCCGACTTTGATCGCCTCTTCTATCTTTGCCAACTCGCTAACTTGGGCCTTTCCTCTGGCACAACAATAGGTTCCGGTATGAAGTTCAACAAAATCAGCCTTGACCCTGGAACTCGCTTTCAACTGTTCCAGGTCGGGATCAACAAAAAGACTGACAGTAATGCCTGCCTGATGCAAGAGGTCGATCTGCCTGGTCAGCTTCTGCTTATATTTTTCAACATCAAGGCCACCCTCGGTGGTCAGTTCCTGCCGTTTTTCCGGAACAAGAGTCACGTAGTCAGGAACAACCTTCATAGCAATTGCCACCATCTCATCCGTAGCGGCCATTTCCAGATTCAGGTGCGTCTGCACTGTCCGTCGCAGCAACATAACATCGCGGTCCTGAATGTGTCTGCGATCTTCACGCAAATGGACAGTGATGCCATCGGCACCAGCCAGTTCAGCGATTACAGCTGCAGCGACAGGGTCTGGTTCAGTCCCCCCTCTGGCTTGGCGAACGGTTGCAACATGATCAACATTAACACCCAACCTGGCCATGTTTATTCTCCTATCGCCTCTTCTCCGATCAAGCTCTTCACCTTCACGGCAATTTCATTGGCCATAGCAGTGATCTCGTTCTGGTCCTGACCTTCGAGCATGATCCTCATCAGAAGTTCTGTTCCGGAATAACGAATCAGAACCCGGCCTGAATCAGCTAGGCGATTCTCAACATCTTCTATGAGTTTACTGATCCCGGGTAGTTCCTCAACATCGCGCCTCTCACGAACCCGCACATTCACAAGGACTTGAGGCAGTGCTGTCATAACTGAGGCGAGTTCTGAAAGCGGCTTGCCACTTTTTTGCAGAATCGCCAGCACCTGAAGGGCCGAGATCATGCCGTCACCCGTCGTATTGTGATCGAAAAAAACCAAATGACCGGATTGTTCACCACCAAACCGATAACCGCTACGACGCATCTCTTCTACAACATACCGGTCGCCGACATCAGTTTTAACCACCCGTCCACCTGCCTTGCGCAAAGCAATGTCGAGCCCCATATTCGACATTACTGTCCCAACAACGGTGTTCTGAGGAAGGGCATCACGCTTGATCATATCGATGCCACAAATTGCCATGATATGGTCACCATCAACCTCATTGCCGTATTCATCGACAAAAATACAGCGGTCCGCATCACCGTCAAGGGCGATCCCCAGATCAGCACCATGCTCACGAACCGCAGCAGAAATCACCTCGGGATGTGTAGAACCGCAACCGGCGTTAATATTGGTTCCGTCGGGCTTGACGCCATAGGCAAACACCTTGGCTCCGAGCTCTTCAAGAACAGACGGCGCCACGCGATAGGCTGCACCGTGCGCACAGTCCAGAACAATTTTCATTCCGGTCAGGTCAAGCTCTTTGGGGAAGGTGTTTTTGAGAAAAACGATATAGCGGCCGATTGCATCATCAACGCGAAAGGCCTTTCCCACATTTTCTGCTGTCGGTCGTAGCGAATCGATCCGGTCAGAGAAGATCAAATCTTCGATCTTCAGCTCCAGTTCGTCGGGCAGTTTGAAACCATCACGGGCAAAAAACTTGATACCATTGTCCTGATAGGGATTATGCGAAGCGGAGATCACCACACCGGCATCGGCACGCATCGAAGCAGTAATAAAGGCGATGCCAGGCGTCGGCAGAGGCCCTACCAGCAGGACATCGACGCCCATAGAGCATATCCCGGCGGCCAGTGCATTTTCAATCATGTAGCCGGACAAGCGCGTATCTTTTCCAATCACGATTCGACTACGCCGATTGACATGCTTGAAAACATAAGCCGCAGCACGACCCAGCTGCATGGCCATTTCTGTTGTTATCGGGTACATATTGGCAATACCACGCACCCCATCAGTACCAAAGAGCTGTTTGGCCATTATTTTGCCTCTTTTCTATCATTTCGCGGTGTTTCAGTTGATTCATTTTCAGGTTGTGGAGGGACATAGTTCGGGTCAGGACGCAAGACTACTTGGACTTCAACCGTTTTGGTGTCTTTCAGATCGGTATAGTTGCCGATATAACTGATAGCTACCGTCTGGGAGAAACTCTCCTGAACGTGAGTCATGTCTATCCCCTCGGTGACAACCTCAGAAACCCCCTTAAGCTCACTCTCTGCCCCAGACACGGCAACCTTATCCGGGATTGCTTTTGTCGATTTAACAACAAAACCTGGAGCAGGTTCGCCAGTCAAAACAACACGTACAGGGACATTCCTGGTGCCCACCCTCTCCAACTTCACGTCTACAAAGGAGGGAGATATTCGGGTAATTTTCAGCCCTTGGGGAAGATTCAGGCTCTCTTCAAGGCGTCTGAATGAAGTCACGCCAGCAGATAGATCCCTCAGGTCAACGGTGAGGCTGATATCTGCGGGGCTAAGATTCCCCTGCAAAGCACGCGGGCCACTAATTCTGATCAGAACAGAAGTCGGCACCTCGTTGGCAATCATCAAACCTTCCGTGAGGCCTTCATATTCAAGCGGCACGACATGAGTTACTTCCATGCGGCTTTCACCCATAACGAAGAACCAGAGGACCACTGCAAAGGCCAATGAGATAAACTTTAATATCCAGTTCTCAAGAATGTTTTCAAACATGTTCAGCTCTTTTTACCACGCAAACGTCGTGGTTCAAGCAGGCGATTAAGAACTTTCTTGAGCGTACTCATTTCCAGTTCTCGAGTTATTTTTCCACCAACCACCACGGAAACCCGCCCCGTTTCCTCGGAGACAACAATGACGACAGCATCGACCTGCTCAGTCAGGCCAATGGCCGCACGATGACGGGTACCAAACTTTGGGTTAACATCCGGATTCTGAGTCAGCGGCAGGAAGCACCCTGCACGGGTAAGCCGACCACGCTGAATGATCACAGCGCCATCGTGAATCGGAGAGGCATGCTGGAAAATTGCCTGAATCAGAGCACCGGAGGGCTTGGCATCCATCTCCACTCCGACTTCGAGAAAGTCATTAATACCAGTTTCGCGTTCTATAACGATCAGGGCTCCCAGATTTTTCTGCAACAAGGCATCACAGCCCTTGCAGAGTTCGTCGATAACCTGGGTTTCTTCACGGAAAGAGAGATCAGCAAAAAACGGGTTGCGGCCAACATGGACCAGAGCTCGACGAATGTCGTGTTGGAAAATAACGACGATCACCAGGATAATTGAGGAAAGGAAGTTATCAAGAATCCAGTTAAGTGTGTAGAGACCGCTGATCTGAGAGGCCACATAGATAATCAGGAGAACAGCCAGGCCAACCAGCATCTGTACGGCCCGCGTCCCTTTGATGAGGAGGAGAATCCGATAAATAATGAAGGCGACAAGCAGGATGTCGAGCAGGTCCAGAAACCACCTGAAATTTTTCGCCATCTCCAACATCCGGAACGTTCCTCACATTAAAGAAGCTCAACTGGACGACCATGCTGCACCGGAGCAAATCGCCTGAGCCATCAAAGCTGCATGTTTGGCAACTTCGACATCATGAACCCGGAAGAGGCGAACTCCTCCGGCGTAACCGAGAGCAATGGTTGCAAGAGTCCCGGCGAGTCGGTTATCAGGATCATCCTGATTTAAAACCCGGCCGATAAAACTCTTACGAGACGTACCCAGCATTACCGGATGTCCCAGATCAGCAAGGACAGCGATCCTCCTCAGTAATTCGAGATTTCCCGCCACATCTTTTGCAAAACCGATTCCCGGATCGACAACGATTTTATCGCTAACAACACCTGCTGCCACAGCACAGTCGACGCTCTTGCGAAGAGAGGCGGAAACCTCATTGACTACATCATCGTAATTTGTGTACTGCTGCATCGAATCAGGGGTGCTTCGGGTATGCATCACAATCAGACCTGCCCCCGAGTCAGCAACGACCTCAGCCATTTTCAAATCAAAGGTCAGGCCGCTGATGTCGTTAACAAACTCAGCTCCGGCAGCTACAGCGGTCGCCGCAACGACGCTCTTACTGGTGTCAATGGAAAGCGGCAGCGCCAGTTCACGATGCAAGGATTCTATAACCGGAATAACTCGATCCAATTCCTCTTGTGTCGTGACTTTGGCCGCACCAGGCCGGGTGCTTTCGCCACCGACATCAATCAGGGCGGCCCCTTCTTGTGCCATGCGCCGGCCCTGTTCGAGCGCAGCTTCGACCGAGCAATAACGCCCGCCGTCGGAAAATGAATCCGGTGTAACATTCAGGATTCCGACAATACACGGGGACTGCAGGTTTATCCGCACAGTTCGGCCGCACAGATATTCCGGTAGCGATCCGTGATGAGAGATAAGCCCTTTGATCATTCCTCAGCGGCAGGTGCTTCTTCAGCAGCGACGCTGTCATCAACAACATCTGCAACCTCTGACGAAGCCTCCTCTTCATGGCCAAAAATCATGGCTCTGATTTCACTGCCGTCCATATTTTCTCGTTCAAGCAGGGCCTCAGAAACCTGAATCAAAGCGTCTATATGTTGCGAAAGGATCTCGCGCGTACGCACATGACTTTCTTCGACAATCCGTCGGATTTCTTCATCAATGGCAACCGCAGTTGCCTCACTGTAATTCTTGATATGACCATAATCGCGACCGAGAAAAACCTCGCCCTCTTTTTCACCGAAGGCCAAGGGCCCCATCTTGTCGCTCATACCCCATTCACAAACCATTTTACGCGCGATAGCCGTAGCTCGTTCGAGATCGTTTGAGGCCCCGCTGGTCACACTCTCAAAAACCAGCTCTTCAGCGACCCGGCCGCCTAGGAGGGCACATATTTTAATATTCAAACCGTCCTTGGTCTCGTTGTATTTCTCCTCTGTGGGCAGGTACATGGTCACACCCATGGCTCGGCCACGCGGAATAATCGAAACCTTATGAACCGGATCAGCACCCGGGAGGTACATAGCCACCAGGGCATGTCCGGCTTCATGATAGGCGGTCACTTTCTTTTCTTCTTCGGTGATCACCATGGAGCGTCGCTCGGCGCCCATCATGACTTTGTCTTTGGCACTTTCAAGGTCCTGCCGATTGACTTCGTTTTTATTGGCACGTGCAGCCAGTAGAGCGGCTTCATTGACCAGATTTTCCAGATCAGCCCCGGAAAAACCGGGCGTGCCCTTGGCAATAATATTGAGATCAACATCTCCACCCAAAGGAACTTTGCGAGAGTGGACCTGGAGAATCTTGAAACGGCCACGCACATCCGGGCGAGGCACAACAACCTGACGATCAAAACGTCCGGGTCGAAGCAGCGCCGGATCAAGGACATCCGGACGGTTGGTGGCGGCGATCAGAATGACGCCCTCATTCGACTCGAAACCATCCATCTCGACCAGCAGTTGGTTGAGGGTTTGTTCACGCTCATCGTGGCCACCCCCCATGCCAGCACCACGATGGCGACCGACTGCGTCAATCTCATCAATAAAGATAATACAGGGAGCGTTCTTCTTGCCCTGCACGAAGAGGTCACGAACCCGACTGGCACCGACGCCGACAAACATTTCGACAAAATCTGACCCTGAGATAGAAAAAAACGGCACGCCTGCCTCACCCGCGATCGCCCTGCCTAACAAGGTTTTTCCGGTTCCGGGGGCACCAACCAACAGCACCCCTTTCGGGATGCGCCCACCGAGTCGGGAGAACTTTTTCGGGTCCTTCAGGAAGGCAACAACCTCTTCGAGCTCATCCTTCGCTTCATCTATGCCAGCCACATCGTTGAAGGTGACTTTGGTCGAGGACTCACTGAGCAGCTTGGCGCGGCTCTTGCCGAAGCTCATCGCTTTGCCGCCACCAGACTGCATCTGACGCATAAAAAAGATCCAGACAGCTATCAGCAGAAGAATCGGCCCCCAGGAGACGATCATAGTCATCCAGAAGCTGTTGGTCTCGTCGGGCTCTGCCACGATCGCAACCCCCTGCTCACGCAGCTGGCTGATCAGATCAGGATCATCCGGAGCATAGGTTTTAAAAGCTGAGCCATCCGAGTAGGTCCCCTCGATATTCGAGCCCTGGATTGTAACGTCAGCAATCTTCCCACTCTCAAGAGCGGCCAGAAAGGTCGTATAAGGGACAGGTTTGAGATCGCGGCTCTGCTGGGTCATCATATTGAACAGCATGATCATCACCAGTGAGATGACCAGCCAGAGTGCCAAATTCTTATAAAACTGATTCACGTTACCCCCTAAAGCTGAAAACACCAGGAAAATACGGTGGTTGGCGTCACAAAAACACTGAGAACTCTATCATAAAGGCGCTTTTATCACAAGTCGATTATGCCCTTCCATTTCAGGTTGAAGCGCGAACCGAAGAACCGGCTCGCCCTCTCCGGGGCGTCTTCCTTCAGATCGACGCAAACCAACCACCCAGAGGATTTCATCATTTCCGACCAAAAGCAGAGCTTTCCGCCTTTCTTCCTTGGGCAGTTTAAGATCAACGAAGAGATCCTGTAGCTTTTTCGTTCCACTCATCCCGGACGGTTGCAATCGATCACCAGGCTGGCAGTGCCGTAGATGAAGAGGGAAAGAAAGTGTTGCTGCAGCAAACTCAACAACCTCATTTCTCTCGCCAAGAGCCCGTTCCTCCAGTGACAAACACAGTGTCCGTTCATCTGGCAATAAATATGAACCAGGTCCATTCAATATGAGCGTGAAAAATTCAGCTGCTACAGGCTTTTGTTTTCTGAACCATAATTTGTCATAGCGACGGGCAACCCAGACATCAGGCAAAAACAGCTCACCTTGCGGCGAGCCTGCGTTGACCATCTGCAAAATGTCTGCGATATGCACTGAAGTCATGCCTCGCAGATCACCTCGGACCTGCTGTAAAGCTCCCCTGACCACCCTGCTGACCAGTGCCGGTGCCAGTTCAAGGAGCGCCTTCCGTTCCAGGATAAAGTCATCCCCCATGCTCTTGCCACACCTGGTCAGTTCCAGGGCCACAAGGTTTGTCCAGAAATCATCATCCTGACGCATCTGTTCGCAAAGACCGACGAACTGACGACTGATGTTCGGGTTAAAACTTTCCAGTACCGGCAGCAGGCAATGACGAATACGATTGCGTGTAAAAGTCTGGTCGAGATTGCTTTCATCCTCCCGCCAAGGAAGGCCCTCCTCATGAAGATAGGCAATCAGGTCGGAACGATGAAAGGGCAGAAGTGGGCGAACCCAGAATTCATTAACCATGCGCATCCCTACCAGGCCTGTCAAACCGGAACCACGCAGCAACCGCATCAGAAACGTTTCAGCTTGATCATCGGCGTGGTGTCCGAGCGCAATCAGCTGGCAGTTGCGGGCCTGCGCTGTCCTCGTCAGGAAATCACGACGCTCTTGCCTGGCCACCTCTTCGAGGTTACCTTTGTGCTGTCTGGCAATTGCTGCAACATCTCGACGTTCAACCGTCAATGAGATGCCCAAATCAATGCACAACTGTTCGACAAACAAAGCATCATCACGGCTGGCATCACGCAGAGCATGGTCAAGATGGGCCACCTCCAGATGCAGATTGATGGGGCCTGCAACATGATGCAATAAGGAGAGGAGAGCAACAGAATCTGCCCCGCCAGAGACTGCAACAAGCAGGCGACTTCCCGCAGGAATACAACCGGACTGCAGCAACGACTTATGGAAACTATTCAGCAGAGACATGTGTCAATTACCAGAAACACAGCACCCCCTCCCAGGACTGGAAGGGGGTGCTGTCAGAGTGGTGGCGGTGCAGAGATTTGAACTCCGGACACTGCGGATATGAGCCGCATGCTCTGACCAACTGAGCTACACCGCCGAAAACCAGCAGACCGCCAAAAACGACGGTTATATATTTATTTGGTAGCGGGGGGAGGATTCGAACCTCCGACCTTCGGGTTATGAGCCCGACGAGCTACCAGACTGCTCCACCCCGCAACACGGATTTGGAATCTACCCGCACCCCCTCATTATGTCAAGGAAAAACGACGTTCTCAGCGCTGCCTGACGAGCGCCGAAAACCGCTCTTTTTCTCGCAGTAAACCCACGGTTTGATCGGCCTTTTCACGATTTACATAGGGCCCGGCAAGGACTCGGTACCAGACTCCCTTTTCGCCGAGATCCGCAGATTCAACAAAGGTCGTCAATTGATATTTCTTGAGACGACTAGCCAGCTTTCCAGCATCTTCTCCGGTACGGAAGGAGGCGATCTGCACTACGAACGGACCGTCACCTGAAGCAATCGACAGGGTTGCCGATCCTGACAAGGATTCTGCTGGCAAACTCGAAGACAAGACTATCTTTTTGGTTTCCGCCTCGGCTACCGACTTCTTCTGTTCTGGAGGAAGGTTAATTCCGCTACCAAGGGGAGCCTGGTTCCCCTTAGGTAGATTCTCATAAAAGGTCAGCGTTTCCGGCTTTTCCACAATGGCAACCGGCGTCGGTGGTGGTGCGATCTGAGTCACCACTGGGAGCTTCAGCTTTTCAGTGCCAGCATTGAAACCTGGAACAGAACCTCCCGCCTTTCCGTACATGACCCCAAGAAGAAAACTGACACTCGCCACAGCAAGAATCAAAGCAACTATAACGGCGAGCTGTTTTCGTTCAATACGACGCTGCGAGCGCGTCACCACTGGTTGCACCATAATATTCATCTTCCGCTGGGTGCACTCACATCTGCTCCGGGGCAGCAACCCCGAGCAGGTTCAATGCATTCGCCAATACAACACGGGCACCGTTAACCAGATAAAGGCGCGCTTGGGTGGTCGCTGGATCCTCCACCAGAACACGCTGCCGATTATAGTAACTGTGAAACTGTGCAGCAAGCTCCTGCAGGTAGTAAACAACCCTGTGAGGTTCACAATTCTGCGCAGCAGCAAGAATCATTTCAGGGTAGCGCGCCAACTGCTTAGCCAACAGAAGTTCTTCGGGCAGTGCCAGTTTGGAAAGATCGGCCGTACCGCACTCCGGCAAAGGAATCCCCTGCTCTGCCGCGTTACGATTGATACTGCAGACGCGGGCGTGAGCATACTGCACGTAATAAACCGGATTGTCCGTGCTTTGGCGCTTGGCAAGCTCCAGATCGAAATCAAGCTGGCTATCGGAGCGTCGCATCAGGAAATAGAACCGGCAGGAATCACTTCCAACCTCGTCAACAACCTCGCGCAGGGTTATAAAATTCCCGGATCGTTTGCCCATGGTGTAAGGCTGACCATCACGCAGGAGGTTAACCATCTGGATCAACAATACTTCAAGATCGTCAGATTGGTGACCGAGACCGGCCACGACTGCTTTCATGCGTGGCACGTAGCCATGGTGATCAGCCCCCCAAACATCGATCACCCGCTCGAAACCACGATCAAACTTCTCCATGTGATAGGCAACGTCCGAAGCAAAGTAAGTCGGGCTACCATCCGACTTGATCAGCACCCGATCCTTGTCGTCACCATAATCGGTCGTGCGCAACCAAAGGGCCCCATCCTGTTCGTAGGAGAGTCCCTTGGCGGCCAGTTTCGCGAGTTCGGTTTCGACCATATTCCGGTCGTAAAGACTCTGCTCGCTAAACCAGCTGTCGAACGTGATTCCGAAGTCTTTTAAGTCTGCGGCAATCCAGTCGAGCACTTTGCTTATGCCATAGGACGTGCAACGCTTGACGGCTTCACTCTCTTCGAGTTCTGCTATTGCCGGATTGTCTTCGCGCAGTTTTGCAGCCAGTTCCCGGATATACTCACCCTGATAACCATCCTCAGGAAAGACAATAGCCTCACCGTTTTGCTCACGCAGACGCATCCAGATGGAACGACCAAGAGTTGCCACCTGATTGCCGGCATCGTTGATGTAGTATTCGCGCTGCACGTCGAAGCCGGTCGCCTGTAAGATAGCGGCAACGGCATCCCCAACGACTGCACCCCGGCCATGACCAATATGCAGGGGACCGGTGGGGTTGGCACTGACAAATTCGACCTGAACCTTTCGGCCCTGACCCAACTGTGAAAGACCGTACTTCGTACCCTTGGCCGCTATCTCATCAAGCACCTCATACCAGCATGTCGGGGTTAAAGTAAAGTTGATAAAACCGGGGCCGGCGATCTCGACCTTACTGAGGAATTGACTGCTTCCGAGAGCGCTGACGAGAGCTTCTGCAATCTGACGTGGGGCTTTCTTCTCAACTCGGGCCATAGTCATCGCCAGGTTGGAAGCAAAATCACCATGTCCAGGATTACCAGGCACTTCGATATTCACCTCTGGGAAGATCCCGGAGTGCAACGTATTGTTATCAAAACAGGCTTGCAGAGCGTCACCGATCTGCAGCCGTAAGCGGTCCTTCATAATACATTCAACCTTCCTAGACATTAGGGGGATTTGGCCCCTTTTTTACTTTACGCAGAGTAACATCTAAGGGGTAACCAGGGCAGTGCATTGCAACACTATCACCCAAAGAGAAACTTTTTGCACAGTTCAAACAGAGTTTGCCGCTACCTTCGTCATTATGCACAGTCTAAAAAAATTCAAAAGGAATGCATGTTAACGCCGCTCAGGTGGAGTGTCAAGTTCTCACAAAAGTGGGAATACGACTAAAATATTTTACTGATGACCTCCCATACCCAGACATAGTAAAGGCCCATTCCGCACTAGCGGAAGGGGCCTGACATAGCGATCAGCAGAAAACAAACTTACTTGTGGTCGGTGAACTGAAAAACCAGTTCGTCATCGCGAACCATTCCAAGTTCAGTTCGCGCAATCCGTTCTATATAGCGATGGTCACTGCGCAAGGCAGCAATTTCAAATCTTAATTTCTCGTTTTGGGCTTCAAACTCTGTAAGAGTGCGGGTCAAGCTTGTCTTCTGACCGGAAAGCTTCAGCATGTGGAGAATACCCCGTTCCCCAAACAAAGCGAAGCCCAAGATAAGCGCCACCAGCGCCAACGGCCACAGATTAAGTCGCCCCCCATCAGGGCGAGGAGCTTGAGCGGGGCTTCCCACCATAGTCAACCTCAACACAGGCATGTCAGAAAACAACAAAACCAACCTCTTCAACTTATGGATTCTTCATCAAATCACATTAAAAATCAAGGTTTTTCAAAAACTTGTTCGTCCATTCGTTGAGCATCACTATACAAAGATCAGGTGAAGCAACCTAAAAAACAAAAGGCCTGCCGAATGGCAGGCCTTTTGTGCCCTTTAATCAATAATCAGTTGATTCCTGAATTTAGCTAATTTGGCTTCACCAACGCCGTTAACTTCTGTCAACTGATCCAGATTCTTAAAAGATCCGTTTTCAGTTCTATAAAGCACAATACGTTCAGCAAGAGCTGGCCCGACACCAGGCAACGACTGCAACTGTTCGGCAGTCGCCTGATTGAGATGAACCATTTCGAGGTTTACACCTGCAACGGGGTTTTCAACAGCAACAACAGAAACCGGCCACAAGCCAGTCATACCAACAGATACCAATAGAACCATCATTATCAGATAACGTTTCATCACATTTCCCTCCATAAAAAAACATAAAAGAACCCAATGTAGGCATAACATCCTGTACTCCCCTCCGTAGCACCTCCCCCCCGGATCATTATCGCCGTCCAACCCAACTCACTGAGAGCCCCATCGGATGGTTGGCAAAGCTATAGAAAGCTACCAAACTATTCACATTTGTCAAATATTTATATATAGTTAGGGAACTGTTCCGAAACCATTACCAAAGCCTTGATTCTGGCCTAGTCCGCTCAGAACAAAAGAAAGCATAAATTCCTGATCGTTGTCACCACTCTCCTGATAGCGATTGCGGTAAGTCAACAAGACACTCCAGCATTTCGAGCGATATTCAAGTCCAAGCACTTTTTCAAGTTCACGATTCTCCTCGAAATCGTAACGCTCTTCAAATCTGACATAGAGCGGCTTCAGGAGAGAAGTATCCAACTGGAACTTAACATAGTCTGTAGCAACTCCGGTAAAGTTCTCGTCGTTGTAAATATAGTCATTCCCGTCGTTGTAAGAATAACCGATTTTTGCGGCATTACCCTTATCATCGTGGATTGAGGCTCCGACATTCAGAGTCAGGGGGCCACTGTCACCATAGACAGGAAACAACCCGTCAAAATCCAGGGAAATATTCCTGGCCGGGCTGAAATCAAGTTCCACTCGTACAGCTGAAAATGGGTGATCCTTTCCTGGCCGGTTCTCTCTGTCTGCATCGATATCGTAGCTTTGGGAAAGCCTCAGGTTGAAAAACTCGCGGTAGGTCATCGATCCGTCCACCGCCATACTGCGAGCGGTCAAACGGTTGACTAAAGCATAGGTGATAGCATTCTGATGCTCAATTCGATCATAGCGGTCGAAAAATGGCAGGTCATCCTGAGATTCATCGGGGACATAAGTATAAATCACCTTCGGTTCTATACTGTGCTGAATACGATCAATACCCTTTCGGTTGACATCAAAGTTCTTCACCATGTGTGTTGAAAGAGCCAGAGTAAATTCGGGGACAAATTTCTCATCATCCCCGGTATCGGCATTATATAGTCTCTCATAAAAGGCGACTTGTGGAACTATCTCAAGCCACGAGCCCGGTTTAAACACTGCCGAAACAGCCGGTTTTATATAAAGTCTTTCACCGTCCTCACCGTCCTCACTCCAGAAATGGGTCGCAAAACTCTCCATACTGACATAAAAAGAGGTGTCACCAAGACGATAGCTGACCAGGCCGAGCCCCAATTCAGGGAGGCTCTGCAGGGTCTCGCCATTATCAGTATCCAGATCTTTAATATAACGTGCATAACCAACCAGATTAAGCTTTTGCCAGTTGCGACTAAGCATCAACGTCGAAACCGTCATGTTACGGCTATAATCTTCTGCTACTTCACCAAACTCTTCAAAAAATAGCTTTTTGTTGGCGTACTCGATATCAGCCGTTAAACGCCAATTCCCTGGCAACTCTCCGTGGTGCTGCCATTCCATATAATAGAGATGGGGGGTCTCATTGAATCCCGTGACATCGTAGTAAAGTGCCTCACCGTTATTCTGGTTTGCCAGGGAGTACCGGAATTCGAGCCCCTTGCCAAGGCCAACTTCAGAAAGGGAGTCAAGGTAAACCGTCGCATCCATATTGCGATCAATAACCTGATACCAAGCCAGAGAGACCCGCGTGCCCTTATTGTTCGAATAACCGAACCAAGGCGTCAAGAACCCGGACTCTCGCTCCGTCTTCACCGGAAATGACAAATAAGGTGTATAAAAAACCGGGATATCCCTGATATGAAACCAGACATTCTTGGCTTGGACATACCCCCCCAGGGTGAGGTCAACTTCGTCTGCTGAGAATATCCAGTCAGGAGTTTCACCGTCGCAAGTTGTAAAGCTGCCATTTTTAACAAAGTACTCCGCCTGCCCTCGTTTTTCGATTTGCGCACCAGCCAGATGAAAGTTGCCGTTGTGGATGAATAGCCTGCCGTCACGAATCTGCCCCTGACCGGTCGACATATTGTATTGCAGTTGCTCGCCGTAAAACTCGGTATTAGCGTCATTGAGACGAACAGACCCTTGCGCTGCCGCATCCTGAGTCGCTGCCTGCCAGAGCAACTTGTCTGATCTCAACTCGACATCGGCCTGGCGAAGGACAACAGCACCTGTCGCCTCATAGCTATCTTCAGAAGAATTGTAAGTGAGGGTGTCAGAGGTCAGAACGATAGGAGACTTTTGATCATTTCCTGATAAAGGAGTGGCCGAAGGTGCGCTCTTGTGCTCCTGCTCGACAACCGATTGAGACTGCTTCGTTTCCTCCGGCCCCTGAGGTGCTGGCTGAGCGATAGCAGTCCTGCTCAAAGGTCCCCACAAAAGCACACCAACGATCAGCAACAGATAGAGAATTGCCCCTACAGACAATCTTCGCAGCATCTTATCAGTCATAAAGAATTAAAGAATTCTGCCGCTTCAAGTGCCACAGCAGATTTCCCCTCCAAAAGCTCTTGTCTTAATTCTGCTACTAAATATAGCGAACCGCACACCACAACCGGTTCTTCGTGCCTGGCACTTTTAAGCGCTGCAGCTAATCCTTCACCAGCGCTGACAAATTCAGAGGCCGGCAACTTTGATGATTCGGCCCAATCCGATATTTGGTTCACCGACATAGCCGGTCCAAAGGAAACCGGAACGGCATATACTGCCGCGGCCAAAGATGCCAGCGGCATCAAAACCTCATATGGGTTCCGCCCACCACTCAACCCGGCTACCAGATGAATCCGGGAGAGCTTTTGTTCAACAAGGTAATCGGCCAAACAACTTATTCCTGCCTGATTATGCGAAACGTCCAACAGAAGCCGCCGAGAGCCACCCCACCATTCCAGTCGGCCCGGCCATGAAACGGTCCTGCCCGCTTCGTGTATGGCCGCATCGGTGACCGCAACCCCCTGCTCACGAAGCTGCATTGCTCCGGCAACCGCGTGTGCAAAGTTTGCGAGTTGGTGTTCTCCTCCCAAGGCACAGGACAAACCTTCAAAACGACTATCAGCGACCTTGACCAACAGGTTTTTATGGTCACCCTGCCAGGAATAATCACGATCAGCAAAATGAACGGTGGCATCACGGCCAGCAGCCACAGCAAGAATCACTTCGGTCACTTCAGAGGTCTGTTTGCCAACCACTACCGGCACACCGTACTTTATAATGCCAGCCTTTTCAGCGGCAATCTCAGCCAAGCTGACACCCAAATGCTCATTGTGGTCCAGACTTATTGGAGTAATCAAACAAAGTTGCGGCTCGACAATATTCGTAGCATCAAGACGCCCGCCGAGACCTGTTTCGATGACAGCGATATCGACCTGGCTCTCCCTGAAAGCCAGAAGGGCCATTGCCGTTGTCGCTTCAAAAAAAGTGACCGGCAGATCTCTGGCGGCTTGACGTATGGTCTCTGCGAGTACCGCTATTTCATCTCGATTGATGGGTACCCCATCAATACGAATACGTTCTGTGAAACAATGCATGTGGGGTGAAGTATAGAGACCAACCCGCAACCCGGAATGTTTGAGCATCTCGGCCAGCATAACACTGACCGACCCCTTGCCGTTGGTCCCGGCAATATGAACGCAGGGCAAAGATTCCTGCAAAAGCGGCAAGCGTTCCTTCAGTCGCCTCATATTCTCAAGGCCAAGTTTGATACCAAAACGCTGCAACCCGTACAGATAATCTAGGCTCGACGAGAAATCCACAGGCTACTGCCTGGTAAAGATTTGAAGGATCTGCGACAGTTTCTCCTTCATCTCCTGGCGAGAGACAATCATGTCGATCATCCCATGCTCCAGGAGGTATTCCGAACGCTGGAAACCTTCTGGGAGTTTTTGGCGAATGGTTTGCTCTATGACCCTTGGTCCGGCAAAACCTATGAGGGCCTTGGGTTCGGCAATGTTAAGATCACCGAGCATGGCAAAGCTGGCCGTTACACCACCCGTGGTCGGGTCTGTCAGGACAGAAATATATGGGATCCCGGCCTTTTTTAATTTGGCGAGAGCGGCACTGCTTTTTGCCATCTGCATCAGGGAGAGAATGCTTTCCTGCATGCGCGCCCCCCCGATGAAGAGAAGATCAGGACAGGAGCTTTTTTCTCAAGGCCCAGCTCTACAGCCCTGGTCACCTTTTCACCGACAACTGACCCCATGCTGCCACCGAGAAAGCCAAAATCAAAAACAGCAACGACAACTTCCTGCCCATTCATCATGCCTGAGCCGGTGATAATAGCATCGCCGCCGCCGCTCTTTTTGACAGCAGCCTTGATTCGGTCACTGTACTTCTTGGAGTCCTTGAACTTCAAAAAATCCACCGAGGTCATTTCGGGATCAGTCTCTGAAAATGTCCCTTCGTCAATAACAAGAGAAATTCTTTCCCGGGCACTGATGCGGAAATGATAATCGCATTTGGGACAAACATTAAGATTGCGCTCAATCTCCTTGGAGTAGATGATCTCTTCACAATTCTTGCACTTTGTCCAGAGACCTTCGGGCATCTGTACTTTCTTTGCAGACACCGGCGCTATCGGCGCCTTTGATTTTGTAAACCAAGCCATAAGTTACCTCGCTACTCATACGTTTCCAGGGTTAAGAAACGAACCGTTCATCGCCGTTCAATACCCGGCAGTCCTTCTGGCAGGATACCAGCTCCGCACTGATCTCTTCTAGATATTGCGACTTCACATGAAACATTTTGACCGGTACTTCCGGTTTGTCTAGTTTAGCAAGCTCCCGAGCCAGTAATGCGGGTGTCAGGTACCCCGTCTCCAGCGCCAGCAACTCCACCCGATTCGGGCAGGACGTCTCCACAAAAACAGCGGCCAACGATTCTGTCACCTTGCCGGGATCCCATAGCGCAGGGGTTATCGTTGTTTCGCCCGAATAAAGGATCGACGTTTCGCTACCAGTCAACAGATAGCGGCAGCAAAGACCGCATGATTGGTTGGTACCCAACTCACTTCAAGTGAACCAACTCTGACATTCGCAGCTCGATCCTTTTTCGCTGCACAAAGTGAATCAGATCGCCGCTTTAAGGCTACGCACAAAATTTCGGATTTCGTCGAACATTCTCGGTGAACCGCTGAATTCATTGATCAGTTTGACCAAGGCACTTCCGACGACAACAGCATCGGCAATCATGGCAACCGCCCCTGCATCCTCCGGTGTGGAGACACCGAATCCAACAGCAACAGCAACAGGACTTCGCATTTTCAAACCTTTAACTGCATCAGAAATTGCTCCAACATCCACCCGCTGGCTACCGGTTACACCTGTCATCGACACATAGTAGAGGAACCCTTCACTTTCGGAAGCAAGCAAGGCGCTTCGTTTCTCACCGGTCGTCGGGGCCAGCAGTGTAATCAGATCAATTCCGGCGTATTTAAGCAGTGGGTGCAGTTCATCAGCTTCTTCAGGGGGCAGATCCACCAAAAGCAAGCCATCAACACCAGCGGTCGCCGCATCGCTGGCAAAGCGCTCCAGGCCATAACAGAAAACAGGGTTGAAATATCCCATCAGAACAATCGGAACATTACTATGTTGACGTACCCTGGCAACCAAATCAAGCACCCCGCGCAGGGTCGTTCCGGAAGCCAGTGCTCTCTCGGAAGAAAGTTGAATCGTCGGACCGTCGGCCATTGGATCAGAGAACGGGAACCCCAACTCAATCAGGTCGACACCGGAGTCAACAAGGGTGTGAACGATCTGTTCGCTGACCGCCAGATCCGGATCACCGGCAGTTATAAAAGTGATAAGTGCTTTTGCGCCGCGCTCTTTCAGAGCGTTCAATGTCGAAGAGATATTTGACATAAATAATTTAATTTCCCGAAGGGATTGATTTTATCGGAACCTGACGAACGACATCAACCGTTTTCTCCCAACGCCAGAGATCTGACCTGTTCAAGCAGGTCAAGAAACAGCTTGTCATGCATCCGTCCAGTCTGAACATTGTATCGGCTGGTATGATAACAACCAACCAGCCAGAGTCCGTTCGGCAGTAAGAAACTGCTGGCATGACCAAAAGGGACAGCAGACATACGATGAATCAGACCCCGTTCCTGGAATAGCCGCAACAGACTCTTATGAGCTCCGTGCCCGAGGGCAACAATCACCCGCAAATGCTTTAAAGCCAGTAATTCTTCATCGAGATAAGGCCGACACGCTGTAAATTCTTCGGCATTCGGCCTATTCTCAGGAGGCAAGCACTTGACCGCGTTAGTAATATAAAGATCTCGCAACTCCAGGCCATCATCGACGGCCACAGCTTCTGCCTGGTTGGAAAACCCCGTCTGATACAGTAACGGATACATAAATTTTCCGGCGCCATCGCCGGTGAAGGGCCGACCGGTCCGATTTGCGCCATGGGCCCCTGGAGCAAGACCGACCAGACAAATACGCGCGTGCAGGTCACCGAAGCCATTAACCGGGGCATTGTGATAATTGGCGCGCACATGCCCCTTGGCAGGGGCAAGCCGGGCCATAAAAGTCCCTAGCCTCAAACACCGCTTACAGTCATCAAGACCATTCAAATAAATCCTGGGCAAGTTGCCGTCCTTACTTCGACCTGAGTTTGCCGCCTGGACGCCGTCGCCGTGGTTGCATCGTCTTACTTCCGGCACCCCTTTTTTCTGGTACAGGGGCCTTTTTGTGGGGCACGCCACGTTTGTAATCGTGGCAAAGGTCTTCATCGTGCGGGACAGTGCTCGGGATCTTCTGGCCGATATACTCTTCGATGTCGGGAAGGAAATAAGCCAGGTCTTCATCAGCAAAGCTAATCGATTTGCCGCCGGCCCCGGCGCGGGCTGTTCTGCCGATGCGATGGACATAATCCTCGGCGTCCTGCGGCAGATCATAGTTGATCACGTGTGTCACGGCCTCGATATGCAGACCGCGTGAGGCGACATCGGTGGCGACCAGAAAGTTCAGTTTTCCTGCCTTGAAATCATCCAGAATGCGCATACGACTGTTTCTGCGGGATATCACCGGACAGGACGGCCACCTTGAAAGTAGTTCTGCTGCAAACGGCCGGAAAGATGCTCCCCTTCCCTCTTGGTATTTACAAAGATCAGGACCCTGACATCCTCGGTTTCCTTCTTGAGCAATCCGAGCAACAGGGGAAACTTTTCACGTCGTGACACGTGATAAACAATCTGCTCAACCCGTTCGGCCGTCACCTGTTCAGGCTCAATACGAACTTTGTCGGCAATATTCATAAACTCGTAAGCCAGTTCCATGACACGTTGTGACAGGGTTGCAGAGAAGAGCATCGTCTGGCGTTTTTCAAAGGGTGGCAATTTACGCAGGATATAACGCAGATCGCGGATAAAGCCCATATCGAACATCCGGTCGGCCTCATCAATAACCAAAGATTCGACATGTCCCAGGCTGAAGATATTCTGCTTGGCGTAATCGATCAGACGCCCTGGAGTGGCGACGATGATATCGACGCCGTCCTGCAGGGCGCTCCTTTGCTTCTCGTAGTCAACACCGCCGAAGATCGGCTGCACCTTGAAAGGGCAGTAAGCACCCAAGCCATTGGCATCAGCACAGATCTGCACCACCAGTTCTCGGGTCGGAGCCAGGATAAGAGCTCGTGGACCCTTTGTCGATTTTGCGGTGTTTTTCTGCAAGCGGGTAAAGAGAGCAATGAGAAAAGCGGCCGTTTTGCCGGTTCCGGTCTGAGCCTGCGCCGCGACATCACGCCCTTGCAGGGCCAGGGGGATGGACTCCTCCTGGACCGGCGTCAGGTCAACAAAGCCAACCTGCTCTATTCCTCGCATAAGTTCCGAGGGGAGATCTAGTTCAGTAAATTTCATCTATAATGACGACTGCGCACATATGCGAACGTTGAAAGCGTATTCTTTCTGCGTCCATGCTCTGCTTCAGCGTTCCTTGGTTAGAGTTCTACACCCATTGCTTCGGCAACGGTATGAATGTCCTTATCTCCGCGACCGGAAAGGCAAACGACGATGACTTGTTCTGGAGATAACTCCGGCGCAAGCTTGAAAAGATGGGCCACTGCATGGGCGCTTTCCAGGGCAGGCATAATTCCTTCCATTTCTGTCAGAAATCTGAAAGCGGCCAAGGCCTCGTTATCGGTGACCGAAACATATTCGGCACGACCTAAGTCGTTAAGAAGAGCATGTTCAGGACCAACACCCGGGTAGTCAAGCCCGGCCGAAATTGAATGCGCATGCTGAATCTGGCCGTCATCATCTTGTAAAAGGTATGTCTTATTGCCGTGCAGGACTCCGATCCGACCAGCAGAGATACTGGCTGCGTGCTTGCCTGTTGCCACGCCGAGGCCAGCTGCCTCCACCCCAACCAGCCTCACAGATGGGTCATCAAGAAACGGATAAAACAACCCCATGGCGTTTGAACCTCCACCAATGCAGGCCACAGCGACATCAGGCAGGCACCCTTCGACTTCAAGAAGCTGTTCCTTGGCTTCACGGCCAATAACAGACTGAAAATCGCGAACCATCTGCGGATACGGATGCGGGCCTGCCACAGTGCCAATCACATAAAAGGTGTCACGGACATGCGTCACCCAGTAACGCAGGGCTTCATTCATGGCATCCTTGAGGGTAGCGGTTCCGCTGGTCACTTCGTGGACTCGAGCACCGAGAAGCTTCATGCGAAAGACATTCAGAGATTGACGCCTGATGTCCTCAGTTCCCATGAAAATATCGCACTCCATGTCAAAGAGCGCGGCAACGGTCGCGGTCGCGACGCCATGCTGCCCTGCACCTGTTTCAGCAATCACCTTGCGTTTGCCCATGCGTCGGGCCAGCAGAATCTGTCCAACAGTGTTGTTGACCTTATGGGCTCCGGTATGATTCAGGTCCTCGCGCTTCAGATAGATTTTGGCGCCACCTAGATGATCTGTGAGCCTCTGTGCAAAATAAAGCGGACTCGGGCGACCAACGTAATTCTTGAGATAGGCATCAAACTCAGCCCGAAAGGAGGGATCAATTTGGCATTTATGATAAGTCTCCTCCAACTCCAGCAGTGCCGGCATCAGAGTTTCAGCGACATAACGACCGCCAAACTGGCCAAAATGTCCGCGCTGATCAGGCTGTTGATAATTCACTTAAAGTGCCTCCCTGGCCATATGGATGAACCTGGCCACTTTATCCGGGTCTTTCTGTCCGGGTTTCTTTTCGACCCCGCTTGACACATCAACACCGTAGGGGCGGACCTTGCGAACAGCTTCGGCAATATTCTCCGGGGTGAGCCCACCGGCGAGGATGACCCGATATTGTGCGGCAATAATTGCAGCCTGTTGCCAATCGCAACATCGCCCGGTACCACCAAACTTGTCAGGGGCATAGGCATCGAGCAGCAACGCGGCAACCGGATACGAAGTCAAAAACTCACTCTTAATCTCACCCGTCAAGCGCACAGCCTTGATGACCCGACAGGAGGGATAACAGCACTGTTCCGGTTCTTCATCACCATGTAACTGCACAGTATCCAACCCGCAGAAATCAATCAGCTCACGAATTCGGGCTGGAGACTCGTTGACAAACAAGCCAACCGTCGTCACCATTGGCGGGAGATCCCCAATAATCCGCCTGACCCGATCAGGATCAACGAATCTGGGGCTGCCTGAATATAAGACGAATCCCAAAGCATCGGCACCGCACGCCGAGGCGTGATGCGCATCTTCGATATTTGTTATGCCGCATATTTTCACCCGCGGCACATCGTAACCAGGCATCAATCAGCCAACCTGTGGCAAGTTCGACAATGATTCTTTGATGGCTGCCTCCGGATATTCATAATCCTCCAACTCATTATTGAAGTAAGCATCATAAGCCGCCATATCGACATGGCCATGTCCGGACAGGTTAAAAAGAATAACTCGCTCTTTGCCCTCTTCTTTGGCAAGAAGAGCCTCATCAATCGCGGCACGGATAGCGTGAGACGACTCCGGAGCCGGGATGATTGACTCGGTCCGCGCGAAGAGCACGGCCGCTTCAAAACAGGCCGTCTGCGGAACAGCTCTGGTTTCAACAACCCCTTCGTGCACCAATTGCGAGACCAGCGGAGACGCACCATGATAGCGCAAGCCTCCAGCATGGATACCGGGTGGCATGAAATCATGGCCGAGGGTGTACATGCGGGAAATCGGAGCCATCTTCGCCGTATCACCATAATCGAAAGCATAAACACCTTTGGTCAGAGTCGGGCAACTGGCCGGTTCTACTGCAAGCAGTCGGACACCCTTTCCGTTCGCCTTATCCAGAACGAAGGGAAAAGCCAGCCCGGCGAAGTTGGAACCGCCGCCATGGCAGCCGATCACTACGTCAGGGTAGTCACCTGCGATCTTGAGCTGCTCCTTGGCTTCGAGGCCGATGATCGTTTGATGCATACAGACATGGTTCAGTACACTGCCAAGAGAGTAGCGGGTATCCTCATGGGTCACAGCATCTTCAACAGCCTCGCTGATTGCAATCCCCAAAGAACCCTGGTTGTCAGGATCCTTAGCGAGAATAGCCCGTCCGGCATTAGTCTTGTCAGACGGCGAAGGGAACACCTCTGCTCCCCACAACTGCATCATGCTTTTGCGGTATGGTTTCTGACTGTACGAAACCCTGACCATATATACCGTACACTCCAGTCCAAAGTGCTGGCAGGCCATCGCGATCGAGGAACCCCACTGTCCGGCACCTGTTTCAGACGCAATCCGTTTGGTCCCGGCAATCTTGTTGTAGTAGGCCTGTGGCACTGCCGTGTTCGGCTTGTGCGAGCCCGCCGGGGAAACCCCCTCGTACTTATAATAGATTCTGGCTGGAGTACCGAGAGCTTTTTCCAGCTGATGGGCCCGATACATCGGTGCCGGACGCCACAACTTATAGACTTCGAGAACCTCTTCCGGGATATCGATCCAACGTTCGCTGGAGACCTCCTGTTCGATCAATCCCATAGGGAAGAGAGGGAGAAGATCGTCCGGAGAAACTGGCTGAAAAGTTCCGGGATGAATGACCGGCGCCATCTCACCAGGCATATCCGGGATAATATTGTACCACTGCTTGGGAAGCTGATCTTCGTTGAGAAGAATTTTAGTCCGCATGAAACATCTCCAAGGCATTGGTGCTTCGGATATTTCGAGTTTTTCTATGAGTTCGTCACACCCTGCAGTTCGCGCAGTTTGGCACCTATATCGTCCTCGCGCATCAACGATTCACCAACCAGAAATCCCCTGGCTCCGGCCTGGTATAAACGCAGGACGTCAGAGCGGCAGGTGATACCACTCTCAGCAACAACAAAATGGCCGGGGGGGATCATAGGCAACAACCGTTCTGTAGTTGCCAGATCGGTCTCAAATGTCTGCAGATTGCGATTATTGATGCCGATCAGTTCGCATCCGGTGCTCAGCGCCAATTCCAGTTCCGGCTCGTCATGTACTTCCAGCAGCACATCGAGATGAAGCTCGGTGGCCAGTGCATTGTACTCTACCAGTTGCCCAGCATCAAGCATGGCAACGATCAACAGGACAGCATCAGCTCCGGCAAGTCTTGCCTCGTAGATTTGGTAAGGGTCGCAGATAAAATCCTTGCGCAATAAGGGCAGGTTGACCACTTCCCGAATATTGCCGAGGTAGTGCAGATGCCCCATAAAAAAGTGTTCGTCTGTCAACACTGACAAACAGGCCGCACCATTAGCCTGGTAGATTTCTGCAATTGTCAATGGATCGAAGTCTTCACGAATCACCCCTTTGCTGGGAGATCCTTTCTTGACTTCTGCAATCACAGCCGTCCAGTCAGAGGCTGCCACTACACGCAGAGCCCGTAAGAAACCTCTCGTTTGGTCCTCAAGTTCACCAACACCATGCTGTACAGAAGCGAGTGAACGGCGGCTCTTGGCCAGGGCAACTTCCTGACGTTTATGTTCGGCAATCCTATCAAGAATCATGGGAACTCTAGTTTCGAAAACAGTCTCGAAGAGGGAAGACCGATTCAGACATTGGTTAAATTGACAAGTCCTTCGAGTTTGGCCATGGCCAGGCCATCAACGATCACACTGCGGGCCCGATCAAGGCCGGCGTCAACATCTTTAGCCACCCCGGCAGCAACCAGAGCATAGGCTGCATTCAAAGAAACAACATCCAATTTTGGTCCAGGAACTCCAGAAAGGACATCTCTGACAATCGCTGCGTTTGCGGCGGCATCACCACCTTGCAGATCAAGCAGATTACAGCGCCGCAAGCCGAAATCTTCCGGTTCAATTGTCGAGAGAGTGACGGCCCCGTCACAAATTTCCCCAATACGTGTCGGACCGGTCAGAGTCACCTCATCCATACCATCCAGACCATGGACGACAAAGCCGCGCTGGCAACCGAGTTTGACCAGAACCTTCGCCATGACTTCAACCAGGCTCTCATCGTAGACACCGAGCACCTGTCGATCTGCCCCGGCAGGATTGGTCAAGGGTCCGAGGATATTGAAGATCGTTCGGATGCCGATTTCCCGGCGTGGACCGATTGCATGTTTCATAGCTCCATGCAGAGCCGGGGCGAAGAGGAAACCAACACCGATCTCGTTAATGCATGACTCAACCTGCTGCGGAGTCACATTCAGGTTAACGCCCAACGCTTCCAGCACATCGGCACTGCCGCAAGCAGATGAGATGCTGCGATTGCCGTGTTTGGCAACCTTCACCCCACAAGCAGACACAACGAAAGCAACCGTGGTAGAGATGTTGAAGCTCTTCGTCCCGCTGCCACCGGTGCCGCAAGTGTCCAGGATAGTTTCCCGATCAAGGTTAATCTCTTCACGATCAAGATCAAGAGCTCTACCCACCCGGATAGGTGTAGCATGATCGCGCATGACCCGGGCCGCACCGGTGATCTCTTCGATGGTCTCGCCCTTCATGCGCAGAGCGGTTATAAAGGCTCCGACCTGGGCCGGAGTTGCCTCGCCGCCCATAATCTGATTCATCACTTCAATCATTTCGGTCTCGGAGAGGTCCTGTTGAAGAACAAGCTTGCCGATCGCTTCCTTGATCATTTTAGTCCCTAAAAAATAGTGCAGAGCTTCGGCGGGCTGTTGGCCGCTTCACTTCGTCATTTCCAAAAAGTTTTCAAGCATATCCATGCCGGTTACTGTCAGGATCGATTCCGGGTGGAATTGAACCCCCCAGAGAGGCAGCTGCCGATGGCGCATCCCCATGATCTCTCCTTCCTCGGTCCACGCAGTCACTTCCAGGCATTCCGGCAGAGATGTGCGCTCAACCAAAAGAGAGTGGTAACGTGTGGCATCGAAAGGGTTTGGCAGACCGGCAAAGAGTTCACGATCATCGTGAAAAATCGGGCTGGTCTTGCCGTGCATCAATCGCTCGGCGCGAACAATCCGGCCACCATAAGCCTGACCAATGGACTGGTGCCCGAGGCAGACGCCGAGGATCGGCAACCGGCCGGCAAAATGCTTGATGACCGGCACCGAGATACCTGCTTCATTGGGTGTACAGGGCCCTGGGGAGACGACTAACCGCTCAGGACCAAGCTTTTCGATCTCGGCCAGCGTGATCTTGTCATTACGGTAAACGACGACCTCTTCACCCAGCACCCGCAGGTATTGCACCAGATTGTAGGTAAACGAGTCGTAGTTGTCGATCATCAGCAACATTTCAGTCTAACCCTTGACGCGCAAGCTCGATGGCTAATTTAACGCCCATCGCCTTGTTGACGGTTTCTTCGTACTCTGAGGCAGGATCTGAATCGGCGACAACACCGGCACCAGCCTGCAGGTAAACACGGTTCTGATGGGCAACCAGTGTCCTGATGACAATGGCCAGATCCATGTTTCCGTCAAAAGAAATATAGCCGACAGCTCCGCCATAGATTTCTCGGCGGACCGGCTCAAGTTCTTCAATAATCTCCATGGCACGAATCTTCGGTGCCCCGCTCAAGGTCCCGGCCGGGAAGGTTGCCTCGAAGACATCCAGAGCGTCATGGCCCGGCAACAGCTGACCGCTCACGTTGGAGACAATGTGCATGACATGTGAGTAGCGTTCCACCACCATCAACTCGTCGATCTGTACGGAACCCGTCACACAAACCCGACCGAGGTCATTGCGGCCGAGATCGACCAGCATGATATGTTCTGCCCGCTCTTTCGGGTCGGCCAGCAACTCTTCTTCAAAGCGCTGGTCATCTTCAAGTGTTACCCCCCGTGGTCGGGTGCCGGCAATCGGTCGCACCTCGACGTGATCACCCTCTTTGCGGACCAGAACCTCTGGAGAGGAACCGATGACGCGGGTCTCGTTGAACTGCAGGTAAAACATGTAGGGGGAGGGGTTGATGGTCCGCAAGGCCCGATAAACATCAAAAGGTTCGGCATCAAGATCCCCGGAGAACCTTTGCGAGAGCACCACCTGGATCACATCGCCGGAACGGATGTAATCCTTGCAGCGTTCAACGGCTGATTCAAAATCGGAACGGCTGAAGTTGGACTGTAACGCTGTTGCCGTTGCTTTGCCCGTTCTGGCAGATCGAACAGGTAAGGGCTTACGCAACAGCGTAACCATTGCGTCAACACGCTTAACTGCCTCATCGTACAAAAGATCAGGATCGATACCTTCACGCAAATGAACATTACTGAGAACCTTGATCTTCTGCTGCATATTATCAAAGATCAACAGTGTTTCTGTAATCTGAAACCAGCTGTCATAGGTGCCAATCTCTGCATCGTTGAGCACCGGAAGTTCCTCGATGTGGCGAACCATGTCATACCCGAGATAACCGACCGCTCCACCAAAAAAGCGTGGTAGTTCTGGCAGGACAACCGGCTGGTAGAGAGAAAGGAATTCCTTCAATTCAAGCAGAGGGTTCACCGTCGAACCAGACTCAACCGGCAGACCATTTTCGAGAATCTCGAAATAGTCGCCTCGGCATCTGAACGCACGACCTGAACCAACTCCCAGAAAAGAATAGCGTGCCCACTTCTCACCACCAGCAATACTTTCCAGCAGGAAGGCACTTTTGTAGTCATCGATCTTGCAAAAGGCAGAAACAGGGGTTTCCATATCTGCGAGAATTTCACGATAGACTGGAATTAAGTTCCCTTGGCGGGTTAGATTTTTAAACTCTTCAAGAGATGGGGAGTACATGCCATTTCCTTATAGGATTAAGCGCGATAAGTTAGCACGAAGGCTGAGAAATGGCAAGCAACAGCCTCGTCCGAAATAACAGGAGAAGCTGCTTAAGAATAGTGAAACAGGGCACGTTTATAGCTAATTACTTGGGCTGATCAAGTTACTCGGGCTGATCAAGCGAGGTCGTCATCAGGACAAACAAGGGGCGGGATATTAACTCCCGCCCCTTGTTTGAAAAACTTGAACTTTAGAAAACTTGCCTCTAGGAACTTTCTTCCTCAACAGGAATATTTTCAACATTTTTAGGCACAGCTGGCTTGGTCACTTCGTTTACAGGGGCTTTTTTCTTCTTCGGCTTGACGACGAGCTCCTCTTCAACAAGTTCAATCATTGAGAGTGAAGCATTATCACCGGCACGATGGCCCAGTTTAATAATTCTTGTATAACCGCCAGGTCGATTAAGGAAGCGCGGGGCAATCGTTTCAAACAGTTTAGAAACTGTTTTGTTGTCACGCACCACCTGTAATGCAAGACGGCGGGAATGAAGGTCTCCACGTCTTGCCAGGGTAATCAGTTTCTCGGCCATTTTGCGCAATTCTTTGGCACGAGCATCCGTTGTCGTGATTTTTTCACTTTCAAAAAATGAGGTCACCATGTTACGCATCATGGCTGTACGGTGACTGGTGTTACGGCCCAGCCGCTTACCGGATTTTCTATGGCGCATCGATATCAGGTCCTTTCTCTAGACAATATTCCGGCAGGGGCAATGCCCTAGAGTTCTTCTTCGCTCTTTTCGATCATCTTCAAATATTCAGGGTCTGGAAACCCATCGAGGGACAAGCCAAGAGTCAGGCCCATTTCGGAGAGAATATCTTTGATTTCGTTAAGTGACTTGCGACCGAAATTCTGTGTTTTCAACATTTCCGCCTCGGACTTCTGCACGAGTTCACCGATCAAACGGATATTTGCATTCTTCAGGCAGTTTGCACTTCGCACTGACAACTCAAGCTCATCAACACGACGATAGAGGCTCTCGTTGATGGGATGTTTGGTCCCTTCGGTTTCATCAGAAAGCTCAGGTTCGAGAGCTTCATCAAAGTTAATGAATAACTGGGCTTGTTCCTTGATGATCTTGGCGGCATAGGCCAGCGCATCTTCAGGCTTGACGCTTCCATTCGTGTGGATTTCCAAAACCAGCTTGTCATAATCAGTCACCTGACCGACACGGGCATTGTTTACAGTGAAATTCACTTTCTTGATCGGCGAGAAAAGAGCGTCAATTGGAATTGTACCAACAGGAGCCTTTTCATCCCGATTGCGTTCAGCAGGACCATAACCTTTGCCCATAGCAACGATTATGTCTATCTCAACATCCGTTTCCTTGCCACATCTGGCAATGTGGTGCTCAGGGTTCAGAATCTCAACGTTGGAATCGGTGACGATATCGCCTGCGGTAATGACACCTGCACCTTTCTTAACAATACGAACATTACGAGTTTCATAACCATGCAGTTTAATCAGCACGCCCTTCAGGTTAAGAATGATATCAGTAACATCCTCTGTCACACCAGGTATCGTGGAAAATTCATGCAAAACACCCTTAATACGAATTGAAGTGATTGCAGCCCCCTGCAACGAGGAGAGGAGTACCCGGCGCAGAGAATTACCCATGGTTGTACCGAAACCTCGTTCGAACGGTTCCGCCGTAAACTTGCCATACGTGGCAGTCAGCGAGTCGGCATCAACCTGGAGACGCTTGGGTTTGATCAGTTCTCTCCAGTTTTTAAACATGCGAGTTCTCCATTTTTAGGTTACTTTATGAAGTTCAGAATCGCCAAGAAAACTCTGGCGATTACTTCGAGTAAAGTTCGACGATCAGATGCTCTTGGAAGCTTGGAGTCGTCATTTCAGCGCGCACCGGCAAAGTTTTAACAGAACCTTGGAAAGCTTCGCGGGTCAGTTCAACCCATGACGGAATACCACGGCGCATTACGCCGTCAAGAGCTTCATTGACACGGGCTATCTTGCGGCTCTTCTCACGCAGTTCCACAACATCACCAGGACGCACGAGATAAGACGGAATATTTACTTTCCGACCATTAACCACAAAATGATTGTGGCGAACCAGTTGACGAGCTTCGTTGTGTGAAGTGGCAAAACCCATCCGATAGGCCATACTGTCTAGCCTGCGCTCAAGGAGAACCAACAAATTCTCACCAGTCACACCCTTCATGCGATCGGCCTTCTTAAAGTAGGCGCGGAACTGCTTCTCAAGCAGACCATAGGTCCGCTTGACTCTTTGTTTCTCACGCAACTGCGTGCCGTAATCAGATACTTTGATACGACCCTGACCATGTTGGCCGGGAGCATAATTGCGACGTTCCAGGGCACATTTATCGGTGTAACAACGATCACCCTTAAGAAACAACTTCATATTTTCCCGCCGGCACATACGGCAAACGGGTCCAGTGTGTCTAGCCAACGTTCGTCCTCCTTAATATCGGGTTAAACTCTTCTACGCTTGGGCGGACGGCAACCATTATGTGGTATCGGAGTAACATCCTTGATCATGGTTATGGTCAGGCCTACAGACTGCAGTGCCCGTAGCGCGGACTCACGACCAGAACCGGGACCCTTAACCCATACCTCGATGCTGCGCAGGCCATGTTCCTGTGCTTTTTTCGCTGCATCTTCGGCAGCCATTTGAGCGGCAAAGGGAGTACTCTTACGGCTCCCCTTGAAACCTTTGGACCCGGAAGTGCACCAAGAAATCACATTTCCTGTCACATCAGTGATCGTAACGATCGTATTGTTGAAAGTCGCCTGAATGTGAGCAATCCCATTCGGAATATTCTTCTTCTCTACTTTTTTGCGTACACGTTTACCAGGCTTGGCCATGGTTCCTCCTGTTACTTCTTCTTACCAGCGACAGTCTTGCGCGGACCCTTACGAGTTCTGGCATTCGTCTTGGTTTTCTGTCCACGCACCGGCAACCCTCTACGATGTCGCAGGCCACGATAACAACCTAGGTCCATCAGTCGCTTGATGTTCATTGTCACTTCACGACGCATGTCACCCTCTACCTTGCATTCACTGTCAATAACCTTTCGGATATTGGCCACTTCTTCCTCGGTCAAATTGTCTGAACGGGTATTGAAATCAACACCTGCTTTGTTCAAAATTACCTGAGACATGGAGCGCCCGATACCATAAATATAGGTCAGGGCAACTTCAATCCGTTTGTTTCTGGGTAAATCGATACCAGCGATACGAGCCAATGTCGGATCCTCCTAAAATACTTAACCTTGTCTTTGTTTATGTTTGGGGTTCTCACAAATAACCCTGAGAACACCTTTGCGCTTAACTATTTTACACTTATCACATATTGTTTTAACTGATGCGCGGACTTTCATATCTCTTCCTTTTAAACCGTGACTTTAACGATCTGACGAAAACAGCCTTAATCATTATAATCGAGTCAAGATTTCCGGGCCGTTGTCAGTAACGGCGACCGTATGTTCGAAATGGGCAGAACGCTTACCATCCTTGGTGACTGCAGTCCAACCATCTTCCAGTATCTTCACTCCGGGAACACCAGCATTAATCATTGGCTCAATCGCCAGCGTCATCCCAGTTTTTAGTCGAGGGCCCTGACCCGCCTGCCCGTAATTTGGTATCTGCGGGGCTTCATGCAAGCTGCGACCAATACCATGCCCGACAAATTCTCTGACAACACTGAAACCTTTTGTCTCCACCCAGGACTGAACGGCATGTGAGATATCAGATAATCTGCCGTTTGGCACCGTTTTTTCTATGGCTCGCTCTAGTGACTCACGTGTCGCGTTAACCAGTCGTTGCGTCTCATCATCCAACTTGCCGACGGCAACAGTTATTGCTGAATCACCGTAAAAGCCTTTATAGAGGACACCGAAATCTATACTCAGAATGTCACCATCCTGCAAAGGTGTGTTGTCAGCAAAACCATGTACAACCCGGTCATTCGGTGAAGAACAAATGGCATATGGGAAGCCACCATATCCTTTAAATGCTGGCTTTCCTCCGTGACGCTTACACTCTTGTTCAGCCAGACGATCCAACTCTGCGGTTGTGATACCAGGAGCTATTCGGCTTTCAAGCAGGGCTAGCGTTTCCGCAACGATCCGTCCTGCAGCCCGCATGATATCAAGTTCTGCAGGGCTCTTTAAAATAATCACGCTAGCTATCCTGCAACAGCGATAACATCTTTTCCTGAACCAGAGGAATCGGCTGCATCCCATCGAGTTCCATCAGCACACCAGCCTTCTGATAGTAAGCAATCAATGGCGAGGTCTGATCTGCGTAGACTTGCAGTCGTTTGCGAATCGTCTCTTCACGGTCGTCGTCTCTCTGAAACAGCAGCCCGCCGCAATCACTGCAAATTCCTGCCTCTTGAGAGGGATCAAACTTGACGTGGTAGCCACGTCCACACTCTTTGCATGTACGACGTCCGGTCAAGCGTTCTACCAGGGCCTCAGTATCAACATCAAGGGAGATGACCCAATCCAACACTTTGTCCATCTCCAAAAGACTGCTCTGGAGAGCATCTGCCTGCGCAACCGTTCGTGGAAAACCATCCAGAATAAAACCGTTATTACAATCTGCTTCCAGAAGACGATCTCGCACAATGCCGACAACCACTTCATCTGGAACAAGCCCACCAGCATCCATATATCGCTTGGCCCTCTGTCCCATAAGTGTGCCATCATTGACAGCAGCGCGGAGGATATCACCAGTTGAGATCTGCGGAATCCTAAACTTTTCCGACAACATCTTAGCCTGGGTTCCCTTTCCCGCACCAGGGGGACCGAGCAGAATCAGCTTCATCGGTGCTAGCCTCGCTTAACCGCGACGGCTCTTGATATTCACACCCTTCATAAAGCCTTCATAGGAGCGTGAAATCAAGTGAGCTTCTATTTGAGAAGCAGTATCCAGACCGACACCTACAACAATCAGAAGTGACGTCCCACCAAAGAAGAAGGGCACATTAAACTGACCGATTAAGAGTGTCGGCAGAACGCAAACTGCCGAGATATAAATTGCACCAGCAAAAGTCAAGCGGCCAAGAACGGTATCCAAATAATCTGACGTTGCTTTTCCGGGCCTGACACCGGGCACATAACCACCCTGCCGTTTTATGTTATCTGCAACATCAACCGGATTGAAAGTGACAGCCGTGTAGAAGTAACAGAAGAATACTATAAAAGCGATATAAAAAACGTTATACAGCCAATGAGCAGGAGTCATCATAGACGCAAAAGTCTGTACCCAGGGCACGTCAACAAAGTTTGCGACAGTACTGGGGAACATGATGATTGAGCTGGCGAATATTGGAGGGATAACACCACTCATATTGATCTTGAGTGGCAGGTGGCTACTCTGGCCTCCCATGTTACGAGCACCAACAACACGCTTTGCATAATGAATCGGTACGCGACGTTGCCCACGCTCCATGAATATAATGGCCCAGATAACAGCAATCATCACCGCCAGAATGAGAAGCAGGACCGTAAAAGTCATCGCACCTGTCTTCAGCAAACGGATGCTGTTGACCAAAGCGGAAGGCATGTTAGCGACAATCCCTGCAAAAATTATCAGAGAGATCCCGTTGCCAATACCACGTTCGGTAATCTGCTCACCAAGCCACATGATAAATGCGGTTCCAGCCGTCAATGTAATAACGGTCAGTACGACAAAACCTACCCCTTGCATAGCAACGACAGGTTCACCTGCCGGGCCACGCATGGTCTGCAAACCAATTGCAATTCCGGCACCTTGGACAATTGAGAGGAGGACCGTACCGTAACGAGTCCACTTGGTCATGATTTTGCGCCCTTGCTCGCCCTCTTTGGCCAAACGCTCGACCGGCTCAAAGACAACTGTCAGCAGTTGCATAATGATAGAGGCACTGATGTAGGGCATAATACCGAGAGCAAAAACCGTCATACGCTCAAGTGCGCCACCGGTAAAGGCACTTACCAGGCCAAGCAAAGTTCCTTGAGTTCCTTCAAAGAATTGTGCCAGGACCGCACTGTCGACGCCGGGAAGCGGTACATGACAGCCGACCCGATAGACCGCTAGCATACCGAGGGTAAAGAGAATACGGCGACGTAACTCTGGAATGTTGAAAATATTCTGTATACTGGCTAACAATTTAAATTACCTCGACAGTGCCGCCGTTAGCCTCGATTTTGGCTTGAGCAGCTTTACTGAACTTGTGAGCCTTGACTGTCAGCGATTTGGACAATTCGCCATCGCCCAAGATCTTAACGCCATCTTTAAGCTGGCCAATCAACCCGGCTTTGCCCAGGGTCTCCAGGTCCACGACGCTGCCTGTATCAAACAACTCCAAATCACGGAGATTGACGAGAACATAAACCTTCCTGCTCAGCGGAGTGAATCCACGCTTGGGAAGGCGCCTCTGCAGCGGCATTTGACCACCTTCGAAGCCAGGCTTGACACTTCCACCGGAACGGGCTTTCTGGCCTTTGTGTCCTTTACCAGCTGTCTTGCCGGTGCCAGAGCCATGACCTCGACCGATACGTTTTTTACTATGGGTTGAACCGTATGACGGTTGCAGATTACTTAAATCCATGGGTGTTATCCTTCTGATTATGCCTCTACGGTAACCATGTGGCTGACCTTGTTGATCATTCCGCGAATTTCGGGTGTATCCTGCAGAGTAACCGTCTGATGCAGTCGACGCAGACCGAGCCCGTTGAGCACCTTGGAAAAATATTTATTGCGTCCGATACTGCTACGCTTAAGTGTTACCTTGATATCAGCCATTATTCACTCCCATCTCAGTCTTTTGATTCCGATCTGTTTGCCCCAAGACCGCGTCTGGCGAGAATCTCTTCAGGGCTTCGCAGTTGCTGTAATGCTCGGATGGTCGCCTTGACAACATTGTGCGGGTTGGTAGAACCAAGACATTTGGAGAGGATGTCACTGATACCTGCAACTTCGAGAATCGCACGTGCCGCTCCACCAGCAATAACACCTGTACCTTCAGAAGCAGGCAGCAACAAAACCTTGCCAGCACCAAATTTACCAATCACATCGTAAGGGATCGTGGTTCCTTGAATAGGGACGGATATCATGCTCTTCTTGGCCTTTTCGACCCCTTTACGAATTGCCTCGGGGACCTCTTTGGCCTTGCCAAGACCATATCCGACTTTACCACTACCGTCGCCTACAACAACCAGGGCAGAAAAGCTGAATCGACGCCCACCCTTAACAACTTTCGCAGTACGATTAATGTGGATAATACGATCTATTAAATTTGTTTCGTTATTGTCGACGCGTTGCAACGTTCTTCTCCTTTGCTGCTCAGAAAGTCAAACCAGCTTCGCGAGCCGCATCGGCAAGAGCCTTGACACGGCCGTGATATAAAAAGCCGTTGCGGTCGAAAACTACCTGTTTAATGTCCTTTGCCAGTGCCCTTTCAGCTATTTGCTTGCCGACCACCTTGGCCGCCTCGACATTGCCGCTGTACTTGACGCTGTCATCTATCCCTTTCGATATCGTCGAAGCAGCCACCAGAGTCACTCCGCTGATATCTTCGACAATCTGGGCATAAATATGTTTTGAACTACGGAATACACACAAGCGTGGACGCTCTACGCTTCCGGTAACCTTCTTGCGGACTCTTGTTTGACGCTTCTTGCGGGCAACCCGCCGTTCTTTAGCAACATTCACGGTTCTCACCTCATCCTATTCTGCTTACTTCTTACCTGTTTTGCCCGCTTTACGCAGGATACGCTCTTCAGCATACTTGATTCCCTTGCCCTTGTAAGGCTCGGGTTCGCGAAAAGAACGGATCTTGGCAGCCGTAGCACCAACCAACTCTTTGTCTATGCCGGAGACGGTGATGCGGTTGGCTTTTGTATCGACCTCCGCGGTAATGCCCTGTGGCAATGGATACTCTATAGGATGCGAGTAACCCAACGACAAATTCAAAGTCGAACCTTTTAACTCGGCGCGATAGCCGACGCCATTGATTTCCAGAACCTTGGTAAACCCATTGGTTACACCATCAACCATATTTGCGACCAGAGTACGCGAAAGGCCATGTAAAGCACTTTCGGGTTGGTCAGTACGAGAAGCCAGTGTCACTCGATCAGCTTCCATCTTGACTTCGATCCGATCATGGATGGTTCGTACCAGGCAACCCTTCGGGCCTTCGACCTTGATGACTTGAGCATCAACGGTGACCTTGACTCCTGAAGAGATATTTATAGGTTTCTTGCCGATGCGCGACATCTTTATCGACTCCTTAAAAACAGCGGTTTCAAATTAATTACCAGACAGAACAGATAACTTCCCCACCAATTCTGGCTTCACGGGCAGACACGTCATCCATAACACCCTTGGATGTCGATAGAATCGCAGCACCCAAACCATTCTTGATGCGGGGGATTGCTTCTTGTCCGACGTAAACGCGACGCCCAGGCTTGGACACACGGGTAATTTCGTGAATTACGGCGTTGTTCTGTTCATCGTATTTCAAGTAGATGCGCAACATCCCCTGCAAGTCGTCATTGATTACTTTGAAATTTTTGATAAAGCCAAGTTCTTTCAAAACTTCGGCAATGGCAACCTTCACGTTCGACGAAGGAACGTCCACCTGTGGGTGCTGCGCCATACCTGCATTGCGGATGCGAGTTAGCAAATCCGCGATCGGATCCGTCATAGCCATGGGTACTGCTCCTTAAATTATCCGATTACCAGCTGGACTTGATTACGCCTGGGAGTTTACCTTCGGACGCCAGCTTGCGCAGACATATTCTGCACATATCAAATTTACGATAGTACGCTCGTGGCCGACCACAGAGCGGACAACGGTTATACACTCTCACATTAAACTTCTGAGGCCCTGCGGCCTTGTTGCGCAATGATTTTTTTGCCACGAGTTTCCTCCGCTATGCCGCTACATTCTGTTTCCGAAATGGCATCCCCATTTCGGCAAGCAGGGCACGGCCTTCTTCGTCAGTACGTGCTGAAGTGACAACCGTCACATTCATGCCCTTGATCTTATCGATTTTTTCGATATCAATCTCCGGGAAGATCAACTGTTCGCGAATCCCCAAGGTGTAATTACCACGACCGTCAAACGCCTTGGCTGAAACACCCTTGAAGTCCCTGACACGCGGTAAAGCGACATTGATCAATCGATCCAGAAATTCATAAGCGCGGTCGCGACGAAGCGTAACCATGACACCAATTGGCATATCCTCGCGCAATTTGAACTGTGCGATCGATTTCTTGGCACGTGTAATAACAGCCTTTTGGCCGGTAATGCGCGACATTTCCTCAACGGCCGATTCAAGAATCTTGACATTCTGAATCGCTTCGCCAAGCCCCATATTAATGACGACTTTTACGATGCGAGGAACTTCCATCACATTCCTCAGCTCCAGTTCTTTTATTAGCTTGGGAACCAGTTCTGTTTGATATAATTCTTTGAGTCTTGCCATGAAAAACTCCGTTAATTATTCACAATCTCGTTGCATTTTTTACAGAATCGAACCTTGCTGCCATCTTCAAGAGTCCGGATGCCGGTGCGGGCAGGTTTATTGCAACCCTGACACAGCAGTTGGACGTTGGAAATAGCCAGCGGTGCTTCTTTTTCAATAATCCCCCCTTCCGCACTTGAGCGGGAGGGGCGGGTGTGACGCTTGATCAGGTTGATATTTTCCACCACAACCCGGCTTTTTTCAGGCTGGACACGTAAAATCTTACCTGTTTTGCCTTTATCTTTACCAGCAACAATCATTACCAAGTCGTCTTTTTTAACATGGAGTTTTTCGACTGCCATGGCTTTATTTCTCCCAGCGCTTAAAGGACCTCAGGGGCCAGCGAAACAATTTTCATAAACCGCTTAGCACGCAGTTCACGGGCTACAGGCCCGAAGATACGAGTACCTACCGGTTCCCCGGCAGCGGACACAACCACCGCTGAATTGCTGTCAAAACGAATGTACGAACCGTCTGGACGGTTCACCTCTTTTGCGGTGCGCACAATAACGGCTCGAACGACGTCCCCTTTCTTGACCTTAGAATTGGGCATCGCCTCTTTAACTGAGCAGACGATGATGTCACCGATACCTGCATACTTGCGCTTCGACCCGCCAAGGACTTTAATGCAACAGAGTTTCCGGGCACCGGAATTATCTGCAACAGAAAGTGTTGTCTGCATCTGAATCATGGCCAGTATCTCCTAAACGCCGACGTGTTTTCCGATAATTTGACTAACACGCCACCGTTTATCTTTCGATAATGGCCGTGTCTCAACAATCAGCACCTTGTCACCAGCAGCACACTTGTTCTCTTCATCGTGTGCCTTGTAGGTAACGTGACGCTTAATGTATTTCTTATATGTCGGGTGCTTGACGATGTTATGGACTTTAACAACCACGGTCTTGTCCATTTTGTCGCTCACAACGATCCCGATCCGCTCTTTTCTGTTACCACGCTCTTTCGTCATTGCCGTCCTCATTCGATCCGATTAGCTGCACTTGTCCTGAAGTACAGTTTTGATCCTGGCAATTTCCCTGCGCACATGGAGGATGCGCGAGGTGTTTTCCAGATGTCCGGTATGCAGTTGAAACTTGAGATTAAACATCTCCTGATTCAAATCTGCAAGCGCCGCGTTAAGTTCTTCAACTGTCTTGTTACGCAGTTCTTCAGGCTTCATGACCGGCCTCCTCACGAACCACGATCTTGGTGTTCATCGATAATTTATGGGCGGCAAGGCGAAATGCTTCACGCGCCTCATCCTCAGAAACACCCTGCATTTCATACAGCATCATTCCCGGGCGAACTACGCAGACCCAGCTATCCGGGGAGCCTTTGCCTTTACCCATACGTGTCTCGGCAGGCTTACGGGTCAAGGACTTGTCAGGAAACGCCCGCACCCATATCTGCCCACCACGCTTGACATAACGAGTCATGGCACGACGAGCAGCTTCAATCTGTCGCGCAGAGAGCCAACCACATTCTACAGCCTGAAGACCATAATCTCCGAAGTTCAGCTCTGTGCCACCACGAGCTGCGCCCTTCATGCGACCCTTGAACTGCTTTCTATGCTTAACCTTTTTAGGCATCAACATGACAAATAAACTCCTGATTTGTTACTTATGCTGCGGATCCTTATTACCAAGGATCTCGCCCTTGAAAATAAGAACCTTTACGCCGATGATGCCATAGGTTGTTTTGGCTTCGGCAAACCCGTAATCAATGTCGGCACGAAGAGTGTGCAGAGGGACTCGTCCCTCACGATACCATTCACGACGACTCATCTCGGCGCCACCAAGTCGACCGGAACATTCTATCTTGATCCCCTGGGCACCAAACTTCATTGACTGGTTGACTGCTTTCTTCATGGCGCGGCGAAAAGCAACACGACGCACCAACTGCAGGGCAATACTCTCAGCAACCAGTTGAGCATCAACTTCAGGCTTGCGGACCTCCTGAATATTGATAAAAACTTCTTTATCAGTCAGTTTGGCCAGTTCCTTTTTCAGTGCTTCAACCTCGGAACCCTTTTTACCGATGATGATACCAGGACGAGCCGCAAAGATATTAATCTTTGCCTTGCCGGCAGCACGCTCAATCTCAACTTTAGAGATACCAGCATGATGCAGACGCTCTTTTAAGTAATTCCGCAACTTGATGTCCTCATGAAGCAGCTTAGAATACTCTTTCTCAGCGTACCAGTTGGATTCCCAGGTGCGGATTACGCCTAAGCGAAATCCTATTGGATGAACTTTCTGACCCAAAACTAAACCTCCTTAGGTGGCTACTTCTCGTCCAGAACGACCGTTATGTGGCTGGTTGGTTTACGAATTTTTGTTGCCCGACCTTGAGCACGCGGCATAAAGCGTTTCAGAACGGGTCCCTGGTCAACAAACAGCGCCTTTACAAACAACCGATCAACGTCAGAAACACCCTTCTGCTCAGCGTTGGCAACGGCAGAGCGTACCAGTTTGGCAACGATATCCGCCGGACGCTGGGGCGAAAACTTCAGGATATTGAGAGCTTCCTGTACTGCCTTGCCGCGAACCATATCCGCAACAAGACGGGTCTTTCGAGGTGACAAGCGCGCAAATTTCAGTTTCGCACTAGCTTCCATGTGCGGGTACTCCTTCAGCTAATGATTACTTCTTCTTTTTTCTGTCCGAGCCGTGACCATAATAAGTCCTGGTCGGAGAGAATTCACCGAATTTATGGCCGACCATATTTTCGGACACAAATACCGGAATAAACTTTCTCCCATTGTGCACAGCAAACGTCATTCCGACAAAATCAGGCAAAATCGTGGAGCGCCGCGACCAAGTCTTGATCACTTTATGGGCACCACTATCACCAACACTTCCAACTTTGCGCATCAGGCTCTCTTCGATATAAGGGCCCTTCTTAATTGATCTCGCCACAGTCGTCTCCTAATTCTCTTTACTTGGTCCGACGACGGACAATGAAGCGATCCGTCCGCTTGTTTGAGCGCGTCTTGTAACCCTTGGTTGGAACACCCCAAGGGGTTACAGGGTGACGACCCCCCGAGCTCTTACCTTCACCACCACCATGTGGATGATCGACCGGGTTCATGGCAACACCTCGAGACTGGGGGCGCTTGCCGAGCCAGCGATTACGACCAGCTTTACCAATCTTGACATTCTCATGGTCCGTATTCCCGACCTGCCCAATGGTGGCACAGCAACCTTGAAGAACCAAACGCACTTCGCCGGAAGGCAACCGCAACTGAGCGTACTTGCCATCTTTTGCAGCTATCATGGCATAAGTACCGGCACTGCGCGCCAACTGGCCACCTTTGCCAACCTTAAGCTCTACATTATGAACCCAGGTGCCCAGAGGAATAGAGCGAATGGTCAGTGCATTTCCCGGGACGATATCAGCCGTCTCACTGGCGACTATAACATCGCCAACTTTCAGACCGACGGGCGCAATGATATAACGCTTCTCACCATCCGCATAATGCAACAAAGCAATCCGCGCAGAGCGATTCGGATCGTATTCGATCGTCGCAACCTTGGCTGAAATTTCACGCTTGTCACGCTTAAAATCAATCATCCGGTATTTGCGTTTGTGACCACCACCGGTGTGCCTCTTAGTGATACGACCAGTGTTGTTGCGGCCACCGGATTTTGTCAAAGGCGCCAAAAGTGACTTTTCAGGGCTTGATGCCGTGATCTCCTCAAAGGTAGAGGCAGTCATGTGGCGGCGACCCGGTGATGTCGGTTTAAACTTTTTGATCCCCATTATTACTACTCCGTCAGATGGATATCAATCTTACTAAACACCAAAAAAATCAATGGTGCCTTCTGCCAGGGTCACATACGCTTTTTTGGTATTAGAGCGCTTGCCAAAACTGCGACCAGAGCGTTTGACTTTGCCAGCAACAATCAAGGTGCGAACATCTTGCACTTTAACGTTAAAAGCACGTTCTACAGCCTGTTTTATTTCAATCTTGTTGCTACTCATTGCGACCTCAAAAGCTACCACTTTGTCAGATTCTTTCAACAGGTTTGATTTTTCAGTGATCAGTGGTTTTCTGATAATCTGATGTAAAGGTTTCATTTTGTCAGGACTCCTTCAATCTGGTCGACTGCAGCTTCAGTCATGACCAAGTTAGGGTATTTCAGGATGTCGTAGACATTGACCCCTTCGACACGCAGCACTTTGACAAAAGGAAGATTGCGTGCAGAAAGTTCAAGGTTCGTATTTCCACCATCGACCACGATCAGCGCTTTTTTTAGATCAAAACGGTCAAGGACTTCAGCGAACTGCTTGGTGCTGATCTTATCAAGCTCCAATGCATTAAAAACAGTCACACAAGCGTTCTTGTATCTAGCCGACAATGCGCTACGAAGTGCTGACTGTTTGACCTTGCGATTCAACTTAAAACTATAATCGCGCGGAGTGGGGCCGAAGACAACGCCGCCACCAACATGGTTCGGTGCGGTCGGAGTGCCCTGACGGGCATTGCCGGTACCCTTCTGCTTATAAGGTTTCTTACCACCACCACGAACTTCGCTGCGGCCCTTGGCTTTGGCAGTTCCCTGACGACGGGCTGCTAATTGGTAGCGAACCATATCGTGCAGCAGATATTCTTTGACGTCAGTGTTGAACACCTCATCAGCCAACTCCCGCTCAGATACTTGCTCACGGTTCATATCATATACAGCAATTTTTGCCATAACTAGACTCCGGCACTCAATCTTGTAATAATCATTTAGATTTAATACATTTACGGATCAGGACAAGACCCTGGTTAGGTCCAGGAATCGCCCCTTTGATCAAAATAATATTCTGCTCAGAGCGAACTTCCACGATTTCAAGATTCTGTAGGGTGACACGTACATTTCCCATCTGGCCGGGCATTTTCTTAGCCTTGTGAACTCGTGACGGCCAAGCACTCATGCCGATCGAACCAGGAGCACGATGGAAGTGGGAACCATGTGTAGCGCGTCCACCGGAAAAGCCCCAGCGTTTGATTACGCCTTGGAACCCTTTACCTTTACTGGTCCCTGTAACGTCAACAATGTCGCCAGCCGTAAAAATCGAATCACAGGCTATTTGGTCACCAACCTGATAATCATCGACATTATCAGCTACCAACTCGCGCACACAAGAAAACGCGCCCCGTCCGGCCTTCTTGAAATGCCCCATCATCGGCTTATTAGCCCGATGGCTGTTTTTGGCCGAAAAGCCAAGCTGCAGAGCATTATAGCCATCAGAGGAGTCCGTCTTCTTTTGCAAAACGGTACAGGGGCCGGCCTCCACCACAGTCACAGGAACCCGGCGACCATCGGCAACAAAGACCTGGGTCATGCCCAGTTTTTTACCCAAAATTCCCTGAATCATTACCTTACCCTTACTTCGCTATTACAGCTTGATCTCAACATCAACGCCGGCTGACAGGTCCAACTTCATCAACGCATCAACCGTCTGCTGGGTTGGTTCAACAATATCAAGCAGGCGTTTGTGTGTACGCATCTCAAACTGCTCACGGCTCTTTTTGTCAACATGAGGGCCACGCAGCACGCAATATTTGTTGATTATTGTCGGCAACGGAATTGGCCCAGCGATACGGGCACCTGTCCGCTTGGCTGTATCAACAATTTCATTAACCGCCTGATCGAGCAACTTGTGATCGTATGCCTTAAGGCGGATACGGATCTTCTGGTTCTGCATGATCTCGTCCTTTTTACTCGATAATGTCGCTGACGACACCGGCGCCGACTGTACGACCACCTTCGCGGATTGCGAAGCGCAACTCTTTGTCCATGGCGATCGGGGTGATCAGGTCCACGGTGATACCAATATTGTCACCAGGCATAACCATCTCAGTCCCTTCCGGAAGCTCTACAATACCCGTCACGTCTGTTGTGCGAAAGTAGAACTGCGGGCGGTAGCCTTTAAAGAAAGGTGTATGACGGCCACCCTCCTCCTTGGTCAGAATGTAGGCTTCGGCTTTAAACTTGGTGTGCGGTGTAATACTGCCCGGTTTTGCCAGGACCTGACCACGCTCAATCTCTTCACGCTTGACGCCGCGCAACAGAATCCCACAGTTATCGCCAGCCTGACCCTGGTCCAGAAGCTTACGGAACATCTCGACACCCGTCACGACAGACTTGGCCGTGGCTTTCATACCGACAATTTCAACATCTTCACCAACCTTGATGATACCGCGCTCAACACGACCGGTGGCAACAGTTCCACGACCGGAGATCGAAAAGACATCTTCCACAGGCATCAGGAAAGGACGGTCAATCGCACGCTCGGGCTCGGGGATGTAGGCATCAACCTGACGCATCAGCTCCAAAATCGGCTCGCAGGCGGGGCAGCCATCGTTGCCGCAACCACACTCCAGCGCTTTCAGGGCACTGCCGGGGATGATCGGGATATCGTCACCGGGAAAATCATAGGAGGAAAGCAGCTCACGAATCTCGAGCTCAACCAGTTCCATCAACTCTTCATCGTCGACCATGTCGGCTTTGTTCAGAAACACCACCATGAAAGGAACGCCAACCTGACGGGCCAGCAAAATGTGCTCGCGGGTCTGCGGCATCGGGCCGTCGGCTGCAGAAACCACCAGAATAGCGCCGTCCATCTGTGCCGCACCGGTGATCATGTTCTTGACATAGTCAGCGTGGCCAGGACAGTCAACGTGAGCATAGTGACGATTGGCCGTCTCGTACTCAACATGCGCTGTTGCGATCGTGATCCCGCGCTCACGCTCTTCGGGAGCATTATCGATCTGGTCGAATGACTTGAACACTGCGCCGCCCTTTGTAGACAGAACCTTTGTGATACCTGCCGTCAGGGTCGTCTTGCCGTGGTCAACGTGACCGATCGTTCCGATGTTAACATGCGGTTTCGTCCGCATATATTTGGCTTTGGCCATCGTCGTCTCTCCTTATATTCGCTTCGCTAATAAGCTTAGTTCATCAACCCTTGGCTTTGCTGACAATCTCATCAGCAATCGCCCTGGGAACTTGATCATAATGGTCGAATGTCATCGTGTACGTTGCGCGGCCCTGAGTCGAGCTGCGCAGGTCTGTTGAATAGCCAAACATACATGACAGGGGCACCTGGGCATTTACAATCTGGGCGCCACCACGAGTTTCCATACCAGAAACGCGGCCACGTCGGCTGTTCAGGTCACCCATAACCTCACCCAAGTACATCTCGGGGGCAACAACCTCGACGGCCATGATTGGTTCGAGAAGAACCGGGCCAGCCTTGGCTGCTCCTGCCTTGAGCCCCATCGAACCGGCTATCTTAAACGCCATCTCAGACGAGTCAACATCATGGTAGGAACCATCGAAGCACGTGACCCGAATATCAACCAGAGGGAACCCTGCCAAAATACCATTCTTGGCAGCCTGTTCTGCACCAGCACCAACCGAAGGGATATATTCTTTGGGGATTACTCCACCCTTGATTGCATCAACATACTCGAAACCGCTACCAGGCTCGAGGGGTTCAAGGCGCAGCCAACAATCACCGTACTGTCCACGACCACCTGATTGACGAACAAACTTGCCTTGTACTTCAACAGTTTTGGTGATGGATTCGCGATAGGCAACCTGAGGGGCACCGATATTGGCATCAACCTTGAATTCACGTTTCATACGATCAACGATAATCTCGAGATGCAACTCACCCATCCCGGAAATAATCACCTGACCCGTCTCATGATCAGTATGAACACGCAAAGAGGGATCTTCTTGAACCAGCCTGCCAAGTGCCATACCCATGCTCTGCTGGTCACTCTTGGTTTTCGGTTCAATCGCAATATGAATGACTGGCTCAGGGAACTCCATTGCCTCAAGGAGGCAAACTTCCTTGTCATCGCAGAGTGTGTCACCGGTCGTCGTGTGCTTCAAGCCCACAGCCGCCGCAATATCACCTGAATAAACCTGTTTGATTTCTTCACGCTTGTTCGCATGCATCTTAAGGAGACGACCGAAACGCTCTTTTTTGCCCTTGGTAGAGTTCAGGACATGGGCGCCAGTTTCGGCAACGCCGGAATAAACCCGGAAGAAAGTCAACTGACCGACGAAAGGGTCGGTCATAACCTTGAACGCCAAGGCAGAGAAGGGTCCCTTGTCATTAGCTGGGCGGGTCATTTCTTCCTTGGTGTCGGGATGAATACCCTTGATTGCAGGAACATCCAATGGGGATGGCATGTAATCAATAACCGCATCCAGAAGAGTCTGAACACCTTTGTTCTTAAATGCAGAGCCACAGAAAACAGGATTGATCTTCAAATCTGTGGTGGCACGACGAATAGCGGCCTTTATCTCTTTGACACTCAACTCCTCGCCAGCGAGGTATTTCTCCATCAGCTCATCATCATGAGAGCTAACTTCCTCCAACATGAACTCGCGGGCGGCTTCTGCGTTATCCAACAGGTCTGCGGGGATTTCCGTAATTTCGTAATGTGCGCCAAGCGACTCATTATCCCAGACAACGGCCTGCATCTCAACGAGATCAATAACACCACGGAAGAGGTCTTCATGCCCGATCGGCAACTGAAGAGGCACAGGATTGGCACCAAGGCGATCACGCATCATCGCAACACCGCGACCAAAATCCGCACCGATGCGATCCATCTTGTTAATAAACGCTATCCTGGGAACACCGTATTTGTCAGCTTGACGCCAGACAGTTTCAGACTGGGGCTCAACGCCACCCACCGAACAGAAAACAGCAACGGATCCGTCAAGGACGCGGAGGGAACGCTCTACTTCAATAGTGAAATCTACGTGACCGGGGGTATCAATAATGTTGACGCGGTGATCCTTCCAGAAGCAAGTGGTCGCAGCGGACGTGATAGTAATGCCACGCTCCTGCTCCTGCTCCATCCAGTCCATGGTGGCAGCGCCATCATGAACTTCACCGATCTTGTGAGAAACGCCAGTGTAATAAAGAATACGCTCGGTTGTGGTCGTTTTACCAGCATCAATATGGGCCATAATGCCAATATTACGAGTATTTTCAAGTGCTACTTTGCGAGCCACAGCAGTACGTCCTCCGCCTTACCAGCGATAATGAGCGAAGGCTTTGTTAGCTTCGGCCATACGATGTGTATCTTCACGCTTCTTGACTGCGGCGCCACGGTTGCCGGCTGCATCCATAAACTCTGCGGCAAGACGCTCCCGCATGGTCTTTTCGCTGCGGCCGCGTGCATAATTGACAAGCCAGCGCATTGCCAGAGCGTTCCGCCGCTCAGCACGTACCTCAACCGGAACCTGATAAGTGGACCCACCGACACGCCGAGACTTGACCTCAACAGTAGGGCGGATGTTCTCTAGAGCCTTTTTAAACACTTCAACAGGCTCGCCACCAGTTCGTTCCTTGATGAGATCAAAGGCACCATAAACAATATTTTCGGCGGTGCTCTTTTTACCATCAAGCATCAGGCTGTTAACAAATTTCGCCACCAATCGATCGTGGTATTTTGGATCAGGCAGGATAACCCGCTTAGCTACTTCTCTTCTTCTCGGCATAACGTCCTCTTCGTGTCTTTCAATTACTTGGGCCGCTTGGCACCGTACTTGGAGCGTGACTTCTTACGGTCTTTAACACCCGCCAGGTCAAGGGTTCCCCGGATGATCGTATAACGAACACCAGGAAGGTCCTTTACTCGGCCACCACGCACCAGAACCACTGAGTGTTCCTGAAGATTGTGGCCGACACCAGGAATATAGGAAGTAACAACCATCCCACTGGTGAGACGAACACGGGCAACCTTACGAAGTGCAGAGTTAGGCTTCTTCGGGGTCGTGGTATACACACGAGTACAGACTCCGCGCTTCTGAGGATTACCCTTCAGCGCTGGCGTTGTAGTCTTGTCTTGCTTTTTCTCACGACCCATACGGATCAACTGGTTGATCGTCGGCATCGAATCACTCCCGATTTTGCGTATTCATGACGTTAAAAGAACAGGTTTTCTCAGAGGAGAAAACCCGCTGAATTTATCAAAGCGGGTCGTCCCTGTCAAGCCTTTTTGTTGCGTACTTCTATTTTTTCAAAAAATCCAAAAAACTAATCAAAATCAACATCTTCGATCTCTTTTGCAGGAATGGCTCCTACCATTTCGACCAGTTCGTCAGAATAATCTTCAGTGTCGTCATCGATCTCTTCGACCACCGGCAATCGTTCCTCAGGTTCCTCGATCAGGAGGTTTGCGCTACGGTACTTAGCGACCCCGGTTCCAGCGGGAATCAGGCGACCCATGATAACGTTTTCCTTGAGACCTCGCAGGTAATCAACCTTGCCCTCCATCGCTGCCTGCGTGAGAACCTTGGTGGTTTCCTGAAACGATGCCGCCGAGATAAATGATTCGGTCGACAGCGATGCCTTGGTGATACCAAGCATAAGGGGCTCACCAACAGCTGGAGTGCCACCCTCAGCCAAAACTCTCTGGTTCTCGGCATCGAAATGAGAGCGTTCTACCGAATCATCGGCAAGGAAGCGGGTTTCGCCAACATCCTTGATTTTGACGCGACGTAGCATCTGGCGAACAATAACTTCAATATGTTTATCGTTGATCTTGACACCCTGCAGGCGGTAGACCTCCTGAACTTCATCGACCAGGTATTTGGCCAATTCCTTCTCACCAAGAACACGCAGAATATCATGAGGGTTACTGGATCCATCCATGAGGGGCTCACCGGCACGCACAAAATCTCCTTCATGAACGCTGATGTGCTTCCCTTTGGGAATCAGATATTCCTTGGGCTCACCGATTTCCGGAGTGACCACCACCTTACGCTTGCCTTTGGAGTCTTTACCGAAGGCAACCACACCGTCAATCTCGGTGATGACTGCAAACTCTTTCGGTTTGCGGGCCTCGAAAAGCTCGGCGACTCGCGGCAGACCACCTGTGATGTCCTTGGTTTTTGTGGTTTCACGCGGGATCTTGGCCAATACGTCACCGGCGCTGACCATATCGTCTTCGTGAACCAGGATGTTGGCACCAACGGGCATCATGCAACGCTGGGCAGTCTTGTTGCCATCATCTTTTACCGAAACACGCGGACGTTTGTCGGCAGCCTTGGTTTCAATGATAACCTTGCGTGACAGACCCGTCACGTCGTCGACCTGCTCTTCAACAGTAATGCCTTCGATCAGGTCACCGAAACGAACCTTTCCGGAAGCTTCGGCAAGAATCGGCATGGTGAAGGGATCCCATTCCGCGATGACCATCCCCTTGGTGACGACATCGCCCTCACAGATCATCAAGCGGGCACCATAAACGACGCCATATCGCTCGCGCTCACGGCCCGTTTCATCCACCACCGCAACTTCGGCGTTACGGTTCATGACTATCAACGCGGAGGCACTATTCCTGGCCGTTGTCAGATTAATGAACTTGAGTGTACCTTCGGAGCGCGCTTCAAGTGCCGTCTGTTCCGCCTGGCGCGAAGCAGTGCCTCCGATGTGGAAGGTCCGCATGGTAAGCTGAGTTCCAGGCTCACCAATTGACTGGGCGGCTATAACGCCGACCGCCTCACCTAGATTAACGACGTGTCCGCGGGCCAGGTCACGACCATAACAGGACGCACAGATACCGCGTTGACTTTGACAAGTCAGAACCGAACGTATTTTAATTTTTTCGATACCTGCATCTTCGATTTTCTGAACCAGAGCCTCATCAATTTCCAGATTGGCCTCGACGAGGACTTCATCTGTGACCGGATCGACAATATCCTCCAGAGCGGTGCGCCCCAGGATTCGATCACCAAGCGGCTCGATGACCTCGCCACCTTCGATCAGGGAACTGATATTGATGCCATCCAGAGTACCGCAATCCTCTTCCATGATGATTGCATCCTGAGCAACATCGACCAGGCGTCTGGTAAGGTATCCTGAGTTGGCGGTCTTGAGCGCGGTATCAGCCAGACCTTTACGGGCGCCATGAGTCGAGATAAAGTACTGCAAGACGGTGAGGCCTTCGCGGAAGTTGGCTGTGATTGGCGTCTCGATAATTGAACCATCCGGCTTGGCCATCAGACCACGCATACCAGCTAACTGACGAATCTGCTGGTGACTTCCGCGAGCGCCTGAATCAGCCATCATGTGGATCGGGTTAAAGGAAGGGACTTTGACCTTCTCCCCGGTTGGCGAAATAATTGTCTCGACAGCCAGCTTGGAGAGCATTGTCTGAGCGATGTCCTCAGTACACTTCGCCCAGATGTCGATGACCTTATTGTAACGTTCACCGTCAGTAATCAGACCCTCGGTATACTGCCCATGGATCTCCTTGACCTCTTCGACCGCAGCCGAGATAAAAGCTTCTTTTGATTCGGGGATCACCATGTTGTCGAGGCAGATGGAGATGCCCGCGATAGATGAGAAGCGGAAGCCGGTCTCCTTGAGCCTGTCGGCCAGGATAACAGTTTCCTTGCTGCCAGCAAGACGGAAGCAGACATCAATCAGCTCACCGACCTGCTTCTTGTTCATAACCAGGTTGATATAGGAGAAGGGGATGGATTCAGGAACGACTTCACGAAGGAGAACCCGTCCAACAGTCGTTTCAACAATTTCCTGTTCCTGGCCAACGGCGGGCACAATGCGAACCTTGATCTTGGCCTGCAGAGCAACTTCTTCTGCGTCGTAGGCCATTCGGACTTCTTCCGGCGAAGAAAAAATACTATTTTCGCCCTGCGAGAAGATCCGCTCACGAGTCATGTAGTAAAGACCCAGAACCATATCCTGAGACGGTACGATAATCGGCTTGCCATGGGCCGGCGACAGGATGTTATTGGTCGACATCATCAAGACACGAGTCTCAATTTGGCTTTCGACCGAGAGAGGCAGATGGACCGCCATCTGGTCACCGTCAAAGTCGGCATTGAATGCCGTACAGACCAAGGGGTGAAGTTGAATAGCCTTGCCTTCGATAAGAACCGGCTCAAAAGCCTGAACACCAAGACGGTGCAGGGTCGGGGCACGGTTCAGCATCACGGGATGCTCCTTGATCACTTCTTCAAGGACGTCCCAAACTTCCGGTCGTTCACGTTCGACCAGCTTCTTGGCACTTTTGATTGTCGTGCAATAACCATATTCTTCAAGTTTGTTATAAATAAACGGTTTGAACAGTTCGAGGGCCATTTTCTTCGGCAGACCACACTGGTGAAGTTTCAGCTCTGGTCCGACAACGATAACCGAACGGCCAGAATAGTCGACACGTTTACCCAGCAGATTCTGACGGAAACGACCACCCTTACCCTTAAGCATATCGGAGAGCGACTTGAGCGGACGCTTGTTGGGTCCAGTAATTGCTCTGCCGCGTCGACCATTATCGAACAGGGCATCAACTGATTCCTGCAACATCCGTTTTTCATTGCGGATAATCACCTCGGGCGCACGCAACTCCATCAGACGCTTGAGACGATTGTTACGATTGATCACGCGACGATAGAGGTCGTTGAGATCAGAAGTCGCGAAACGGCCACCATCAAGAGGCACCAGTGGACGCAGTTCCGGTGGCAGTACCGGGATGGTTTCAAGAATCATCCATTCAGGACGATTGCCACTCTTGATAAAGGCATCTGCAACCTTGAGACGTTTCGCAACCTTCTTACGTTTGGCCTCGCTTGTCGCATCAATCATCTCGAAGCGGAGAGTGGTTGTCAGTTCGTCAAGGTTGATACAGCTCAGCAGCTCACGTACTGCTTCTGCGCCCATACCAACAGTGAACTGCCCGGCGTGGGCTTCCATCGCCTCTTGATAGGTTTCTTCTGTAAGGATCTGCCCTGTTTCCAGATCGCTCTCACCTTTGTCGAGAACAATGTAGGCCTCGAAATAGAGAATCCTCTCAAGCTCTTTAAGGGTCAGATCAAGAAGAGTCGCAATCCGGCTTGGCAAGGACTTGAGAAACCAGATATGTGCCACTGGACAGGCCAGATCAATGTGACCGAGGCGCTCGCGGCGGACTTTGCTTGGGATAACCTCGACGCCGCACTTTTCGCACACGATGCCGCGGTGCTTCATGCGTTTGTATTTACCGCAATTACACTCGTAATCTTTGGTCGGGCCAAAAATCTTGGCGCAGAAGAGCCCGTCACGTTCAGGCTTAAAAGTCCGGTAGTTAATCGTTTCAGGCTTTTTCACCTCACCGAAAGACCGTTCCCGAATCTTTTCTGGAGATGAGATAGAGAGACGAATGGAGTTAAAATTCAGTGGATCTTTCGGTCTCTCAAAAAGGCTGTATATATCTTCCAAGACGCATCCTCCTTCTCGGGATGGGGGGTTCGCTGCAGTTTATCATTCCGCTTCTTCCAGCAACTCAACATCAAGACAGAGTGCCTGAAGTTCTTTGATAAGGACATTGAACGATTCCGGGAGACCAGCTTCAAGGGTATGTTTACCCTTGACAATCGACTCGTAAATCCGGGTTCGTCCGGCCACGTCATCCGACTTGACCGTCAGGAATTCCTGGAGCGCATGAGCAGCGCCATAAGCTTCCAAGGCCCAGACTTCCATCTCACCGAGTCGCTGGCCACCGAATTGCGCCTTACCGCCCAGCGGTTGTTGGGTAACCAGGCTGTAGGGGCCAATGCTCCGGGCATGTATCTTGTCATCGACCAGATGATGAAGTTTAAGCATGTACATAATACCGACAGTGACCTTCTCCTTGAACGCGGCCCCGGTGCGGCCGTCATGCAGGGTCATCTGTCCATCCAGTGGCATACCTGCGCGCTCCAACTCACTCTTAATCTGGTCTTCATGGACACCTTCAAAGACCGGCGAAGCCATTGGGATACCCCTGCGAATACGGCGGGCCAGGCTGTGAACATCTTCATCACTCAACTCATCGATAAAAGTGTTCAACTCCTTATTGCCGTAAACGTCCTTAATCTGTTTGCGCAACTGCTTCGGTTGCACCATCTTGTCAATGGCGTCCTGAATCTGCTGCCCCAGACCGTGGGAGGCCAGGCCGAGATGAGTTTCCAAAATCTGACCGACGTTCATACGTGATGGAACACCAAGGGGGTTGAGCACAATCTCAACAGGAGTGCCATCTTCGAGGTAAGGCATATCCTCTTCCGGCAGAATCCGTGAGAGGACACCCTTGTTTCCGTGACGTCCAGCCATCTTGTCACCGACAGACAACCTGCGCTTGATGGCAATGTAGACCTTGACCATCTTGATCACGCCAGGTGGCAGGTCATCACCACGCTTGAGTTTTTCAATCTTGTCGGAAAAGACCGTTTTGATTATTTCTTCACGATCCCTCAACCGTCTGGACGTTTCTGCAATTCTATCTTCCGCGTCTTCATCAAGCAGAGAGATTCCACCCCAAAGACTGAAGGGAATCGTCTCCAACGCCTTGTCAGTAATCTTGCGCCCTTTTGGCAAGAGAGTTTTGCCGTCACGATCCTTGACAGGCGCAGAAACTGCCTGACCGTTCAGAAGAGCCGACAATTTACGTTGAGCAGATTCACGAATAATACGTATCTCGTCATTCTGATCCTTGAGCAGTTTGTCGATTTCAGTCTGTTCAATAAACTCGGTCCTGGAGTCCTTGTCCAACCCTTTGCGTGAGAATATCCGTGCTCCGATTACGACGCCTTCGACTCCTGGCGGGACGCGAAGGGATGTGTCACGCACATCGCCTGCTTTCTCACCAAAGATAGCTCTCAGGAGTTTTTCTTCCGGAGACAGCTGGGTCTCGCCCTTCGGAGTGATTTTACCTACAAGGATGTCTGTCGGCTTGACTTCGGCACCTATGCGAATAATACCGCTCTCGTCAAGATTGCGCAGAGCATCTTCGCCGAGGTTGGGGATATCATCTGTGATTTCTTCCTTACCAAGTTTGGTATCACGGGCAACACATTCAAACTCCTCAATATGAATTGAGGTGTAACGATCCTCCTTAACCAGCTTTTCGGAAATTAGAATCGAGTCCTCGAAATTGTAGCCGCCCCAGGGCATAAAAGCGACCAAGACATTCTGGCCCAGGGCCAATTCACCCCATTGGGTGGAAGGACCATCCGCAATGATCTCCCCACGGATGACATGATCACCGACTCTAACAATCGGCTTCTGGTTAAGACAGGTATTCTGATTAGAGCGAATAAACTTGATCAGGTTGTAAATATCAACCCCGGTTCCGGTCTCGTCGACTTCATGTTCGTCAATCTTGACGACAATGCGGCCGGCTTCGACACTTTCTACGACACCATCATGCCTCGCAACAACGGCAGAACCAGAGTCATGAGCAACGATGCGCTCCATGCCAGTACCGACCAGTGGTGCGTCTGCACGGAGCAGAGGCACAGCCTGACGTTGCATGTTAGAGCCCATCAGAGCCCGGTTGGCATCGTCATTTTCGAGGAACGGGATAAGAGCTGCGGCCACGGAAACCAGCTGTTTTGGCGAGACATCCATCAATGCAATCTCGTCTCGATTGATCAGCATGAACTCACCGTTCTTTCGCGCATTGACGAGTTCGTTGACAAAACAGTTCTTCTTGTCGAGAGGGGCGTTCGCCTGAGCGATGGCATGGCCCTCTTCTTCAAGAGCAGAGAAATACTGTATTTCGGTGGAGACTTTACTGTTCTTGACAATACGGTAGGGCGTTTCAACAAAACCGTGGATATTGATCCGGGCATAGGTCGACAATGAGGCGATCAGACCAATGTTCGGGCCTTCAGGGGTCTCGATAGGACAGACGCGACCGTAGTGTGTCGGGTGAACGTCTCGTACCTCGAAACCGGCACGTTCACGGGTCAAGCCACCGGGTCCGAGAGCGGACAGACGGCGTTTGTGAGTGATTTCGGAAAGCGGGTTGGTCTGATCCATGAACTGTGAAAGCTGGCTTGACCCGAAGAACTCTTTAACTACTGCAGAGACCGGTTTGGAGTTTATCAGGTCGTGAGGCATCAGGCTGTCCACCTCCTGGAGGCTCATACGCTCCTTGATCGCCCGTTCCATGCGCACCAGACCGACCCGGTACTGGTTCTCAAGGAGTTCCCCGACAGCCCGCACACGGCGGTTGCCAAGATGGTCAATATCATCGATCTTGACGGGGAGTTTGCGAACGTTGCCTTTGTCGTCTTCAACATCCCACTCGTGAACACCATTACGCAGATCAATCAGGTAGCGCACAACTTCAAGGATGTCGTCCCGGGTAAGAGTCGTCACCTCGAGAGGCTGCTTCTGTCCCAATTTATGGTTTAGCTTGAGACGTCCGACGGTGGAAAGGTCGTAGCGCTCTTCGTTAAAGAAAAGACTGGAAAACAGGGCATCAGAGCTCTTGAGTGTTGGTGGATCACCGGGACGCAGGCGTCGGTAAATCTCAACCTTTGCTTCTTCGGGCGAGGCAACTTTGTCCTGTAACAAAGTCTCGCGCAGATAGGGGCCAACGAACAGGTTGTCGATAAAGAGCACTTTGAAGTTGTTAATGCCGCGAGTGTGAAGGTCTTCTAGTATCGTAGCAGTTATTTCCTCATTGCATTCGACCACAACTTCGCCGGTCGACTCGTCAACGATGTCTACAGAAGAGAACTTGCCAACAACTTCTTCCAGAGGAATTTCTATAAACTCAAGCTTTTTTTCCTCAACCTTGCGAATCGCCGCCTTTGTGAATTTTCGGTTGGCTTTAACCAACACCTCACCATCAGCCGCAACCACCTCAACCGTAGCCCGTTGACCGAGCAACAGTTTGGGGTTGACCTTTTTACGATACATACCGCCTTCGATGAAGATCTCCTCTGTGTCATAGTAGCGATTTAAAAGTTCTTCGGCAGAGAAGCCGAGAGCTTTAAGGAGAACAGTGGCCGGCAGCTTACGTCTCCGGTCTATGCGCACAAAAAGAATGTCTTTATGATCAAAATCAAAATCAAGCCAGGAGCCACGATAAGGAATAATCCTGGCACTGTAGAGCAATTTACCGCTCGAATGCGTCTTGCCCTTGTCGTGGTCAAAAAAGACCCCTGGCGAACGATGCAACTGACTGACGATGACGCGCTCAGTACCATTGATGATGAACGTACCATTCTCCGTCATCAAAGGAATCTCGCCAAAGTAAACTTCTTGTTCTTTGATGTCGCGAATCGACTGAACGCCTGACTCCTTGTCAACATCCCACGAGACCAATCGCACCTTGACCTTCATCGGCGCAGCAAAAGTCATGCCCCGTTGATGGCATTCGTCAACGTCGTATTTCGGCGTACCCAATGAGTATTCGACGTACTCAAGAGAGCAGGTCTCACTAAAATCCCTGATCGGAAATACTGACCGGAAAACCGCCTCCACTCCAATATTCTGGCGGGCGGAAGCAGGCAAATCCGCCTGCAGGAAACGCTGATAGGAATTCTTCTGGATATCAATCAGGTTAGGGATATCAATGATCCGTTTGATTTCCTGAAAATGTTTCCTAAGAAGCTGGTTATTCGCAATCGAATAAGCCATGGTGTCTCCTTTTGCTGACTAAAGTATAATAGCCAAGGCCACGCAAGGTGGCCTTGGCTAGGACGTGATTATCCAAGACGGGCTACTATTTGAGCTCCACGCTGGCGCCAGCTTCTTCCAGCTGGGTTTTGATGCCTTCCGCTTCCGCTTTGGATACTGCTTCTTTAACAGTGTTGGGGGCGCCGTCAACCAGGTCTTTCGCTTCTTTCAGACCAAGGCCGGTGATAGCACGCACAACCTTGATGACATTGATTTTCTTCTCGCCGATAACGGTAAGAATGACATCAAATTCATCTTTCTCCTCAACAGCGACTTCGGCAGCAGCCGGACCCGCAGCGGCGACAGCCATAGGAGCAGCGGCAGATACGCCGAACTTTTCTTCCAACTCCTTGACCAGTTTAGACAGCTCAAGAACGCTCATCTTCTCGATGAACTCGATTACTTGCTCTTTGGTGATATCAGCCATTGTTCTTTTCCTCCGAAATTCTGTATTGATTAATTGTTATAGTCTACGAATGAGTCAGCCCGAGAAAACTCAAGCTGCTTCTTTTTGATCCTTGATAGCCGCCAGCACCTGAACGAACGAACGCGGCACGGCTGCAATCACACCAACAAAGTTGGTTGCCGGAGCACTCATGGAACCCAGCATCCTGGCAAGCAGTTGTTCACGGCTCGGCAGATCAGCGAGCGCCTTGATGTCTTCGACCGTTAGTAGTTTGCCATCGAGCATACCTGCCTTCAGTTCGAAGACATTATTCAACTTGGCAAATTCAACCAGCGCTTTTGCAGGGGCTACCGGATCATCATTCGCCAGAGCAATCGCCGTCGGTCCGCTTAGACACTCACCCAAACAAGCAGAATCGGTATCCTTAACTGCCAGACGAAGCAGGGTATTCTTCACGACACGGTACTCAACACCGACCGCTTGCAGTTTACGTCGCAAAGCGTTTGCCTGCGCAACATTCAATCCACGGTAATCGGCCAGAAAGGCAGCCTTGGCCACTTTAAGTTTCTGTGCAAATTCCGCGACAAGAGCCTCTTTACTTTGTCTCTGTCTATTCAACGTCTCTCCTCCTTTCCTTATAGATTTACGAGCTTTAGAAGCTCTCCATCCTAGCCTTCAAGAAGGTGAAGAAGAGACTGTAGGTCTCGTGCACCATCCATCTCGCCTCGGCAGGTGGTTGTACCATTAAACCAATTGGTACCTGCTGTCTGTGGCCAGGATCTGACTTATCCTGCATTAGCCGTTATTATCTTGAAATAACGAACTGAGAACGACTTTACTTGACCAGTGCCTGCAAGGCGGGGATATCAATATTGATACCGGGGCCCATGGTTGCAGAAACGGTCACTTTTCTCACATAGACCCCCCTGGCCGTCGACGGTTTAGCCTTGGTCAGGGCATCCATCAGTGCCAGAAGGTTCCCTTTGAGCTTTTCAACCTCGAACGAAACCTTTCCTACCGGAGCGTGGACAATACCGGCCTTTTCAACGCGGTATTCTATCTTACCGGACTTGGCTTCATCAACAGCACGGGCAACTTCAAACGTTACCGTACCGACTTTCGGGTTGGGCATCAACCCACGAGGACCGAGAAGCTTGCCAATCTTGCCGACTGTGCCCATCATGTCAGGTGTGGCGATTGCGGTGTCAAAATCAAACCAACCACCTTTGATCTTCTCGACCAGGTCATCACCACCAACGTGGTCAGCTCCGGCCTGTTGCGCTTCCAAGGCTTTTTCACCTTTGGCAAAAACCAGAACCCGGATCGTCTTGCCCAGTCCGTTCGGCAGAACAACGGCGCCACGCACCATCTGATCTGCTTTACGGGGATCTACACCGAGCTTTATCGAGACATCAACTGACTCGTCGAACTTGGCAAATGACGTTTCCTTTACCAGAGCCAACGCCTCGTCAACCTGATAGGTCAGGTTGCGGTCGACTTTTTCCTTGGACGATTTAATCTGCTTTCCTGTTGCCATTGTCTATCTTCTCCGCATCCAGCGTTTAGTTATTATGCTTCAACCTCAAGGCCCATGCTGCGTGCAGTTCCTTCAATAATCCGCATAGCACCCTCAATATTGCATGCATTCAGGTCAGGCATCTTCAGCTTGGCGATTTCTTCAACTTGAGACCTGGTAACTTTGCCAACCTTGGTTTTATTCGGAACCCCGGAGCCCTTGGCTATTTTGGCAGCTTTCAGCAGAAGCACTGACGCCGGAGGGGTTTTCGTAATAAAGGTAAAAGATCGATCTGCATAAACCGTTATTATTACAGGGATAACCAGGCCTTCCTGATCCTGCGTCCTGGCGTTGTACGCCTTGCAGAACTCCATAATATTCACACCATGCTGACCCAGTGCCGGGCCAACTGGAGGCGAAGGGTTTGCCTTACCAGCTACGATCTGCAATTTTATCTGTGCAACAACCTTTTTGGCCATGAAATGACTCCTTAAAAACTATAATCCACCAGAAACTCAGCTGGTCTTTTCAACCTGAATAAACTCAAGTTCCACCGGGGTTCCCCGGCCAAAGATACTAACCATCACCTTGAGTTTCGCCTTGTCAGGCTTGACGTCCTCAACTACACCTGTAAAATTCAGGAACGGCCCATCAATGACCCGTACCGTCTCACCGACCTCAAATTCAACTTTCGGCTTCGGTCGCTCCACGCCCTCTTCCATACGCGCAGCAATCTTGGCCACATCCTCATCAGGGATCGCTGGCGGCGAAACTCCGCCGCCAACAAAACCGGTCACCTTGGGCGTGTCTTTGACGATATGCCAGGTTTCATTGTTCAACTCAACATGAACCAGTACATAGCCTGGGAAAAATTTACGGGTGGACGTTTTGCGTTCACCATTTTTCAACTCCACCACGGTTTCCGAGGGGATCAATACCTCACCGAAGAACTCCTCCATTCCTAACGAACGGATGCGTTCCTCAAGGTTCAGTTTGACCTTGTTCTCGTAACCTGAGTAGGTATGCACGCCGTACCACTTCTTCTCGCCCATTGGTTTCACCAGGTCTCTCAGTTGAGCAAGGTCTGGATCGCTGTCGACAGCGCCGAGTCAATAATCCACAAAAATACCGCAACCATCAAAACGAGAACAATGACAACCATTGTCGACCCGTAAGTTTCCTTGCGAGTTGGCCATGTGACCTTTTGCAGCTCCGCCTTGACCTGCTGAAAAAATTCGGTAACTTTGAAATTCACCATGACAACCTATACTGAAAACTATCGTTAAGTTAATTGGCAGGCCAGGTAGGATTCGAACCTACAACACCCGGTTTTGGAGACCGGTGCTCTAGCCGTTAGAGCTACTGGCCTGCAACTCAAACAATCTTATCCATTAACAGTCAGACCTACTTAGTCTCACGATGAACCGTATGCTTCCGACAGAAACGGCAGTACTTCTTGAACTCCAGCTTATCCGGAGTATTCCGCTTGTTCTTGGTGGTCGTGTAGTTGCGCTGCTTGCACTCCGTGCAGCCAAGAGTCACGATATCACGCATTTATTTGTCCTCAACGTCCTTCCCTCTGGAAAGGGACGTCCGCTCATGTTGAAATTTATGTAACAGCAATATTACTCGATAATGTCGCTGACGACACCGGCGCCGACTGTACGACCACCTTCGCGGATTGCGAAGCGCAGCTCTTTGTCCATGGCGATCGGGGTGATCAGGTCCACGGTGATACCAATATTGTCACCAGGCATAACCATCTCAGTCCCTTCCGGAAGCTCTACAATACCCGTCACGTCTGTTGTGCGAAAGTAGAACTGCGGGCGGTAGCCTTTAAAGAAAGGTGTATGACGGCCACCCTCCTCCTTGGTCAGAATGTAGGCTTCGGCTTTAAACTTGGTGTGCGGTGTAATACTGCCCGGTTTTGCCAGGACCTGACCACGCTCAATCTCTTCACGCTTGACGCCGCGCAACAGAATCCCACAGTTATCGCCAGCCTGACCCTGGTCCAGAAGCTTACGGAACATCTCGACACCCGTCACGACAGACTTGGCCGTGGCTTTCATACCGACAATTTCAACATCTTCACCAACCTTGATGATACCGCGCTCAACACGACCGGTGGCAACAGTTCCACGACCGGAGATCGAAAAGACATCTTCCACAGGCATCAGGAAAGGACGGTCAATCGCACGCTCGGGCTCGGGGATGTAGGCATCAACCTGACGCATCAGCTCCAAAATCGGCTCGCAGGCGGGGCAGCCATCGTTGCCGCAACCACACTCCAGCGCTTTCAGGGCACTGCCGGGGATGATCGGGATATCGTCACCGGGAAAATCATAGGAGGAAAGCAGCTCACGAATCTCGAGCTCAACCAGTTCCATCAACTCTTCATCGTCGACCATGTCGGCTTTGTTCAGAAACACCACCATGAAAGGAACGCCAACCTGACGGGCCAGCAAAATGTGCTCGCGGGTCTGCGGCATCGGGCCGTCGGCTGCAGAAACCACCAGAATAGCGCCGTCCATCTGTGCCGCACCGGTGATCATGTTCTTGACATAGTCAGCGTGGCCAGGACAGTCAACGTGAGCATAGTGACGATTGGCCGTCTCGTACTCAACATGCGCTGTTGCGATCGTGATCCCGCGCTCACGCTCTTCGGGAGCATTATCGATCTGGTCGAATGACTTGAACACTGCGCCGCCCTTTGTAGACAGAACCTTTGTGATACCTGCCGTCAGGGTCGTCTTGCCGTGGTCAACGTGACCGATCGTTCCGATGTTAACATGCGGTTTCGTCCGCATATATTTGGCTTTGGCCATTGCGTTATCCTCCCTTATTTGTGTCTTCGATTAAGAATGTCTCTGCCTTTGTTCGCCTGCGGGTCAAAGAACAGCAATGACCTGAAAATGACCCATCGACCGCACCTGAAAACGACATCAATACCGTCAACTGTCTCACATAACTGCACTGCGGGTGAAATGGAGCCCACAATCGGATTCGAACCGATGACCTCATCCTTACCAAGGATGTGCTCTACCTACTGAGCTATGTGGGCCTGCAAGTCATCCGTTTCTGAGACTGTCTGGAAATTGGAGCGGGAAACGGGATTCGAACCCGCGACCCTCAGCTTGGAAGGCTGACGCTCTAGCCAACTGAGCTACTCCCGCATAAATCGTTTCGTTAGGCTTATGCTTAAACCTTATGAATTTTTCTCTTTGGAGTCCGGCAGGGCCATTCTCGCAGTTACTACGGCTACTAACCTCCTGCGGCAAACAGTTCTACGTTTCTCCGGCGAGTCCTTTAATGGTGGAGGGGGGAGGATTCGAACCTCCGAAGTCTACGACGTCAGATTTACAGTCTGATCCCTTTGGCCACTCGGGAACCCCTCCAGGGGACATCTTTATTCAGTTTTGAGGGAGTCAAGCTCCCTGGCAGCTCAATGGAGCTGGCGAGAGGAATCGAACCCCCAACATCCTCATTACAAGTGAGGTGCTCTGCCTATTGAGCTACGCCAGCACAAGGGGCGTTATATACAACAGCGACAGACAAATTGCAAGAGAAAAATATCGCTATGACAACACCACCACAGGTGCGCAGTTATAGCGAAAACCAAATGTTATGTCAAACAACAAAACCTTATTTTCCGACAAAAAGCTACCTTGTACAAATATTGGGCTTGACATATATGACAGTTTTAGTTACAAATAAAGCACATAGAAACCCGTATATTTGGGGTGTCCTTTTCCCTCCTGAGGACACCCCGTTTTTTTGTAAATCCGCTGCGGTGTCAATTGAGTTCGTTATTAGGGGATGCAATCGAGTCAGTAGCGCCTGAAAGTTAACAATCAGTTTCGTCCGGTATCACGTCTACATAAACAAAATCACCCCTGACAACAGTCTCACCTAAATGCACCGGAATAACCCTTGAGAACATTGGTCCGGCCGTTACAACCGTATGAAACTCGCCATTTTCACCACATGGGTCTACTCCGGGAGGCAGTTCATCCAAAAAGGCATGGTCGTATAGACGGCCGACAAACTCGCGAGGCAATATTCTTTGGTCGATTGTTGCAACAACCGCGCGCAGACCGCCATCGATCATTTCGCGTGCGAGTTGGGCTGTATCACGCTGCCAGAGCGGAAAAACCGGTGCGATGCCGCTGCCCTGCATACGCTCCTCCCGATATCGACGAATATCTTCAAGGAACAGGTCGCCAAAGATCACCTGTGTGACTCCCTGCCTGCCAAGCTTCTCAATGGAACGACCGACCCTCTGTCGATAAATTTCATCGTCACATGACATCGGCAGAAGGACTAACTCCACCGGGAGACCGAGAGCCTCCAGTTGTTTATCCAGTAACTCCCGACGCACACCATGCATGGCAACACGCTGATTCTCCTCATTGAGAGTCGTCAAGAGACCGACAATCCGACACTTCTGTTCCATTCTGACCTGATGCAGTGCGAAAGCCGAGTCTTTGCCGCTGCTCCAGGAGACGACAACCGCAGGTTGATCATTGTTATTCATAACGGCCTCTCACGATCTCTTGATAGCGCCGAGTTCCTTTCCGAGACGAGGCTGATCCTCGGCGTACCAAGCATCGGGTTTTCATCGACCAGAAGAGTGCACCCATAACTTTGCGACAACTGTTCACGACTCATCACCTGCCAAGGGGTGCCCATGTTCTTAACTTCACCATCTTTAAGCAAAAGCAGTCGATCAGCATAACTGGCAGCAAGGTTCAAGTCGTGCGACACCATGATGATCGTGACCTGCTCCTCGGCACGCAGCCGCTCCATCAAATCCATAATTCGTAACTGATGGGCCGGATCAAGAGAAGCAGTAGGCTCATCGAGAAGAAGAATTTTCGACTGCTGGCAGATTGCCCTGGCGATGATGACCCGCTGTCGCTCGCCACCACTGAGCTGTCCGAGACGGCGCCCAGCGAGATGTAAAACCTCTGTGAATTCCATAGCCTGTTCGGCAAGCCTAATATCCTGTCTGCTTTCGATAGAGAAAAAGCCGAGATGCGGATAGCGCCCCATCAACACCGTTTCGGCGACGGTAAAGGGAAAGTCAGAATTAATCTGTTGCGGAACCAGCGCAAGGGAGCGCGCCAGTTCTTTTCTTGAATAATGATTGATCGGTTTCTGTTCTATCAGGATCTGACCCCCTGCAAGGGGCTGCAAACCTGACAGAGCTTTTAAAAGAGACGTTTTACCGGCGCCATTTGGTCCTATGATAACGAAGAATTCACCCTGATCAATCTTCGCACAGACATTCCTGATCACCGCCGGACGGGCACCATAATGCATGGTGGCGCCCTGAATATCTATCAGGCCTCTCATCGCCTCTCCCTCCAGAGCAGGCTTATAAACAACGGCGCGCCAACCAGGGCGGTGACAATACCCACTGACATTTCACCGTGGCTCGGCAAGCTGCGGGCAAGCATATCGCATACAACCAGGTAGGATGCGCCTGACAGAATACAAGCCGGGATCAGGACACGATGATCGGAACCGATTATCAAACGCAGGACATGCGGGATCGTCAAGCCAACAAAACCTATCAGTCCCGATTGACATACTGTAAGGCTGATCATGAGCGAAGTCGTCACCAGCAGGACCAGCACCATCGTCTTGACATTCACTCCCATAGCTGAAGCGCTTTCCTGCCCGGTCAACAACAGGTTCAGCGGTTGAGCCAGCAGAAAAATCAGCACAAAACAGGGCAGCACAGCAAACAGCAGAGGGAGGCTGTCTGATCCGGCTGAAGAGAGATCCCCCATAAGCCAGAAAATAATCTTCTGTATCTGTGTTGTTTTGCTGACAGAGATCAGAAACATGATGATTGCACCGCAAAAGGCATTCACCATCACCCCCCCCAACAGGAGGGCGTCGCTGTTCCCCTCCCTGCGTCCGGTCAACAGGAGGACCAGCAGCAAAACAGCAAGCGAACCGCCAAAAGAACTTAGCGCCAGGCCGGGGAAAAAACTGAACCCTGCCAGGATGCCGAGGATAGCCCCGACCGCCGATCCGCCGGAGATGCCAAGGATATAAGGCTCCGCCAGAGGGTTGCGCAACAGGGCCTGGAAGACCAGACCGCCCAGTGAAAGAGCGGCCCCAATGGTTGCGGCTAGCAATACCCGCGGCCAGCGCAATTGCCAGATAATCACATCAAGGGTCGCGTCCAACTCGCCTTGCCCCAACAGAGCTTTCCAGACTTCAATTGTGCCGCCGGAGGAGCCTGCAGTCAGTCCCAGAAAAATGGAACAGAGCAGCAGCGGGCCGAGGACCAGAATGACTGAAAGCTGTTTTTTATAGACGGGACTATAGCCATCCATGGTTAACGACATCACCCTTTAAAGAGTTACTGGACGTTGGCCTGCTGCGGATACAATAAATCCACAAGATGCTCGAGCGCATTGATCAACCTCGGTGTCGGACGATCGAAAAGATCTGCTTCAACGACGTACAAGCGCCGATTCCTGACTGCTGGCATTTGCGGCCAGGCCTCCCACTGGGCACGCAGTTCCTCATCTGTATAGCCGCCCCCCATCGACGCCATAATCACCACATCCGGCTCGAGAATCAACAGCTCTTCCCAGGAATAGCGGGGATAGCCGATACGATCTGCCGCCAGGTTGACAGCTCCGGCGTTGACCAGCAGCTGGTGCAGAAAAGTGTCTGATCCTGCCGAGAAAACCGGCTGGGCATCAATCTGGAAAAAAACTCTGGGACGGTCATCGAGACTTTCGATTCTACGAGCAACCTTATCCAAACGTTGACGGTAGTCTGAAGCCAACGCGTTCGCCTGTGCTTCTGTCCGGAAGATGTTTCCCAGGAACACCACCGTATCAACAACATCTTCCAGGCTTTTAGGATCGAAGACAAAGACCGGAATTCCAAGGGACTCAAGCCTTTCGACGATCTCCTTAGAATTACCGTCTTTGGTCGCGAGGCAAAGCTGAGGCTGCAACTTGACAATTTTTTCGATATCCAGAGCGATGTAAGAACCGACCCTCGGCAGACGGGCGGCTTCTTCAGGAAAAGTCGCGAACCGGGTCGCGCCAATCAGGGCATCGCCACCCCCGACCTCGAAGCTGGTCTCTGTAAGACTGGGAGCCAGAGACACAACACGTGTCAAAGGCTCCGCAACCTCAACCTTTCGACCAAGCTGATCGATCAGCTCCCGGCCATAAACAGACGTGACCAGAGCCAGAGATGCGAGGATGAACAGTAAAACACTTCTCATAGAAACGACTAAAACCTGAAATCGACGCCTGCCACAAAATTGATTTTTGGAGAGGGGTACAGATACTCTGCGCCGTAGTCGACGCCGTATTCCTCATACTCTTCATTGAGGATGTTTTTGACTGCAATGTAGACCGACCCTCTGTCCAGCAAATAAGCGAGCTTGCCGGCCAGATAGAAATAGTCATCCTGATGACCGAGGTTGTTGTCAAAATCAGAGATATACCGCCGCTCGCCGACATAGGTGCCATCCAGTCCCAGCTGGACGCGATTATAGAACGTCTTCTGAACGCCAACGGTAAACTGATGCCTGGGGACGTTCGGCAAATCCTTGCCATCATACTGCCCGCCATCAATATCCGTTTGCCTGAAGGTATAACTGCCTCTGAAAAGGATATCATGGATATTTTTGCTGACGGACAGCTCGACCCCCTGCCTGATGCTGTCCCCATCGAGGTTTTCATTCGCGCCAGTCAACGGGTTGTAGAAAATTTCATCTTCGGTGACGACACGGAACAGGTTCAGACCAAGGGTAAGCCCCGATTCGAGATGAAGCCTCAGACCAGCTTCAAAGTCATCGGAGGTTTGTGCCCTCAAGCTTTCGTTGACGGTATTGAAATAGAAATTGAAAAACTCATCGATCACTGGGTACCTGAAACTCTTCGAATAGCTGGCATAGGCCGAAGAATCTTCCATAAACTGGTAATTGAGCCCAAGGGTGTAGAGGTCCTCATCGATGGTCTTCGAATCATGGGTCCCGGCATCGACCCATTTGAAATCAAATTCGGCGCGATCGTATCTGAAGCCACCGGAGGCAGAGAGGCTTTCCGTCACCGAAACGTCCACATGAGCAAAATACCCGTAACTTTCTTTGCTCATATCGTAGGATGCCGTGCTGTATGACGATTCATTCCGGATGTCTTCATCACTCTTCTCGTAGTCAAAGCCCAGAATAGCCCGGGTCTCGTAACCGAACAGCGATTCATTTAAAACCAGCTGCGGAGCAACAGCCCTGGTGTCTATTTTGGTGTCGCCGGTATAGTTCCCATAAGAGGAGAAATAATGGAACTTTGCTTCACGATTGCGCTTCGAAAGGTCCAGGTCCAGGTAGCTGTCGTCCGTCAGATAGTATTGCAAGCCGCCCTGGAGGTACCAGTCCTTTGTGTCGGCAAAGTCATCAGGTGAAGTGGTCGATTTACGCGACACACCACTGTCCAGAGCGCTCTTGTACAATCCACCGGGCATACTGGCATCATCCTTGTGATATCCGCCGTTAAATCGCAGGAACAGTTGGTCTGAGACCTCATAATCAAGGTTGACCCCGGCATCTTTGACTAGGGTGTCGCTGTTGTCACGATAGCCATCAGAATCTCGGTAATTGCCATCCGCAGCAATCTTAAGACCATTGACCGATCCACTGACAAGGGCATTGCCCTGATATGTGCCATAACTTCCGGCAAAGAGGTTTCCGGTCCCGGTCCATTCGCGGGTGCCTTTTTTGGTGATGATGTTGATAACACCTCCGGTGGCATTGTCTCCATAAAGGACACTGCCCCTGCCACCACGAACGATTTCAATTCTTTCAACCCGGTCTTTTGGAATCAGGGTCCAATCTACACCGCTCAAGTCGGCCTGATTGATACGCCTGCCATCAACCAATACCAAGGTGTTCAAGGATGCCGTCTCGCCGAAACCTCTTAGGTCAACCGTGTAAATGCGCCCGTTGCCGGTGACATCGTTAACCAGGACTCCGGCAACACTTCTTAACAACTCTGGGACGGTCTGTGCGGCTGACAGCGCAATTTCGTCTTCGGTAACAACCGTGACATTCGCAGGCACAGCAGACGACTCTTCCAGCTGCCGTGTCGCCGTCACCACGACTTCATCCATCACCGCCGTCGGTTTATCTGCCTCTGCAGCGAAGACCTGACTGCAAGCAAGTAGACCCGTCAAAACAATCAACAAACTCCTGAACATAATTCCACTCCCGTAACAAGGGACCGGGGAGCTAAAAATAAAAAATCCCCGGTCAATAAAAATTGATCCGGGGATTCCCTGTAATATCCACGAATTTTCCAGCAACTACCCTTCAACCACGAGGACAGCAACTCAACTTCTTTCAGACAGGTCTTCTGACTCCCGGTTCTTCCTACTTATCGCGCCTTCCCAACCCGATATTGAGTCAGTGGCTTCCATGCGATGTTCGTCCCCGGTTACAGCGGCGGGCCCGTCCCGGATTTTCACCGGGTTTCCTTTCAACCTGAACCCACGAGCAAAGCACGGATCGAGATTGAAGCCTTGCGGCATCTGAAAATATTATGGCACCTTATCTAAATCTTAACCGTAAAGTCAAGCGACACCGGCACGTCTATCCCCCTGCAGCCACCAACCGTTGCCGCACGACCTCGAACAAGGCCACCGCACTCGCCGAAGCCGCGTTGAGGGATGCGATTCCGCCAATCATCGGAATCTCCAGCAGAACGTCACACAGCTCTCTGGTGCGATGACGCAGACCTTCTCCCTCGCTACCGATCACCAGGGCAAGGTGTCCCGAAAGTTTTGTGCTGAACAATGGCTGAGCGTTTTCACCGGCGGCCAATCCGTAGATCCAGAAGCCGCTATTTTTCAGCGTCTCCATGGCTCTGACAAGGTTGGTCACCTGGCAGACCATCAGATGCTCTACAGCACCGGCCGAAACATGGTCGACCACATTCGTGATGCCACAGCTGCGATCTTTGGTCAAAACCACGCCCTGGCAGCCTGCCGCATCAGCGTTGCGCAGAATGGCCCCCAGGTTATGCGGATCGGTAATGCCGTCCAGAAGCAGGAAAAATCCTGCTTCCCCGCAACTCTGCCATGCGGACAACAGGTCCTCAATCTCTGCGTAGGGGAATGGCTCCATGCTCAAAACCACCCCCTGGTGATGAGGCTGACCAGCCATGCGATCCAGGTCCTGGCGTTTTCTCTGCCGCACCGGGATACCACGTTCACGGGCCAGAGACAGCACTTCATCAACGCGCTGTCCGGTTCCTTTTTCGTCCACAAAGAGTTCGAGGGGTCGGCGACGACCGCGCAACCCCTCTCGAACCGGATGGACACCATAAATATAATCAGCCATAACATCTCTTTAACAGTCAAAAGGGATTTGTATGCCGGTCTGGGGCTTGAACAGCCCAATGGCACTGTCCCATTACACTCCGGCTACGACCTAACAGTTTCCCTCTTCTACTCCAAGCCCGTAACCATGTCAAATTCAAAACTCTGCCCAGGAATCATCTCAAACCCAGAGGCATTCCTGATTGCCGGGTTACTTATTGCCCGACCAGAGGCGCAGATTAAAATCCATGCAATTAGAAATGCCATTGTCTGTGAAGGAGGGCTTTTTGATTGACAGCCACTCGCCGCTTCACCTTAAGATAGCAGCACGCGGCAACCTGCCCGCCCCTGCAGCAAACTCATTACGCAGGGCTGTTGCGAGGGAGAGGTGAAAAACACGCTATGGAATGGAATCCCGCTCAATTTCCATACATAAAAAGCTTAACTCCCGACTACGAACGGGCGATCCGGCAATCCCCTCTTCTCAACATCGATTCATTGCTGATCCCCTCTCCTTATATCCTCGACAGAACCATCGATATTGACTACGAGCACAGCTTCGTTTGGGACGAAAAGGGCGAACTGCTCGGCTACCTGCTTGTCTACGCGACACCGGACCAGAAAAAATTTCATATCTACAAGCTGGTGACCAATCCCTTCGGCAGGGGGAAAGGCATCGGCTCGGCCTTCGTCCGCCACCTTGCTCATACGGTGGACTCCGACGCCCATATCTACCTCTATGTGTGGGAGAAACTGCTAAGCTCGATTGACTTTTTCAAGAGCCGGGGCTTCAGCATCACAGATCTTGTCGTCTTCCGGAAGATGAAGTTCCACCTGATGTCGGTAACGGCTGAGACGCTCAGGGCAAAGGTGACTGCGGAGAAGCGCCAGGATGTTACCGTTGTCGAAGAACTGACCAAGGTCCGCCACGACGTCAAAAAATCGCTGAAGGTCCTCTTCGATATGGCCGCCATGCTGTCGGTCGATAATTTCAATAAGGTTGCCGAGGATATCAACCGGGAGACCACCGCCCTGCTCAACACTCTGAACATGTACGAGGACAAAATCCACCTTTCCCACAAAGTGTCCCTCAAGGATTTGATCACGGAGCGAGTCGTGCCCTTCATTGAAGCGGTGGACAGCTCCTGTGAGGTAAGGCTGGTTCTCAGATCGAAGATAGCGCCGGTAAACGGCAGCTACATCAGCTACAGCAGGGCCCTGATAAATATTGTCTCCAACGCTCTGGATGCCATCAAGTCAACGGGAAGACGCGGCCTGATAGAATTCTTGATGGAGCAGCACGGCGACACCGTGACTCTTACCATCACCGACAATGGTACGGGGATCGCCGCAGAGAGACTACAAAAAGGGCCGGACCAGGTACCCCTTTTTGTCGGCAAGTCGACAAAAGGGAGCCTCACCGGCGAAGGGATCGGGACAAAACAAACCTACGCTACTTTTGGCGCCGACCACATCGAAGTGAGCAGCAAGGAGGGGGAATTCACCAGCTGGGTCATCGCCCTGAAGAGAAGCTCGACCAGGGACGCGGCGCTGCTGGCAGACTTGAGCACCCGATATGTCAGGCTGATCAAGACCACGCAGAGGGCCAGGCTGTCCAAAAAAAGCAGCAGGACTGAAATTACCATCTTCATCTGGCAGCTCAGACAAATGGAGCTGTTCAGTTTCGATCTCATCTACCACTTCAGCAGGTACAACAACATCCGCGACATCTTCCAGAGTCTGCTTCTCTATCGATTCGGTGGCAAATCGTTCGATTTCCTGAAGGAAGAACTTGGCAAATGTCGCATTGACGACAACTCGATCAGGTCATGGCTTCTGGGTGTAACCAGCCGCATCAACAGGTACGAGACCTTCGTCGCGCAGTATGTACCCTTTCAGGAATACAAGGACGTCCTGTTCCAGAGTTACGGCCAGGCCACTAACTGCACCATGATTTTCACCCTCGACCCCGACAATGGCAAGTTTTTCACCACCGATCGCAAACTCGCGGAGCACCTCGACTTTGTACCGTATCTCTCACGCCAGAGGGATGATCTGCTGCGGGGAGAGCTGATTGGAGATGTCAGAAACGTCAGCAGTCCCATCTATTTGGGGGTATGGTCGGTCAAGGATCTTGATGACCTGCATCGGAAACTGAAGCTGATCCAGAGAGGCGCTCAGCAGCTGCTTGACATGGGGCTTGAAAAAGAAAAGCGCATCGCTTTCTACAACACCACCTACAATACCTGCAACAGCGAGATCGACACCTTGAAGACGGTCACGCTCGGTGAGATGGCGTCCCTCGATGAGTCGGACTTCGGCCGGTTTATCAGGTCGGCTGACAGCGAGATGAGCGGCCTTCCCTACTCCGACTGAGGAACGTTGCGTGAAGCGCGAGGTGGACGGATAGAACCTGAGAGCAAGAAGGTCTGCATTGAAACGTAGCATTTTCAGGGCAATAATTTGCTAATCGCCCAGGGCCGCCTGCATTTCCTCAAGAATCATCCGCGCGGCTGCCGCAGGATCTGCCGCCGACGAGATCGGCCGGCCAATGACCAGGTAATCGGCACCGGCGCGCAGGGCGTCGCCGGGTGTCGTGACCCGCTTCTGGTCGTCCTGAGAGGAGAAGGTCGGGCGCACACCTGGCGTGACGATCGCAAAATCCGCTCCGCATGCCGCACGGATCAGGCCGACTTCCTGCGGCGAAGCGACCACACCATCCATGCCGGCATTCTGGGCCAGTTTGGCCAGACGCGGAACCATTTCAGAAACCGGCCGATCAATACCGATACCACGCAGGGTTTCATCGTTGGAAGAGGTCAAAATCGTCACCGCCAGCAACAGAGGGCGATCAGGATTGCCGCGCGGACAAACCCTGTCGACTTCGGCGACCAGCGCCGCCATCATTTCAAAGCCGCCCAGAGCGTGAACGTTGAACATTCTGACACCAAGACGTAGCGCCTCGATGCCCGCCATGGCCACGGTGTTCGGAATGTCGTGATACTTCAGATCGAGGAACACATCGGCTCCTCCAGCCTGAACCAGGCGAACCACTTCCGGACCGCACCTGGTAAAAAGCTGCTTGCCGATTTTGAACACACCGACCTGACCCTGCAACTGTTCAACCCAGCGGCGAGCATCCTCCAGATTGTCGACATCAAGCGCGAATATCAATTTTCTTCTGGCATTATTCATCATCACGTGTCCCTATCAAAACCTGTACGCGTTGCGAAACGTCTTGAACCCGCCTGATCAACTCCGAAGAATCAACAGCCCCCAATTCACGGCGAGCAGCAATACATTCCATATAAACCAACTCACTAAGAGACTCGGAGAGCAGGCGCAGCTTGTCACCTTCCTCAAGACCGGCCAGGTTGGCCAGAATTCGCCCACCATCAACCGAGCCATCCTCCTTGAGAGTTGTCTGTCGGAAAACATAGGAGAAAGGTTGCGGCAGTTCACGCAGGAAACGGGAGACCTCCTCGCGGAAGTTGGGGTTCTTGGCCGAGACCACCCGATGCATGGCAACCAAGACCCCGTTGAAGATATTTACGACCTCACCGAGCACTCCTTCAACGGCTACGGAGGGGGCCTCCTCCATTACGACAACACCCTTCTCAATCAGGTGACTCAGAAGCCGCAAAGCATCGAACTCACCTGCCCCGGAGCGACGCAGCAGTTCGTTGACATCACCAACGCCGGCCTGCACCATGGCGACCATTTTCTGGGAGACGCTGTCGAGGTCGTTGGGCATCTTACCGGTCAAGACAGGAATCGCATCAAGCGACTTGACCTTCTGCATGTAAACGGCCCGCTCATCAACCCGACGCAGTCCTTCCATGATCAGGTTCTGGGTACTCATGGAGAGGCTGACCACCTGGCTCTCGTCAAGAGGAGTATCCGTATATAGGAAGGAACCTTCCGGAAACGTAAACAGGTTATAAACGATGGTTTCGACCTGGCTGCGGGTTGCCGCCCAGAGATCCTTGGAGCTGATGATGTTCTGATCGACCAGGATTTTGCCAAGCGGCAGGGTGCCATTGGCGAACTGGCGAGCGCCCGGCAGAGCATCACGATCAAATTTTCCCAGGTTATAAAGGATTTCCCCAATCTCCTCTTCCTTGAAGGTGCTCGTAGCGTAAACAATCTCACCTTTTTGAAAACAGAGGGTCTTGTTGCCGCCAGAGAGCATGAAATGCAGAAGACCTGACTTGCGAAACATGTTGAAGAAGGACAGCAGATCGACAATTCCAACATCGCCAATCCGTCCGGTCATCTGCACCTTATCGTTACTGGCGGCAGACTCCAGCAGGAGATGATGGGTGGAGCAGGATGACAGCCGCAGAGGCTGTTCGCCGAGGGCCCGTGCAACGGCGGGCGGTAAAGTCAGCCGGCCACCTTTTTCAATCTTGATTTCACTCATATTGCCATCCTCCTAGCCGACAGCAAGAGCCGTGCGAACCTGTTCAACAATTTTCGCTGCAGCCCCTTCTATCGGCAGCAGGCCACGCTCACCACTACATCGGACCTGAAGTTCAAAGGAGTCCTCTTTCAAACCACGGGCTCCGACGTTGACGCGTAACGGAATACCAAGCAGGTCGGCATCCTTGAACTTGCTGCCGGGACGCTCGTCACGGTCGTCAAGAAGCACCTCGATGCCCTTTGCTGACAGTTGCTGATAAAGAGTTTCCCCTGCGCGGAAGACCTCCTCGTCATTCGGGTTGAGCATGCAGATGATCACCTGGAAGGGGGCCAGCGGCATGGGCCAGATAATGCCGTTTTCATCATGATTCTGTTCGATGGCTGCAGCAGCGGTTCGACCGACACCAATACCATAGCAGCCCATCACCAGGGTCCTCTCCCTACCCTGGTCATCCAGCACAGTGGCATTCATGGCAGCAGAGTACTTGGTGCCGAGTTTAAAGACATGGCCCACTTCGATACCGCGCCAGACTTCAAGTTTACCCTCACAACGCGGGCAGGCGTCGCCCGCCCCGGCCTGACGCAGGTCCGCAAAAGTATCAACCTGGAAATCACGAGCATGACTGGCGCCCGTAAAGTGCTGGTCTTTGACGTTCGCGCCGATCACATAATCGGACATGCCCTGCACCTCATGGTCGGCGAGAATGCGCAACTTAAGACCCACCGGCCCAGCATAGCCACTTGGTGCGCCGGTGACGTTCTGAACAACTTCCTCGCCGGCCATTTCAACCCAATTGCAATCGAGCAGGCGGCAGAGTTTGATCTCGTTGAGCTCCCGGTCACCACGCAGCAGGATGGCCAGGGTCTCTTCGCGATCATTCTGAACGATCAAGGTTTTAACCGTCTGTGCCGGATCAACTTTCAGGAATTCAGACACTTCTTCAATCGTCCGGCGACCGGGCGTCACCACAGCAGTGAGAGCCTGCGTGGAGACGGAAGATCCCTGCCCAGCCCGCAGTTCAGCCTTTTCGACATTGGCGGCATACTCACAACGATTGCAGGAAACAATGGCATCCTCGCCGGTCTCGGCGAGAACCATGAACTCATGGGAGAAACTGCCGCCGATGTTGCCGGTGTCAGCCTCCACGGCACGGAAATCGAGGCCACAGCGTTCGAAAATGCGCCGGTAAGCCTGGTACATCTTGTCGTAAGAGAGATCAGCGCCGGCATTATCGATATCGAAAGAGTAGGCATCCTTCATGATAAATTCCCGGCCGCGCATCAAACCGAAACGCGGCCTGATCTCATCGCGGAATTTTGTCTGGATCTGGTAAAGGTTCAGAGGCAGCTGACGATAGGAGCGCACCGTGCCACGGACAATTTCCGTGACCACTTCCTCATGAGTTGGTCCGATACAGAAACCCGTATCCTTTCGATCCTTGAGGCGCAGCAACTCTTTGCCATATTGCTGCCAGCGCCCAGTCTCTACCCAGAGATCGGCGGGCACGACAGCCGGCATCAGAATCTCGATCGCCCCGGCACGGTTCATCTCTTCACGAACAATATTCTCGACCTTGCGGATCACCCGCAGGCCAAGCGGCAGGTAATCGTAAATACCCGCTGCGACCTTGCGGATCATCCCCGCCCTGGCCATCAACTGGTGACTGACGACTTCAGCATCACCGGGAGTTTCTTTCAATGTGGGCAAAAAGTACTGACTGTAACGCATCGGATAACCTCTGAAGTGGATTGATGTCCCTTTTCAGATCACGGAAAAGGGTTTACGAAATTAGCGTATTTTCGGGGGGATTGCAAGGAGTGTTGATCGCTCAGGAGGAGCGTTGTTCGGCCAGCAGCAATGCCTCGGCAACCAGGGCATCGGCAAGCTCCTCCTGCGGCACTTTTCGCACCACTTGTCCTTTACGGAACAGCAATCCCTGGCCCTTGCCGCCGGCAATACCAAGGTCCGCTTCACGGGCCTCACCGGGGCCGTTCACCACGCAGCCCATCACCGCGATCGTAATGCGACAGGGCAGGTCGTGCAGCCGTTGCTCGACCTCTTCGGCAATCCTGATCAGGTCGATCTGACAGCGGCCGCAGGTTGGACAACTGACAAAGACCGGACCGCGCTCACGCAGCTCAAGACTTTTGAGAATCTCCCAACCGACCCGCACCTCTTCGATCGGGTCACCGGTCAAAGAGACGCGCAAGGTGTCACCAATCCCGTCGTAAAGCAGGGCACCTAAGCCAACCGCACTTTTGATCGTGCCACTCCAGGTCGTGCCTGCTTCGGTCACACCAATGTGGAGTGGATAGTCAATTTGTTCGGCCAGCAAACGGAAGGCTGCGACCGTACGACGCACATCGGAAGATTTCAGACTGATCTTGATCTCCTGAAAGTTCAAATCTTCCAGTATGCGAATATGGCCCAGGGCGCTGGCCACCATGGCCTCAGCGGTCGGATGGCCGTATTTTTCCAGTAACTCCTTTTCCAGAGAACCGGAATTAACACCGATACGGATCGGCACGGAGCGCTCTGCACAGGCTTTCACCACCTCTTCGACCTTCCAGCGCTCGCCGATGTTGCCCGGGTTCAAACGCAAACCAGACACACCGGCGTCGAGCGACATCAGAGCCAGGCGATAATCAAAGTGAATATCGGCAATCAAAGGCAGACGACTTTGCGCGCAGATTGGCGCAAGAGCCTCTGCGGCGACTTCATCAGGCACGGCACAGCGTACGATTTCACACCCGGCAGCAGCTAAAGACTCAATCTGCGCAGAAGTCGCTAAAATGTCACGGGTATCAGTGTTGCACATTGATTGCACCGAGACAGGTGCATCACCACCGACAGCAACACTACCAACCTGAATTTTACGCGTTTGACGTCTCATATCATTATCCCAAAAAGTCAGCAATATTGACCCTGCGAGTTTACGGACGGACGTCCCAGCATGTCAAGCAGAGCCTGCTTGCCAACATAAAGAACTCCATATATAGTATGACGGCTTTCAAGAAGGGACACATATGAAAACCATCGACTGCCGCGGCCAGCAGTGCCCGCAGCCCGTAATTCAAACAAGACAAGCCATGTTGGCAGAGCCTGGCACAGTACTGCAGATCCTGGTTGATGACCAGATTTGTCAGGACAATGTGTCACGTCTGGCAAAAACCCTGGGTTACAGAATACGCGTTGATAAAGGAGAGCAAGCCATTCAGCTCGAATTAACTCCAGGAGAGAGTCCGGCAACAAATCAGATTAAAACTCAAACGGTTGGACCAACGATCATCTTTATCGGCTCCGAACAGATGGGACAAGGCGACACCGAACTCGGCCGGGTTCTGATGAAGAACTTCATCTTCACCCTGATCGATGCCAACAACACCGTCGACGCCATCTACTGTGTCAATAGTGGTGTCAAACTTACAGTCACCGGTTCCGATGTGATCGAACCGTTAGCTGAACTCGCCAATCGCGGAGTTGATATCGCCTCGTGTGGACTCTGCCTGGATTTCTTCAATATCAAGAGCTCGCTTGCGATCGGTAGAGTTTCAAACATGCTGGAACTGGTCAACGCTCTTGAGGGGGCGGGGAACATCATTCGTCTTTAGTTCTGAGGGAGTAGTCCGTAGCCTGGTGGCGCGCCCGGTCTTCAAAACCGATGGGGGACGTATCCCGTCCTCGGTGGGTTCGATTCCCATCTACTCCCGCCATTAACAATCCAATACAATCCAATGAAGCACACTAAACCTGCTTGATATGCGGGTTTTTCTTTTTATGTTGTCCGACGCCGTAAACAACCCTTCATATAATCAGAACGCCGAAGCCTTGATGATCAAAAAAGTCAACCTAGCGGCAAGACTGATGGATGTTTACCAGAAAGGCTTTGACACGCTGACCAGGGCGAGGACAGCAGGCAAGCAGACGATCACAGTCAAGCAGGTGCACGTTACCAGCGGGCAGAACGTCATAGCCGACAATGTAACCACCGGGGGCCATAAGAGGGGGTGGAGGGGATAAAAGTGACCATACCCCATGAACGCTTGCACTGTGGCGCGAAAACCAGACAAGGCCCACCGTGTAAAAGAAGACCTACCCCAGGCCGTACGCGCTGCAACCTTCACGGGGGCAAGTCACCACGCGGGGAAGATCATCCCAGGTTCAAACATGGATATTACACCATAGCAGCTAAGGAACAACGACGGGAGTTGCGAGAATTGATATGTAGCATTAAGGCTATGCTTTGAGGCTAGCAACCGGGCAGAGCAGACAGCCCCGACAATCGCTCTGCCAAGGCATTAAATAGCGTCCTAAATATCCCTAGGTGATGTAAGCTGGGGTCATCAGATTGGCTGAAATGCGAAATTATTGCTAACCCTGACAAATAGAAAAACGCCCCAGAACTTCCCAGGGCGTTTTTCGTTGACTTCTTTCTGCGAGTGTTCCCGTCGTGGGAACCTTTGTTGGATCACCCAACTTCAGCAATCCAATTATTATCACTATTCAGTTTGATGAAACTTCCTCTAAATGGTCAGGCGGATCAGAGACTGGCATAAAATCTTCCTCCTTTGCCTTCGAGAGACCTCTTTAGCGTTTGAGGTATTTTCAATGTACCACAAAATCCATCCTGAAAATCGACAGGAAATAGCCATAGCCTAAAAAACAGATGGCCAATATTTTGTGGTTAACGAGCGTCTTAAATATCTCTGCCAACAACACGCCCATTTTCATCTTAGCAGTTGTGATCTTTAAGAAAATGATCTACCTTCGCATAAAAGAGGCCATTTTCTTGTCCCCCCCTCCAGAAGAACTCATTGAAGATAACACTAGAACAATGATGAGGGAATTTCAATACATACAAGGTTTAAAGGCGATACACCTAAAGTTATATGAATGCGACTTGAACCTTTATATTTATCCATTCAAACAAGCCATGGCCACCCGGCAATCGAACCAGGTGGCCATGGTTTTTTGTTCAAAGCCAGAATGTTCCAAGGTCAACTTTTCCATGTCCCAGGCTTGAGAAATTCCTGAAGTCGACCGTCATCTTTGAGGTCGATGAACTCCACGCCCATACCTGGCGGCATGGCAATGTTGATTGGCGAAGTTAGTATGTTTACCCAGGCAACCAGCCCCTGACAGAGGATCGGATGATCGTTTCCAGGGAGCCGAAGCTTGAGCTTAAGTTTTTCCCCAATTGGTAATGGATTGTCCGATTCCAGGAACACTCCCCCGGCACTGATATTGACAGTTTGACCAGGAAGCATTTCATTCTTGCCGTAAAAAACTTCCAGTTTAACTGTCATTCTTGGTGACCTGCGTTTGTTGAGTGTAATTTGCAGCAGGGTTTTCAACTGACTCTCTTTGAGCGGTTTACTGAGAAAGGTTGAAACACCTATCTCCTTGGCCTTGGCTATATTTTTATCATTCACCTCACTTGAAAGCATTACGATTGGCACGAACTTGTAATGTGAATAAGATTTCACCTTCCTTGTAAATTCAAATCCATCCATGTCTGGCATATTCAAATCCGTAATAATCATGTCGTATCTTGTTGACTCAACCTTTTGACAAGCTTCTTTCATATTGTCAACAGTCGTCACATTGTAGTTGAGTTTCTTCAGCATGTCTCCAAGGACTGCCAGTATGAAAGGAGAATCATCTAAAACAAGAATGCTTTTTTTCATAAAAACCCTTCAAAAACTGTATGAGCCAGTTCAATGCTGTGTTTGAAGTTCTTGTGCACCATCGAGGGCGAACATGCGACACCGATGTCATCCTCGACAATCAGGACTTTTCTCTCTTTGGACATTAAGGGCCTTTCCATTGTTAATTTTGCATGCTGATGTTCTCCAAGGACTTCTAAAATAACCAGTAGAAATTCTATCAATAAAAAACGTCTGCTCTCACGAAGGGAGGCAGACGCCAAAGTCAAAATCAAACCTATTGCTCTCTTTGGCGGCTGGGCTGTCTTGGAGAAGACCCCTGACTTTGCGTCCCTGCATCACTACAGGTTTGCTCTTATCTGAGAACTCTATCAAAGCGATTCAGGATCGCACTTTCAATAAGGCTGTCTATAGCATACGGCTACTCACAAATTTCTCACAATAGTTCTCGTACTGATTTGCAGCGTTCAGATTGGTCGGGATGCTGATTCAGAGATGTCCTGGGAATCTGATACCACATTTAATCCGCTCTGGCAGTGGTGTTCTGTAAAAAGCCCCACGGTCTAAGGAGGGTAGGAATGAAGACGCGGCAATGTTAATCAGAAAGTAGTCCTACGCTCGGTGCCATCATAGGTAGGACAATCATCATTTCTATTGCCGGCCCTGATGGGATCAACGCCAACTGTCACCCATCCGCCTGAGCGTTCAAAATTCGCAACGCGATTGCTGTCAAGGAGCACGTCGAGGACCCTGGGTGTGACATGATGATGCCGACCATTACTCATGATGACATTAATGCGATGCTGGTCAGCTCTGTAAGGGATCGCTTGCAGAAGCATATCTGACTAAATCCACTCTGTCGGTATTTCACGTAACCTGTTATTGATAATTGCCAAGAATTTTCAACCATCTGGTCGCGCAGTATAGCGAACACGTCTCAAATTTTTCTCACAACTGCCATTGCGGATATCTTCCCAACGAGATCAGGTCTGTCAAGAAGTCCATGCAAACAAAAAGCTCCCGGTGATCGTGAGAGTGGGCCATAATTTTAGGGGATGACCATCTATCTGCTGGTCATCCCCTCGCGAGGGCTGATAACCTCGTTGATATCCGAAAAAACAACAAAACTCAGCCCGCAGACGTCTCCAAATCCTCTGTCCAAGCCTGTTGCAACGACAAATGACGGAGAAATTCGGCGGCATGCAGGAACCGGTCGGCGGGAACCGGCACATTCACCTGCTCCTCACCACGCTGCAGCGCAAAGGCATAACCATTCTTGCCGTTACGCTCCCAGCACTCCACGGTCAGACGCGTCTTCACTTCACCGTCACTGCCCTCGAAACTATGGCTGAGACTCTCCTGGCCGCCTTCCTGAAACACCTTATAGATTTTGCCATGCAGAGCAAAAGCTTCAGCTGGCTCGACGATAAAGCGCAATGAACTGCTGCCGCTGGCCAACCGGAAGAATCGCAGCGCGATGCGCCCTTCCGTTGCCCTGCCCTCGCTGCGACGCTCGCAAGGGGTGATCGATACTCCTGTCTGTTTGGCGTAGATGGTGGTCTGTGGAATTTTTTTCATGGTTCCCTCCTGTGGGTGAAATAGCCGCATATGCGGCACAATAAAATTTGCAACAGATTGTCAGTGTAACAAACAACACGCAATTTTGTGTTGATGAACGAATATATTTACAAATATTCAAAAAAAGTACTTTTCAGATCAAGCAGTATCCGTGATTTATGTCTTGGAAAGTTGCAATCCGGCCCGCAAACCAGTACTATGTGCCTGCTGGAAAACAAGCTGTTGATTTCACTCCATGGCACCAGGGATCAGGGATCAGGGATCAGGACAGATGCTGCCACCCGTACAACATAAAGCTTACTGTAACTTCTACGACAGCGTTCGCAACGAAGAGCACCTCGATGCCCGCACCACGGCTATGATCGGGGTGGCGGCAGCCATGGCACGAGAATGTCAGCCATGAATGGAATACTACCTTGGCGTGGCCAGGGCACAGAAAATTTCGGACGAAGAAATCGGCGCCATTCAGGGGATTGTCATGGCGGTGGCCGCCGGCAAGATCAACGTGCTGATGCGCGAACTCACCTCCCCTCCAAAAGACTGATCCAGACCAGAACAATCCTTATTCGAACTATCAGGAGGTGACTCATGCCTGATCACCGTGCACTGTTGCGTCACCTTCCTGCGATCGACCGACTTTTGGGCACCTCGCTATTAACCGGTCTGGAACAGACCCAGCCGCACATCCTGATTCGTGAAGCCGCTCAGCAAACCGTCGACGACCTGCGCCGACAGCTCATGGACGAGCAGGCAGTCTTACCCGATCTCGACCTTGATGCCGTTGCCAGGCTGGTCGCGGCAAGGGTCGTTGAAATGGCTAAACCCTCTCTACGGAGAGTCGTCAACGTTACCGGCACCCTGTTGCACACCAATCTTGGCCGGGCTCCACTCTGCCACGAAGCGCTGCTGGCCATCGAGAATGTCGCCCAGGGCTATTCCAATCTCGAATACGATCTTGATCAGGGCAGGCGGGGCAAGCGGTTCACGCATATCGAGGAGTTGATCTGCAAACTGACCGGCGGCGAGGCCGCCACCGTCGTCAACAACAACGCCGGTGCCGTCATGCTGGCCCTGGCCGCGCTGGCCGGTGGCCACAGTGCTGTGGTCTCGCGCGGCGAGTTGATCGAGATCGGCGGTTCTTTCCGCATCCCGGATATCATGGCCGCCAGCGGCGTCGAGCTGGTTGAAGTCGGTACAACCAACAAGACTCACCTCAAAGATTATGCGAACGCTATCGACAGCAAGACCGCGCTGATTCTCAAGGTTCACACCAGCAACTACCGCATCCTCGGCTTCACCGAGGCGGTGAGTGGTGAAGAGCTGGCCGGATTGGCCAGACAAAACGGCATCCCGGTTCTTGAGGATCTCGGCAGCGGCCTACTGATCGACTTGACACCCTACGGTCTGCCGCGCGAGCCAACCGTACGCGAAGCCTTGAAAACCGGCATTGACCTGGTGACATTCAGCGGCGACAAGCTCCTCGGCGGGCCCCAGGCGGGGATCATTGTCGGCAGGCGGAACGTCATTGACAAAGTACGCTCACATCCCATGGCCCGTGCCCTGCGCAGCGACAAGCTGACCCTGGCAGCTCTCGAAGCCACGCTCAGACTCTACCTTGACCCCCGCAAGGCCCTCCTGAATATCCCGACCCTGCGCATACTCTCACTGTCCAGAGCGGAACTCCGGCAACGCTGTGAATCACTGCTGCCCAAACTCAAGACCTCTCTCGGCGCTGCGGCTGAATGCACCATCTGTGAAGCGACCGCAACCGTAGGCGGCGGCGCCCTGCCTCTCACGGAGCTGCCAGGCTGGGTGATTTCCCTGGCTCCGGCAAAATTCTCTCTGAATGAAATGGCGTCAAGACTGCGCAGTTGTGAGACACCAGTCATCGGCCGCATTCAGGAAGACCGTTTCCTGATCGACCCGCGTACCCTCATCAATGACGACGAAGAGCTCCTGCTGCACTCTCTCAATCAGGCCTTTGGGCTGGAATAGGATCATGAACAACTCCCCTCGCTACCATATCATCGGCACTGCCGGACACGTTGACCACGGCAAAACAGTCCTGATCAACAAGCTCACCGGCATCAACACCGATCGCCTCAAAGAGGAGCAGGAACGCGGCATCTCCATCGAACTCGGCTTCGCCCCCTTCAGGCTGGCCAACGGCAGCATGGTTGGCGTGGTCGATGTGCCCGGCCACGAGAAGTTCATTCCCAACATGCTCGCCGGCATTGGCGGTATCGACTTGGTATTACTGGTGGTTGACGTCAATGAAGGGGTCATGCCGCAGACCCGCGAGCATCTGCAGATCCTGCAACTGCTGCAGATACCACGCGGCATCCTGGTGCTGACTAAGTGCGACCTGGCCGAACAGGACTGGATCGACATTGTCGAGGAGGAAGTGCGCGAGACACTGATCGGCACTTTTCTGGCCGGAGCGCCTTGTTGCCGGGTCTCGGCGATCCAGGGCGAAGGCATCGAGGAGTTGAAGCAGACCATTCAGGAGATTCTCGCACAGTTGACGCCGCGTGATGAGGATGGGCCGACCCGCCTGCCGATCGACCGCCACTTCACGATCAGCGGCTTCGGCACTGTGGTCACCGGCACACTTCTTTCCGGCCGTATCAAGGTCGGCGACATGGTTGAAGTCCTGCCGCCCGGGGAGACAGTCCGGGTCCGCGAAATCCAGGTCCACGGCCGGAAGGCCGAAGTGGCACTGGCCGGGCAACGGGTCGCTCTCAACCTGGCCGGGCTGGAACGAAGCGATCTTGTGCGCGGTGCAGTGATGGCCACCCCCGGCTTCTTCACCATGACCGAACGCTTCGACGCCCGGCTCAACCTGCTGCCGGAAGCACCGAGGCCGCTCAAGTTCCGCGACCCGGTTCATCTGCACATGGGCACCGCCAGAATCACGGCCCGGGTGGCCCTGCTCGATCGTGACGAGATGAAACCCGGCGAAAGCGTGCTGGCGCAATTCCATCTCGACAGCCCGCTGGTCGCACATCGTCAGGACCGCTTTATCGTCCGCTCTTATTCACCGATGACCACCATCGGCGGCGGTCAAATCATCGATCCGGCCCCGGTCAAACACAAACGCTTTCGTGACGAGGTGATGCTGGCCCTGAAGGAACTCGAGTCAGGGGAAGGCTCGTTCATCGTGCAGAAACTCGCCGAACTCGGCTGCGCCAGGCAGAAAGAGCTGGAGCAGGCCTCCGGGCTGGGCCGGGAACGCGTTGCGATGCTGCTGGACAGCCTGGAAACCGCCGGGCAGGTCTGCCGGATCGGTGACCAGTGGGTCACTACCGAGACCGCCCGCGCCTGGCAGCGTGTTCTGGCAGAAGTGGTTGACAACTATCATCGCGACAACGCCCTGCAGCCGGGCATGCCCCATGCTACCCTCAAGGCGACTCTGCCGGCCAAGGTGGCCCCCAAAGCCTTTGAACAACTGCTCGGCGATCTGATTGCGAACGGGCAACTGATACAGCGTGACGAATGGATCGCCCGGCCCGACTTCGCCCCCAGGCCGACCGACCAGCAACTGGAACTGCTGCAGCGACTGGAGGAGGTTTACCTTGCTGCCGGAGTTGAAGCGAAAGGCCGGGTCGACATGCTGGCCCAGGCCAAGATCGCCGAATCACAAGTCGAGGCCATGCTGGCATTCCTTTTTGCAAAGGGAACACTGGTTCGACTGAACGACGACTCTTTCCTGCACAAGCTGGCATACCAGAAGGCTGTTACCGCTCTCAGATCTCATTTCGCCAACAAGGAGACGCTGACCCTCGCAGAATTCCGCGATCTGATCGGCAGTGCGCGCAAGCAAACCCAGGCAATACTGGAACTCTTTGACAGCCTCAAGTACACGATGCGCAGGGGTGATGAGAGAGTCGCATGGAAATTACCCGGATAACGGAACGTGGGACGAGTGACGCGGGACGCGAAAAGCCTTTCTCGTTCCTCATTCCGCGTGTCTCATGCCAATGGAGTGAAACGACATGAAACTGACCCACCTGTCCAGAACCAGCGGTTGAGCCGCCAAGATGGCCCCCGGGCCATTGGCGCAGGTGCTGCGCCAGCTGCCGACTGTTGCCGATGAGAATTTCCTGACCGCTGCGATCCCCTTCGCCGACGCCGGGGTTTATCGAATTTCCGCAGATTGCGCCCTGGTACAGTCCGTTGATTTCTTCACGCCAATCGTCGACGATCCGCGCATTTTTGGTCGGATTGCCGCAGCCAACGCTCTTTCGGACATTTACGCCATGGGAGCCCGACCTGTGACGGTCATGAACCTGGTCGGTTTTCCGGCATGTCTGGGACAGGACGTGCTGGTGGAGATCCTCAAGGGCGGAGCGGAGAAGGTTCACGAAGCCGGAGCGGTGATTGTCGGCGGGCACACGGTTGAGGATGATGAACCGAAATACGGTCTGGCCGTAACCGGCCTGGTTGACCCGCAGAATCTGGTCACGACTGAGGGTGCACAGCCCGGCGATGTCCTGGTTTTGACCAAACCTCTCGGCGTCGGCATCCTGGCGACCGCCTTGAAGGGCGAAGTGATCAACGAACAGCAGATGACCGAAGCCATTCGCGGTATGGAGATGCTGAACCGAAGCGCCTCGCAAGCGATGCTCGAAATCGGCGTCAACGCCTGCACTGACATCACCGGCTTCGGCCTGCTCGGTCATGCTCTGGAACTGGCCGAAGCCAGTCAGGTCGGCATCGAAATCGACACGGCCAGCCTGCACGTCTACCCGCAGGTCCTTGAACTTGCAGCTATCGGCCTGATCCCGGCCGGTAGTTATAGCAATCGCGAGCACTACATGCCAAGAGTGATCAATCGTGAGAGAATGACCGTCGAAGTCATCGATATTCTGGCCGACCCACAGACTTCCGGTGGTTTGTTGATTGCAGTATCAGCAGACAAGTTGTCACAACTCTGCGCACGACTTGAATCAGCAGGCTGCAATGCCTTTAACATTGGCCGGGTCGTAGCACAGCATCCCGGGCAGATGTATGTCAGGTAAAGTGCGCCGCCACCGCTTTTGCAACCCCTCGCCATGCCTTGAGTAGAGGCTTTCTACGCTTATTTGAACATTCGTTTAAACAGACCCTTTTTCTGCTTCTCCTGCTGCTCCTGCAGAGTCCGCAAACCTTTGCGGGCCATGGCTTGCCGGGCATCCTGTTTGAGCGCCTTGTTAAATTCCGCCTCGGCCATCGATTCCTGACCGGCTTCGAGAAGCACCCAGCCCTTGTAGGCAAAGGCCTGGGAGGTCCGCTCCATGGAGATCGCTTTATTGAGCATCTGTTTGGCTTTGTTCAGCATTGCCTGGCTGTTTGAATACTTGGGGTTGCGGTAGATCGCCCAGGCCAGGCTGGCCAGATAATCGCCGTTATCGACTTCAGCGTTAACGGCCTCCTGCAAAGCCTTTTCAGCACTATCCCAATCCTCCATCTCCAGGAAAACCTTGCCTGACTCGGCCTGAACCTGGGCCTGGAACCGATCATCGCCCTGGTGACCCAGACCGATCCTTTCAGATCCCAGCATCTCGTCATAACGCTCCTTTTTGACGACATCGGAAAGGGTATCGTACGCCGTGGCGACTTTTGAAAGGATATTCTCAACCAGCAGGGCTTCTTCACCGCCGAGCTGCATGAGCACTTCCGGCCCGAACTTGCGGGTGATGGCAAAGTAGCGTTCCTTGAGCAAGCTGATGGAGAACTTCGACTGCTTGATGCCGAATACCTCGTAGTGAGTTTTCCCCTCCAGGCTTTTGGCGATCAGGCGGACTTCCAGGTGAAGATCCTCAGTGTAAGAAGACTCCCCTGCCGACGGCAGCATCGAGGTCTGTCCAGGCTCCGCTGCAGAGGCTGTCGAAGCACCGCTCTGATCTGTAGCGTCTATCAGATCCGAGAAACTCTCCAGTTTTTCTGCTGCTGCGACTTCGACCTCGTCGGCGACGATATTGAAGAGCGTGCGCAGCGGCAGATCATCAGGTCTCGCAGAGGGGGTCGGCTCGGCAGCAAAGCGCGCCATATTCAAATTCGTCAGGGTCAGGATCAGCGGACCGCACTCCTGTTGATCGTGAAGAAGGTCGGAGAGCTTGCGTTGACCGTCAATACTCTGCACGAAATGCTTCTCCCCTTCATTGAGCTGCAGAAAATTGATATGCCGGTAGTAATTCTTGTCCAGCAGAAAATACTTGTCCTTGAAGGTCTGCAGCAGTTGTGCAGCATCCTGCCCGGCGTGTTGATGGAATCCTTCATAAAAAAGCTGCGGCACGTTCAGGGTGATCAGCTGCAGGAGTTCCGGCGCCGGGATGACTTTCCAGCCGGCACGGGCCGGACCTCTACCAAAAGCACAGGCCAACTCCTGATGAAGGTAGTCCATCTCGGCCTGCAACAGGTCGCCGTACTGCAGGCAGCCGATCTGAACCAGGCTGTCATGACGATAAGCGGCCGTGGTTGTAAAGTAGTTGTATTCGTCTGTAGTAATCTGACCGCGCTTGCGGAGGAAATCTCCAAAATCACGGTTCTTGAAGCCGGGTCGCAAGGCAACCGGAGCACCGTTGATAAACGTCAGCAAACGTACCGTGTCCGGATACGTCAAGGTCAGCAGCCCCGAAAAATGCTTCAAAAAAGCGGTGCGAAGGTGCTGTGCAAAAGGCCGGGACTCGTGTGCCGTGGGGAGTGGTGATGCAGCTTCCGGGCTGAAAATCTGATGGATTGCGTTAAGGAGAACGGCGCTCTGCAGAGGTTTCTCCAGATAATGACGAACCCCAAGAGCTTTGGCTGCGGTGTGAAATTTTTCGCCCTTGTAGAAACTGGTCACGACAATCACCGGCAGCGTGACGGTGCGAGGGCTTTGCCGGAGCTTCTTGACAAGGTCAATGCCATGCAGGCCGGGCAGCTTGAGCTCGAGCAACAGCAGGTCCGGCAGATCGGAGACGATCGCCTGCAGGGCAGCAATACCGTCACTTTCATGCCGGACCTCGAAGCCCTGTTGTGTGAGGCATTCGACAATCGTCGCAGCCAGTTGCCGGTTTTCTTCAACCAGCAGGATGCGTTTTGCCATCTCCGTTGCCTCCCTTATCAATCATCACAGGTATCTCAGTGACGCAATTGATAGCGCTGCACAGCGCGATTGTGATCCTGCAGGCTGGCACTGAACTCATGGGTACCGTCACCGCGTGCCACAAAATAGAGGTCATTGCTCGCGGCCGGGTTTGCGGCCGCATGCAGAGCTGATTGCCCCGGGCTGGCAATCGGTCCCGGGGGCAGCCCTCTTTTACGGTAGGTATTATAAGGGGTCGGCATCTCCAGGTGCTTACGGGTGAGGTTGCCGTCAAAACCGGAAATGCCGTAAATCACAGTCGGATCGGCCTGTAGGGCAATGCCACGCTTCAGGCGATTATGAAAGACCGCCGAGATTAACGGCATCTCCATGATATTGCCCGCTTCTTTCTGGATGATAGAAGCCAGGGTAATCAGTTGATGGCGGTTCAGGTTCAGGGTTGCGGCACGTTCCAGAAGTTCAGGTGATATATGGGCGCGCAGCTGGGAAACCATGGCACCCAGCAGTTGGCGTATTGTTGTCGACGATGAGTACGTATAGGTCTCAGGGAAAAGGTAGCCTTCCAGTGATTCGGCCTCGATGCCCAGTTCATTCAAGAATTTAGTATTGTAGCAAAAGGCCAGGAACTCTTCAGCAGAGCCGATACCGGTTTCTTCCAGGCGAGCGGTAATCTCGTGCAGGTTGAATCCTTCGGGAATAGTGATCTTGAACTTGCGGATATCGCCAGCGACCAGCCGGGCAAGAACTTCTTCCGGCTTGGTGGCTGCTTCAAAGAGGTATTCGCCAGCCTGAATCTGGCCGGTCGCATTCCTCCAGTGAGCCAGCAGGGTGAAGCGCTTGGCGTCGCTGATGATGCCTGCTCCCTGTAACTGTTTGGCAATCTGGGTGAAAGAGTTACCTGGTTTGATTTCGACAACTTGCGGGCCTTTTGGAATGATGGCTGTCGCTGTGAAGTCCAGCAACCAGAAACCAGCGCCCAGAAGAACGAGACATCCCAGGACACAGGCAATTATTATCAGCTTTCCAGGGCGCAAGGTCATTGAAATTGTCCGGAATTGGTTGGTAAGACACCTGGGTATTGTTGGAGCCTTGCCGTGAAAAGTCAAGGACAGGAGCTGTTTGAGGTGGTTCGTTACGCTTTGAAACGATTTTCCGTTCCGTCCAGAATCCGGCGGATATTGCTGCGATGCCGCCAAACCACCAGCGTGGTAATAAACAAGGTGGTCAGGAAAATGGCTTGAGGTTGGTCCAACAGCAGAATCAGCAAGGGTGCCGACATGATGGCCAGAACCGAGCCCAGCGAAACTAAACGGGTGATACCGACCGCCAGGGCAAAAACGACAGCGGCACCGAGCACGACCGGCGGGGAGAGAACCAGAAAAATACCGAGAGCGGTGGCAATGCCCTTGCCACCCTCGAATTTCAGATAAACGGGATAGCAGTGCGCAATAATGGCCACCACACTGGCAATACCGAGTTGCGCCGGCGTCGGTGAAAGCCAGCTTTTGTACGCCAGCAGCGGCAGAAAACCTTTCATCGTGTCACCGATCAGGGTCAGGATGCCGGCCAATTTACCGGCCACCCGGTAGACATTGGTGGCGCCGATATTGCCACTGCCTTTTTCGCGCACATCCTCACCACCCATCAACCGGGAAAGGATGACACCGGTTGGAATTGCAGCGATCAGGTAAATGGCGATCAGAACGAAGAAAAAGAGCAGTTTGTCCATAATGATCTCGAAAAGGCATGGGCGCAAAGTCATAGAGTCAAGTCTCTGCGCCGATCAGGGCCAGCAGGAAGTTTTTAGCATGATGCCCCGAAAATCTCAAGGGCCTTCACGGTCAAGCCGGTTCTTGAGAAAGGGCAAGCTGCCAGTGGTCTCAGCCGGCGAGGACTTTGCAGAGGCTGAACAGACCGAGCAGGCAGGTCATCACGCCGACGCTGGTTCGCATCAATTTCTCCGGCAGGCAGCGTACAGCCAGCGTGGCCATCGGCACAGAAAGCACGGCCCCCATAAGGAGCGGCATGGCAAGCGAAAAATCAAGCCGTCCTTTCTGCAGGAGGACGTAGGCCAACAAGCCAACGGCGCAAGTCAGGCTTTCGGCAAATGAGGTGATCGCCACCGCCTGTTTTGTGGACAATCCCGAGACAATCTGGCCGGCAGTCACGAGCGGTCCATATCCTCCCCCACTCAAGCCCTTGTTGAAAGCGGCGACGCCGCCCACCAGAATAATGTGCCTTGCCCGGTAACGGATCTGGCAGCGAATAGTCGCCAGGATGGTGATGCCGACGGAAAGGATGATGACGGCAATAATGCCGTTGAGCCAGATTTTGGGAATTCGCACGGCAATGAATACGGCCGTGACTGCTCCGGCGACACTCAGTATCGACAACAAGAAAACCGTCTTTCGTGCAATGGCATCGTTGAAAAAATCGACGTTGCCGTCACGCTGGTGCATGATTCCTGCAGCAAGGCCTGTCACGAGTTCGCTGAGCAGGATGCAGGGCACAACCTGAAGGGGGCTGAAGCCGCTAATCAACAGCAGGGGCGTCAGGGTCGTACCGTAACCCATGCCAAGAGTTGAATCGATAAATTCGCAGAACAGGGCCACGGAAAAGACCATCAGCACCACCAGCGCAGACTGCTGTTCACTGATCTTGGTAAATATGTGCATGCCCGGAAATGCGATTTCGAGCAGCAGCAACCCGACGATAAGTGCAACCGTTGCACACCAGACATAAATACGCCGCTTTTTCAGCATGTGCCCGAGGAAAGGTTCCGAAACACCACGAAAAGTCATACATCTTCTCCTTGCCTTCAATTGACGTTCCTGACAAGTCGTATCAGCAACAGCCGTGCCGCAAGACAATCTGTTGCGAAGAATCTGCACAATAAACAAGAATTGCCTTTGTTTTCGTACTATTAGGAGAATGTGGCCGAAGATGATTGTGCGCTAGTCACGCTGGCGAGGTTTTTCTTATTTGCTTTTTCCGTTAAATATAATATTATTTCCATGATATTTAACAGGGGTAGCAAATATGACAGAATTTATTGTGAGCGCAATCTGGCGGGAGATTGCGCTCCAGACCGACCTGACGGGTTCCCTGCCCAAAGTCTTTGAACACATACGCCCTTTCGTAGCAGCAGAGGCGGTAGTGGTCCGCAGGCTCGGTCTGGCCGGAGACTGGATTCAAACGGTCGCCAGTTGTCCGTCAAAAACCGCTAACGAAGACTTCACACGCTGTCCGATTAAACATCATGAAGAAATCCTGAACTGGTTCTTTGCAGACGAACTACTGATTAACAAACCGGGGCAGATACCGGCTGAACTTGTCGAGCTCATCCCGCAGCATGTACAGGGAGCGCTGATCACGGCCCCCCTTGCCCTGGCAGGCAAACCTGTGGGCGTATGCATCTGGAAACTGCCCGGATCAAAGGTCCGGGCGGAGACGATTCGTCTGTTCAGGGATCTTCAGGCGCCATTGGCCGCCGCCGTGGTCAACCACCGGCATATCCAGGAGTTGGACAACCTGCGCGAGAAGGTCGAAGCAGACAACCGGTCGCTGCTCTCGAGGTTGGATCGACAGGACATCAGCGAATCCATCATCGGTGCCGAATCAGGTCTGAAAGGGGTCTGCGAGCGGATTGAGCAGGTGGGCGGCGCCGACGTGCCCGTGCTTTTACTTGGCGAGACCGGCTCCGGCAAAGAGGTCGTGGCCAGAGCCCTGCATACACGATCACGCCGCGCCAATGGCCCTTTTCTGAGGGTCAACTCTGGCGCCATCCCGCCGGAGTTGATCGATTCCCATCTCTTCGGCCATGAACGCGGCAGCTTTTCCGGAGCGGAGAACCTCCGCAAAGGCTGGTTCGAACGGGCCAACGGCGGGACTCTCTTTCTTGATGAAATTGGCGACCTTCCTTTACAGGCGCAGGTCAGGTTGCTGCGCGTGCTTCAGGATGGAACTTTTGAAAGGGTTGGTGGCCAGCGATCACTGGCTGTCGATGTGCGGATCATCGCCGCGACCCATCGTGATCTTCGCAGCATGGTCGCCGAGCGACAATTCCGGGAAGACCTGTGGTATCGAATTGCGGTCTTCCCGATCCTCATCCCGCCGCTTCGCGAGCGCCAGGAGGACATCCCGACCCTTGCCGCCCACTTTGCCTTACGTGCGACGAAGCGCCTCGGCGCATTACCTCTCACCCCCGACCGTGAAGAGAACGGGCTGCTGATGTCGTACGACTGGCCTGGCAATGTCCGGGAGCTGTCTGCGGTTATGGAAAGGGCCGTGATCCTTGGAAACGGCCGAACCCTCGAGATCGGCAAGGCCCTTGGCCTGGAGTCTCCGCGACCGGCAGAAAAGAGGCCGCCAACTGCCCTGCCTTTGCCCGGTGAAGCTCCGATGGTATCTCTCAATTGCGCAATAGCCACACACATCGAACAGGCTTTATCGATGACCGGAGGCAGGATCGAAGGCAAGCGAGGGGCGGCCAGGTTGCTGGAAATCAACCCCCACACCCTCAGAGCCAAGATACGTCGGCTCGGTATAGACTGGAAACAGTTCCGAACAGATTAGACAGACGGCGACCGCACCGCGGGATTTCAGGATTGCCGGACAAGTCTAAAAATCTCCCGTCAGCCCCTGAAGTTTGAACAGCTTGGGATTAAGGTCCTTGACGCAGACAACGATCTCTTTAAGCCCGACCTCATCGACACCGGTCTCCTCATCCTTACCCTGGAACCATTCATAGCCTTTCGGCAGTGCCGAGTAAGCCCCGTCACGCAACAGTGCCACATCGACCATCTCGTTAATCCGACCGGTGGCCTCCCAGGGATCCCGGTAATCATACTGTCGGGCAACGATATGCAGCACCAGGCCATTCAAAAAAGCGCCCTTGACCTCGAAAGAAAATTCCCGGGGGGCGCTGTAGTTCTCGGTACGACCGCCACGCGACATAACCCGCGCACCGGCAGCTTGCAGGATTTCCCTGACCGACTCTTCGGTCATCGGTTGAGGTTGATTCATTTCATACTCTCCGGTTAATGGTCTGCGACCCGGCAGCCTGACAGGATGAAGATGTTCATGCTCGACAAACCGGTCAGTCCGGGGAGGTTTGTTCTTCAGCTCTCCAGTACAGGGGCGAGGCCAGGTAGGCCAGGGCCGCGATGAAGGAGATGATTAAAGGGACGAGGTAATGATCGCGGCGTACTCCCAGGGCCAGCATGAAAAGGAATCCGCCCAGAAAGAGGACCCTTGCCACCCTGGGTATTTTCGGCAGGATGGCCCGGCCAAAGTGGGCATAAGGGACCCGGGAGATCATCAGCAGCGAAGTGACGATCACGATCAACCCGGAGAGCAGACCTGGCATCAGAACGCAGGTGGTTCCGGCAATAAGAGCTCCTCCAGGGGAGGGCATCCCCGAGAAAGCCGCCACGCCGCCAGTGATGCCTGCCTTGCGTTTTTCAACCACGAAGCGAACCAGTCGGTAGACGACCGCGGCCAGGTAGAGACAGCCGATGGCCACGCCGAGCCACAAGTTGCTGAACGAGGTGGCAACGATCAGTCCGACGGTGAGCCCGAAGCTGGTCCCGTCGGCCACGTCATCGAACACATCACCTCTGGGCGTAGAACCCCAGCGTTGTGCTGCCCTGCCATCGAAAAGGTCCAGGAACTGTCCCAGGAAAACCAGGCCCAGCGCATAGACCGGAGGCCTTCCACTGAGGATCACCCAGCAACCGGCAAGCCCGCAGACCAGGTTCATCAGACTCAGGATATTCGCGTACCAGTAGTTGGGAATCAGCTTGAAGGCAGTGGAGCAGAAAGCCAGAAAGGCGCACATGCCAAGGAGCGGCTGGATGGACCGGCCCAGCAGGGGCAGCGGACCGTAGATCCACTCGAGCCCGAGAACGATCAGCAGCACGACGACCAGAAATGTCTTGGCCTTGCCGAACAGGTTGGCGGCCTTGATGGTAAGGAAGTAACGGGAAACCTGGCCGTAATGTCGAAGACCAGGAACAGGCCAACCAGCAGCGGGTCGAACCAGCCAATCCAGGCGAGATAGACCAGCATGGGGATGTACATGAGCTTGTCGGAGAGGGGATCGATGGTCTCCCCCTCCTCGGTGTACAGGTCGCACCTGCGGGCGATATCGCCGTCGGTGATGTCGGTAATCATCCAGAAGGTGAAAAACAGGAAACATGTGCGGTGAAAGCCCATGTACAGGAGGATCACGGAGATGACCCCCATTGGGTAGCGTGCCCTGCTGATGGAGTTGGGGTGAAGCCAGGCATGATCACGCACCCAGGCGATCTGGCCGGGCGTTCGCAGAAACCGTAAGACCGCAAATCGCTCTAAAGCAAACATCAACAGCACAGGGAGGGCGATCTCAAGCAGAATAGAGGTGTATGGAATCATAATGTTCCGGAGGTTCGGGGTTTGTATGCATCGTCACGAGCCGTCTCAACGCCGGTGCCGGTAGCGGGCTGGTTATCGGGTTACCAGCCGGGGCACGATTGTTGTCATCTATATCATGCCAAGCCCTATTAAACACCGTGATTATTGATATGTACAGTCTGCTCAACCCAATCGAGCGCTATTCTCACCGGAATTTCGACAGAAACTCGAATAAATATTGATTGTATGCCCCGGGCTGTTCCAGGTTGGCCATATGACCTGCCGCCGGCACAATCCGCAACAAGGCCTCCGGCAGATTGGCTGCCAGGACCTGTGCGTGCTCAAACGGCACAGCCGCATCCAGTTCGGCGCCGACCACCAGCGCCGGCAGGTTCAGCCCGGCAAGCCGACCAACGTAGTCATTCCTGTCGCGCATCGCCAGCAGGCCACCGACGACCCCCTCGGCAGGAGTCGCTTCCATCCAACGGCGCACCGCGCTGATCAGGTCCGGCTTTTCCTGTTGAGTGTCGGGAGCGAACAGCACTTGGGCAAAGGCGTCCGGAACGATCATGCGGTTGCCGCTTTTCACCTCCCCTGCCAGCAGGGTGCGTTTCTGCTTGCCTGCCGCATCGTCGGCCGCCGCACGGGTCACCAGGAACATCGCACCGAGTAATCGTTCGGAATAACGTTCAGCCAGGTTCAGCAGCACGTAGCCGCCCATCGACATGCCGCCGATCACGGCTTTTTCGATGCCGAGTTCGTCGAGCAGCCCGACCACCGCATCGGCATAGGCGGTCATGGAGGAGTCGCCATCAAGCGGCGCGCTTTGGCCAAAGCCGGGCAAATCAGGGCAGATCACCCGATAACCGGCATTGACAAGAGCTGTCACCTGGGGTCGCCACATCTGCCGATTGAGGGGAAAACCGTGAATCAGCACCACCGGCAAACCGGTGCCGTTGTCGTCAAATTCCAATCTGTTTCGCATCTGACAAGTTCCTTTCTTCATCCCTGACCAAGCTGCAACTCCACCCCCCAAGCCACCGGTTTCCGCCCCTCCGGCGTCAGCACCCAGAGCGTCGGCAACTCCATCTTCTCCGGAGCGGGGCCATAACCATCGGTCAGATAGACAATCGCCGCCGGCAGGGGATGCATTTTTTTGGCGTACTCGAACACCGGCCGCAGGTCCGTGAAGCCACCACCATGGATCACTTCCGCCACGACCTGACTGCTGCGAAACCGGTCGATGCGTCGAATGCGGCTGTTTGCATAAAGCACCGTGATGCGACTGTCGCGGCCGCGGGCGATCTGCAGTAGCTCGCGGGCGAAGGCTTCCCGCAAAGGACCTTCATCGGTCGACTCGCTGACATCTATCGCGACCAGCAGGTTCAGTTGCCGTCGCTTGCGGGTTCCCGGAGTATTGTACTGAAAACGCCGGTGCTGGCGCTGCCAGGTGCTCTGTCTGCCGATGCGCCCGGCGGTGCCGACAAACTGGCGCAGCACCTGCCGCCACGGAATCTCCGGTGGCGCCAGCCAGCCCTGCACCACGCCTCTGACGTCCTCCGGCACCTCGCCATGCGCCTTGTGATGGGCTTCCCGGACCAGATCGCGAACCACCTGTTCGGCGAGGCATTCAGGAGTGCTGTCAGCCTCGCCCCAGATCGTGTGATCGTCAATAGCCGATGCGGCCTGCGGTGATGAAACCTCCTCGTTTCCGACACCGTGCAGATCTCCGGCATCCTGGCCTGCGTTACCGATTCCGGCGCCTTCAAGGTTTCCGGTATCGAAAAAGGCTGTCAGCAAGCGGGCATATTCCTCTGCCGCCAACCCCTTATCCAGCTTGAATTTTTCCGGTTGCAGCGCCTCGATCGGCATGTTTGCAATGCAAGGATTGATCGCCAGGTCGCAGGCGGCATCCCAGGTCAGACGGTGCACACCGCGTCCACGGACCGGATGCAGGTGCAACAGGTGCTTGATGCCATGTTCCAGCAAAGCCAGCTGCTCAACAACCGGGTAGACGGAGAAACGATCTGAATCGATGCAGAGGGTCGGCGTGCCGTTGGCGACCGTCACCCCGACGGCACAGCGCCCCGCCTCGATGCGCCGCCGCAAACCGAGCAGTAGATGTCCATAGAAGGGCATGTTCCTGAGCAGACGTACCACCGCGTTTTCGACAACCCGCTGCGGATCGACAGCAATCTTGCTGGTGGGTGAGAATTTCAGGATTTCAGCGTTCAAAGCCCCTCGTCACTCGTCACTACCTTAAGACGCTTCCCGACTGATGGTTTCGATCGCTTCGAGAATGACGTCATCATAATCATCCTTACAGAGCAGTGCTGCAATTTTGGGGATTTTTATCAGGGACTTGACCAGACCGAATCTCAGATCACGCGGCAAGGAACCGATATAGGCCACCAGGTTCTGCTCCTGTTCAAGGCTTAAGGACGGGTCGACTTCGAGGGTAGTGACGATATCGTTGAAGGTGACCGCCTGCATGTCGTCACGCTGCTGTTGCGACCTTGTCAGCGACGTTCGGCCAGCTGTCAAAAACCTGTTGGGCCGTAACCGGTCGCTCGTTCTGCTCACGCGACCAGCGCAGGAAACTGACCGCAGCCTCCTGGCCAACAATCCCCGCGTAAATCTCCATCTCAAGGTCTGCCGGAAAACGGCAGGTCCCGCGCAGCGTGCTAACCATTTCCCAGGCCCGTTCGGTCGGTTCCATCTGCATATCCAGTGGCGCTCCCGGCCTGGCCAGCAGGTTCGGGTAGGCGGCGAGAAACTGCTGGACCCCGTCATCGAACTGTTGCTGTTTGGCATAGCGAGCCCAGCAGTGGTAATCGGTCTCGACGTAAATCATCACCATGCGGTCGAGCAGCGCCCGATCGAGGGTTGCCACCTGGTAGCTGCCGTCCGGCGGGTTAATGGAAACCACCACTTTGTGCTTCGGGTGCAGCACATGCGTGTGCAGACGCCGCTGGGTTTTCTCGACAGGCGGTTCCACAAACTGGAAGATCGCCTGCAGCGTGTCTTCCTGCTGGGCACGGTTCAGCTCATCGCAATGGACAATGGTTGCAGGCGCGTCGTCGGCCGGCCACCAGGAGGGTTGGGACCAGTGCATGACCTTGCCTTCGCGATAGGGAATGCCGACCAGGTCGCCGACTTCCATCTGGCCAAGCCGCAGCGCGACGTAACCGCGACCGATTTCACGGCAGACCTGGACGACCCCGGCACTCTTGCCGACCCCGCGGTGGCCGACCACGCAGGGAGTCAGATCGGTTTTGGTGAGGATTTCGGCCAGCACCAGCTTCATCTGTGAGATGTTCATATCAACCTCGGCATAAATATTCAGACCCGGGCCGGGCGACCCGATCGTCTGATTCAGTACTATTTCGGTTACCGATTGACAAGATACTGCAAACAACGATTAAAAGTCTATCGCTGCCCGCTCCCGAGGAAAAGCCTGAGCCAGTAGCAGCCGCCCTGGCCAAGCACTGATACAGCCTGGAAACAGAGAAAAACCATTATCTGCGACGGCACATGTGGTACAATACACGCCATCGCTCAACGATAGAAGCTTCGGCCCGGAACCGCCCCCATCATTCATAGAATGGTCATCCGGAACTCCGGATGGGAAATGAACCAGGATACTTTATGCCAATCCGTATTGCCTGCAATCACAAGACCCGTTACAAATTTGACCGGCCGATTTCTCTTTTCCCTCACGTAATACGGCTTCGACCGGCACCACACAGCCGCACCCCGATTCATGCCTATTCCTTGAAAATCACGCCGGAGAAACATTTTCTGAACTGGCAGCAAGACGCTTTCGGCAACTATATGGCGCGCCTGGTTTTTCCGGAAAAAACCAGCGAATTGAGCATCGAAGTCGAAGTCATTGCCGACATGACGGCATACAACCCCTTCGATTTTTTCATCGAAGACTATGCCGAAACCTATCCGTTCTCTTACACCTCCCTGGAACGATCCGAGCTGACTCCCTATTTCGCAAAAATTGCGCCTGGGCCGCGCTTGCAGGAGTTGCTGGACACCATCGACGTCAGCGAAAAGAAAACCGTCGATTTCCTGGTTGAGGTCAACCAGCAGGTCCAGAAGGTCGTTAATTATTCCGTCCGCATGGAACCTGGTGTACAGAGTTGCGAAACGACCCTGCAGCGGGCTCTCGGCTCCTGCCGTGACTCGGCCTGGCTGCTGGTGCAGGTTTTCAGGCAGATGGGCCTGGCGGCTCGCTTTGTCAGCGGCTACCTGATCCAACTGTCTGCCGATGAAAAATCACTGGACGGGCCCTCCGGTCCCGAAGCGGATTTTACCGATCTGCATGCCTGGACAGAGGTCTATATCCCGGGCGCTGGCTGGATCGGCCTGGATCCGACCTCCGGGCTGCTCGCCGGCGAAGGACACATTCCTCTTGCCTGCACCCCGCATCCGCTCAGCGCAGCTCCGGTGACCGGGGCGACCGAAGCCTGCGAAGTCACGTTTGAACACAGCAATACGGTGCAGCGCATTCATGAAGATCCGCGCGTCACCAAACCCTACAGCGATGAGCAATGGCTGCTGGTCAATGCCCTTGGTCAGAAGGTTGACGAAGAACTGGTTGCCGGCGATGTCCGCCTGACCATGGGCGGAGAACCGACCTTTGTTTCGATCGACGACATGGAAAGCGACGAGTGGAACACCAACGCTGACGGGCCGCACAAACGCGAACTGGCCTACAACCTGACTCCTGCGCTTGCGTGATGCCTTCGCCAAGGGCGGCCTGCTGCACTTCGGCCAGGGCAAATGGTACCCGGGAGAGCCCCTGCCACGCTGGGCCTACGGATGCTTCTGGCGCAAAGACGGTACCCCGATCTGGCGCAACCCGGAGTTGCTGGCCGACATCCATCGTGATTATCAGTTCACCGATGCCGATGCCCTGCATTTTTCTGAGCGACTGACGCAACATGCTGGGCATCAGAAAAGATTACCTGGTCGCTGGCTATGAAGATGTTTTCTACTGGCTCTGGAAAGAAGGCACCATTCCGGACAACCTGGATCCGCTCAAAGCCGACCTTAAAGATCCTGCCGATCGCCGCGCCCTGGCACAGGCCCTGGAAAAAGGCTTGGGAACTCCCGTCGGCTACGCCTTGCCGTTAAAATGGGATGAGAAAAAGAGCACCTGGAAAAGCAGCCCCTGGGACTTCAGACGCGAACAGATGTTTCTGATCCCCGGCGATTCTGCCATGGGCATGCGCCTCCCTCTCGACTCGCTCCCCTGGGTTGCTCCGGACAAGCGCGAGCCGTTTTTTGAGCAGGACCAGTTTGCGGAGCTTCCGCCCCTTGAAGACTATCATGAGCAAGACCGGAGACTCGACTCCTGCCACGGAAGATCCTGACAGAAGATGAGCAGAAGACTGCCCCCGAGGTAGAAGTGTCGCATACCGCGCTCTGCGTTGAAGCACGTGATGGTCGTCTGCACCTGTTCATGCCGCCGTTGAGTACCCTGGAGCAGTACCTCCACCTGATTGCAACGATTGAAACGACCGCAGCAGAGCTTAAAATGCCGGTGGTCATTGAAGGCTATGAGCCGCCGCGCGACTACCGGATTGAACGTTTGGCGGTCACACCCGACCCCGGTGTCATTGAAGTCAACATCCATCCTGCCGGGAGCTGGCAGGAGCTGGTTGACAACACCACCAGGCTCTATGAAGAAGCCCGACAGTGCCGTCTCGGCACGGAAAAGTTCATGCTCGACGGCCGTCATACCGGCACCGGTGGTGGCAACCACATTACCCTGGGCGGCCCCACCCCTGCCGACAGCCCGATGTTGCGGCGGCCCGACTTGCTGCGCAGCCTGATTACCTATTGGCAACACCACCCCGGGCTCTCCTACCTTTTTTCCGGAATGTTTATCGGCCCGACCAGCCAGGCTCCGCGGATCGATGAAGCGCGTGATGACTCTCTTTACGAACTGGAGATCGCCTTTCAACAGATGCCCGACGGTGAAGTTGCCGCGCCCTGGCTGGTCGATCGCTTATTGCGCAACCTGTTGATCGATGTCACCGGCAATACTCATCGCGCCGAATTCTGTATCGACAAACTCTATTCACCAGACAGCGCCACGGGCCGCCTCGGCCTGCTTGAACTGCGGGCTTTTGAAATGCCCCCCCATGCCCGCATGAGCCTGGTGCAGAACCTGCTGTTGCGCACCCTGCTCGCCTGGTTCTGGAAGCAGCCCTACAAGCATGACCTGGTCCGCTGGGGAACCGAACTGCATGACCGTTTTTTGCTGCCCTACTATGTACGGCAGGATATGAAAGAGGTTATTGCCGACCTGCAAAAAGCCGGATATCCGTTCCAGCTCGAATGGTTCGACCCGTTCTTTGAGTTTCGCTTTCCCCGCTACGGAACGGTGCAGATTGACGATATTGAGCTGGAATTGCGCTTTGCGATCGAACCCTGGCATGTCCTGGGCGAAGAAGTCACCAGCCAGGGCACAGCCCGGTTTGTCGACTCCTCGGTGGAACGGTTGCAGTTGCACGTCACCGGCCTGACCGAAGGTCGCCATGTGATTGCCTGCAATGGCCGTCGTCTGCCATTGCGCAGCACCGGCCGCAAGGACGAATTCGTGGTCGGTGTTCGCTATCGGGCCTGGCAGCCGCCTTCGGCCCTGCACCCGACCATCAAACCGCATTCGCCGCTGGTTTTTGATGTCATTGACAGCTGGACGGGCCGCTCCATCGGCGGCTGTGCCTATCATGTTGCCCATCCTGGTGGACGTAACTATGATGATTTCCCGGTCAATGCCATTACCGCAGAATCGCGCCGCGGCTCACTGTTCACGGTCACAGAACACACTCCTGGACCGATTCAGCCACCAGCGGAATTTGACCAGCCTCGGCAAATTCTTCCCGCAGGGAACACCGCCCGGCCAGATGGCTCCGCCATTGGAAGAGCCGAACGAAGAATTCCCCTACACCCTCGATTTGCGTTGTGAACGGCGCAGATAACATGATCTGTTCAAGACAGATGATCGATATTGGACAGAGTGAGACAACAGACGTGAAAACAGAAACTGATTTGAGAAAAAACACGGGCTCCCAGTCTTATGCGACCGAACTGGGCCAGCACAGTGGACTAAGGCGTTGCCGAGGGAGAGAGCCCGCCAGCACGTAGCAGAAGCTCATGCAAACGCTCGAGAAGATCGGCAGCAAAAAGCTGGAGAAGCGTCGCAAGGAAGCACAACGACTCCTGCGTGACAATGAGGCAACCCATAATGTTTTCGACCCTGCTAGATGCACAGCGCACCTGGCAGTTTGATCCTGTTCCCCTGATCATCGGCGAGTGAAGAATGGGCACAGCTTGAGCCCGGCTTGATTCAGAGGGCAAAATTGCTCAATCTGATCCTTGACGGATATCTACGGGCCACGGAAGCTGCTTGAAAAAGGCTTGTTGCCACCTGAGTTGATTTTTGCTCACAAAGGCTTCCTCTGGCCCTGCGTTGGTCTTCTGCCTGCCGGTGCGCGGCATCTGAACATTTATTCAGCAAACCTTACAAGAGGCAAGGATGGTCGTTTCTGGGTTCTTGGCGACCATACGCAACCGCCATTCGGGTCCGGATACGCGTTGGAAAACCGCATCGTTATGACGCGCAGTTTTCCCCGGCTGTTTCAGGATTTCCAGGTACACCGCCTGGCGATGTACTTTCGCGCATCTGCGCAACAGCCTGGCTTCGCTGGCTCGCCACAATCAAAGTGAACCACGCATCGTGATCCTCACGCCCGGTCCTGAACATGCCGCTTTTTTTGAACACGCCTATCTGGCCTCCTACCTCAGCTATCCCCTGGTCCAAGGTGGCGACCTGATCGTTCGTGACGGTTGCGTCTGGCTCAAATCCGTCGGCGGACTGCGCCAGGTTGATGTCATTCTGCGGCGGGTGGCGGATGATCTTTGTGATCCTCTCGAGCTGCGTGGAGATTCTTTGTTTGGCGTTCCAGGTCTCCTGGAGGCGGTGCGGCTCGGCAACGTGGCAACGGCCAACTCCATCGGCAGCAGTGTCCTGGAAAACCCTGCTCTAATGGCGTTTTTACCGGGACTTTGCCGTGATCTGCTCGGTGAAGAACTCCTGCTCCCTTCCGTTGCAACCTGGTGGTGCGGACAGCCTCGCGAGCGCGAATTCGTACTGCAGAACATTGACAAGCTGATCATAAAACCAATCTACCCCATGCCAGGCCTGCCCGAAGCATTACCGAAGCAATTAAGCCAGGCGCAGCTCGATATATGGCGGGAGAGAATTCTTGCCAACCCGCACCTGTATGTTGGCCAGGAACTGGCGTCCTTATCAACCGTACCCGCTTTTGTGACGGACAGGATCGAGCCGCGCCGCAGCACTTTGAGTACCTTCCTGACGGCGCAAGAACCAGGGCTACGTCGTCATGCCGGGCGGACTGACCAGAATTAACGCCAAGACAAGTGGTTTGCTCATTCCGAACAAGGATAGAGGGTACAGTAAAGACACCTGGGTTCTGACCCGGGAGCCGGACAAGCAGGTCAACTTCTGGCGGCAGGCCCCAGCTGACCAGCTCATCAAGCCTTTGCTCGGTGCACTGCCAAGCCGTGCCGCCGAGAATCTCTTCTGGGCCGGTCGTTATGCCGAGCGTACCGAAGCAACCTCCCGCTTGCTGCGTTCAATCCTGGTCAATCTTCGTGACCCGGATGATCAACGCAGCCTGGACCCGCTTGTTGCGCGCACTGACCCATGTCACGTCGACCTACCCTGGCTTTGCCGATGCGAGGCTCGGCGGAGAAACTCGCGGACCCGCGCGCAGAGCTTTTGTCGCTGGCCAGTGACGTCGACAGACCAGGGAGCCTGCGTGCCTCGCTGCGCGGATTGGGCCGTTCCACCTATATCGTCAGGGATCTGTTGCCAGAAGATGCGTGGCGGGTCGTCGACAATATACAGAAGAACTGGAATCCGAAGATTAGCGGTCAGCCAGATAGGCAGTGGCCGCCTGCATGACAGCATCAACAACTTGATCCAGCAACTGTCGGCATTCAGTGGTCTGACTCATGAGAACATGTCACGCGAGACAGCCTGGCTACTGCTGAATATCGGCCGGAGGCTGGAACGGGCCCTGAACCTGATTGAGTTGTTAAGAGCGACCCTGGTGCCCTGTTACGATCCATCCATGGAAGCCCACATGATGGAAGACCGTACTGGCCACCAGCAACAGCCTCATTGTTTTCAGACGCCGTTATCGTTCCTTCATGCAACTCCCGACCATTCTGGAATTGCTATTGATGGATGAGAACTACCCCAGGGCGCTCGCCTATCAACTGCACCAATTGCAGAACCACATCGCGGCGCTGCCACGTGAGCAGCCGAACCAACGGCCCCACATTGATGAAAAGCTGATCGCCGACGCCGTCACTGAACTCGGCGAGACAAACCATAAGCAACTGACCCTGCTGTCGAGCAGCGACGAGAAATTTTCCGCTCCTGGAGGGACTGTTAGTCTCGCAGGGCAAACGTCTCGAGCAACTCTCGGAGACCTTGATGCAGCTCTATTTCAGCCCTGCCCTCGTTCCTCAGCAATTGGGTTCTGGTGTTCAGGAGAGAAAAACGTCATGAATTACCGTGTGACTCACTCAACCCGCTACACTTACAGCAAATCGGTCGGAGTTTGCTGGAACGAGGCCTGCTTGTTGCCGCGAGAAACGGCACAGCAGAAATGTCTCTCAAGTACGCTGAAGATCGAGCCCATGCCCACGGATGTTCGTGAGCGAAAGGATTTTTTTGGCAACCGTCTCAGCCACTTTTCCATTCAGCGCCCCCACGAGCAGCTCCTGGTGACAGCGGTCAGCGAGGTCTCCGTTGCTCCTCCTGCCGATCTTTTCAGGGCAGACAATCAATGTTCCTGGGAAAGTGTGCAGGAGTGTCTGAGCTCGTCGAGCAATCACAAAGCCCTTGAAGCCCTGCCTTTCCTGCACGATTCACCTTTGATTAAGGTTTGCCCGCAACTGGCAGCTTACGCCAGACCGTCATTTCCGGCCAGTCGCCTGCTGGCAGATGCCGTATCAGACCTGATGCAAAGGATCCACCACGACTTCGCCTACCAGCCCGGAGTCACAACCATCGCCACGCCCCTCACCGAGGTCATGACAACCCGCCGTGGTGTCTGCCAGGATTTTGCGCATATCGGCATCGGCTGCCTGCGGGCCGTGGGGCTGGCTGCCCGCTATGTAAGCGGCTACATTGAAACCTTACCGCCACCTGGACAGCCTCGACTGGTCGGTGCTGACGCTTCACACGCCTGGTTTTCAGTCTATGCGCCGGATGTCGGCTGGATTGATTTTGACCCTACGAATAATCAAAGGCCGGTGGAGCAGCATATCACCGTAGCCTGGGGTCGCGATTTTTCAGATGTATCGCCCTTGCGCGGGATCGCTTTAGGTGGCGGCAAACACAAAGTAAGCGTCTCCGTGGACGTGGCGAGGATTGCAGCTAACACCATGTTATTTCAATCACAAAGCAACCGATCTCTTTAAACTTTCATTCTGACCCGGGAATCTTCCGGGAGAAAATCTTCCAGAGGAGGAGTAGCAGATGAGATTTGATGGTTACGACACTGAGGGTTTTTATGATGAGCTGTTTGACGCCCGGGGCAATCCGCATCCCGGTGCCGACCTCCTCATCCAACGCATTAATGGTCTGCCGGAGGCAGAGCTGCAAAGGCGGCAGAAAGCGGCAGAAAGAGCGCTCCTGAACCTCGGCATCACCTTTAATGTTTATGGCAATGAAGCCCAGTCGGAAAAGATTTTTCCCTTTGATATTGTGCCGAGGATCGTCCAGGCAGAGGAGTGGCAGGTTCTTGAACGCGGCCTCAAGCAACGAATCCAAGCTCTGAACTGTTTTATCGATGATGTTTATAACGAGCAAAAAATCACTCAAAGACAAAATTGTCCCTGCTGAACTGGTTCTTTCCGCAGAGGGTTTTCGCAAGCCCTGCATCGGGCTTGAAGCCTCCCGGCGGCATCTGGTGCCACATCACCGGCACGGACCTGGTCCGGGACGGGTCCGGCGAATTTTACGTGCTTGAGGATAACCTGCGCTGTCCTTCGGGCGTTTCCTACGTACTGGAAAACCGCATGATCATGAAGCGGACTTTCCCGATGGTATTCGATGCCTGCAGTGTCCAGCCGGTCACCGACTATCCCAGCCGCCTGCTCGACATGCTGCAGGGGTTGGCTGCCCATGACGTGCGTGCCCCGGTCGTCGCCGTCTGGACACCGGGAATATACAACTCGGCTTATTTCGAGCACAGCTTCCTTGCCCAGCAGATGGGAGTGCCTCTGGTCGAGGGCGGCGATCTGACCGTACATAGCGGTGAAGTGATGATGCGGACCACCAAGGGGCTGGAACGGGTTGATGTCATCTACCGGAGAATCGATGACGACTTCATGGACCCCAAAGCTCTTCCGCCCGGATTCCATGCTTGGCGTGCCGGGCCTGATGGAAGCCTACAGCAGGGGTCGCGTCGCCCTGGCAAACGCACCCGGGACCGGAGTCGCCGACGACAAGGCGGTCTATGCCTATGTCCCCGACATTATCCGCTACTATCTCGACGAGGATCCCATCATCAACAACGTCCCGACTTACGCCTGCTGGCGCGATGAAGACCGGCAAGTATGTTCTTGAGAATCTCGAGAAACTGGTGGTCAAGGCAGTCAACGAATCGGGCGGTTACGGCATGTTGGTAGGTCCCCACTCGACGGCGGCTGAGCGTGAGGAATTTGCCAGGCGGATCAAAGCCAACCCCCGCACCTACATCGCCCAGCCAACCCTGGCTTTATCGCGGGTGCCGGTTCTGATGGATGATCATTTCGAGGGCCGCCACGTCGATCTGCGTCCCTACATCCTGTATGGCAAGGAGAGCATTTATGTACTGCCCGGAGGCCTGACCAGGGTGGCCCTGAAAAAAGGCTCTCTGGTGGTCAATTCCTCGCAGGGCGGAGGGAGCAAAGACACCTGGGTGCTGAATGCTGACGGCGGGGCTTCCCCTGAATCCGCCTTGTTGAAAGAGGAGGGATAATAATGCTTAGTCGCGTAGCAAACTCTATCTACTGGATGAATCGTTACATTGAGCGGGCCGAGAATGTCGCCCGGTTTATTGACGCCAACTACCACATGGCCCTTGATATACCAGACATGGAGCAGCGACCAGTGGCAACCCCTGATCAATACGACCGGCGACCACGAACTCTTCAATAAACTTTACGGAGAGGCCACTCGTGAGAATGCCATTGAATTCCTGGCTTTCGATCGCAACAACCCCAATTCGATCTTCTCGTGTGTGCGATCCGCCCGTGAAAACGGCCGTTCTGTCCGTGAGTACATCAGTTCCGAAATGTGGGAACAGATCAACACTTTTTACCTGATGATCAATGACGCGGCACAAGAGAAGTCGATGGACCTGCCACACCAGTTTTTCGTCGATATCATGAACGCGAGCCATGCATTTATCGGCGTGACCGACTCGACCATGAATCATGGTGAAGGGTGGCATTTTGGTCGAATGGGTCGCATGCTGGAACGGGCCGACAAGACCTCCCGTCTCCTCGATGTCAAATACTTCATCCTGCTGCCATCGGTTGATTATATCGGCAGCGCTTACGACAATATTCTCTGGGGCGCCCTGCTGAGGTCCGCCAGCGCCTTCGAGATGTACCGCAAACGGCACGGCCGTATTGATCCGAAGAAGATCGTTGATTTTCTGCTCCTCGATGCGAACTTTCCACGAGCCGTTCATTATTGCCTGACGACGGCGACGATTTCATTGTGCAACATCACCGGCAGTCCGCGGGGAACTTTTGCCAACAAGGCAGAACAAAGCCTTGGCAGGTTGCTGACCGAGTTTCAGTATGCCTCTCTGGATGAAATTTTTGAGCACGGACTGCATCAGTATCTCGACAACACCCAGACCCGGATCAACACCGTTGGCGCGGCAATTCAGGATGTATTCTTCAGCCCCAAGCTGGCCGAGACAACACCCGAGATCAGAACAATGGAATAATGGCAGGATTTCTCCCAATGATATGGATCAAAGTCACATGCAATCTCAATTTCCACATGGAGGCCTGCACGCCGCTGGTGCTGATGTTGCGCCCTCGAAGTGGCGCACAGCAATGGGTTGCGCGCGAAGCGTACACTCTTTCGCCATACGTTTCCGCCGTTGAATATACCGACATTTACGGCAATCTCTGCCAGCGGCTGGTTGCACCTCTCGGCAGGTTTGCCATTCATACCTCGGCTGAAGTCATGACCTCGGAGGAGGTGGACACGGCTCCGGGTGCCGGCTTTGTTGAAATCCAGAACCTGCCGGAACCGGTTCTGACCTATTTGCTGCCAAGTCGGTACTGCGAGTCGGACAGGTTCGGCGATCTGGCGCGGGATATCGTCGCAGGGTCGCAATTAGGCTACGACCAGGTGGCGAGTATCGACCAATGGGTTCGAACCTTCATACGCTATACTCCGGGATCGAGTAACTTTCCGATTTCCGCGGTCGAAGTCAACCTGCGCGGCGAGGGTGTCTGTCGGGATCTGGCGCATCTCGCCATAGCGCTCTGCCGCAGCATCAGCATCCCGGCACGATTGGTGGTCGGCTATCTTTACGGCCTGCAGCCCATGGATCTGCACGCCTGGTTCGAGGCTTACGTGGGTGGGCGCTGGTATACCTTCGATGCCACGCAAAACGAAATTCGTGGTAGCCGGGTTGCGATTGCCTATGGCCGGGATGCCGCCGACGTATCGGTCTTTCACCAGTTTGGGTCGGGAGAAAATCTCGTCAACATGGAGGTTCGTGTAGAGCAACTCCAGGAGGCCTCGGCCTGAGGCGTCAACTTCTGCTCTTATTCCCGGGTAGATATCCCACTATTCAAATTTTTTGCGTCGTGATCGCTCATACCTGGAATGACTGCAGGCTCTCCGGAATGACCACATTTTCAAACCCCAGCTCATTGCGCAGACCATCAGCCAGGCTCGTTGAGGAAGCCTCTTCGCCATGGACGATGAAGGTCTGCCGGGGTTTTATTTTCATGGCCCGCGCGAAATCCAGCAATCCATCCCGGTCAGCGTGACCTGAGAACCCGGTTAGTATCTCCAGCTTGGCCCTTACCTGGTATTCTTCACCGTAAATGCGGACGGTTTTGTCCCCTTCTACAAGATGGCGGCCGAGTGTGCTCGGCGCCTGCCAACTGGTGATGAGGATGGTGTTACGGGGATCCCCGATGCGATTTTGCAGGTGGTGGAGAATGCGGCCACCTTCCAGCATGCCGCTGGAGCTGATGATGATCGCAGGAACCTTCAAACTGTTGAGAGCCTTGGACTGATCCACGGACTGGGTATACTGCAGCCGGCCGAAACCGAAAGGATTGTTGTCGTCGTCAGTCAGTAAAAATTCTCTGATTTCGGCATCATAGACTTCAGGGTGAAGACGGAAAATGTCCGTGGTGCGGGTCGCCAGTGGGCTATCCACAAAGATCGGCAGGTCGGGAATGGCCCGGTTGTTGTGCAGCTTGTGGAGAGCGTAGACCAGTTGCTGGGTCCTGCCAACGGCAAAGGCCGGGATCAGCAGTGAGCCGCCGCGCTTGACGGTTTCATTAACGATGCGCTGCAGTTCCTTTTCCGACTCGGGGTACGGCGGGTGCAGTCGGTTGCCGTAGGTGCTCTCCATAATAAGGATATCGGCGCCCTCGCTGATCGGCACTGGATCGCGGATGATGGGGATATCAACCCTGCCGATATCGCCGCTGAACACCAGTCGCTGTTTCAGGCCGGTTTCCTGATCGTCGATATCGAGGATGACGTGGGCGCTGCCCAACATGTGTCCGGCATCGACCAGGGTGAGATCTACACCGGGAAAGAGTTGACGGCGGCGATTGTAGCTTAAGCCCACAAACTGCTGCATGCCGATAGCCACGTCGGCTTTGGCATAGAGCGGCTCAAAGGGGCGCTGGCCCTTTTTTTTGCGCCGGCGATTGACGTACTCGACGTCCTTTTCCTGGATAAAGGCGCTGTCCATGAGCATCACAGCGCACAGATCGCGGGTCGCCGACGTGCAGAAAATGTCTCCGGAGAAGCCATTTCTGACCAGACAGGGGATGCGGCCCGAGTGATCGATGTGAGCGTGGGAGAGGACCAGGCAGTCGATATCACGGCTCGGAATAAATTCACCGCGGTTGCGTTCGAACGACTCCTTGCGCTTGCCCTGGAACAGGCCGCAGTCGAGCATGATTTTTTTGCCGTTCACCTCAATGAGATGCTGGGAACCGGTGACTGTCCGGGCGGCGCCGTGGAAAGTAATTTTCATTGTGTCTCCTTTACAGAAAGTGCCCAGAGCCTTGCGGGGCGGTTATTCATGGCCGTTGAAAAAGTCAGAGGATGAAATCCGTTGACAGAAAGTTCGAGCGGCGCTGCCGGGTGATGTCACTGATGATCTGCTTGTTGAGTTCAAACTCCTTGGCGGCGACGATGGCCCTGATCGAGAATGCCCTCAGCGCATCGGTGACCGACAGGGTTCCGACCGCCGAATCCTTGCGTCCGGTAAACGGGAATACGTCCGGACCGCGTTGACACTGGCTGTTGAGGTTGACCCGCGAAACCTGGTTGACCAGTGGGTCTATCAATTTGGCCATCACCTGAGGATCGCGGCCGAAGATACTGACCTGCTGCCCATAGGTCGACTCTTCGATGTAACGGATCGGAGTCTCGATTTCTGTAAAGGGAACGATGGGGATCACCGGGCCGAACTGTTCCTCATGATAGATACGCATCTGCTGGTTGACGGGATAAAGCAGGGCCGGATAAAAAAACGAGTTATTGACCGTCCCTCCTGCTTCGTTCATGACCTCGGCTCCAAATTCCCGTGCATCCTCGACCAGCTCCGTCAGATAGTCCGGCTTTTCCTGCTCGGGAAGAGGTGTCACCATGACCCCCTGCTGCCATGGCAGGCCGATTGCCAGGTTGGCGAGGGCCCGGTTGAACCGGGCGATAAATTCTGCCGCAATACTTTCGTGGACAAACAGGATTTTCAGGGCGGTGCAGCGCTGGCCGTTGAACGACAGAGAGCCGGTGATACATTCTTCCACGGCCAGGTCCAGATCGGCATCCGGCAGGATAATAGCCGGGTTCTTCGCTTCAAGGCCAAGCACCAGACGCAGTCGGTGGGGTTTCGGGTGCTCCTTTTGCAGCGAGTTGGCTGCCTTGCTGCTGCCGATAAAGGCCAGCGCGTCAACCCTGCCGGAGCGCATCAGGGGCGGGATCACAGTCCGCCCCGAGCCATAGAGCGTATTGACCACCCCCGGCGGGAAGGCGTCGCGGAAGGCTTCCAGCAGTGGCGAAAAGAGCAGAACACCATGACGTGGCGGTTTCAGCACCGTGGTATTGCCCATGATCAGGGCCGGGATGAGGGTGGTCAGACATTCGTTTAGCGGGTAGTTGTAAGGGCCCATGCACAAGGTCACGCCGAGCGGAGCGCGGCGGATCTGGCCGATGATCCCGTCAACGATAGTGAACCGTGAGGAGACCCGGTCGAGGTCCTTCAGCGCATCCACGGTATCGGCAATATAGGCGGTGGTGCGGTCAAATTCCTTCTCAGCATCTTTCAGAGTCTTGCCGATCTCCCACATAAGCAGACGCACCACTTCACTGCGGCGCTCCTTCATGCGGGCTGCGAAGGACTGCACATGCCGGATCCGCTCACTCACGGCCATGGTCGGCCAGGCTCCCCGCCCGTTGTCGTAGGCCGCCACTGCCGCATCCAGAACAGCCAACGCCTCCGCTTCGGTCATCAGGGGGAAGCTGCCGATCCGATGCCGCTTCAAGGCGTCGACAGATTTTATGTAGATCTGTGAAAAAACCTCCTGATTATCCCCTCCCAGACAACGTAGCTCTCCGCTGATGAGATACTCACGTTGTTCTACAGATGTCGTCATCCTGAACTGCTCTGGGATATCATCCCATTCACAGAAGATATTGTTGATACGGCTCTGAATCGTCATGCCATGGCCTCTCTGATTGAGTGTAATTTGTTTGACAGGATATTATACCCTGCAATCGGCAAGGTTTCTGTGGGCCGTTCACGGACCGGGGGCAGGAGGGGATTGAACGGGTCAGATAAAAGTGGCTTGTAAAGCCAAAAAAGGCAGTTTTTCGAGGTGTATTTTCAATGCTTGATGCCAGTAGTGCTGGTCCGACCTCACTTCTTTCACCCACATGTCGACATTGATCATCTGCCACAATACCTTCAACTTTGCCCCCGTTTTAGAATATCCATTCGTGCAATTCACGCTTTGCCTACAAATGGTATAGTTATAACTAGATGGAGAGGTAAAGGGACTGCTCATTCTGAGCCTGGTGGCTCTTTACTTTTTCACCCAGGAGTAAGTCATGAGTGCTCAGTCAATATGTTGCAGTTCGTTGCTCGTTTTATTGTTTTTATTTGTCTTTGTAAACACCCCCCTGGCACAGGAACAAGTGTTAGGAGAAGTTGTTGTTTCTTCTCATACCCTTGATGAAAAGACCTACTTCGGTGAAAATGGCAGCAAAGGAAAGCCAGCAGACCATGACGATGTATTTATCTTTAAGGGGGGTATGTTTAGATCTACGTCGTGCGATAAGTATGGATTTACCGAGGGCAGATATGCGACCACTGAAGCCGACGGAATTATCTATTTCAAAGCAGTAACAGCGAGTCCATCTCATGGTCAAATGTTTTGGGAGGGAAAGATTGATGGTGACTCCCTTGAGGGAACCTTTGTTTGGACCAAGGAAAGGTGGTACTGGGACATTCGGAAAGACTACTGGTTCAAGGCCGAGTTCAAGCAATAACCAACAATCCCACCAGAGGCGAAACCTTTAAAGCTTGTAAAAGGCTAACATGCCCGATGATGTTCACGATATAGCTGGGCCTTCCAGATCGGCTCGTTGCATTAAGCTTCTACTTTTCATTGTCGTTGTTGTCTTGCTGAACTCTGGTGGAGGATGGCTGGCTCACCAGATAAATTTTCAGCTTTATCCACGACATGAGCCATTTCTACATCTTGTCATTTTGGGGAGTTTTGGGCTTTATATTCTCTTGATGACTTTGCCATTTATGCCCGGCATCGAAATTGGTCTTACTCTCATGCTTTTTCTGGGCAATAAAGGCGTAATTCTCGTTTACCTCTGTACTTTAATTGCCCTATCTATCAGTTTTTTAATTGGGCGGAAAATCCCACTCCAAAAATTCGCTAAATTCCTTGATTGGCTACACTTGAAAAAAGCACGTGACTTAATTTTGGAAATGGCGCCTTTGTCTCCTGTCGATAGGGTGACTATCCTACATAAAAAAGCTCCAGCCAAAATTGTTCCACACCTGTTGAAGCACCGTTATTCAGCAATCGCCATCTTGCTAAACTTACCCTGCAATGCTGTAATCGGGGGTGGCGGCGGGATTGGCCTTATCGTAGGTATGAGTGGGATCATCGCTTACCCACGGTATCTGTTGCTTATTGCTGTCGCCATTTCACCCGTTCCAATAGCAATCATCCTGAAAGGATCTATTTAGTTGTGACTCTGCCTCAAGCCTTTGAAAACGCGGCATCACTTTTCGTTGCTCTTAGCAATAGAATAAAGGCTCTTCTATGAAAGCTCTAAAGGGGCTGGCATATGTAATTATTTTTTTAGCCATATTGTCGAATGGAAATTCTGTCAATGCCCAAGAAAAGGTTCTCATTGACAACTTTGAAGAGGGCCGAAGCGAAACATGGACAACCAAGTCCTTTCATAATGAGACGGCCTACGAAATTGTAAAAGAGGATGATGGTAATGTGTTACAAGCAACCAGCGACGGATCTGCTTCAGGCCTCATATTTGAACGTGAGTTCGACATTATCGAGTACCCAATACTGACCTGGCGTTGGAAAATCGAGGGCACTGTTGAGAGGGGCGACTTTAGACAGAAGTCTACGGATGACTTTGCCGCACGTGTTTATGTGATGTTTCCACACTGGTTTTTTCCGAAAACAACGAGTCTCAATTACATCTGGGCAAACCAGATGCCCAGAGAGGAAATCCATCCAAACGTCTATGTGGACAATGCAATGATGATTGCAGTCGAGAGCGGCAAGGATAAGGTTGGGGAGTGGGTAGAATATAAACGCAATATTGTTGAGGACTACCGTCGAGCGTTTGGCAGAAACCCTCCTCGAAAAGCCATCATTGCCATCATGACAGACACAGATAATACGGGGAATAAAGCAAGGGCATGGTACGACGATATCTATTTGATGCGACAATAACTCTTGCTGAACCTTTGCACGAAAAAAGATATTCCTAAGGGGCGCATCAACCTCAAACCAATTTCTTCTATCAGGGTTGTTAGAATTTCGTATTTCAGCAAATTTGAGTACCCAGCGCCCGAAACAAGGTAAGAATATAAATACAGTGCGTTTGGCGCTAGAGGGGCAGGATGCTCGCCGCAGCGCTAATGCAATTGAGGCTCTGGAACAGCTCCTCCCAAAGAAACTGTCGCGAGGTCTGGTGCTGGGGTTAGAGAAAAACTTGCGGGGGGCCAACATTACCATGGTCATGTGTTACAGGATTTGGCTGCCGATGATGACAATGTCATCAGAGGACTTGCACAGCAGATAATAGACGAGGATCAGAATGACCGCCTGTGTATTTTATAAGTCACCACTGCCGAGACGAAAACTGGCGTGTTATTGATAGAGCAATTGAAGACGTTCATTATTCCAGTGAAAATGGCCACCTGAATCAGCTCTGGGTGGCTATTTTCTTATAGGTCAGCGTTTATTTGATCGTCTTCGTGTTGCTATTGAATACTTGATTTTTATGTTCTTTACTGGGTTATTATTACCCGCAAAGGAGATGAATAGTATGTCCATAGCTATCATTTACCCCAATAATGATGCCAGCGACTGGGTTGCAGCGCTGCATTCTTATGATCCAATGCTGAAAGTTGAGATCTGGCCAGAAATTGATGATCCCGATAAAGTTGAGTTCGTTTTGTGTTGGAATCAACCTGCTGGGGTCCTTCAACAGTTTCTAAATCTGAAATGTATCTCTTCCCTTGGGGCTGGGGTGAACCACTTACTGAACGATGTAACGCGACCTTTGGATATCCCGTTGGTTCGGTTGGTCGATGCCGATCTGAAGCAGTCGATGGCAGAATATGTCTTGCTCGGGGTGCTAGAGCATTTTCGCCGGTTTCGAGATTACCGTAAACAGCAGAGTCTTGTCGAATGGACAACGCAGAAGGTTCCGCATATTTCCGAGTTGGGTATTGGAATTATGGGCTTTGGTGAATTGGGCCAGTATGTTGCCCATAAATTATCAGACTTCGGCTTCAGCGTTTATGGTTGGAGTCGTTGTCCGAAAGAGCTCGATCATGTTTTGGTCTATTCAGGACATGATGAATTGGGTGAATTTCTCAAAAAAGCCTACATTCTGGTCTGCCTGCTTCCATTAACTCCTGAAACAGAAAATATTCTCAATACGAAGACATTCAGTCAGTTACCGCCAAATGCCTATCTGATCAATGTGGCCAGAGGTGCTCATTTAGTTGATATCGATCTGTTGTCTGCACTTGATTCCGGGCAGCTTTCGGGGGCACTGCTTGATGTCTTCAGAGAAGAGCCACTGCCAAAACAACATCCCTTCTGGTTCCACGATAAGATTATGATCACTCCGCATGTTGCGAGCGTCACCAATCCCTACTCAGCTTCGGGGCAGATAATTGAAAATTATCAACGGGTTCTCAACGACGAGCCATTAATTAACCTTGTTGATGTTAATTGTGGCTATTAAAGCTCCCGCCTAATAAATCACCACTTATCAGAGACAAAATGGCCCGTCCGCTCAGGATGGGCCATTCTTATATTGCAGGCAGCAAGAATTTTGCACTTCTGCCAATCTGAATACGCCGAAAAAATGTGAAACAATATGTAAGTAGGGAATCCTTACCTGTCTGACCTTATAGGGCAGATTGGTTCCGTCTTTTTTTTCGTATTTGATATTCTATTGCCAGCAATTAAGCTGTTGTCGTTTGCCATGCGCTTCAGCTGCCAAAGGTCCCCTCCCAGAGCCCCTTGAAAAACTGTCGGGCGTTGCTGCCCAGCACCCGGCTGTCGTACCCACCTTCCTGAATCACCACAGTCGGCAAACCCAGTTCGGCCAGCATGCGGCCGTTTTCGACGAAATCGGGGCCTTTGAGGCTCCAGGTCCCGGTCGGGTCGCCGTTGGCAGTATCGAGGCCGAGGGCGATGATCAGAAATGTCGGTTTGTAGCGCTGAATGCGCTTGATCGCCTTGCCGAGTGCGACCCGGTAGCCGGTGCCGTCGAGGTGCTCCGGCAGTGGAATGTTGAGATTGTAACCCAGGCCGTGCTCGGCACCTGTCTCGTCCTCAAAGCCGTTGAAATAGGGATAGGCGAAACGCGGATGACCGTGGATTGAGACCGTCAGCACATCACGTCGCCTGTAGAAGATATCCTGGGTACCGTTGCCGTGGTGGTAGTCGATATCAAGGATCGCCACCTTGCCGTATTCGCACAACTCTTCAGCGGCCAGTGCGGCATTATTGAAATAGCAGAAACCGCCGAAGGCGCGGTGCTCGGCGTGGTGGCCCGGCGGGCGGACCAGAGCATAGGCCAGCCGTTGCCCCTCGAGAATCCAGCGCGCTGCGGTCATGGCACAGTCGACGGCCCGTTTGGCTGCCAGGTAGACGTTGCTGGTCAGTGGCGTGAAGGTATCGATGCAGTAGTAACCGGCCTTGACGGCCATCTCCTTGGGCGGCCGCGCAGCGTTGCGGATCGGGAATACATAGGGGTAGAGAGCCTTGTTCTCAGGCAGTCCGGCGCACATGGTCTTGAGGTAATCGACAAAATCAGCAGCGTGAGCCCGCTTGAGCTTGCGCTCGGCGAAGCGCCGTACCGGCACCCGATGAAACAAACCGGTAGGTTCGATCTCACGCAGGATCGAACGGATGCGCACCGGCGATTCGACATAACCTCGCTCGCGGATGTGATGGATATCGTGCTGATCGTTGACCACAAGGGCGATCTGCCGCTCAGGTGGATGCGGCCCTTTGCTGGACGACTTGGGAAGATTCTTTTTGCGGTAGCGAAACTCGCGCAACTCGATCGGGTCGTGGAAGGAATCGACCACCAAATCGATGTAGGCCTTCGGGCAAAGATGCGCATACTTGCGTTCAAGGATCGCGCGAACGATTTTGCTGATGCGTGCCGCCGGCAGCTCGACATCCTCACCGAGATCGTCGAAGATCAGATACGGGGGATTGTCATCCCCTTCGGTCACCGGGGTCTCGTAAGCGGTATTGGCAATCGGTCGGGCACCATACTGCTCATAGAATTTCAGTCGCGCCTTGTTCTGGGCGAGGATGTCGGCGTCGCGACAAAGAGCCGGATCATCCGGCAGACACTCCATAAAAATGCCGAGACCACCAAGGGCCCGCGCCTCGCCTCGCAACCGCTCGTAAAGTGCTCCACCGATTCCGCGCCCGGTCATCTTATCCGCCGCCGAGATATATTCGAGATAACAGAATTTCAGATCCGGTGCATGCAGCAGCAGGGCAAACCCCACCACCTCGCCCTTGTTATTCTCAGCCACCGAGAGGATCGAGCGAAACCGGTACTTCAGCGGATTGGTTAGCTGCTCGGGAAGTTTTTTGATATCTTTCTTATCGAGAGCCGGGAACTGATCTCGAAGAATCTGCTGAACCTGATTGATCGCCTGACGATTAACCGGCATTGAGGGGTCATAGATACGGCGGATGCTAAACATCGGAGCTCCTTCATATTTGGTTGGAACACCAGCAGGCTGCAAGTGCAATTGGAGGGGATTTTATCATGAAATCGAAACTTGTGAGGCAGGATTCCTCCCCTTTGGGCTTGGCCTCTCTCTGCGGCACGCGATGAGGAGATCGGGGAGCATATTCTGTGTACTCAGCTCTATGTCAAAACTCTCGCTCCGAAAAGTTTCCCAGATTTTTTCACGTTACGTTGGATTACACATTCACATTTATTCCTTTAAGTCACCACTGCCGAGACGAAAACGGACGTGTTATTGATAGAGATATTTAGGCCCCCATTAGCACAAAATTTATGACCACCTGAATCTGCACTGGGGTCCATTTTCTTGCAGGGCAAGGGATATGAGGTAAATTGAGATTAAGTGACCGACCTGAATACCTACGAGGTTCTATGGAAATCAGATCAAACATGTCGCTTTTTGATAACTGCTAGCTTTTTACAGCTGCATCAAAAAATAGAGGTAAAATTGCTCGGATTTCTTATAGATATTTCCTGCCCAAAGTGCAATAGCTCTAAACTAGAGAGGGTACACCGTCTCTCTTGGATGAAAATATTTTTCAAATCAATGTTATTTGAGTGTGGTGATTGCCATAAATATTTCCTCATTTGGTTGGTTTTTTATTTAGATATTAAGAAATTGAAGAATAATGATAAATCGGGACCAAAGCTTTAAAGCTTCTCGATTCGACAGCCCGGCCTCTTCCTGAAAGACAGATCGAACAATAGAATCTCAGTTCAAATGAGATGCTCATAAACCACCATATATTAAATAGGAAAGCCCTCGATTTAAGGATCGTTTTTTTCTGCCTAGATGTAATGCAAAATGATTGTGGGAGGAGTTATAATGAATATTCCACTCCGTTTGTTTAGAGCCCTAACAAAAAGGATATAGCTATGTTCAAAGCCAAAGCCTATTCAGCCTCTAGCGCCATCTCACCGTTGGCCTTCGACAGCATCCAGCGTCGCGAGACAGGCGAACGTGACGTGCAGATCGAAATACTGTTTTGTGGTATTTGCCACTCCGACCTGCATACGGCGCGTAACGAGTGGAGCAGCGTTATGCCCACGACCTATCCCTGCGTGCCGGGTCACGAAATTGTCGGCCGGGTCATCAAGGTCGGCAGCGAAGTCAAGAGCTTCAATCCGGAAGATATAGTCGGGGTCGGCTGCTTGGTCGATTCAGACCAGACCTGTCCCCATTGTCAGGCAGACGTAGAGCAGTTCTGTACAAACGCAACCTTTACTTACAACTCCACGGACAAGCACCTCGGCGGTGTGACCTATGGTGGATATTCTGAAAGCATCGTCGTCGATGAACGATTCGTCTTGCGCATCCCCAACAACCTCAATCTGGCCGGGGTGGCGCCGCTTCTCTGTGCCGGAATCACAACCTACTCGCCAATGCGCCGCTGGGGCAACCTTAAAGGGAAAAAGGTTGGCGTTGTCGGTCTCGGTGGTCTGGGGCACATGGGAGTGAAGTTCGCCCGTTCTTTCGGTGCCCACGTTGTGGTCTTCACCACCTCACCGGGAAAGAAAGAGGATGCACTGCGCCTCGGTGGCCACGAGGTCATTATCTCCACAAATTCTGACGAAATGAAACAGCACACTGGCAGTTTTGACTTCATCCTCGACACCATTGCAGTCGAGCACAACATCAATGCCTACATCAATATGCTCGGCCTCGATGGTAACATCACCTTGGTCGGTGCACCGGAGAAGCCGCTTCCTGTTTCCGCTTTCGCCTTGCTCTTTGGACGTAAAAGTATCTCAGGGTCGCTCATTGGCGGCATCAAAGAGACTCAGGAGATGCTTGATTTCTGCGGTGAGCACAACATCACCTCCGATGTTGAAGTCATTCCGATCCAAGAGGTCAACGGGGCCTACGAACGTTTGTTAAAGTCTGATGTTAAATATCGTTTCTCCATCGATATGGCTTCTCTCAAATCAGAGTAAATGAAAATGGCCTGCCCTTTCTGGGTTGGCCATTTTTTTAGATATCAGGGTTTGTAGACCTCTGTTGAAATTGTTGTTTTCAACTATACACTAGTGATGAAACAACTTATGGGATGCGAACCTCAACACTATGAGCAACAATAAGAAACTTTCTGTCGGCCAAGTTTTCATAATCTTTTTGAAGCTTGGGCTCACGTCTTTTGGGGGACCTGTTGCTCACCTGGGATATTTTCGTGATGAGTTCGTCACCAGACGTCAATGCTTAAGGGAAGACACATATGCTGACCTGGTCGCGCTGTGTCAGTTTTTGCCCGGACCAGCCAGTAGTCAGGTCGGGATAGGTATAGGCATATCCCAGTCAGGATTACGCGGTGGACTAGCAGCCTGGGCTGGCTTCACTCTTCCTTCTGCCTTGGCATTGATTCTGTTCGCATATGGAGTCACAGCATTACAAACATCTATCGTTGAAGTCGGCTGGTTGCATGGACTCAAAGTTGTGGCGGTCGCGGTTGTCGCACAAGCGATCTGGGGGATGGCCAAAGCTCTGTGCCCAGATAAACCCCGTGGGACCGTGGCTGTTTTGGCGACAATCCTTGCATTGGCCTGGCCTGGTGTTCCAGGTCAAATGGCGGCTATCATCGGTGGCGCAATTGTGGGATTGTTCTGCCTTCGCCATGATCAGGCAACCGTTCACGAACCCCATCTTTTCGCACCCGGCAAAATGAGCGCTGTCATTAGTCTCGGTCTCTTCTTTGGCTTATTGCTGATACTGCCAATATTGGCCGGTGGAGGCTCACAGGTCATCGCTCTTGCCGACAGTTTCTATCGATCTGGCTCACTGGTCTTTGGTGGAGGGCATGTTGTTTTGCCTTTACTTCAGGCAGAAGTCGTCAATTCAGGCTGGATCAGCAAGGACATGTTCTTGGCAGGATACGGTGCAGCTCAGGCTGTGCCGGGGCCACTCTTTACCTTTTCCGCTTTTCTGGGTGCTGCCTTGAATGTTGCACCCGGCGGCTGGGTTGGTGGCCTGCTCTGCTTGTTCGCAATCTTTCTGCCTTCTTTCCTGTTAGTCGTTGGCATCCTGCCATTCTGGGATGTGTTACGGAAGAATCAACCTGTAAGGCAGGCCCTTATGGGTATCAATGCCGCAGTCGTCGGCCTGTTGCTGGCAGCTTTCTACGATCCGGTTTGGCGCAGCGGGATTCTTTCGGCGGGAGATTTCGCTCTTGCTTTAGCTGCATTCGGACTTTTAACATTGTGGAAAATCCCGCCATGGTTTGTCGTTGGAGCAACAGGATTTGGTGGAGCTATCATTTCTTCGCTCTAAATATTTGTGTCCCACACGTCACCACTGCCAGAACGAATCAAAGGCGGTGATCAGATCCCTAGATTGCAGGGCTTGCCGGACACCTTCAGAAACAGGCTGTTTATAACTCCTCAAAATCAACAACACCAGCGTTAGAGGCCCTCAACATTTGACCGAGCCCTATTCCCAGCTACAATTCGTATAAGTACATAAGAAAGAATATGAGTCGATATCAAGGCTTTTCATTGGTGAAATCGCATATTGCAGCGATCCAAGAAGGAGCAAAAAATGAAAAAAGCTTCAATAACCGTACTGTTAGTTTTATTTGCTGTATTACCAGCAATGGCCGCAGATGGCCTAATCAACGTTCAAAGTGCTTTCAGCGTAAAGGAAACAACCGACAGGCTGGAGAACATATTGAATGAAAAAGGAATGACGATATTCAATCAAATAAATCATTCCGATGCTGCTCGAAAAGTGGGAGTAGAACTACGTGAAACACAACTAATCATATTCGGGAACCCTAAAGTGGGAAGCCCTCTTATGCAATGCCAGCAAAGCGTCGCCATCGATTTACCTCAAAAAATGATTATTTGGGAAGATACTCAATCCAAGGTGTGGATATCGTATAACGATCCAAGATACTTAGAAAAAAGGCATCACATTATTGGTTGTGATGAAATAATAGCCAAAGTCGAAAAGGTCTTGTCTGGAGTAACAAAAGCAGCAGCAACGGAATAAGATATTCTGGCATGGCACTGAGATATCAGTGTTTTTAATGGCAATTGCATTCTTACAAGTCACCACTGACTTCCGCAACCGTCAGTCCACCATCGACAACCAGACTGACCGCCTTCTGCTTAAATTCATGTGTGTAAAACTGCCTCGGTATGCGTTCCAATGGACACCTCCTTTTCAGCCTCATAGGCTAACAGATTGGTGTCCACTTTTTTCAGCCTACCTCACTTGTTGTCCCAGAGGAGACTGCTATTATTATTCTGAGAAGGTTGGTACACGACAGGGGGAATGGAACTCTTCCGTATTTTGACTTTTGTCAGGTATTCTTCAGGGACAGTTTAATGGAATCCATTGATCTTGGAACGGCGAAAATTACACTGATAGATGAATGTATTGTGCTGTTTGAAGCAAACCCTAATATCGTGATAGATAAAAGGGCTGCTACAGATTTTTATGATTTAATTAATAAGCGTGTTAGAGGCAAATATAGCATTATAATTAACAGAAAGAATAAGTATAAAATGTTACGAATGGAGGTTTTCAGTGTCATTAATATCCAGGATAGGTTGGTTGGAATAGCAATTGTCGCTCCAAAAGATACGGCAAAAAAAATGGCCGCCATTGAAGCGACCCTCAGCCAAAAACCCTTTGCAATTTTTTGCAATATTGGAGATGCAATTGTCTGGCTCAAAAATTTGCATAATAATGGATGACAGTAAACATAGTTAAGGCGTTCTATAACCACTGACGAGACGAAAACATGTGTCTCAGATTGCTCTCCTCAGATTGCTCTCCTCAGATTGCTCTCCTCAGATTGCTCTCCTCAGATTGCCCCTCGATTGCTCTCCTCAGATTGCTCTCCTTCAGAGCCATGCTCCCTGCATGCTTGATAAATGCCCCCCAGGTATCATGAACGTAAAATATTGGCCCAGGCAGCCAACCCCTGCATGATCATTTCAATCGAATAGGTTCCGACGACCAGCGCGGTGATGCGGCCCATCACTTCGACATATCGCTCAATGAGTTTCTCATTGCGAGGTCGGACGAAATCGTGAATTTTTTTAAGAAAAAGCATGGTGATGACAGTGATGGCCATGGTCAATACAATGCAAGCGAGGGAAAGCGCCAGGGAAAGCTGGTTCCCCGCGAGGATGCTGGCGCTGACGGTGCCGGGGCCGATCATGATCGGCAGAGCAATGGCTCCAGCAATATGTTCCGGCGCCCCTCGCATCTTTTGCAGAGCCTTCGGCCCCGAGAAGACAAACTGAATGCCGATCAGAAGAAAAATAATTCCGCCGAAGACCTGAAAAGAGGCAAAGCGGGCCTGCAGAATATCAGTGAACATCTGTTCTCCGACCCAGGCGAACAGTGTAAATACCGTTCCGCTGATGATGCCGGCCCGGATCAGGATTTTACTGAAGGTCGCGAAATCCATGTCCTGGACCAGGTCAAGTCAGGTAGAGGATCAGTAGAAACGGGTTGAGCAGCATCAGCAAGAGGGTGGCGGAACTGATGAAATTGTGGGCTCCCTCCGGTAGTATCATGACAAGGCCTTGTACCAGACATTCATACTTTCAAGTTCCCCCGAAATCTGGGTGTTATGGGTCAGGGTGCCACTGTACGTATAGCCCTGTTTGGAGAAGGTAATGTTCATACCATACGAATAGGCCCTGGCGATGGTGTAAGCTGTCCGGATGCCGCGCTCAGCCGAGGCATCTTCCAGTTGGGCGAGCAGGTAGCTGGCCAGCCCCTTGGAACGGTAAGCTGGAAGTGTGGCAAAATCGGTCATTTCGGCGTTCTGACCACGGAGATCCGTCTCTGCGGAGGCCAGGGCAACGAGCTTATCCTGGTCCCAGAGCCCGTAATAGAAGAAATGGCTCGCCATGGTTTCTATCAGATACTCGGGATTATGGATGGGGAAAGGGTAGCTGGCAAAAACCTCCCGATAGAGTTCGGCCATCTGCGTCGGCGTCCTGCGGTTCGGTGGGCCGACAGACCAGGGGAGATTCCAGAACCGGGGCCTGCTCCAGCATGGGCTTTTCGCAGGCCGCTTCGAGGGCATTTTTCACCAGTTCCGGTCTTTTTTCGACCTCTCGCTCAGAAGAAAAATATTTCGCCATAAAGAACACGCCCTCTTCTCCTCCGTAAAAACCCGGGATGTCGGCTTCAGCCTGATACTGATTGCCGGCAAAAAGCTCCTTGGCCTGAGCCGGTACCTTGGCAAAGATCTTCGTGTATCTCTGGGTGAGGGCGAGGTTGTCGAGGTGCGGCAGAATCTCGGGGAGGTCATCAAGGGAGAGGCTCATCAGGTAGGCTCGATTGCTGTGCTTGCCGTGCTGAACCGATGAATTTCCGAACGTCTCTATGCAATCATTCATGGTTGCGTCGCTCCATTCTCTCGTTGTTTTCTGGCGTCAGGGAGATGGTCTCATTGCTGTCGGACAGGAGCATTTCGATGCCGGTTGCGAGGCATTCTTCGGCACCTTCGAGTTTAAGCTGCAGACTGGCAATCGTCGCAGTTGCGGTCACAGAAGATCGATTTGTAGCTCTCGGGCTCCTGGTAGGTGGTGATCACGCCCTCGTAAGTTGCGCAGGACCACCTTGTTGGTTGACAAGGAGATCAGGTAGTTGGGCGTGAGCGGGATCTTGCCGCCGCCGCCCGGCGCGTCGATGACATAGGTCGGCACGGCGAAGCCGCTGGTGTGGCCGATCAGGCTTTCCATGATCTCGATGCCCTTGCCGACCGGGGTGCGGAAGTGGGTGAGCCCTTCGGAGAGGTCGCACTGGTACAGGTAGTAGGGGCGCACCCGGTTCTCCACCAGCTTGTGCACCAGCGATTTCATGATCCGCGGGCAGTCGTTGACCCCGGCCAGCAGCACGCGTCTGGTTGCCCAGCGGGATGCCGGCGTCGGCCAGCATGCGCAGCGCTTCGCGGGCGAGGCGGTGATCTCCCGCGGGTGGTTGAAGTGGGTGTTGATCCACAGCGGATGATGTTTCTTCAGCATCGTCACCAGCTCGTCGGTGATCCGGTAAGGCAGCACCACCGGCATGCGGGTGCCGATGCGGATCACCTGGACATGGGGGATGCTGCGCAACTCGGTGAGAATCCAGTCGAGATACTCATCGCTGAGCATCAGCGGATCGCCGCCGGAGAGCAGCACGTCGCGCACCTACCGGGGTGCGGCGGATGTAGTCGAGGCCCTGCTGCAGATCGCCTCCTGGCCGGGGATGGAGTCGATGTCGCCGACCTTGCGCTTGCGGGTGCAGTGGCGGCAGTACATCGAGCAGACGTTGCTGATCTGGAACAGCACCCGGTCGGGGTAGCGATGGGTGATCACTCCCGGGACCGGGCTGTCCTTGTCCTCGGCCAGCGGATCGGCTATGTCGCGTCGGTCGATGACCAGCTCCTCCGGGGAGGGAAAGGCTTGCCGGAAGATCGGGTCATTTCGCCAATCGTCAGTATCGATCAGTGAAAGGTAATACGGGGTAATCGAGAGAGGAAAAGTCTCCAGAGTCTGCTCGAGCTTTTTTCGCTCATCCGGCGTAAATCTGATCCCTAGTAGCAGTTCGACGGTGTCAATGTTCTGTATGGAATTCTTGAGTTGCCACTTCCAGTCTTTCCATTTCGACAGAGAAGCATCTTCAGGGCAAATCTTGTCGGCAAGTTTCTGCTGATAGGTGTTGTAGATTGTCATAAAAAAAATACCTCGTTGGATGTTGAATTTGTCGTGATCTGCTGCACCCGGGAGGGTGGTGAGATCATGTCAGCAGAGGCACTTGCGGCAGGCATGTCAATAGTGGTGAGAATACAGAGAAGACTCCCGCTTCAGAAAGAGGGAGTCAGCCAGACAGCATTGTGCCAGAAAATGGTAGTTGTCGAATTTTAAGAGGGCAGAGCCACCCGCACCCGATATTGCGATGGAACATCACAATCCAGTGCTGCTCTAAAGAGAGAGGGTTCGTCCTGAATATGCCGGAGCATGAACAGTCCACCTCATTTGCGGGTCTATGGTCGGAACGCCCAGAGAGGACGCCGCCATGAACTTGAGCACACTAACACAGATGAGACGGCACGGCAAACGAGAACAGGGGAATATCTCGTTGGCATGACAGGTTGTCTCCTCTCCATGTTTATTTGAGGCGACAACTATGCTGACACAGGGGGATCTTGGATACGACCAAAATCTGTTCCGTAAAAGGTACCATTTCATCAAAAGTCACGACTACCACGAAGCTTTTAGCGTGAATGGAAAGCCGGTGCAGTAAGAATTATCTGCTTTGGTTAAATTCACATCTTCCATTCAATGCAGTAATGTAAACTAAGACAAACATCTCTTTGACATCCCACGACGACTAGGTTAGATTTTTTTAAACATCTGGTTTACGTAGGTATCTGAGAATCCAGGTGGGACGGCGAAAGATAACTACAAGCCATCTGTAAAGAAGTGGGTAGCTTTTCGTGCATTTGGCATAAGTTGTATGGGCATTTAAACGTGTACTTTTTTTGTGGGTAAGATCAACTTTGTTTCGACAGAGGACGCCATGTCTGAAATCTTCGGTTTCGACGCATTCTCCCCCACAGAAATCGCCGCTCGGGTAGAAAAAATCGGCGTTGCTAAGGCGCGTCTGCCGCTGCTGTCCATGCTAATGCTGAGCGTATTGGCCGGAGCTTTTATCGGCTTGGGCGCTCTCTACTTTGTGCTCGTCAAGTCCGATCCCTCCTTGGGCTTTGCAACCGGGCAGGTCCTTGGCGGGGTAGCCTTTTCTTTGGGGTTGATTCTTGTGGTCGTTGCCGGCGCGGAGTTATTTACTGGGAATAATCTGCTGGCCATGGCTTGGGCCGACGGGAGGATTTCCACCCTCGATCTGCTGCGGAACTGGACGATTGTATGCGTCGGCAATTTCATCGGTGCCGCCGGATTAGCGCTGTTGGTTTTTCTCTCCCGTCATCCTGAAATGAACAACGGTGCAATTGCCCAGCAATATCTCGGTATTGCTGCAGTTAAAGTTGCCATGCCGTTCTGGACGGCCTTCTTCAAAGGCGTGCTCTGTAATGTCTTGGTCTGCATGGCGATATGGATGGCGCTCGCCGGACGAAGCGTTATCGACAAGGTTGTGGCAATTGTCTTCCCCATCTCCGCGTTTGTTGCGGCCGGCTTTGAACATAGCGTTGCCAACATGTACTTTCTACCGCTTGCCATGCTGCTACAGGCCTTCGAAAGTACCGGGGCGACTACCAATACCATTACTTGGGTTGGCTTCTTCAGCAACTTAGTGCCTGTAATACTGGGCAACATTATCGGTGGCAGTGTGCTGGTGGGTTTGGTGTATCACGTCATCTACCGGCGAGCGCCAGGCCAGAATCGAAAGGCCTAACTGTCGCCTCAACGTGGACTGCCAACTATGCGCCTCGTTAATAGCCGGCTATGCGAAACGTTGAGGTTGTAGGAAAACTTTCTTAAAAGTCACGATTAAAGGCTATGCTTTGAGGCTAGCAACCGGGCAGAGCAGACAGCCCCGACAATCGCTCTGCCAAGGCATTAAATAGCGTCCTAAATATCCCTAGGTGATGCAAGAAAGAGTTGCAGACTTATAAGAAAACCCCACCCCAAATGATCAGGGCGGGGCTATTTTTACTGGAAATGGTGACTTACAAGAAACAGTACACCTTGAAACTCAACTTTCCGCCCGTTAACAAGCAGGTAAGCTTACGCTAAAAGCTCTTAAACAATTACTCAGTGAACTACCACGGGCTTACGCCCATAGCATCTTATAGGCCAAGCTTCGCTTGCCCGCTGGCGTCTTGAGCAGCGGGTACTTCCATCCACAGGCTTACGCCTGTGGTATTACGGTGTAATAATAAAAAAAGGGGCAAAGATAACATTTATCTTGCCCCACAAATCGCCCATTACCTACCTTAAATCACCTAAATGCTTTGAATGATCTGTGCTACTTGAGCTTCAAGTTTCTGGCAAGGAATAACAACGACATCTTTACCTGAAACTGTTTTTTTAAAACGCTCTGTATCTTGATTCTGCTTGTAGGCTTCACCTAACTCATCAACAAGAGAGAGAATTTTTGGACCACTGAGTCCTTTCTCTTTGGCGAATGCAACAAAATTATGAACCGCCCCATCTTCAAGCACAGCAACACCAAATTTTTTGGGAGGCTTTCCGATGAAGACATATGCATGGTTATCTGCCGGTACGATCTCCAAAGGACCAGAGACCTGTCCTATAAGTTCTTTTAGCGGCGTCTCAATGTTTTCTAATTGTTTTGCTGCTGGATGATCATCTCCTAGTTCTGGATATACAACTTTTTTACTGAACAAACCCATAATTGACTCCTTTCTTATTCGCGGGATGGACGAAATGAATGGTGATTAAGACTGGAATGTATTGTTCCAGACAACGTAGAACAGGCTGACTGTAGCTGACATTATTTGATTTTCTAACAGGCGAGGTCACCAGCATCTTGCATTAACATTTAACATGATATGCCGGAGCTACCCCAAGACAGATGATACTCACGAAAGGGCCGTTGGCAGAACCGGCTCACCTCAAACATGCGGGTTGAAGGTCAGATCATTTGGAAAGAGAACGCCGCCAAGACTTAATATGATGTTACGCTAACATCTCAGAGATTCTGTGTCAAACCTCTGCCCATGACCTCTGCCCATGACTTTTTATGGGTTACGTGGTGTAATTTTCAAATCGTTTTTGACGTGGATTGTGAGGAGGGTGTGTATTTGTCCGGAATGCGAAATTCTTACCGACCCTGCATTCCAAGAAAAACCCCCGGTTCGAAGATCGAGGGTTTTTGTGTTTGAGATGGTGATATTTGAGAAGACTTTGGGGTCGGGACACATACGTGTAAGTATCACCTTCTGGAATTAAGTCGCAGGCCACGGTATGCTTCAAAATAAAGTGATGACTTCTTCTCAAACAAAACTCAAGCCAATCAATCCGGCACTTCGCTGGATGCTACTGTTTTCAGGCTTTCTTGCCACGGCCTTAGGTGTCTTCGGCATTTTCCTGCCCGTACTGCCAACTGTCCCTTTTCTTCTGCTAGCTCTCGCCTGCTTCGCCCGCAGTTCTGAACGGTTCTATAGTTGGCTGCTAGACCATGCGCATTTCGGACCAATCATTCGACCTTACATCAATGGGCAAGGAATGACACGCGCCAGCAAAGTCAAAGCAATCGCCCTGGTATGGGCCAGCATTTCTCTCTCGGCATTTTATCTCGTTGAAATAGTCTGGGTTCGGTGTTTGCTCTTAATTATCTCCTGCGGCGTGACTCTCTACCTGCTAAGACTCCCCGAAATAGCGGTTGACGACTGACGCGGGATTACTTACTACAAGAAAGCACACAACCCTCTTGTGCCGCATGTTCATTCCTCCAACGTGACCGAAGTTACAAAATCAGCTGGTTTGATCATGAGTACGGAGCAATCGATCTGATTCAGAATTCTCTCAGCGGGATTGCCAATGCAAAAGCCAGTGAGTCCAGTGTGGCAGACTGTTCCCAGGACAACAAGGTCAGCCTTGATCTGGTTGTTCAGAGCTAAAACCTCTTTGAGTGCAGAGCCTTTAACCAGATAAGTTTGAGGCTCCGGACAATCCATGTCCCCTAGCCCCAGATTTTGGGGCACCTCGCGCAGAAGATCATCAAACCAGGTCGTGTGCTCCTGCTTCACGTGCTCAACCTCGGCGAGGATCTTCTCTTCAGGCATATTGATAAACGCACCGCGCATAAGGCTCTCGCCTTTCAGTTCCCAAGCATGCATTATATGCAACTCGGCAAGCTTGCATGACGCCAGAGTGCTGGCCATTTCAAGGACTTTCAGACTAAGATCTTGCCGTAATTTATGCGCTTTCAAAGAGCATATATCGATTACATCAACCACCGCCAGAATCCGGAAGGAGGTTTTTGATGAGCCCGGTTTCTCGAACCAGACCGGACATGGGCACTTGCGCATCAGGTGTATATCTGTACTACCAAAAACATAGTTCTGCCAATATTTAGGTTCAGGCCTTTTGATCACAAGATCGTGTCCGTTACGCAACACCTCACGAATAATTTCAAGGTAAGGTGTGCCCTCCAGTACCTTAGTTTGAATCTTGATCCGTTCACAGTAAGGACGAATTAAGGTCTCCAGGATCTGTTCAGAGCCGCTCGGCTTCACGGCCTGTGGACCGTCAGAAGTCAACCCACCCCTTGGCATATTGATGCCAGCTGATACTCTGTCGACAAAATCAATGACCGTTAGGTTTGCTTGGTGTTCCTCCGCAAGCGTGACGGCGCGCTTCAAAGTAAGTTTGCATGCTTTCCCGGATTCGGTTACGTAAAGAATATTCTTGAATCGTTTCATAATCTTACTCTCCGCAAAAAAAATCGAAGGGATGAATTGAACGTTCAAATCCGACAACACCCCATTTAGGGGGCGACTGATGATAATTGTCTTCTGTCAGTCACATTACATCACATCACTTTAAAGCTGCGGCTATCAGAAAAGCTTGGCATTGATCCACAGGTGCACAGCAATACTGGCAGCGTAGCCGAGTGCGATGGCCCAGGTCCATTTGAGGTGGTTGCCAAAGGTGTAGACACCACGGGCTGTTCCCATCAGCGCCACACCAGCGGCTGAGCCGATCGACAGCATGCTGCCGCCAACCCCGGCGGTGAGGGTGACCAACAGCCACTGGCCCTGAGACATGACTGGGTCCATGGTCAATACTGCGAACATGACCGGGATATTGTCGACGATGGCCGAGAGGATGCCAACCAACACGTTGGCAGTGGTCGGTCCAAGGTCGAAATACATGAATTGTGAGGTTACTGCCAGATAGCCGAACTGACCAAGGCCACCAACACAGAGGATTACACCGTAGAAAAAGAGCAAGGTATCCCACTCGGCACGGGCAATCTTGCGGAACAGGTCGAAACCGGCAGCGGGATTGTGTGCGCCATGGCCGTGGCTTGCTGCTGAGGGCGCTTGGTGTTCGTCAGGATTATGGCCGATGATGTCGAGAGGTTGATCGCCGCCCTTATCAATCAGTCGACCTTCTTTGATTTTCAGGTAGTAGGAAAAGAAACCGAGATAACCAAGCCCAAGCATCATGCCGGTTGCCGGTGGCAGGTGCAGGAAGTTGTGGAATGAAACCGCAGTGGCGATGGTGCAGATAAAGAGTGCGACGAGTCTTTTGGCACCGAATTTCATGGCGATCATCTCTTTCATCGCCTCCGGGCGTTCTTTGCTGACAGTCATACTCATAATTGCCGCAGGGATGATCCAGTTAACCAGCGATGGCAAGAAAATGGCAAAAAACTCGATGAACTGAACTTTGCCTTTCTGCCAGACCATCAAAGTTGTGATGTCGCCGAAGGGGGAGAAGGCCCCGCCGGCATTGGCGGCAACCACCACGTTAATACAGGCAACAATGACAAACTTTTTATTGTTGCCACCGACGGCCATAACCACCGCGCCCATAAGCAGCGCTGTAGTCAGGTTGTCGGCCAGCGGTGAGATCAGGAATGCGAGCAGACCGGTGACCCAGAATACCGTGCGCAGGGTGAACCCGCGACTGATCAGCCAGGAGCGCAAGGCCTGGAAGACGTTCCGCTCATCCATGGCGTTGATGTAAGTCATTGCCGCCAACAGGAAGAGGAAGAGTTCAGCGTATTCGATCAAATTGTATTTGATCGCATCATGGGGAGTCTGGGTGTCACCCAGACCCGCATAGGCGATGGCCACCAGGACCCAGATGATGCCGGCTGCCAGCATGACCGGCTTGCTTTTTCTCATATGCAGCTGTTCTTCGAAGATCACCAGAGAATAGGCGACAACGAACAGGACCAGGGCGAAGATGCCCAATCCAGTCTTGGTTAAATTGATGAATGCCGCACCTTCACTGCCGCCACTGCTTGCCAGTGCCGGTAAAACTCCTGCCAGAAGCAGGCTCAAAGATAATCCAAGAGTTTTCACGCGTACTTCCTCCTCTTCATTCTTATAATAAGTGCCGATCAGAACAATTTCCTGGCCGGTTGTTCATTTGGTTCATGGTAGCTGAATGCCTTGTGATAGTTGTCCTTACGCCCCGCCATTTCTGAAATAACCGTCATTCGCTTTCGAGATAGATCTCCTTCAGCTCAGCCAGTCCCCGCTCTTCCCCGATAATTGTCAACCGGTCACCCTCTTCCAGAGTCGTGTCACCGTTCGGCACAAAAGACTGTCCCTTCCGGTAAAGCATTGCAACCAGGCATCCCTTGGGAATACCGACTGTTCTCAATGTTTTATTAATCATCGCCCCGCTGGATGAATACGCATGAATATACAAAGATATAAAATGATCATCGTGCAGCAAGCACTCCTTCAGTTCGTGTTCATTTTGAGCTTTGCCCCATTCAACCGCAAAACTATCTTCATCGATCCGTTCGGCGATTCGGGCTAGTATCCTCAGATGTTGGGTCGGATTATTTTCAGGGCTGACCAAAAAGAAAATAGACTGAATCCTGGTCTCAGCCTCTTCCTCATGGGTCAAAGGGTTGTATATGGGCATGTATACGCCTTGCCGACTTCTGACCAGCACCATTTCCGCCTGCTCGATACGGTTAGTCCTGAAATGGGGCAGCGCAACACCGCGGGTCACTGGAGTAGCACCAAGTTTGGTGCCTTCCATGACCTGAGTCATGATTTCATCTACCGTCATGTGGACTCTGGCCTTGAGCTTATAGGCAATCACCTTAATGACGCCCTCAAAAGAGGCTTCGCCATCAAGGTCAAACACCAGACTTCTTGACAAGATTTCATTGAAAGGATCTTCTTTCCGCAAGCCCTTTTCTTTCAATATTCCGCGCAATTCAGTATCGAGATCATGATGTCTTTGCCGGCCCAGTCTCTCAAAGACATGATAGATAGCCCCTGCCCTGGAGACACGACTACGAGCATAGAAAAAGTACCAGAGAGATGAAGCGACAATAAGCCCGACTGAAAAGATTATTGGCAGGGCTCCCATTTCAAAGATCAGGTAGAAGGGTGAAATAATCCCCGCGATCTGCATCCACGGATAAAAGGGCGATTTGTATCCGGGGTCGTAGGATGAAATTTGGCTCTCACGCATCACAATGACGGCAAAACAAACCAAAGCAAACATGAGTAATTGAAATGAACTGGCCAACTTGGCTATGCCCGTGGGGTTGAACAGAACCAGAATCAGGACAACAGTCGTAAGGGTTAGCAGAATAGAATATAACGGGGTACCATACTTGCCTGTTCTCCTAAGAACCCGTGGGACCAGATGGTCACGGCTCATCGCCAGGGGATAGCGTGACGCACTCAACATGCCAGCATTGGCAACAGAAACAAAAGCCAGCATCGCTGCCAGAGAAAGCAGGATCGCGCCATAGGGCCCCAAGGCGTATTCGGCGGCGGTTGCCACGGGCGTCAGATTGCCCTGCAATTCATCCATGGGGACCAGTCCGACGATGGCCAGTGTCCCCAGGAAGTAAACAAGGATCGAGGTCACAAGGGCCAGGATCACGCCTCTGGGTAGATTGCGTTCCGGGTCCTTAACCTCTTCGGAAAGACTGGCCACCTTGGTGACACCGACGTAACTGATGTATACCATTCCGGCTGTTGATATGATCGAATCAAACCCAGCCGCGAAGAAGTTCTGGAAATGAGCAGTCTGAAACTGCACTGCACCACTGGTCAGAAAAATCGCCAGAATTACCAACAGACCAAAAACCATAAAGACTTGCAGCCTTCCGCTTTTTTTCGCTCCGACAAGATTGACGATACTGAGAAGGACAGCAAGGGTGACCGCAATCGGCACAATTGGCAGATTGGGCACGAACAACGAGACATAGGCCCCCATGCCGACTAAGGCAAAGGCAACCTTTAAAATTAAAGCCAGCCAGGTTCCAATGCCACCGATGGTGCCAACCAAAGGGCCAAGGGCACGATCAAGAAAATAATAGACTCCTCCTGCTCGCGGCATGGCCGTTGCCAGTTCAATAACACTAAACATGGCGGGAATCAAAGGGATGGCGGCCAGCATGTAGGCCAGTACCAGTGCCGGGCCTGCCTCAGCGGCGGCAATCCCAGGGAGCAAGAAGAAACCTGCACTTAGCGTCGCGCCTGTGGCTATGGCATAAACGTCGAGCAGCCTTAATTCCTTTTTCAGGAGTTTCTGTCGTTTTATTGTAGCCATAAGAACCTCATCTTGTGACTTGCCTGCCGAAAAGCAATTGTCGGGCAGAGATACAATCAGGGCCTTTGGTGCTTGTAAAACAATGGTAATGCCTTGCAGCCTGCCGGACTCCCAGGGCTGAAGCGAAAATTTGGATGTTTGAGACCAGATTTCAGCTCATTTGCAGTCAGTTTATTGAGGCTGCAAGTACAAAAAGTTTGTCGCCTGGCAACGCAATACAACAGGCTATTTTGGCTTGGCTACACTACAAAATTGCAGCATGGATCCTTGTCAGGGTTTTGTGAGGCACAGCTTGCCGCAATGGGCAATAAGACGAGGGAATTAATTCAGCAGAACGATAGTACGCAGTTGCCTCAGGCTCTGAGGTGGTTGAAGTGCAGAGATTTGGAGGGGAGAGTTGTTCCAGCCGTTATCTTTAACTTGGTTTATTGTTTGATCCCGGCTCCAGAAAACAGCACAGGATGGTGTCAGGATGCGTGGAATACGCAGACGTGACTTGATGGGGAGATGGTAGTCGTGACAGTTACCGTCACCGTCAGGCGCGCAAGGGGTCGTGCCGAGGGAGTGGCCGTCCAGTTTATTATCTGCAAAGGTTTTGGAAGTGTTTTGGCAGGACGATGAACGTTCGTCGTAAGTGATGATGTCTGCACCCGGGAAGTTCGCACAGGCTGACCCCAGACCAGTCAATAGATAGACCAGCAGGCAGAGCCAGATCACTTTCTTATTGTTTATCCAACTATTGGGCAAGGGTTCCACTCCTAAAGTTTACTCTTTTGCAGGATAGGCAACGTTGAAATCCTTTGCAACAACAATCACCGAAAGACATTCCTGCGAGGTTTTCCAAAGCGGCAAATCTTATTAATTTACACCTTTGACCGGGTAGCCCCCCACAGTAATCGAACGACAAGGTCAAGGAGATGTGCGTCTTATTTATGTCTACTGCATTGTTCTGAGGTGCTCAGATTGGCTGAGATACAAAATTCTTACTGATACTGACATCTTAGAAAATGGCCACTCGTTACCAGGTAGCCTTTCTATCGTCGCCTCAGAAATGGGGCGGTTTTTTATTATCTACACCAACCCTGGCAGACATGGGCATAAGAAAGAAACTCTCAAAGGTGAGTAAGTATTTAAAGAAGGCGGCCTTAATCGGTCACCTTTTTTTTGACACTCTGTTGCTGGCTGGAATTGCGAGGGAATTGCATTTTTTTCAACAAAAAATAGGCCAAGCAAATATGCCTAACCTATTGTTTTTATTGGCGCGCGATACAGGATTCGAACCTGTGGCCTCTGCCTCCGGAGGGCAGCGCTCTATCCAGCTGAGCTAATCGCGCACAGGGGATGCTTTATAACCCAACTCACAGGCCATTGCAACCGCTAATCAAAACAGATCCAAAGCGTGCTCGGAAGCGGTCAGATCTTTTCTTCTTCCTCGTAGGCTTTCCTCACCAGCAGAAAAATCACACCGACCAGCACGAAAAGAGCGATAACTACACTCCCCCAGAGTTTGCGCTGCCCGAGCGTAGAATCAATCTCGGCGACCTTGCCGAGAATTTTCCCCAATTCACCCTGAACGCCAGCAGTCTCCTGTCGGACAAGATCCACATTAACCTCGTGGAAGATACTGTGGAAACGGTTGCGCTGCTGAAACAGGTTCCCCTTCATTTCATCTACAGCAAAGCCAAGACGATACAATCGTTCGAGTTCATGTTCGACCCCGATGACCATGGCGTCAGTCTCCGCCAGCGACAACCTGATCAGGGCGGCACGGTCATAACTGTGACATTGCGTGCAGGTTTTCTCATTGATCAGATCTAGGCTTGCCTTTTGGATGGCATGATTGCCGTGACAAACAACGCATTGGGCTCCACCGCTCTCGAGCGCCTGGCCATGGGCTCCGGCCAGATACTCTTTGGCAACCCCGACATGACAACGGCCACAGAATTCGGGAACCTTGTCGTAATCCGGAGCACCTAAGAAGCCTCGATCGGGACTCATCGCCATGGCGAAGTCTGTGGGATCCCCACCATGACAATCATGACAGGAGACACCGTTTGCAGCATGGATGCTGGTGCGCCACGCCGCAACCGGTGCGGCAAGATGCCCCTCTTGCCCACCGTGACATTGGATACATACCGTATCCTCAGCGAACAGTGCGGCAGGCACGAATCCCCAGGCGACAATCATCAGGACAAACAGGCAAAAGGATGAGCGACTCATGAGTAATGCCCCCAGATGGAAATGGCCACGAACAGAAGAATACCGAGAACGTAACAGGTTACAAACAATGGTCGCTTGGCCGGACGCCTCTCCGGACCCCGGTCGATGAACGGCAGAAGCGCCAGAAACGTCATGAACGCTCCCTGCACTCCCAATCCGATAATTTCGCTGGGGAAAATCTTCAGCGTCTGGTAAGCCCAGAGGAAATAAAATTCCGGCTTGATATGTGGCGGCGTCACAAACGGATCGGCCGGCTGGAATGCGGACTCCGGGAAAAACAGACCAGGGGCATAAAAGATGATCGCCAGCAGAAATGCGATGAAGAAGCAGATCATCGCTGCATCCTTGACAAAATAGTTCGGGAAGAAGGGGATGCCCCCCGAATGCTTTTCATAATCAAAAAAGGGCGGGGCTTCTGAAGTGCGGTAATCCGGGCCGAAGGGTGGAGGTGAAATACCGCGACGTTTGACACAGAACAGATGCACGCCAATCAGTCCGAGCAACACGAGAGGCATACCAACCACATGCAGGGCGAAAAAGCGGCCAAGGGTCTGGTTGCCAACCGTTGGTCCGCCGCGCAGGAATTCCACCACGAAATCACCGACAACCGGGATAGCCCCTGCGGCGTCGGTCGCGACCGTGGTTGCCCAGAAAGACAACTGACTCCAGGGAAGCAGGTAGCCTGTCAGACAGAGCCCCATAGTCAGGTTGAAGATGATAAAACCTGACAACCAGGTAAATTCCCGCCGGCCTTTGTAGCCGGCCATGAATAATACCGAAAGCATATGCAGCAGCAGGGCTATCACGATGATATTGGCGCCAACGGCATGCAACATGCGGAACAACCAGCCGTACGGGACATCATTCATGATGATCTGAATGCTGGAGAAAGCTTTTTCGGCATCGGGGACATAAAACATGAGCAGCAGGATACCGGTTATAATCTGCAGTTTAAAAAGTGCCAGGAGAACAGCACCGAGGGTATACCAGGCATTGACATTGCGTGGCAGCAAATAGCCGTTCAACTCCCGTGCATAAAGGTCTTTAATCCCCAATCGCACGTCGATAAAATCGACCAACCACTTTATCGGTTGCATAATAGTCTCCTATCCGATCCTAAGTTGGTCGCCATCAATCGCAACGACAAGGGATTCAAGCGGTTTTGGCGGCGGACCACCAAGCACTAATCCTTCAGTGGAGAAACGGCCACCATGGCAAGGGCACTGGAACTCTCCGACCTGCTCCTGCCAGGCGACAACACAACCGAGATGGGTACAGACCGCAGACAACGCGACAAAGTTGCCCGGCGACGGTTGCAGGACAACCGCCGGCTTACCCTGATACTGGAAAAAATGTGCTTTCCCTGGAACGACTTCGCTACGCGGCACAGAAACCTGGTCGCTGCCACCTCCGGTGTCAACAGGTGAAAGAAAACGAAAAATCGGCCAGGCCGATGCGGCACCGATCAGGGCACCAAGTCCACCAAGCATGGTGAATAAAAATTTACGCCGCTGTGGTGGGGAGACGTGAGTAGCCATGCAAACTCCTTATGAATACCGGATCAGATGGAGATTTCTTAAACAATCGAAAGACACAAAGCGGACCAATTATAGAGTATCAAGAGGGAGCTTTCAACCAGAGGACAACAGAATACCAGGAGTTTTCGTCATTAATTGCCGATTGTGGCATAAACCGGAATCCGTAACTCATTTTTTGGCACACCGGCAACCGGCACCAACACGTACCCGCTGAATCGATCCTGCCCCGGTTTTGGTGTCAATTTCAATTCGAGGGTCACTTCATCTCCGCTGGCAAAAGAAGATCCCGGAAGTTTGGCGACCAATTCGGCAGCGGTAGAATGCGGCTTGCCGAGAGTCAGAGGTTTAGTCCCCTGGTTGTGGAGCAACACCGTCGAGGTCACTGCCTTCCCGGGAACCACCGTACCGAAATTAATTTGGGCCGGTTCAATAGAGACAATTTCGAGGACCTTGCCGCCAAGCTGAAATTGCATGGTGGGACGTACCGGATCGTTACTGTAAAGATAGATCGTCTTCTTCACGTCACCGCGGAAACGGTTGCTATCGAAGCTGGTCTGAATTTCACCCTTTTCTCCCGGTTGGATAATCTTCTCCGATACCAGGACAGCAGTACAGCCACAGGAACTGCGAACCCTGTCAATCTTCAGCGTTTCATCGCCTGCGTTGGTAAACTCAAAAACATGCGGCACCTTCTCCCCCTGGAAGACTTCACCGAAATCGAATTTCGGATTGTCAGCCTTCAAACTTGGTGCAGCAAAAACGTTGCCACCAGAGAAACAGACAAGGGCAGTCATAACAAGGCAGAGAGTGGTACGCATCGTGATTCTCCTGAAATTATTCTAAAATATCGTATCCAGACGCCGATTGTAACACAGGATCCTGCCACGTCTCAAAAGGAACTTCAAGCCGGGAATAAATTGACATAAATAACCTGTTTTGCTATAGAATAGCCGCATTATGTCTACCTCTGGAACCTCTGGCACAAAGCTGTCACTAGCACCACTTTTCTCTGCAGAAGAGATTGCGGCAAGGGTTCAGGGTCTCGCCGCACAGATAGACAGGGACTATCATGGCCGGGAGATACTGATGATCGCTGTTCTTAAGGGTTCCTTTCTCTTCATCGCCGACCTTGTTCGTGCAGTCAAGACGCCAACAGTTATTGATTTCGTGAGCCTGGCCAGCTACGGGTCTGCGACACAATCTTCAGGAATAATTGAAGTTCGCAAGGATCTGGAGATGTCGATCAAGGGCAAGGATGTCCTGGTCGTTGAGGACATCGTTGACAGCGGACTGACTCTGGAATCACTCCGTAGTATGCTGTTGAACCGCCAGCCGGCCAGCTTGCGAATCTGTACCCTGATAGATAAAAAAGCCCAACGTGTTACCAACGTGCCTGTCGACTATGTCGGATTCTCCATGGACGATGGCTTCATTGTCGGCTATGGCCTGGATCTTGATGAGAGATATCGCAATTTGCCCGACATCCGTCTGGTTGAGGGTGTCTAAAGTCCAAGGGGTAATCAGAACCTGGCTGAATCAGGGCACAGCGCCGGCGACAACTCCGGCAGTTTAGCCCAGATCTTGAACCCTAAATTTGCTGCGGCCCGGATTATCCGGCAGCCTCCTAGCGAGGGAGAAACTGAATGATCGTTCAGTGCGAAGCATGTCAAACCCGGTTTCGTTTAGCCGACGACAAGATCAAGGAAGGCGGAACCAAGGTCCGCTGCTCCAAGTGCAAAGAAGTATTCACCGTGATGCCGCCAGCACCGGAGCCCGCTGAAGAGGTTGTCGATTTCGATTCTTTCAACATGGAGAAAGTATCCAACGAAACTCCCTCTGAAGAATTTCCGGAGTCTGAAAGTATTCAGGCTGATACTCCTGACCGTGAGGAACAACCAACCCCAACGACGTCGCAACCACACAGTGAGCCACAAGAAGCTGAAGCAGCGGAAAGCGGCAATCTTGACTTCAATTCCCTTGAAAAGGAGATGGCAACCAGTGTCGGGCTTGGTTCAGGGTCAGTGGAGGATTTCACCTTCGCCGACACCAGGCAGCCGGCGGATGCCGCGTTTACAGAAGACGAACCAACTGATTTCGCTGCCTCTTCTGAAGAGACCGGAGAGCCTGACGGCCCGCTTGAATTTGATTTCAGCGAGGGTCCGGAATCAGATGCACAAGAAACTGAAAGCTCTGCAGCGGACTCTTCGACACAGGAAAGCGAGGAATCTTCTGATGCCTCTTTTGACCACGATGCTGATGAAGAGGACGCATCCGGGGAGAGTCCTTTCAGCAACGAGGCTGATGACAACACCTTTGACTTTGGCGACAAGGCCTTTAATGACGGTGCCGACAAGACAGCAACGTCCATGAGTGAAGAGTTCGGCGAAAAAGAGGAGTTCTCTTTTGAAAATGAAAGTTTCAGCGGTGAGAAATCAGCTTCCGAGTGGGCGGTTGAATCTTCTGACACTTCTTTCGACTTTGAACAACCCCAATTTGAATCCGATGATTCACCGTCAGGGAGCTCGGCTTTCGGCGCAGAAGAGGCAGGACTTCAGTTCGGTGAAATAGACTTTGCGGGTGACAATGACGCAAACACAGCGACCAGTTTTGCGCCAGAAGCTGACTTTTCAAGGGTTGCGATAGAAAGGCAAGAACAGCCGGCACCTCCCGTCCAGAAGCTGCAAAGCCCCCCCTCGTCACGCGACTATGATGACGAACTGCTGCCAGTGCCACCACCAAAGAAAAGTTCCCTGTCGCGCATTCTGATGCTGTTGGTTCTCATGTTCATCATCCTTGGTGGGGCAGCAGGTTTTCTTTATGTGCAGGAGGGGGACCTCAACCTTCATATTATTGCCCGTTATCTGCCCTTCTTGCAGGAATATGTCGGCGAGGATCCTGCCAGCGTTCCGGGAGAGCGCATTGGCATCAACATCAATGTGACTTCGTATGTGAATGGCCAAGCCGGACAAATGCTGGTTATCCAGGGCGCCGCCGTCAACAATTATCCAGCAACCCGTTCAGCGATTACCATCAAAGGCGTTCTGCTTGATGACAAGGGCAAAGCCCTTATGCAACAGACCGTCTTCTGTGGCAACAAACTCGATGAGACGGCATTGAAAACCTTATCGTTTACAGCCATTGAAGAGGCAATGAACAACCAGTTTGGCGACAGGCTTTCAAATATGAATGTTACTGCAGGAACGGCGATCCCTTTTACGATTGTTTTTCGAAACCTGCCAGCAGGTATTGCCAGCATCAATGTCGAGGTTGTCGATTCCAAACCCGGGGCAGGCTAATCCCTTGCTTCTGTTCCAATACCTAATGAGAAGGCCGCACCTGAAACCAGGTGCGGCCTTCTCATCTTTACCCTTAATACAGAGGTACTCAGGGAGCTTCAATTGCGCTGACAGGACAACTGTCAACACAAGCACCACAGTCCGTGCATGTCGCTGCGTCGATCACGTGCACATCACCCTGCTCGCTAATAGCGTCAACCGGGCAGGTGTCTGCGCAGGCAGCGCAGTTGATGCATTCATCATTGATTGTGTGAGCCATGGAACTACCTCCTCGTTAGATTTATTGTGATTCACGACCACTTTTTCGGAGGGAGTTTAACGCAACAGACGATTTCTGTCCAGAGCAAACAATCACTGATTTTTCCTGAAAGGACTTGCAATTTACCCCCCCATCCATTAACCTTTCACAACATGATTTAGTCGTCTAACCTACTATAAAACCTGGCTTAATAAAAATTTCATCGTGGCTAAAAAAAATGATTTAAAACGTTATTTTATTTTTTGAGGCTGAAAAAAATCATATTTATATGATCTGGAGAAAGACCTTATGGACATTCTTGCACTCAATTGCGGCAGCTCATCTGTAAAATACCAGCTCTACGATTGGACGAAAAAAGAAATCATCGCCAAAGGCATGGTCGAACGCGTTACGATTGGCGACTCTTTCATTATCCATGAAGTTCCCGGCCGTGACACTTATCGGGAAGAATATGAATGCCCCGACCATAAGGTCGCCATCCACCTGATCATTAAAATTCTGACCGACAAGAAATACGGAGTCGTCAGTGAAATAACCCAGATCTCGGCAGTCGGCCACCGCGTCGTTCATGGTGGTGAGCACTTCACCTGCTCGGTCACAATAGATAGTGAAGTGCTGGATGCCATCAAGGCCGTCCAACATCTGGCACCGCTGCACAACCCGCCGAATATTTCAGGCATAGAGGCGGCCCAGGCTGTCCTTCCCGACGTGCCGCATATTGCAATTTTCGACACAGCCTTCCATCAGACCATGCCGGAACACGCTTATATTTACCCGCTTCCCTACGAGTGGTATGAGAAGTATAGTGTGCGACGCTACGGGTTTCACGGCACCAGTCACCTCTACGTCTCCAAACGTGCAGCAGTCATGCTTGGCAAAGACCCGAAAGACTGCAACATCATCACCATGCATATCGGCAACGGCGTCTCGCACACGGCCATCAAAAATGGTGTGTCCGTCGACACATCCATGGGGCTGACCCCTCTCGAAGGGGCAGTCATGGGCACCCGTTGCGGCGATATCGATCCGGCCATCCCGGCTTTCATCATGGAGAAAGAAAACCTCTCTCCGAAAGAAATCGACAGCGTGCTGAACAAGAAAGCCGGCATTCTCGGCATTACCGGTCAGTTCACTGACCGTCGCGATGTGATTGAAGGCGCCGAAGAAGGCGACCGCCTCTGCCAACTTGCCCTCGACGTCGAGGCCTATCGCCTGAAGAAATATATTGGCTCCTTCGCCGCTGCTGTGGGCGGTATTGACGCGGTAGTCTTCACTGCCGGGGTCGGCGAGATGGGCTGGCTGATCCGCGAGAAAGCTCTTGAGGGTCTGGAGTTTATGGGAATCATCCTTGACAAGGATAAGAACCGCAACACCATGACCCGCAAAGTTGAGAGCGTGATTACCACCCCTGATTCTCCGGTCAAGGTTTTCGTCATCCCTACCGACGAGGAACTGGTCTTCACTGAGGATGTTGTCGCTATCCTTGAAGGAACTTACACCGACCACATGAACTTCAAATACAGTTTTTCCTCAAAAGAGTTCCAACGCTAGGAAAGTCGGTCTCAGGGATTAAGACCCTCCTCATGGACGGTCCGCCATTACTGTCAGCAACAACAAAGGCCGGGGGAGATCCCCGGCCTTTGTTGTTGCTGACAAAGTTTAATTATATTTCCTTGATTGAGGATGAGATTAACAGATCGGTAATCTGTTGATCTTTTTTTAGAACTTCTAATCCCAAAAGCACAACCGTCTGGATTGCCCGACAGCAACGTCATTTTCTTTGTGGCGACAAAGAAAACTTGGCGCTGCGCTAGGCATGTCTGGCTCGATATCAATGCGACATCAATTTAGAGATGACTGTCGATAACCTGTCTACAGATCCCCCGTAGTTGGCGAGGCCCTTTTGGACCTCTCCCGCAGTAACATTTTGAATGTTTAGGTGTTGTTACTCTTTTTGCTGCAAGAAAGCACTAAAGAGAGGCCCCCTGGACAGGGCCGGATTCCCTATTCAGCGACCCATAGAAACCACGGAAACCATGCGAAGGAATATGCCCTCCGCCAGGAGAAGGCACTTTTGCATACTTTTGCTGCCGAGCAAAAGTATGTCGGCAGGCGGGCCGAGACCCGCCGATTCTGCTTTTGGCTTTAAACTTAAAGACGTAGAGCAACAGATTATCGATCTGTTGCTCAAAACTACTAAAAAACACAGAAACACTCAAACTGTAGGCAGACAAAAAGACCCCACATTATCTCAGTGTGAGGTTTGTCAACAGTCTGAAAGGCCGGGGATCTCTCCCGGCCTTCAGTTATCCCGTGAAGCAGCGACAGTTCTACGGCTATCTCAGCCCTGTCGTGTCAAGTTTCAAGAAAATACGTTGTCAGCGTACCATCGATATTCTCGGCGGACATCAACTCCATCTCAAAACCACTCAATTTGAGAAACCTTAACCCTTCCTGAATGACATTCTCCAAAGCGTTATCATTTTTAGGTATTTTGGTCGGCACACAGACGAGCGTATGCTTGTCCTGTTTGAGGCGATAAAGCATATAAACCTTCTCCTCCTGATCCAACTGCAACACAACCAGAAAAGCCATACAATATTGCGACGGGTAACCTTCCAAAGATATCTGCACGTTAAAAAGTGCCTCCCACGCCCTGGGAATCTGGCCGGATGTTCGACAGGGCAACCCTTCCAGGTCCCAGTCAGGACGAAACAAACTTCCCTTTTTGGGTGCAGGCCGTAATTCGTGCGGCAGAGGCTTTGATGCTTTCACTTTCTCCTGAACAACTGTCTTTGCTGAAGCAGCTTCTCTGATCTTCATCTCAACTTGATCGGATTGATGCTTTACCAACCGCTTTTCCTGCTCAGCGATTGTCTTTTCAGAAACAACAACGGCCTCAGCAAGCCGTTTTCGTTCAATACGTTCTTGTTCGAGTTGTCCCTCGACAGTTTTTAGTTGTGTCAAAAGCTCTTGCACAGCTTTATTCTCACCGGTCCCTGACATATCGTAAGCAAGCCTCTCCTTTGTAGCATTTTCATTTTCTACAATCATTTTTTCCAGTGAATCTATAATCTTGTGAGCTTCGCCAACTTCATCCTCCAGCTCTTTTCTGGATCTCTGCTCCGTCTGAAATCGCTGACTCTGTTCCTTCAGTTCGTTCTTGAGATTGGCTATCTCGAGAGTCAACTCTGAAGGATCCTGTCCACCCACTGCCGGCACAGAAACATTATCGATCGCACTGGCCAGAGCACTTTCAAGTTCGCGAATACGCCTGACATCTCCAGCAGCATCCCTTGCCAACTGTTTGTGGATAGCACATTCCTGATCATATGTATCGCGGAGAGTTTCAAGTTCACGAGCGAACTGTTTGTTCTGCTCTGTCAGGATAATCAGCCGCTCATTAGCCTTGGCATCGACAGATTGTTCAGCCTCCAACCGGTTCTTGCGCAAGCTTTCACTCAGCTCAACAGCAGCAGAAAGCTTCTCTTCCAGTGAACCGATGAGCTGGATCTTGTCCTGCAAAGTTTGCTCGGTTTCAGCAAGTTGGGCCTGGACGTCTTCATAGGCCTTGACTGCTTCATCACAGAGAGAGGCTTTTTTCTCAGCGACAATCAGCTCATTTTCAAGGGTTTTGATGTGAAGTCCAGACGCCTTGAGACTCTCATCCAACCGGGCATTTTCGGTCTGTTCTTCTGCCAGTTGTTTCAGTTTTTCTTCCAGGGCTTTCTGCAAATCTTCCAGTTCATGCTCATGAAGAGAAGCCTGCTCATGAGCAGCATGAATCTCGGCAATAAATTGCTCATGCCTTGCTCGCTCTTTTTCCAACTCACCTTCGACAGAGGCCAATTCTCCAGTGATTTTCTTTATTTGAGTCTGAAGCTGAATATTTTTATTTTTCTGCTTTAACGAATCGGATGACTTCGTTTCGACATCAACAAGAACTTTCTCAAGTTCCTGGATTCGTTTCTCGGCGGCTGCCGTAATTGACTCACTCATCTCGCGTTGGTGACGCTCGGCTTCAGCAAGAGCCTCGGCAGAGGCTACTTGTGCTGTCAAATCTTTTACCTGATTTTCGAGAGTTTCGAGGTCGCTGCGGACGGCTTCACCAGAAACTAACAATTCCTCGAGAAGCAAACGAAGCTCTTCGGAACGTTCATTAAGCTGTTTTTCAGCATTCAGCTTGAGCGCAGCCCTTCTCCCCTCAACGCTGTCAGGGTTCTTGTCGAAGTTTTCCCGAGCCTTGGTAAGGAGCAGCTCTCTATCTGCCCGCTGTTTGCTCCCCTCGGCAGGGGCAAGCAACCCCGGAACATCACGCAGGACAACTTCCAGCATGGCCGGACTAAGCCTTAGATTGACTTCTTCAAGTTCAAAACCGAGAAGAGCGAGGATCTCCCGCCCATATTGAACGGGGGATTGATTTTCAGAGCCTTTGACAACAAAGATCATGGCTCGTTTCAATGTTTTGGAATAAAAGGCAACGCGACAGCGCTGTTCAGAATTGTCCAGATAATCACAGAGAGCAGCCTGAATCGCGTAGGCATCATCTCCTGTGTCATCAAGGCAGATAGATCCTGTCGAACGAAAGAGTTGTTTAATTTCTCTCGATTCAACCTCGAGAAAGCCTGCCGTTTCATAAATTAGCATTCATTCCCTCCGCAAGAAAACTCAGATCGATTTGTCAACAAAATGACATAACACAGGGGTCGATGGCAAGCCATCGACCCCGAATTAACTAACAAACAAGAGCTTTCTGAAATTAATCTGTGAATTATCCCTGTGCCTGCACGGCAGTAATCGCTGCGACAGAAATAATATCGGCGACAGAACAACCGCGCGACAGATCGTTCACCGGTTTGGCGAGCCCTTGCACGATCGGACCAACCGCTTCTGCACCGGCAACGCGTTCAACCAGTTTGTAGCCAATATTGCCCGCATCGAGATCAGGGAAAATCAGGGTGTTGGCCCTGCCAGCGACGGCAGAGCCAGGAGCTTTCTTTTCTCCGACCTTGGGCATCAATGCAGCATCAGCCTGCAATTCACCATCGATCTGCAGGTTCGGGTCCAGTTTCCTGGCAATTTCGAGAGCTTCGAGAACCTTATCGCAATCCTCATGATTGGCGCTGCCCTTGGTTGAGAAAGAGAGCATCGCAACCCGGGCATCGACACCGAGAAAACTTTTGCAGCTTCTGGCCGTCGACACGGCAATCTCGGCCAGAGCCTGCGCGTTCGGGTTCGGGTTGACCGCACAGTCCGCAAAACAAAGCACACCGTTTTCACCGAAGTCAGGATTCTTGGTAACCATCAGAAACACCGACGATACGGTCTTCATTCCCGGGGCGGTGCCAATAACCTGAAAGGCGGCACGCAAAACATCTCCGGTGGTGTTAAATGCACCAGCGACCATGCCCCCGGCATCGCCTTTGTTGACCATCATGGCACCGAAAAAAAGGTTGTCATCGCCAGTTAGAATCTCACGGGCCTGTTCAGCTGTGAGCCCTTTCTTTTCACGAAGCTTGACCAGCTCGGCAACATAACCATCAAGCTGCACCGCATTTTTCGGATCGACAAGTTCCACCCCGGCCAAGGAGACTCCCATTTCACCTGATTTGGCTTCAAGGGTTGCGACATTTCCGAGCAGGACAACTTTTGCCAAGCCATCCCTGGTAATCAACTCAGCCGCCTGAATCATACGATCATCATAACTTTCAGGAAGCACCACCGTCTGGATGCTGGCGCGTGCTTTTGCCTTGATCTGATCAACAAGATGCATTTTTGTCTCCTCTCTCAAACATGGTTTTATTAAGAGCAAAAATATACCGGATGGTCGCCAAAGCGTCAATATATTTAACTTTATAGTTCACTTTAAAAATTGGCAGTAACAGCGCATTCCATACTGGCAGTGAACGGTTGAATTGTACTAAAATAAAAAGTTAATGATTTGGGGTCACATGACTACTGAGAAACGTCAAGACTACATCATAGCCGGATTCATCATCCTGTCGCTTCTGCTGCACCTGCTTTTGTTGCTGGTTCCGAAGCAGACGCTGTTTCCGGTAGATATAACCCCGAAACCGGTCTATGTGGAAGTCCGTCCACCACAACAACGCGAACGCGAACTCGACCTGCCCATCCGCAAGGAGCTTGAGAAACCCCGCGAAACACCAGCCAAACGCCTGGCAGAACGTGATCAGGTGGTCGAAAAAGAGATGGCTCCCGAGGGCAATGATACCGAAGATCGCCCGCAGACCGTCCAGACGCCCAAACCGGTACGCAAGCCGCAGCCAAAGCCGCAGACGCAGCCAACTGCGCACACAGACGCTGCCGCGAAAAAAGATGAACCAACGCTACCCTTGCCAGTCACCCCGGAAGGATGGAAGGACAAGCCCGACAGGAAGCCGGCACCTGATGTTCCAGACCTGAAGACGCTCACCCAGATTTCGCCTGGCACTCTGGCACAGATTGAAAGTGACTGGCGCAGCAAATATCGCAAAGATATCGACAGGGGCGATACTGTCTGGATGGACTCCCAGCAGGACCTGCTCAGCTCCTTCATGCGCCGCTTCAGAGCCAACATTTACAATGTCTGGAACTACCCTGCAAACGCGATCGGACAACAACAACAGGGAACCTGCCTGCTGCGCATCACTGTCGATCGACAGGGCAATATCCTGGACGTTGAGCTGCTGGAAAGTTCCGGCTACAAGTCTCTTGATGAAGAAGCGATGTCTGCCGTTCGTCAAGGGGCCACCTACGGTCCACTACCACGGTCGTATACCAATGAAGATCTGAAAATCATGGCTTTTTTTCAGTATCGGCTCGGTGGCAGAATCGAATATTCACGCCGCCGACCGGGAGAAATTTTTTAGTGGCAAGATCAATCTTGACCTACAGGGCTGTGATTGCCCAGGGAATGCAACAACAACGGGGACGACCTTTACAGATCGTCCCCGTTGTTATTGTTTTTCTCGATATGCGCCCTGCGTCCCTCGCTACGGGTTCTCTTCCCACCGAAGCCTGGGCTTGCGCGCTGCACTGGTCTCATCAAGCCTTCTGACCCGGGAGCGGACCGGAGCCTGATGCAGCAGATCCGGGTTATCGCGAGCCTCTGCGGCGATGGCGATCATGGCATCACAAAACTCATCGAGAACTTCCTGGCTCTCCGTCTCGGTTGGTTCGATCATAATCGCCCCTTTGACCACCAGCGGAAAATAAATCGTCGGCGGGTGATAGCCATAATCTATCAGGCGCTTGGCGACATCCAGAGTGTGACAGTCGCCCTCGAGGTCCTTGTCAGAAAAGACCACTTCGTGCAGTGAGCGGCTCTTGTACGGCAAGTCGTAAACTCCTTCCAGCCTTGCACGCACGTAGTTGGCGTTAAGCACTGCCATCTCGCTGGCGTGCTTCAAACCAGCGGCACCCATGCTGCGGATATAGGCATAGGCGCGCACCAGGACACCGACGTTGCCATGAAAAGCCAGCATGCGACCGACCGAATCTGCGTTGGTTGATTCAAGGCGGTAACTCTCTCGATCGCGCTCAACCCCCGGTCCTGGCAGGTAAGGAATCAATTGTTCTGTGACGCCTACCGGCCCAGCCCCTGGTCCGCCGCCGCCATGAGGCGTGGAGAAGGTTTTGTGCAGGTTGAAGTGCATCACATCGATCCCCATATCGCCAGGTCTGGCAATCCCCATCAAGGCATTAAGATTGGCCCCGTCGCAATAAACCAGCCCGCCACGTTCGTGAACCAGCTTGCAGATCGCCTCAATATTCGTCTCGAACAGACCAAGGGTATTGGGGTTGGTGACCATCAGCGCAGCAACATCATCGTTCATGTGCGCGGCAACCTCTTCCAGGGTCAGTACACCCTCTGAAGCGATTGGCACCACGTCGTAACCAGTCAATGCCGCCGTCGCCGGGTTGGTGCCGTGCGCAGTATCAGGAATCAGCACCTTGCTGCGCTTGCTGCCACGGGATTCGTGCCAGGCACGAATCACCAGCATGCCAGCCAGTTCACCCTGCGCTCCTGCCGCAGGTTGCAGGGTAACCCTGGCAAAACCGGAGATTTCCGCCAGAGCTTCCTGCAGGCGATACATCAGCTCGAGTGTCCCCTGGGCCAGATACGACGGGGTGGCCGGATGGATATTGGCCAGGCCGGGGATACGGGCCGCCAATTCATTGACCTTGGGGTTGTACTTCATGGTACAGCTGCCCAGGGGGTAAAAACCCGAATCGACACCGTAGTTCCAAGTTGACAGCCGGGTAAAATGGCGGACAACATCAACCTCGGACAGCTCGGGGAAGCCACTGATTTCCTGTCGGCAAAGAGCTGCTGGCAGCTTCACTGCCGGGACGTCGAGTTTTGGCAGGCTGTAGCCTTTGCGGCCCGGTTCGGAATGTTCAAAGAGTAGTTTTTCGTTCAATACAAGTCCGCTCGTACCAACGATCGTCATGCCGCACCTTCCCGCAGGGCAGCCGCCAGCGCATCGATTTCTACACGCTGATTCTGCTCCGTCACACAAACCAGGAAACAATCCGCCAGCTCCGGGTAGTCCTCGCCGAGCGGGATACCGGCCAGGATACCGACCCTTTCGAGACGGGTGAGTACATCGGCAACCGGCGCTTCGGAGCGCACCACGAACTCGTTGAATGTCGGCCCACCAAACACCAGGCTGAAACCTTTGATATCAGACAATTGCTGGCGGGCATAGGCCGCCTTGGCGAGATTCTGTTCGGCCATCTCGCGCAATCCCTGTTTACCGAGCAAGCTCATGAAGATGGTCGCCATCAGGGCGCACAGTCCCTGGTTGGAACAGATATTCGAAGTCGCCTTTTCACGACGGATATGCTGTTCACGCGTGGCCAGGGTCAGGACAAAACCTCGCTGACCCTCAAGGTCGGTGGTTTCACCGACCAGGCGCCCCGGCATGCCACGTACATCTTTCTGACGTACAGCGAAAAAGCCGACGTAGGGCCCACCGAAAGCGAGTGACAGACCAAAGCTCTGACCATCACCGGCAACAATGTCTGCACCGAGCTCACCGGGAGACTTGAGCAGGCCGAGCGCGACCGGTTCGGCAACCGCCGTCACAAGACGGGCACCTGCTTTGTGCGCCCGATCAGCCAGAGCGGCAACATCTTCGATCACGCCGAAGTAATTTGGGTAACCTGCCACCACGGCGGCTGTCGAGTCGTTCAGCTTGGTGTGCAAGTCTTCGAGATCAGTGCGGCCATCAGCAGCAACAGCGACATCAACCAGTTCCAGGCTGAGATAACGACAGTAGGTTGCAACAACCGCCCGGTAACGCGGATTAAGAGCTCGCGACAGAAGAACCCGCTTGCGTCGGGTCAAACGTACCGCCATCAGGACGGCTTCGGCACAGGCTGAGGCACCATCGTACATCGAGGCATTGGCAGCATCCATCCCGGTCAACTGGCAGATCAATGACTGGAACTCGAAAACCGCCTGCAAAGTCCCCTGACTGATCTCAGGCTGGTAAGGGGTGTAAGCCGTATAGAACTCACTCCGCGAGATCAGCAGATCAATGACCGCAGGACTAAAGTGGTGGTAAGCACCACCTCCGAGAAAACTCTTGTGCGTTTCAAAAGTCGCGTTCTTGACTGCCAGGGCTTTCAGTTCCTGGAGCAGTTCGGTTTCACTGACCTCTTCTGACAGATGGAGTGGACGTTTGAGTCGCACGGCTTTCGGCACCTCGACAAAGAGGGCTTCCAGACTATCGACACCAATCCGTTCGAGCATCTCGGTGACATCCGTGGCAGTGTGCGGGATATAACGCATGGTCCTCAGCTCTCCTCGGCAATCAAGGCCTGATATGCTTCGGCATCCATCAGATTATCAGCGTCTCTGACATCATCCATACGAATTTTAATCATCCAACCATCTTCGTAAGGAGACGTGTTGATCAGCTCCGGAGTCTCGACGAGATCGTCATTGATCTCTTCAACCGTACCGGAGACCGGCGCATAGATGTCAGAGACAGCCTTTACCGATTCCACGACGCCAAAGGCTTTGCCCGCCTCAAGAACCGTACCGACCTCGGGCAGTTCGACGAAAACCACGTCGCCGAGTGCGTCCTGCGCAAAATCGCTGATCCCGACCACGGCCAGTTCTTCCTCAACCATGACCCATTCATGTTCTTCTGTGTACCTGAGTTCTTCCGGAAATTCCATGGCAACCTCCTTCTGGCTGTTTCCCCCTGAACCAACGGGGGTCACTTGGCAGTTATTTTGATGAAACTGTTTATTGTACAAATGGTGGACGAATCGTCCTTGCAAGCATGCGACGGTTTCGAATAGCAATTTCCAACTCGCTATCGACTCCAGCCACATCAGGAGTTACCAGCGCCAGGGCAATACCAACCTTAAGGGTCGGTGACATGGTGCCGCTGGTAACAAAACCTGCCTCACGGTCGCCAACAAAGACCGGGTATCCCTCACGAGGGATACCCCGCTCCTGCATGACGAGGCCGACACGTCTGACGCGGAATACCGTCGGCCTTTTGTTTGACCAGGGCAGCTTTACCGACAAAATCATTCTTGTCAAGCTTGGTGATCCAGGCCAGTCCTGCCTCCAGAGGTGATATCTGGCTCGAGAGTTCATGCCCGTACAGAGCGTAACCCTTTTCAAGGCGCAGGGTATCGCGCGCGCCCAGACCGATCGGCAACAGGCCACATGGGCTCCCGACTGCCATTAACTTCTGCCAGACATCGGCGGCTGATGACGCAGGCAGGTAAAGTTCAAAACCATCTTCACCAGTGTAACCGGTGCGTGAAATGATCATCTGTACTCCAGCAACGACCCCTTCACAGAAATGGTAATACACAGTGTCAGCGAACGCAATGTCTGTAAGAGCTGCGAGGATCTCGATGGATCGTGGCCCCTGCAGGGCGATCTGGGCGAATTCCTGGCTGCGGTTGGTCAAGATAACGTCCGTCATTCCTGATTTGGTCAGAACCTGCTGCATCCAGGCAAAATCTTTATCCGTATTGGAGGCATTGACACAGAAAAGAAATTGCCTGTCATTAAACCGATAGAGCGTCACGTCATCGACAACGCCACCCTCCGGGTAACACATCGCTGAGTACTGGATCTGGCCATCGACCAGTTTCGAGGCATCGTTAATGGTCAGATACTGAATAAACGCCAACGCATCGGTCCCGGTCACTTCAATTTCGCCCATGTGGGAGACATCGAAGATGCCTGCATTTTGACGTACAGCCAGATGTTCTTCGATAACGCCCGAATACTGGACCGGCATATCCCAACCGCCAAAATCGACCATCCGGGCCCCTAACTCACGGTGGATCTGGTTCAACGGGGTTTTTTTCACGGCAGCTCCTTTATGGAAACAATTTTGAATTATGTTTTGTGGCATTCAATCTAAAATTCAAAATCAATTCACGCGAGAATTGCAGGAATCTTGTCTTCATGTCCGAGCGTCATCAGGTGCACCCCCTGACAAAGCTCCCTAGCCCAGCCAACAGTTTCGCGGGCAATGGCAATTCCTTCGGCCAACGGGTCTGCGGCATGATCAAACCGATCAAGCAGAGCAGCAGGAACCCGTACCCCCGGAATATTATCATTTAGAAACCTGGCCATCCTGGCACTACGGATCAGGAGGACACCTGCAATGACAGGCACGTTCAGGGGTTTCATGGCCGACATGAAGCACTCCAGAGAGTCTTTATCAAAGATAGATTGAGTCTGGAAAAAACGTGCGCCGCTGTCAACCTTTTTCGCCACCTTCCGGAACATCAGTTCGAATGGTTCAGCCGCCGGGTTGACTGCAGCACCGGGGAAAAAGTTCGGCACACCATCAAGGGGCTTGCCCACCATATCAGCGCCGGCCATCAAACCGGCCGTCATGTCGAGCAACTGTACCGAATCAAGGTCAAAGACTGGCCTGGCATCAGGGTGATCACCGAATTTGCCATGGTCACCGGACAGCAGCAGCAGGTTTTCTATACCGAAGGAGGCGGCGCCCAGAAGATCAGACTGCAATGCCATGCGGTTGCGGTCACGGCAGGTCAGTTGCAGGATCGTTTCGGTACCGGCCTGCTGCAGTTGTGCCGCCAGCGCCAATGAAGACAGACGCATATTGGCGCCCTGGTTGTCAGTGACATTAACCGCCGTGATGCCCTCCAGTTTAGCAGCTTCGGCCAACGCCGGAGACAGGTTGATTCCTTTAGGCGGCGCGATCTCTGCTGTCACCACAAACCGGCCTCTGGCCAACTGTTCAGACAAATGCGACATAGAATCCTAACGACCACCATTTTTCAAAACATACCGCCCCGGCTTGTGACGACGACTCCAGTTCTTCGGCGGGACGCGACGGGCGAACACGCCCTGCCGCTGCTGACTCTGCAACCGTTCATAGATCAGGCGCCAGGCACATTCAATTTCAGAGTCGACCTCGCAGTGACCGTCCTCCATGCCACCACAAGGTCCATTGAGCAAACCCTTGGCGCAAGTGGTCACCGGGCAGATCCCGGCGGTTTCATTGAGAATGCAATCTCCGCACAGCGAACACATTTCCTCATAATGGCCGAAACGCCGCACATTGCCAAGGAACATGGAGTTCAATCCGCCGACCACGCGCTTCTCTACATTGGATGAAATCGACTGAATTCCTGAACCGCAGGCGAGCACCATCAGGACATCAGCATCCTGCACCGCATTCCTGTGATGACGCAGATCCCGGGCTGCACGCATGATATGGCATGCTTCGTCGATCACCACGCTGCCGGTCACCTCCTTACCCTGCTCGACCAGCCATTCCTGCAGCTTGAATATCTCCTCCTCACCACCCGCTTTGCAGGCCGTCGCACAGGCAGCACAACCGACCAGGAACAGCCGATTGTACTCAGCCAGGGCCTGACGGATTTCTTCAAGAGGTTTCAGTTCACTGATGATCATCTCAATCCTGGGGGTGAAGCGCTTAACAAACCTGTTTCAACATGAGGCAAATGCAAAACGACCCGCAACGAACGGATCGTTTCGGGCCGCATCGGTGATTTATTGCTTAAGGCGGCGCTTCGCACCCTCAACGGTGTTATAGAGCAGCATGGTGATCGTCATGGGGCCGACACCGCCCGGCACGGGGGTGATGGCGCTGGCACGTTGCCTGGCGGCTTCGAACTCGACATCGCCGACCAGCTTCTTCTCGCCGACCCGGTTGACGCCAACATCGATCACCACCGCGCCCTCCTTGATCCAGGCCCCCTTGATCATCTCGGCACGGCCAACGGCGGCAATCAGAACATCAGCCTGGGCGACTTTAGCCGGCAGGTCACGGGTGCGGGAGTGACAGAGGGTCACGGTCGCGTGTTTGGAGAGGCACATCAGCGCCACGGGCTTGCCGACGATATTGGAACGGCCGACCACGACGACTTCCTTGCCGGTCAGATCAACACCGGTATGTTCCAGCATCTTCATGATCCCATACGGTGTGCACGGCTGAAAAAGCGGGTTGCCGGTTACCAGGCGGCCAACGTTATAGGGATGAAATCCATCGACGTCCTTGGCCGGAGAGATGGCCTCCAGCACCTTGCTCTCGTCGATCTGGCCGGGTAGCGGCAACTGCACCAGGATACCGTCGATGCGCGGATCGTTGTTCAACGCCTCTACCAAAGTCAGCAATTGGGCTTCGGTCGTCTCTGCGGGCAGTTTGTGCTCATCGGAAAAGATCCCCGCCTGCTCGCAGGCCTTCTCCTTCATCGACACGTAAACCCGGCTGGCCGGATCATCACCCACCAGGACAACCGCCAGGCCGGGGGTGACACCCTGCCCTTTCAATGTCACCACATCGGCGGCAATTTTTTCTCGGATTTCGGCGGCTATCGCCTTACCATCTATGATCTTGTCCACGAAAAAACCTCCTTAAAAACCTCACTGAGATCAAAGTACGACTATACGCAACGAGGGGTGGGTTGTAAAGATGTGAGGGCAATGACGCCTAACTCTTCTCACGCCTTTTCTGGACCTGCACCCGCTTACACATCTTGCCGAAACTTTTGTCCCTGCGACGTTTCTCGACCAGGGTCTCCAATGTGCGCTCCTGCTCGGCTTGCAGTTTCAGATAGTTGGCCAATCGACGTGGATCAAGTTCGTTGCGCTCGGCTGCAACAGCGACGGCACAACCGGCCTCTCCAAGGTGTCGACAGTCGTTAAATCGACAATTCCGGGCCACCGCCTCGATTTCCTCAAAGAGCGTAGCGACCCCTTTTTCGCAATCGCTCAACTGCAGTTCGCGCAACCCGGGACTGTCGAGCAACAATCCTCCCCGGGGCAACAGATGCAGAGAACGGGAGGTGGTCGTGTGGCGGCCCTTGTCATCATTCTCGCGACTGGCCCCGGTTGCCTGTACCGTAGTGCTGCCCAAAGCGTTTACCAGGGTCGATTTACCGACCCCGCTCGATCCGACCAGGGCCACTGTTTGGCCGGTCTCGCACCAGGGCCGCAGGACATCGACAACATTGGTATCCTTGGCATTGAGCGCCTCGACCACTAACCCGGGACGCAGAGTCCTGACTTGGGCAAGGTACTCCTGCACGTTGTGGGCGAGGTCTGCCTTGGTCAGGACAATGACAGGCTCAACCCCGGCTTCCAGGGCCATCGCCAGATAACGTTCAAGGCGGGAGAGGCTGAACTCCTGGTTGCATGAGGTGACGATGAACAGGGTGTCGACATTTGCCGCCATCAACTGCACCCGGGAATCGTGTCCGGACGCCATGCGTTTAAAGAGGCTGCTGCGTTCGAGAACCCGCAGCGGCTGGCCATTACCATCAAGCAGGAGCCAGTCACCGACCGTGGGTAGCGCTTCCACCGTATAACGCAGCCAGGCATGTGGCAATTCAACCTGCAGCCGCCCTCCTTCACCAACACCATCAATCAGGTGACGATTGAGAGCAAAGACCCGCACAGGCGTGGTCTCCGCTAACTCCTCAAGACTTAACTGCTGTTGAAAAAAATGTCCCCAGCCGAGCTCCGGCAAGGTTAAAGGTCCTTCACACATCTACACGTCCACAAACTGAGAGAATATCCTTTAGCTGAAAATTACCATTTCTCCACTACACCGGGAGAGAAAAAGGAGCAACAAAAAAAGGGACAGAATTCAATTCCGTCCCCTTTCACACCCGCTGTCGCGTAACGATTTATTCATTGGCCGCTTTAGGGCAACCGGCGCAGCCGCCACCACTCTGAGCCGAAGGGCAGGCTGCTGGCTTGGTGCCATACCCCTGATCGTACCAACCACTCCCCTTGAGAGCGAACCCGGTCTGGGAGATCATTTTCATCACCTGTCCGCCGCACACTTTGCATGCGGTCAGGGGTGCATCGGAAAATTTCTGACGGGCCTCAAAGACCAGCCCACAATCCTTACATTGATATTCATACACCGGCATAGGAATCACCTCATTTAAAAATTCGTTGACAATCTAATAACGTTGCAGGCAGATGTCAACCCCTCATCAGCTCATTGAGCAAACAACATATTTCCTGAAGGTCGGCACCCTCAAGCAATATGCGCTTGTGACGGGATGTGTCACCGGATATCAGTCTAACACGACTCCGGGGCAAGCCGCAAAGTTTGGCGAGAAAATGACAACAGGCTACATTGGCGGCACCATCCACCGGCGGGGCCGTCAGAGCGATCTTGAGCTCTTCACCCTGCAAACCGACAACTTTGTTGCGACTGGCCCTGGGCTGGATATACAGAAAAGTTTCAACACCTGCGTCGGTTTGACGCAGGCAGGGCAGGCTCACTTGAGGAGGTCCTCCTCATTATAGCCTTCACCAGAATCAAAATCGAAAATCAGATCCGGGGTTCTGTCCTCAGCAGAGGGGCGAACCGAAGTCCCGAAGGTGGCATCTTCCTGATCCGGTCCGATAAATTCTGCCTCTTCTATCGTCTCATCGGCAGGACCGGAAGGTTTCGCGACACGGCTTTCGGTGTGTTGCCCTGATTGTCCGGCAAACGGCAGCGGCTCTTCGAGCATCCTGGACTCCTGGTCCTGATGGTCAAGAGCTACGTCATCCAGATCAAGCATGCGGATATGCTTTTCCAGCAACCCGCGCAGGCCGACCTCAAAATCAATCTTCTGCCGCTTGATTTCCTGGATTTCCGCAATCAACTGCAGTCGTCGATCTTCGGCATTACGCATCAGTCGTTCCGACTTGATCTCAGCCTCGGCCATCATGACATCGACTTCGCGGCGGGCTGTCGACTTCAACTCTTCGGTTATCTTTTGGGTGAGCACCAGGGTTTCCCGGAGAGTTTCCTCGCGCTCGCGCATCTCGCCCAGCGTCGCGTTGGTGCGGGCCAGTTCCTCCTGAAGATCCTGGTTCTTGCGCATCAAGCGCTCCAACTCCTCTGCAAGAAGTTCAAGAAACTGATCAACTCCTGATTTTTCATAACCAAAGGGGCGAGATCTGAACTGTTTCTGTTGAATATCGATCGGGCTGATTCGCATGATGACCTCAGAACCCGCCGCTGAGCTGCACAAGGATTCTTAAAATGATCTGTTCTACCACTGACAGCAGAAACAGCAAGGCGACCGGTGACAGATCAATGCCGCGGAATTGCAATGGCAGAACTCTTTTCATCCGATCAAGAACCGGGTCAGTCGCGTTATGGAGAAAACGTACGATCGGGTTGTAAGGATCCGGATTGACCCAGGACATCAGGGCCCGGGCAATAACAATAAAGATGTAAATCTGAAAAGCCAGGTTGACCACCTGATACAGCGCCGACCAGAGTACTTGCATATCCACCTCGTAAGATATCGCTGAAAAAGCAACGATAATGACTATTTATACTGCCCTTTATATAGCTTAACACAGCCGGAGCAGTCAAACCATTTCCCTGACAAATTTCGTAAAAAACGTTGATTTCTCAGCATCTTGAGGCCATAATGGCAAACTTTGCTGGGATTCATCAATTTTTACACTCAAGGAGTGACTCATGGTTCGGACCAACAATCTCAATGTAAGCAGCTTGACACCGTTAATTGCGCCGGCAGATCTCAAACAGGTTTTGCCCCTCTCGGAGAAAGCTGCCGCATTCGTCGCAAATTCACGCCAACAGATCAAGGACATCCTCTGGTCACGCGATCCTCGCATGATGGTAGTGGTCGGGCCCTGTTCCATCCATGACCCGAAAGCGGCTATCGAATACGCCGAGCACCTGGCGAAACTCAATGCCGAGGTGAAAGACCAGCTATTGCTGGTAATGCGTGTATATTTTGAAAAACCCCGTACCACAATCGGCTGGAAAGGTTTGATCAACGACCCGGATCTCAACGGCACTCATCAGATCTCAAAGGGTCTTGGTATTGCCCGCAGATTGTTGCTCGACATTACCGCCATGGGACTGCCGGTAGCAACCGAGATGCTTGACCCGATCACTCCGCAATACATGGCGGACACGATCAGCTGGGGAGCCATCGGCGCCCGCACCACCGAAAGCCAGACTCACCGCGAGATGTCGAGCGGTCTCTCCTTCCCGGTCGGCTTTAAAAACGGCACCGACGGCAACCTGCAAATCGCCATCGACGCCATGGGTGCCGCCTGCCATCCGCATAACTTCATCGGCGTCAACCGTGAAGGCCGCATCTCTATTGTCCGCACCACCGGCAATCCAGACGTCCACATTGTCCTACGCGGCGGCAATGACCAACCGAATTATCAGGCCACCGACATCGCCCACACTCTTGACAAGCTCAACAATGCCGGGATCAAAACATCGATCATGGTTGATTGTAGCCACGCCAACTCGTGCAAGGACCACACCCGCCAGGAAAGTGTTCTGACAGATGTGATGGACCAGGTTGCCGGCGGCAATGACAACATCGGATCAGTCATGATTGAGAGCTTCCTTGAGGAAGGCAATCAGAAACTGAACGAGAAAATCGAGTCTCTGACCTACGGCGTTTCGATTACCGACAAATGCGTCAACTGGCAAACAACTGAACGGATGCTGCGTCATGCACATGCCAGACTCAAGGAGTGCGGCGGTCGCAGACGGCCCGGGAACTAATGAACAATAACAGCTGCTGCCCGCCCTCGAGAGGAGAAACCGCAAACTGCTGCCCGCCACCGGCGACGGACGAGGTTTGCTGCGCCACGGCGAGCAACTCCGAAGGTTGCTGCCCGGGAGCTATTGACGACCGGCCCGGTTACAAGCTCTGGCCTTTCGTATGCGGCTGGCTGGAGACCCCTGCTGGACGAATCCCGCAAATTGCGACGCGTCTCACCGCTGCGGATGTGTTCGGCCGCTGGCAAATGCGCTGGGGATTTGGCCGCACGCGCTACAGCATTGCGCCGGGGCTCTATGCCATCGGCACACCTTCTGACAGCAGCCCGACCCTGGTCACAGCCAATTACAAGATGACCTTCGATATAATCCGCCGTGACATGCATAACCATGATACCTGGCTACTGGTGCTCGACACCAGGGGAATCAATGTCTGGTGTGCCGCCGGCAAGGGCACTTTCAGCACAGACGAGATTGTGCGCCAGGTGCAGAGGACAGAACTGTCCCGGGTGGTCAGCCACCGGACCTTGATTGTGCCCCAACTGGGCGCGCCCGGGATTGCTGCCCACAAGGTCAGCAAAGCTTGTGGTTTTAAGGTTGTTTATGGCCCGATCCGCAGTAGAGACCTGTCTAGTTTTCTCGAAAACGGGCAGAAAGCGGCCCCGGAAATGCGTCGTGTTACTTTCAGTCTTGCCGAGCGACTGGTTCTGACCCCGGTGGAGCTGATTAACATGCGGAAGCACCTTCTGTGGAGCATTCCGGCCTTATTCCTTCTCGGCGGCATCAGCCCACAGTTTTTTTCCTTTTCGGACGCCTGTAACCGCGGCGGAGCCGCCGTATTGTCAGCCCTGGTCGGCATCCTGATCGGAGCCGTTATCGTCCCGGTTCTGCTGCCCTGGCTGCCTGGACGAGCTTTTGCCACCAAGGGCGCCATCGCTGGCCTGATCGCCGGGTTTTGCGGTGTCGTGATCTTTTCCGCATCGCTGATCTGGTTGAATAGCCTGGCCCTGCTTATGGCGGTACCGGCCATTTCTTCCTGGTACGCCATGCATTTTACCGGGTCATCAACATTCACATCACCTTCGGGAGTTGAGAAGGAGATGCGTCGGGCAATTCCCTCCCAGGCAGCAGCCTTGCTGGTGGGCGGACTATGCTGGCTGGCTGCAGCTTTTTACTCGTAGAACTTCATCAAACATGTAGGATGAGAGACAGGGAACAGGAAGAATGCCGTCACTACGTTATCTTGAAAATGTTGTCACCCTGCAATTGGACACGGAGAAATGTATCGGTTGCGGCATGTGTGCCGAGGTCTGCCCGCACGGCGTATTCGCCCTTGAGGATCGCAAAGCACAGATTGTGGATCGTAACGCCTGTATCGAGTGCGGGGCCTGCGCCGGCAACTGCCCGGTCGAAGCCTTGACAGTGAAAGCAGGTGTTGGCTGCGCCAGCGCAATTATCAATAGCTGGCTAAAAGGCGGGGAACCCAGCTGCGATTGCGGCGGCAGTTGCTGAAACCGGGTCTGCACATTTTACGAGAATGCATTTAATACAAAGGAGTTGCATGTGCAGATCCCTGATCGTAAACTATTTGACCTGAACCGCCTCAATCTCGAGGCTGATGGTCACGTTGTCTCCAACCACAAACCCGCCCGTTTCCAGCGCTTTGTTCCAATTAAGACCATAATCACGGCGATTGATCACTGTCGACGCTGAGAATCCGGCTCGCACGTTGCCCCAGGGATCGGTGTTTTCTCCGCGGAAGCTGCCTTTGAGGACCACCTCTTTGGTCGTCCCTCGCATGGTCAGGTCACCGTAAACGACAAGTGCATCGCCTTCACCCTCGATTTTTTTGCTGACAAATGTCATCTCAGGGTGATTGGCGGCATCGAAGAAATCGGCACTGCGCAGATGGTCATCACGCTTTTTTTCCCTGGTGTCAAGCGATGAGACCTGGATGGTTGCTCTGGCAGACTTGAGTGTCTTCGTCGCAGAGTCAGCTTCGATTTCACCCTGGTAGTCATTAAACGTTCCACTCACTTTGAAAAACATCAGGTGATCGACGGTGAACTGAACTTGTGAATGAACAGAATCAACCTTGTAAACGGCAGCAGATACGAGTTGCGCCGAAAAAACAAATATGGCAGTGACGATCAAAATCTTCTTTATCATGACTAAGCTCCTTAAACGATTTTTGCACCAACTTCTCAACACCACCCTTAGCATAGAGGCGGCAACGCATCAATAACCTCACCGCTGATCATCTGACCATGGAGGAGATTATTCTGCGGGGGCATGCTGAGACAGGCGACGGCTCTGAAAAAGAATCCTCCGGCAAAATCAGGTCCGATTCACCATTGTTTCCACTTCAATACGCACATCATCGATATTAACCCGCTCGACTTTGCTACCTTCTCGCTCGGCCCGCACCAGACCTTCATCAACCCATGCCAGCAATTGAGCGATTTTAATCCCAAATTTGTCTGCTGCCGCCTCGGGGGTATACCAGGTTTTAACCAGTGACATAAAGACCTCCCTCATTTCAAGGCGCCGTTAGAAACGACTGGCCCCAAAGATGAATCAACTATGAATGATTATAACGGCAAATCTCAGGATTGTCTGTCGCTTCGGGATAATGAACAACAAATTTAATCGACAGGGGCAAAAACGGGATAGTCCTGCGGGTTATATTCAGCTTCAAAAACCATCCCCGAGGCACTGTCGTTGCTTCTGGCCTGAAGAACTTTAATCCCTGCATCCTTGGCAAGACGGGGCTCCGTCTTGCCCTCGAAACTTTTTTCGATCCAGCCAGCCAGACCGGAGTCAGCAAAGCTGCCAATCTCGTTGATGCTGGAATCTGCCGAAACGGCAACAGCCCGCAAGATGGGAACAATGATTTTCTGTAATTGATTCATAACGGACTCTCAACCGTAGCGGCTGGCAAGAATTTCCGATCGTTTGCGGCGGCTTTCACCCTCGTTGATGACGCGGACAGCGCTGGCGCCTTCCACCGGGCACCTGGTCTCACAGATACCGCACCCGATACAGAGTTTATCAACCACTTTGGGGAATTTAAGACGGCGCATCTCGCCATCAATCAGCAGATCTTTCTCCTCCATGACAATAGCCTTCTGACCCGTAGGACAATGTTCTTCGCAGACCAGGCACTCAACGCCTTTCGCGAAGGGCAGGCAGCGGTCTTTATTGATGACGGCCAAGCCAATCACGTACTTCTGCTTTTCAGGCAATTTCAGCGGGGCGATTGCGCCGGTCGGACAGACCTGTCCGCAAAGGGTGCAGTTGTACTCGCAGTAGCCGATACGAGACACCACCAGCGGTGTCCACAAACCGACCGGACCGGCCTCGAGCAAGGCCGGCTGCAGGGCTCGCCCGATGCAGACTTTCATACATTCGGCACAGCGCACACAGCGCTGCAAAAATTCTTCTTCAGGCGCCGCTCCCGGCGGCCGAACCAGGTAAGGGTTCTGCTCGTGAGTCACGGGTCCGATGCGCACTACTGGTGCCAACATGACACCGCTGGCCATAGCAGTCAAAACCCCACGGCGCTGCAAATCGACCCCCGGGGTGTGAGCAAGCCCGACTCCCAAACCGAATTTCACGCGCTCGTCCGGACAGAAACCGGTGCAATCCATACAAAGCAGGCATTCACTGCGTAGATGACCTGCGCCGCGCACCGCCCCAGAACGGCACAGGCTGTCACAAGCCTGGCAATCTGCACATAGTTTCTGCGGAGCCCGTTGCAGAACGGCATAGCGCGAACAGATGCCGAGCAAGCCCCCCAGCGGGCAGAGGTTTTTGCACCAGAAACGATGCTCGATTCTCTCCAGCAGAACAATCAGCAGGAAGATCAAAAGGGTAAACAGGCTCAAGGCAAAGATCGGCTGGTAGAACGCCATGAGATAATCGCGAAATACCGGATAAGAACCTTTGACCGCGGCCGACAACAGCGGCACTTCATGAGCGTAGAAAAAATCGAAAGCCTGGTTCAACCCATAATTGTAGGCAGGATAAACTGCGAGCGTCAACGAACGCAGGAAGATAGCCAGCGGGTCAAACAGGCCAAGCAGCTGAACACCGAAGATGGTTGCCGTACCCATGACGATCAGCAGGTAATATTTGACTCGCCGCCAACCGGGCGAAAAAACTTTTCGACCGCGCCCGACCAGTTTGCCGAGACCGTCGAGGGTGGTGCCGAGCGGGCAGACCCAGCCGCAGAAAAAACGGCCGAACAGGGCGGTCAGCAGAAGCACCACGAGGGCTGGCCAGAGCAACTGCCAGCCGAACGGGCCGGGGGCCAGAAAATCTGCCAGAGCAGCCAGGGGGTCGATACGGAACAGTAAACTGACCGGGTAGGCAAGCTGGTCAATACCCCGGTATTCGGTCTGCAGAAAAAGCCAGAGAAATACGGCCAGACAGAAGCTCTGGCAGATCCTGCGACCATATATCCAGCGGGAAGGTTTCAAACCATTCTCACCTGCTTGAGGTCCATGACACCCAGCCCTCTCAGGGCCGCGGCAACGATTGTCGGCACATCCTCAGGTTTGAGGTTGAACAGGGTCGTGGCATAGGCATCGGCGGCGACAATATCCGGTGAAGCAATCAAAGTTTCGGTAAAACGAACATCTTCAGCGCGCCCGCCCTGAGGACCATTGGCAACCAGGATGCGGGTTGCATCAATCACCGTGAGATCAGAATGAATGACGGAGGCTATGTCGGTGAGAGACTCAGCAATATTTTGATGCAAACGGCCCCGGTTTCCGCCGATCACGCCCATCAGGTTTTTCATTCCCAGTGTCAATTTTGAAATCGAGTGATGCTTGGCAATCGGCACATTGATCAAACGGTCCGCTTCAATAACCGGCAGATAAAACTCCCAGCGGTCGAAAGCTACTCCACCGCGAATCGCCAACTCCTTGTAGGCGCGCTGATCCATGTATTCGAGACTGACGCGATCTGATTTAAGCTGTTCAACGGCCGCACGGATACCGCTCTGGGTATAACAACGCCGTTCATCATTACAGGATCGATCGAAAATCCGCACCTTTTTTGCCCCGGCCTCAAGACAGAGCTGTGCAAGGGTTTTGACGACCTCAGGATGGGTATTGGCCGCCAGTCCCACCGTGCGATCCCAACCTATATTCGGTTTGACTACGACAACCTCGCCGGATTTGACAAATTTCTCCATCCCGCCCAATGCACCCAAGGTCTCTCTCACCAGGAGAGTCACATCCGGCCCCTTGCGCACGGCCAAAGGCGGCATCTCTGATGCGTATGCCGGGAGGGACAAGAGGTCGAGAACTGGCAAACAACCAGCGGCCGAGACAGCAACAGCCGTTTGGACACTCTGGCGGATAAAAGTTCGACGGTCGATGCTGTTCATAACCTGACCCTCAGTGATAGTGTCCGGCCGCATCATCGACAGGCTGCTGAGCCGGGGCGATCACACCAAAACTCTTTTCATAACGACCGACATTCTCCTGCAATGCAGCGACCAGCCGCTTGGCATGCTGAGGGGAAAGGATCACTCTTGAGCGCACCTTTGCCCTGGGTGCCTGTGGCTGGACAAAAACAAAATCAACCACGAACTCAGACTCATTGTGGTTGACAACCGCCAGATTAACATACGCTCCATGGGCAATCTCTTCATCAAGCTGGATCTCCAGTTTGACTTCTTTTGGTTTCTTTTCTTCCATGACTCCGATCCCCTTTCCTTTTTCCGCTATCATTACACTAATCGAGTTTACTTGTCGGAGCAAATCGTTCGGCCCCAACCAACAAGCGACCTTGACTGTATCCCCGGGTTCCCTATACTGATTCAGTCATCTCTTCCTTCGGCAACGACTCAAGGACACGTCATGCCAGAATTCATTCTCGCCATTGATCAGGGCACAACCGGCACGACCGCGCTTCTGGTTGGTCATGATTTACGCGTTCATGGACATCGCACCGTTGATGTCCCCCAGCATTTTCCAAAACCCGGTTGGGTGGAGCACAACCCCGAAGATATCTGGGCTTCAGTGCGCCAGTCAATTGTTGAATTGCTTGAGACAACCGGCACCGCAAATAACCAGATCATGGCAATCGGCATCACTAACCAGCGTGAAACCTCGCTGCTCTGGGAACGCGCCAGCAGCCGCCCGGTCGCCAACGCTATCGTCTGGCAATGCCGACGCTCCTCAGACATCTGTCAACAGCTTAAGGAGCAGGGTCTCGAACAAACCTATCGTCGCCAGACCGGCCTGCTGCTCGACCCCTACTTTTCCGGGACCAAGCTGACCTGGCTGTTTCAGGAATCCCCGGAATTAAGACAGCGCGCCACAGACGGCCACCTGGCTTTCGGCACCATCGACAGTTTTCTGGTCTGGCGACTAACCGGCGGCAAGACTCATGTCACCGATGTCTCCAATGCCTCGCGCACCCTGATGATGGATCTGCAAAGTCTTGATTGGGACGACGATCTGCTCAAACCACTTAAGGTGCCGCGCTGCATTCTTCCCAACATTGTGCCTTCATCACAGATTTACGGACATACCAAGGGCCTCGATTTTCTGGCTGACGGCATCCCGATCGCCGGCATGGCAGGCGACCAGCAGGCAGCCCTCTTCGGCCAGGCCTGCTTTGACCCAGGCCAGTCGAAATGCACCTACGGCACCGGGGCCTTCATTCTGCAGAACATCGGCGACCAACCCTTATTCAGCAAACACGGGCTGTTGACCACTGTCGCATGGCAATTAAACGGCCGGACCAGCTACGCCCTGGAGGGCAGCGCCTTTATCGCCGGAGCGGCCATACAATGGCTGCGTGACGGCCTCGGCCTGATTCGCTCTTCGGCGGAGATTGAAGCGCTGGCACAGCAGGTTCCTGACAGTAACGGAGTGGTGTTTGTCCCGGCCCTGACCGGCCTGGGCGCGCCACACTGGAAAAGTGAAGCGCGCGGCCAGATCACCGGGTTAACCCGTGGCACAACCGCAGCTCACCTGGCCCGTGCCACCCTGGAAGGAATCGCCCTGCAGGTCCATGATCTGGTCGTGGCGATGGCCGACGATCGCGGCGAACCGGGGTCCATCCTCAAAGTCGATGGTGGCGCGGCCAGGAATAACCTGTTGATGCAGATGCAGGCCGACCTTATCGACCGCCCTGTTTCGCGACCACAAACAGTAGAAACTACGGCACTTGGTGCAGCGATGCTGGCCGGCTTGGCTATCCGTTTCTGGGACGATACTAAGGAGCTTGCCGCGAGCTGGCAGGAAGAGCGTTGTTTTGAGCCGCAGGCGGAGAGCGCCTGGCGGGAGTTGTTGCTGAAGCAGTGGCAGGAGGCTATTAACAGAACATGAGTGATACGGAAACAGGGGCATATTTATGACCAACAACGACATCCTGCGTCGCCTCCGCTATATCTTCGACCTGAGCGATGCAAAAATGATTAACATCTTCGCTCTGGTTGATTGCCAGGTCTCGCACCAGCAGATCAGCGACTGGTTGAAAAAGGAGGATGATCCCGTGTTCCAGAAATGCAGCGATTTCAATTTCGCGACATTTCTGAACGGCCTGATCAACGATAAACGAGGCGAAAAGGAAGGAGCTCAACCCGAACCGGAGAGGCGCCTGAACAACAACATCATCTTTATGAAATTAAAAATCGCATTGGACCTGAAAGCCGAGAACCTCTGCGAGATCATGGCTTTGGCCAATTTCCCCATAAGCAAGCACGAGTTAAGCGCGTTTTTCCGCAAAGTCGGACACAAGCACTACCGCGAGTGCCAGGACCAAATATTGCGCAATTTCCTGAAAGGCCTGCAACTTAAATATCGCGCAGGAACATCGTTACAAGAGGGGGAGTAAAGTCCGGTACACCTGCGCCGCTTGATTGCGGGTCATTTACCTTGCGCAAGCAGGGTTTCCGGATGTCCAACTAAGTCATTCAACAATCCCTAAGAGAACACGAATGCTGATCAAGTTCATGAGATATTTTGACAGGTTGTCGCCAGCGCAGGTGATTGTGCTTGGTCTTGCTCTCCTGTTTTCGGTAGGAACGTTGGACCATCTCACCGGTTATGAGCTTTCGTTTTCAATCTTCTACCTCTTGCCGGTTGCGCTTGTCAGCTGGTATTCGCAACGATGGTTGGGGTATCTCTTTTGTGGCTCTGCCGCTGCAATTTGGCTTTTTGTCGACTACATCTCCAACCACTCTTACAGCAACCATTTTATCCCTGTCTGGAACACCGGCGTCCGGCTCAGTTTCTTCCTCGTGACTGCATCTCTGCTCGCTGAGTTGAAGGTCCTTGTGAAAAACGAAAAAATCCTGGCGAAAACGGACGGGCTCACCGGCATCTTCAATGCGCGGGCGTTTAAGGAACTTACCAATAGCTTGCTGGAATTAGCCGCCCGCTACAATCATTCGGCCACGCTGGGCTATTTTGATGTGGATAATTTTAAAGCGATTAACGATGGGTCAGGCCACTCGGAAGGAGACCGTGTCTTGAAGGCAGTGGCGGCCACCTTGACCCGATGCGTTCGCACCTCAGATGTCGTCGGTCGACTGGGCGGGGATGAATTCGCCGTTTTTTTACCGGAGACCGACTACGCTGGCGCACAGGTGATGTTCGGCAGAATTCATGAGGATTTGATGAAGGCCATCGAAAACGGTGGCTGGCCAATCAGTTTCAGCATTGGTGTTGCGGTGTTTCCTGTGACTCCAGCCTCTATTGACGAAGCACTTAAAATTGCCGACAACCTTATGTATCGCGTCAAGAAGACGGGCAAGAACAGCTTGTTATTCGAAGAAGTGTCCTGTTAAATTTTGAGATGCCTATAAATTGTGAATTCGATAGCCATCCTATCGATAGAAACGTTTAATCGTGTTATCGAGTTCAATGCCCAGCCGCTTGCGGCAGGGTTGTTCCTTCAATGTTTTCCTCTTGTGAGAACAATCTTTTCCCCTGATTCTCTGCCGAAAAGACAGAAAGGCCGGATTCCTCTGCGGAATCCGGCCTTTCTCCTATAAAACCAAACGTGATGATTAGTCTTTGCGCATCAGGCGCATTTTTTTACGCAGGCGCCTCTGGGCTTCTTTCTCTTTGCGCTTGCGTTTGACACTGGGCTTTTCGAAAAATTTACGCTGTTTCATTTCACGGAAAAGACCTTCCTGCTGCAGCTTGCGCTTGAGAACCCGGATGGCTTTTTCGACATTGTTGTCGATGACATGGATCTCCACCTGCAATCACCTCGCTTTCCTTGATAAATATTTCCTCCCGGAGGGAAGAAAGTGCGGACTATAACTGATTTTTCAAAGCCATGCAAGCAAGAATCAACGGGATTTGACGAGACCTCCCGTAGCAAACAGGCCGACGCTCAAACCGCCGTTGTCAAGACGGGTAATTAGCTTGAGTGGCAAACCGGTAGCTTTTGCCAATGCCGGATCAGGGCAGATCATCGCCACTCGCCAACCGGGGTAGACACGCTGCAGCTGTCGGCCAAACTCAGAGTAATACCCTGCGGGGTTTTCTCCCAGATCAAGACGCTTGCCGTAGGGCGGGTTGCAAACAACCAACCCCCGGCCTGTGTGGACCGGTTGTTCGGAGAGAGGGCACGCCTCGATTACGATCTGACCTGCGCCGCTTCGCTGGCGATTCATATTTGCCGCAGCGACGGTCTCGGGGTCTTCATCGGCCCCGCTGATAGCAATCTGCACATCCACTTCCTGGCGTTGCGCTTCCTCACAGAGCAGTTTCCATAACCCTTCACGATATCCGGGCCAATTCATGAAGGCAAAGGACCGGCTGAGGCCCGGTGCATGATGACGGGCCAGCGAAGCTCCCTCCAGCAGAAAACTTCCAGAACCGCACATCGGGTCGGCCAAGGGTTCCGTGCCCTGCCAGCCGAGCAGCATCAACACCCCGGCCGCCAGGGTTTCGCGCAGCGGCGCAACGGTCACCGACTGGCGATAGCCCCGGCGGTGCAGGAGTTCACCGGAACTGTCGATCGAGATAACCACCAGGTCATCGACAATTCTGACCAGAACCAACTGGGGATTGTCACTCACCGGGTTGGTCGAACGTCCAAGCGCCTGGTTAACGGCTGGCTCAAGTGACTCAACGATGCGCGTGGTGTGATTAAGTCGTGACGAGTGGCAAGTCACCCGGAACGAGACAGCAGTCTCCGGGCGAATGAAACGCCCCCAGGGCAGACGTAGCGCCCGGCGGTAAAGAGTCGGGAAATCACGGCTGCTGAATTCCGCGAAGCGAACCAGGAGCCGGCTGGCGGTCCTCAACCAGAGATTGCCAAGATAGAGGTCACGCAAACGACCCGTGAAAGCAACGCCACCTGCATCAACTCGCTGTGGAGTTATCTGCAACGCAGACAGCTCTGCAGCGCAAATATTTTCAAGGCCCGGAGAAACGATGGCGTAAAGATTTTCCGTACTGCGGTGGTCCATTTTTTCTCACTTGAGGTGCTCTGTTTGTCCCTGTCGAACGGAGGGCTATGATTCATCCAGAACCTTGAAATCATACCGCCCCACCCCCTGCACCAGGAGATATTTTGCGGTTTCGGTGCTCAGGTTGACAACTTTGTGGACCCGCTCGACGGCGACTTCGCAGCGTCCGCCAGGGTAGAGTTCAATACGTTCTGGAGGGTTCCGGAACTCGACGGCGATCCGGCCCTGCAGACAAAGCATTCTGTCGGTCACCTGCGTATGAAAATGCCAGGCGGTCGCTTCTCCGGCGTCGAGGACAAGAATGCGTACCCGCACATCATCTGTTTCAAGAATGACTTCATCTCGATCATTCATGACGCCTCCGCTGCTATGTATCCATTGGTTATTAAACGCTTGCCAGATGTGCCGGCATAATTTCGCCGGCGGGACTCACGTATCGGACCTCGCAGCAAAGGTCAAAACCAATCCGGTCATGCACCACCTGCCGGATATGAGCAATCAGGCTCAGGACATCCTTTGATGTGGCACCGCCGAGATTGACGATAAAATTGGCATGCTGCCGGGAAACTTCGGCGTTGCCGATGCGCACCCCCTTGAGACCGGCCTCTTCAATAACCTTGCCTGGCGGACCAACGCTGGCGTGCATCTCACTGGTGCTGAGGAAAACGGAGCCGCAGTTCGGCTGCTTGCGCGGAAACTTGCGGCGACGCTCGCGCAGATCCTCGAGCATCAGTTGCCGAATCTGCTGCGGTTGCTGCACGTTCACACTCCAGCTCCACCTTGACCACGACTGCGCCGGTGCCCTGCAAGGCACTCTGACGATAGGAAAATGAGCACTCCTGCCGCGTAAGCTCGACCTGCTTCCCCTCGTAATCGACAATCCAGACCCGACGCACGATTGTCGCCGATTCCTCTGCCGTTGGCTGCCGCCGTTCATCAGCACCAGGCCACCGAGTGTTCCGGGAATACCGATGGTATGTTCGAGACCGACCAGACCAGCCAGCATTGCCTTGCGTGCCAGGCCCGGCACCCAGGCACCAGCTTCGGCTGTCATCCTGTTTTCAGTGATGTCAACGCGTGACAAGTTGTGGCCAACTTGAGAACAATGCCACGCAAGCCGGCGTCATCGAAGAGCAGGTTGGTGCCCTGGCCGATGACAATCAGCGGGATCATGATGACTCCTGGCAAAACGGACAACGGCAGCCACCTGGTCGGCAGTCTTCGGTTCAACCAGCAGATCGGCAGGGCCGCCGATCTGCCAGCTGGTGTGCTCGGCGAGCGACGCATCGAAAACACAAGGGCCGATGCCTGCTTTCGACAAGCTGATTGAGTGGCTCACGGATATGTTTCAGAGGAAAACCGGGATTTCATTGGCAGCCTGTCGAAAAATATGACTTTCGTCATGATCAGTTGATGATTTTAATCGTATCCGGAATTCAAGTCTTGCTTTTTCTCTGTCCGACCTGCTTGCGGTGGTCTGGCCTTCGGTAATGTCGCCAGGAACACCACGTGTCGAAAACCACCCCGACCTGGTCGTTCATGTCTCACGGTGAAGCCGGCCGCGCACAGTCTCCTGTCGAAGCCCTCATCGTAGTTTTCTCCCCAGACCGTGAACACCCCGCCGGGCTTCAGGGCCGAGCGGACATTTTCAATCGCCCGGCTGCCGTAGAGAGGATCCTTGATCTTGTCAGTATGATGATGAGGCCCCTTGTAGAGGTCAAAAACAATCAGCATCAAACTTTTTGGCAGCACCCAGTCCTCGCGGCCGTGTCACGAACCAGGTCCGCCACATCACCGATCTCGACACGAACCCGTGGATCACTTACAGCACCATTGGTCAACGCAGACAGCGGCCCTCGACACCACTCCAGCACCACCGGGTTAAGTTCGGCGACCACCACCTCGGCCGTTTGTCGGCAACGAATCGAGAACAGCCCGGAGAGTACACCCCATCCCCAGACCGCCGACCAACACCCGTCGGCTCGGGATGGTTCTTCAGATGTTTGCAGCCCAGCTGGCCGAGGACCACCTCGGAACGGTTGGCCATGCTGTTCATCAGCACCAGGCCACCGACGGTGATCAGAAAATCGCGCTCATCACGCTGGCGCAATTCAAGCACGACCTTCGTCGGTGTCGACACTGTCAATGGTTTTCCAGGGTTTGGCCATATTGAAACCTGCAGCCATCAAAGGAATGGGAAACGGGGACAGCCGTCATGAGCCATCCCCGTTTCCACTTCGTTGCACAGACGTCCAGAGCGGGCAAGTCCAGGCTTCGGAAATTACTGTCGCCTCTTTCAGATAGCGATAATAATCCGAGTCGGTGGAAATCACCAGTCGACCGTTTTTCTGGATCGACTTCTTGTAGGATTCCAGAGTCCGCAGGAAAGCATAGAACTCCTTGTCCTTGTTGTAGGCCTCAGCATAAATCGCGGCCGCTTCGGCATCAGCGCCACCACGCACTTCGAGCACCTTGCGGTAAGCTTCGGAGCTGATTTCCTTAAGCTCGCGCTCCATCTGGCCGAGGATATCGGCCTGCTCCCCCTCACCTTCGGAGCGATACTGGGCAGCGACCTTCTTGCGCTCGTTGATCATGCGCTCGTAGACCCGGGTACGCACCTGTTCGACGTAGTTGATACGCTTGATCTGCACATCGAGCAGCTCGATACCATAATCAGGGGTATTGGCCCGGGCCTTGTCGAGAATTCCCGCCATGATCTCTTCGCGGCCAACCAGGGTCTCCTTGGCGACGTCCACCCCTTCGACCTCGAAGCGCTCTTCGCCTCCACCCGCCTGGGCCTTGTAATCGCTGCCACGGACCAGTTCCACCAGCAGGCGACCGGAGACGGCATCGCGCACCACCGAATCGATGATATCGTCGAGGCGGCTCAGTGGCGCCGCGCTCGGTGGCCACCGTCGTGTAGAAAAGGAGCGGATCCTTGATGCGCCAGCGCGCCGTGGTGTCGATCCAGATGAACCTCTTGTCCTTGGTCGGGATCTGGTTCGGATCACCATCCCATTTCAGGATGCGCTTCTCGAAACGACTGACTTTCTGTACGAAAGGGATCTTGAAGTGCAGGCCGGGATCGGCGACCCCTCCTACCGGCTTGCCGAACTGGGTGAGAATCGCCTGTTCAGCCTCGTTAACCACGTAGAGGCCATCCATACCGACAAAAATCACGGCGACAATAATCAGAACGAAGATAATAGGTGCTTTCATTATTTGGCCCCTCCTTCCAGACGACTTGCGCAGGGGAAGCAGCGGCAATAGCCCACCACTCTTATCATCCATGACGTAGATCTCATCCAGACGGGGCAGAACCTCCTCAAGTGTCTCCAGGTAAATCCTGCTCCGGGTGACCGACGGTGCTTTGCGATATTCGGTGAGCAGGGCTAAAAAGCGGTTGGTCTCACCGCGGGCCTTGTTGACCCGTTCGACGGCGTAACCTTCCGCCTCCTGCAGAACCTTCTTCGCCTCACCGCGCGCACGCGGCACCTCGCGATTGTACTGCTCGCGGGCCTGGAAGATCAGACTCTCCCTTTGCTGTTCGGACTCGTTGACCTCGTTGTAGGCCGCCTTGACCGGATCGGGCGGCGTCACATCCTGGAACTTGACGGTGACGATGCGCACACCGATATCGTACTGGTCGAGGGTGGACTGCAGGTTCATCTCTGAATATCGTTGGCCAGGTTGGCACGCTCGGTGGTCAACACCTCGGTGACGTTGGCATTGCCGATCGACTTGCGCACCATCGCCTCGGCGATGTCACGGATGGTTCCGACCGGATCCTTGATGCGGAAGATGAACTTGTAGGGATCGGCGACCTGGAACTGCACGATCCACTCGACATCACTGACGTTGAGATCACCGGTCAGGGTCAACGACTCCTCCTCCAGCCCTTTCTTGGTGAAGGTCGTGCGCACATCAGGCTTGACGGTACGGAAACCGAACTCCTCCTTGAGCACGCGCCCGGTCTGCACCAGGTAAATCTGGTCGACACCGAAGGGGATTTTGAAATGCAGCCCCGGATCGACAAATCCGGAGAATTTGCCAAAGCGCAAGACCACTCCGGTCTCTTCGGTGTCCACCTCGTACATACTGCTGTAACCACCGATAACGACCAGGAAGATCACGATCAAGCACCGGCAAGATAGCCTTTTGCGGACCGAACTTTGTTCTTGAAATAATCCTTGATCTCGATGACCTTCTTTTCCAGGTCCTCACTCGAGGGACCATTGCCCCAATCCTGCATTTTTGACTCCTTTGGCTTATTGGAAAACTTACTCTCTGTTCCCGACAGCCGCTGTCCGCTGAACGCTGTACATTAAAGGTTATTTATAACAGGTTTGTTCGACGAAACAAAGGCAGACAACATGCACATATAGCTTCCGGCTCAGCGGAGGCCGCATTGACTCCGGCCAGGTAACCGGTTGACCAGCATTCCTGCAGGTTGAAACCACCGGTCGGACCGTCAAGATCGATCATCTCGCCGGCGAAAAAACAGGTTCGGCACCAGCTTCGATCGCATGCTGCGCATATCGATATCTTTCAGCGAGACGCCTCCGGAGGTGATGATCGCCTTGCGGAAACCTTCGCAGCCAGAGACTTCAAGCTCCAAACTCCTTGAACAATTTCAGCAGCCGTTGCCGCTCCACCCGCGTCACCGAGTGGCACTTCTTTTTCGGGTCGATGCCGACCAGGCGCAGAAAGACCGGGATCATGTCGCGCGGCAGCAAGTTGCCGAGCGAATGGCCGAAATCCTGGTTGCTGTGTTCGGCGAACTCTCTCTGCAATCGTTTATCAAACAGTTCGTTCGCAACGGCCGGCTTGAGATCGAGCAGCAACTTCACCGAGCCCTGCTTGAGGGCGTCCCGAATGCGGCTGCTCATGTCGAGAACGATCGGACCACCGATTCCGGAACGGGTAAAGAATGCCTCACCGAAACGTTCATCGATTTTTTTGCCATCAACGGAAAGGCGTGATTCTGACATTTTTGAGATTGAAGTGACTGACCTCGGCTGTCCAGGGATCGCTCAACTTCACCGGCATCAGGGCTGGTTCTGGTGTCACCAGGCGATGTCCGCAGGTCCTGGCCCAGGCATAGCCATCGCCGGTGCAACCGGTTTCCGGGTAGGAAAGACCGCCGGTCGCGAGAACAACATTGTCGGCCGTAAAAGTGCCGATGAAGTCTCAACCGCTTTGACCTGGCCGTCATCAATCAACAGGTTTTCTGACTTCGCATGAAGTGCGTACTGTAACGCCGGCATCACGGACAAAGGCATCCACAGCCTGCTGCACATCCTTCGCCTCGCCACTTCTCGGGAAAGATGCGGCCACCCCGTTCGATCTTCAGAGGCACATCGCGTTCTTCGAAAAAGGACACCACGTCCTTGACACCAAAAGCATAGAGCGCCGTCAGCAGGGACTTGCCGTTGCGGCCGAAATGTTCAACGAACTTGCGTGGATCATCCTCACTGTGCGTCACGTTGCAGCGGCCCTTGCCGGTAATAAGAATCTTTGCACCGCAGTGTGCGTTTTTCTCCAGCAGCAGCACCTTGGCACCCTGGCGTGCGGCAAATCCGGCAGCGAAGAGTCCGGCAGGACCGCCGCCGATAACGATGACGTCATATCGTTTCATTCTGTTTCCAATTCTCCGTGGATTTTCGACCAACACCTGATCGTAATTTTGAGCAGAATAGCAGGTTTCGGAAATAATCGTCAGCTTTGCCGAGATCGCTGCATCTTAAACCATGACAGCTATGACAAACATGCTTATAATAGCTGCTCCTTATCCAATTTTTCAGAAGAGGAAATCCATGAGTGACGAAACATTCGACGATCAGGAAATGAGCGAAGAAGGCAGTTTTGCTGAAATGTTTGAACAGAGCATGGTCGGCAAGACCCAACTTGAACCAGGGCAGAAGATCGACGCCAAAGTGCTGCAGATCGGCAGCGAATGGATCTTCCTCGATGTCGGCCAGAAGGGTGAAGGAGTTCTCGACGCCAGAGAGCTCCTCGACGAAGAGGGCAACCTGACCGTCTCGGTCGGCGACCGGGTCAACGCCTATTTCATGTCGAGCAAAGGCGGCGAGATGCGCTTCACCACCCGCCTCGGCGGTGGCTCTTCCGGGACGGCCCAGCTCGAAGAAGCCTGGCGCAGCGAGATTCCCGTCGAGGGGCGCATCGAAAAAGAGATCAAGGGCGGCTACGAGATCAAGCTGCCGGGCAACGTGCGCGCCTTCTGCCCCTTCTCGCAGCTTGGCCTGCGTCGCCAGGAAGACCCGGCGGCAGTTGTCGGTGAAACTCTTTCCTTCCGCATCAGCCAGTTCAGCGAACAGGGCCGCAACATCGTCGTCTCCCATCGGGTCATTCTCGATGAAGAGCGTCTTCTGCAGAAGGCCGAGCTGATGAAAACCCTCAAGGAAGGCATGATGGTCTCGGGAACGATCACCAACATCCGCGACTTCGGTGCTTTTATCGACATCGGCGGATCTGGAAGGCCTTTTGCCGATCTCCGAAATCTCCTACGGCCGGGTGGAAAATATCGAAGACGTCCTGCAGGTCGGCCAGCGACTCGAAGTCGCCGTCAAAAAATGTGATTGGGAGAAGGAACGCTTTTCTTTCAGCCTGCGCGACACTCTGGCCAACCCCTGGAGTAAGGTTCGAACCAGTTACCCGGTCGGTTCGACGCACACCGGCACCGTCTCACGCCTTGCCCAGTTCGGCGCCTTCGTCACCCTGGGAGAAGGCATCGACGGCCTGATGCATATCTCGAAGATCGGCGGCGAGCAGCGCATCAAGCATCCCCAGGACGTCCTGAAACTAGGTCAGCAGCTGCAGGTCACCGTGGAAAAGGTCGATCTGGACGAGAAGCGGATCTCACTGATTCCGGTCCGTGACAATGAGGAGGAATCCGAGGAGACCTCCTACGAAGAGAAGGCCACGGGCGGCATGGGCTCATTTGCCGACCTGTTCAAAAAGGCCCAAAAGAAGAAATAACGCTGTCAGAAACAATTTATGGAGATTAAAGAGGGACACTTCCAGAAGTGTCCCTCTTTGAATCATAGCAAAGATGAAATCTGCAGGACGCGTTGCGGGCGACAATCAAACTGATCCCACCGGAGATGCGAAACACGGCTCGGCTCGGCGTATTGTTCGGCCTGGCCGCCTATTTGATCTGGGGCTCCTTCCCGGTCTTTTTCAAAGCTCTTGAAGGCGCAGCACCCCTGGAGATCGTCTGCCATCGCATCGTCTGGTCGGTGGTCTTTCTTTTCATTCTCGTTACGATTCGCCGTCAACTTGGGCAAGTCTTCATTGCTTTTCGCAACCGCCAGAATTTACTGACCTTGTGTGGTTCAACCCTGCTGATCGCCACCAACTGGCTGGTCTTCATCTACGCCGTCCAGCACGGCGAAGTCCTCCAGTCGAGCCTGGGATACTTCATCACTCCACTGATCAGTATCCTGCTGGGCTTCATCTTTTTACGGGAACGCCTGAACCGATGGCAGCTGTTCAGTGTCCTGCTCGCCCTGATCGGGGTCTTGAACCTGACCTTTCATCACGGCCAGTTCCCCTGGATCGCCCTGATCCTGGCCAGCTTCTTTCGGTCTTTACGGCCTGCTGCGCAAAGTGGCACGGGTCGAGGCGATGATCGGTCTGACGGTGGAGACCCTTCTGCTCGGCCCGTTCGCCCTCGGTTACCTGATCTTCCTGTCAACGCAACAGCAAAGCGCGTTCCTTGCCGGCAGCCTGCGACTCGACCTGCTCCTGCCTCTCTCCGGCGTGGTCACCGCCATTCCCCTGCTGCTCTTTGTCGCCGCCGCGCGACGACTGCAACTGGCAACCATCGGCTTTCTGCAGTACATCACTCCCAGCCTGCACTTTATGCTGGCGGTCGGGCTTTACAATGAGCCCTTCTCGCGGGGACACCTGGTCAGTTTCCTGTTGATCTGGGTTGGTCTGGGAATTTATTCAAGCGATGCGCTCTGGAAAAACCGGGCGGTGTGGATGAGAGTTGGCAATCAGAGACCCTGAACAGAACACCGCCTCATGCAGATCGGCACAGAAGCCAGGATTCCAACAGGAGGATTCCTTTAAGAACGGCATCTATGTCATGATGGGATCGAATTGATCTGTTTTACTATTTTGACGCGAGGCCCTCGTGCTCCGAAGAACTTTCAATGTTTTCACTCTCTTTTTTGTTTTTGTCATGTTGTTGTCCGGGTGCGACTCCGGACCGCATATCGCCCCGCTCGGGCAGGAAGCCGCGGTGCTGGCCTTCGGCGACAGCCTCACGCACGGCACCGGAGCCCCTGCGGGACAATCCTACCCCGATATCCTGGCCGGGCTGCTTGGCAAACCGGTCATAAACTCAGGTGTTGCCGGTGAGGTTTCAGCCGCCGGCCTGCAACGCCTTCCCGAGATTCTCGACAGGTACAATCCGGCGTTGGTCATCCTCTGTCACGGTGGCAATGATTTTTTGCGCCGGCTTGACCTGGAAGCAACCAAACGTAATCTTAAATCTATGATCGAATTGATACGGGCGCGCGGGGCGGATGTCGTACTGGTTGGCGTACCAAAGCTTGGCTTTGGCCTTGCTATCCCGAAGTTTTACGGCGCGATCGCCGAAGAATACGCCATCCCTTTTGAAGGAGACATTCTTGTCGATTTGCTGGGTGACAACAGCATGAAAAGCGACACCATCCATCCCAATGCCAACGGTTACCGCCTGCTGGCTCAAGCAATTTACAAAGTTATCAACAAGGCACAACAGAAGTAGGGCATCAATTGGCAGAGTCAGTCTCCGACAGATTTATTCCGTGCAGCCGTGCCGAGATGACACAACGTGGCTGGGACGAACTTGATGTGCTGTTCATCAGTGGCGATGCCTACATAGATCATCCGTCTTTCGGCACAGCGCTTCTGGCCCGTCTGCTCGAGGCAGAGGGTTTGCGGGTCGGCATCATCGCCCAACCGGACTGGCGCGACCCTGAAGCCTTCAGGATCATGGGCCGTCCGCGCCTGTTTGCCGCCATTTCTGCGGGCGCCATGGACTCGATGGTCAACCATTACACTGCGTCCAGAAAGGTTCGCAATGACGATGCCTACACACCAGGTGGCCGTGCCGGGGCCCGGCCTAACCGGGCAGTTATCGCCTACACGGCAGCGGTCAAGGGTGCATTCAAGGGGCTGCCGACAGTCATCGGCGGCATCGAGGCGAGTCTGCGCCGACTCGCTCATTACGATTACTGGGACAATAAGGTCAGACGCTCGGTGCTGGTCGACAGCAAGGCGGATCTGCTCCTGTTCGGCATGGCGGAGTCCGCGCTCTCCACCCTGACCAGGCGGATGCTTGCCGGGGAAGCGATCGCAGGCATAACCGACCTGCCAGGGACAGCCTACCTGGCCAGTTCCGGCCCTGAAGATGCGCTCAGTTTGCCCTCCTTTGAGGAGGTCAGCGGCAACACTGACGCTTACAACCGCGCCTTCAGGCTGGCTTCGGAACAGAAGAACTCTTTCAGCGGCAAGGCCCTGATCCAGGCCCATGGCAAACGGCTGGTCGTGGTCAATCCGCCAGCCTTGCCGCTTGAAGAAAGTCAGCTGGACCGCATTTACGCGCTGCCTTTCACTAAGCTGCCTCATCCATCGAACCGCGAATCGATCCCGGCCTACGAACAGATCAGGTTTTCCATCACCAGCCATCGTGGTTGCTGCGGGGGCTGTGCTTTCTGCGCCATCACCCATCACCAGGGCAAGACGATCCAGTCGCGCTCGGAAAAATCCATCCAGGAAGAGCTGGATCGCTTGAGCCGCCATCCCGAGTTTCGCGGCACAGTCACCGACGTCGGCGGCCCGACAGCAAACATGTACGGCCTGCACTGCAGCGACCCGCAGGCCCGGTCTGGCTGCCGCCGTGAGAGCTGTCTCTTCCCGCAGATTTGCAGGCATCTGCAGACAAGTGATGACCGGGCTGTGGCTCTGTTACGCAACTTACGCAAGCATCCGGCAATCAAACACATCTTTGTCGCTTCGGGGGTACGTTTCGACCTGCTCAACCGGCAACCGGACTATTTTGCCGATCTGATCAAACATCACGTCGGTGGCCTGCTCAAAGTAGCGCCCGAATCGAGCGTTTGCGGGGTCACGAAAATCATGCGCAAACCGGGACCCCAGGTTTTTGAACAGTTCCTGCGACGCTTTCGCGAAGAAAGCTTAAGGCTGGCAAAAAAACAGGCCGTCATTCCCTACTTCATCAGTTCACACCCCGGCTGCACTCTCGATGACATGATCGAGGTTGCCCTGTTCCTGCGAGAGAACAATCTGCGCGTGGAACAGGTCCAGGAGTTCACGCCAACGCCGGGCAGCCTGGCGACCTGTATTTATCATACCGGTCGCGATCCCTTCAGCGGTGAAGCCATCTATGTGCCGCGCAGCAACGAAGAGAAGCATCTGCAGAAAGCCCTCCTGCTCGCCCACATGCCAGAGCAGAGGCCAGCGGTTCTGGAGGCCTTGCGCCGCTGCAACCGGATGGAACTCAGAGACCTCCTGCTGCCCGCTGTACAATCCCCGACAAAGCAAAGAAAAAATACCGGTCCTGCCAAAAAACGCCTGCCAGGGAAGACACGCCAAAATCGTTGAAGAGCAACAGTCGCCAACAAAAGGGGCACCCCCTGCCAACGACAGGTTTTGGAAAAGCATGGCTGGCGCGGCAGGTCCAAGCGAACAACCCTGTGCTTTTCTCCGCAGGGACCGGAGCCGCAGATCGGAGGGCCCGAAGATGACCAGGGTGGGGGTTCCCGTAGCGATTGGCTTTTGCCGAACAAGCCGTTATGATGTCCAAAGCAAAGAGCAACGGCACTCAAAACCAACTCCGTCAAGGACGACCCGCCATGAATATACTCCTGAACGAGATAGAGACCCGTGTCCTCGGCTGCCTGGTCGAAAAAGATCTGGCCACCCCCGAGTACTATCCGTTGACCCTCAACGCCCTGACCAACGCCTGCAACCAGAAATCAAACCGCGAACCGGTCATGCAGCTGGAAGACACCGACGTGGTCCGGGCACTCGACAGCCTGCGCCAGAAACAGCTGGCCCTGCAATCGGCGGAAGGTGTGCGCGCGGCCAAATATTGTCATAATCTGGAAGGACTGCTGAACCTGGAACTCGAGGAACTGGCGATCCTTGCCGAACTGCTGCTTCGTGGGCCACAGACGGTCGGCGAATTGCGCAACCGGGCCGAGCGCATGCGTCAAATGGGTGATCTTAAATCTGTCGAAGAGTTCCTGCAGAACCTGATGGAGAGGGAAGAGCCGCTAGTCATGCGCCTGCCGCGCCAACCTGGACGCAAGGAACATCGCTTTGCCCACCTGCTGGCCGGGACGCCGGATATTGATGAAATTTCTGTTTTGCCAGCCGAGCCTGCCAGGTTGCAGGTTGCGGCAGAAGATGAGCGCATCGCAAAACTGGAGGCCGCGGTGGCTGCGCTCCGCGCCGAGCTGGATGAGGTGCACAGTCAGCTGAGATCATTCCAGGCCCAATTCGAATAAACCCCTTTTAAACGACGATCAATACGATGCCCGAACTTGCCGTTCTTTTCGACCCGCAAGCTGGCAACTGGCTGCGCTTCAGCGATCTTCTTGAAGTGGTTGAAGCCCGCAGCCTGAGCGAGGTCCTGCCAGCCCTGGAGCAGATCGAACAGCGTGTGGAGAAGCAGGGACTTTTCGCCGCCGGCTTTGTCAGCTACGAGTCTGCCTCAGCTTTTGATGATGCCTTGCAAACCCATCCTGCGGACGAATTCCCCCTGCTGCGTTTTGGCCTGTTCGCTGTCAAAGAACGGATCGATCTGCCGCTTCCTGACACGCCCCCTGCGCTTCCGGACTGGGCGGTGGCAGAAACCTTCAGTGAATTTTCCGGCAAGATCGACACCATTAAAGCCGCCATTGCCGGCGGCGAAACCTACCAGGTCAACCTGACCTTTCCCCTTGCCTGTGAATTCACCGGCGATCCCTGGTCATTCTTTCTACAGCTGGTGAACGGTCAGAGGGCACCTGGTGCCGGCTACCTGCAAACCGGCCGCTGGGCGCTCTGCTCGGTCTCGCCGGAACTATTTTTCAGCAGGGACGGCGATCATCTGAGGATGCGCCCCATGAAAGGCACAGCGGCGCGTGGCCGCACTCTCGCAGAGGATCGCCTTCAGGCAAAAACCCTGCTGCAATCGTCTAAAAACCGCGCCGAGAACATTATGATCCTCGACATGGTACGCAATGACCTCGGACGACTGGCTCCTCCGGGAGAAGTTCAGACTGATGAAGTCTGCACTCTGGAGAAATATCCCGGCGTCTGGCAATTGACGTCGGCTGTCTCCGCCTGCAGCAAAGCGTCTCTGGCGGAAATCTTCCAGGCCCTCTTCCCCTGTGCCTCGATTACCGGTGCGCCCAAAGCCAGGACCATGCAGATCATAACGGCCACCGAAGCGGGCCCACGTCAAATTTACACGGGCGCTTTCGGCTGGATTGCCCCGGGCCGCCAGGCGCACTTCAATGTCGCCATCCGCACCGTGCTGGTCGATCAACTGCACCAGCGCGCAGTCTACGGTGTCGGTGCCGGCATCACCTGGGGTTCGGATAATGCCGAAGAATACCGGGAATGTCTCGACAAGGCTGCCGTCCTGTTCCGGCCAATCGGCGATTTTGCCCTGATCGAAACCTTGCGCTGGGCCCCGGGCAAAGGCTACTTCCTGCTGCCTGAGCACCTGGCCCGGCTGCAGTCCTCGGCGGAATATTTCAACTTTGCCTGCTGTGTCGAGCAGGTTGTCGACCACCTTCAGTCCCTGGCAGAGGACTTTCCATCAACACCACAAAGGGTGCGATTACTCCTGCACAACGATGGCCGACTGGAGACGACGTTCGTGACGATCGACCCGCCACCCTCTTCGCCATTGAAGATACGCATGGCACAACGACCCGTCGACTCAAAAAATGTCTTTCTCTACCACAAGACCACGCAACGGCAGATCTACGAAACGTACCTTTCCGAAGCGGGTGAGGTTGATGAAGTTGTGCTCTGGAATGAACGGGGAGAGGTGACTGAATGCTGCACGGCGAACCTGGTTGTCTACAAGTCCGGGAAATATTTGACGCCGTCCGTAAACAGCGGGCTCTTGCCGGGAACCTATCGTGACTTTCTTTTGAAACGGGGCATCCTGACAGAACACATTTTGACTGCTGATGATCTTCGCAATGCATCACACGTCTATTTGATTAATGCCGTCAGAAAGTGGCGGCGGGCAATTTTTTGAGGGGAAAGGTCAATCCGGTTCGGTTGCGAAACATCGCAGCCACGGCCGCTCGCCAGGCAGAGCAGCGTCGGCGTGTCTTGTTTAGATCATTCGTTTGGTATTTCTCCACTTCACTTTTAACAAAAACAGATTTATTTCCCTTTGCCCAGCTCGCGGGAGCGTGACGTTGCCGCACAAACTGCTGCCATGACGGTAGAATGCAGGCCAAGCTCTTCAAGCGCTCTCACGCCGCTGATGGTCGTTCCGCCCGGGCTGCAGACTTTCTCCCGCAGCAAGGCGGGGGTCTCGCCGGATCCCTGCACCAGGAGTGCCGCCCCGGCAACGGTTTGAACCGCCAGGGCATGGGCGGTTTCAGGCGACAAACCTTCCTTGACTCCACCCGCTGTTAAAGCCTCGATAAAGGAGAAGACGAACGCCGGGCCTGAGCCGGAAAGCCCTGTGACGGCATCCATCTGATCTTCTTCGACCCAGAGTGCGGCGCCAACGGCTTCAAAGAGGTGTTGCGCAATCCGGCGGTCTTCCACCCGGACATGCTGACCGGCGCACAGCGCTGCCGCACCATGCCCGACGAGCGCCGGAGTGTTCGGCATGACGCGTACCACACGTGGTCGTCCAGCGAGACCGCTTTGCAGAGTTGTCGTTTTAGTGCCGGCCAGAATCGATATCAGCAGTTTGTCATCATTAAAGACCGTAATAATCTCTGCCAGCACTTTGTCCAGAATCTGCGGCTTGGTTGCAAGCACAACAATATTGCTGGTCGTGACCAATTCCAGATTGTCGGTCGCACCATAGACGCCATAGCGTCCTGCCACCAACTGACGCCGCTCCGGGTTCGGCTCAAAGAACAGGATATCGTTAACGGGACATCCGCCGTTAATCAGGCCCTTGATCAAGGCTTCGGCCATATTGCCGCCACCGATAAAGCCGATTTTCCCTGCCGTGGTCAAAGTCACAATCCGGATCCTTTCCGTGCGTCAAAAAATCGAGATAATCGCCACTTCATCGCGGTGCTTCGCATGGCTTTTTGGCGGCAGAAATTGACAGACCCGCCGTCAAACGTTTCTACAATAGGCCCGTAAACGTGTCAAACTGAAAGCGTGACGATCTGCCTTGATCGAAAACCCGCTTGCGTTTCTTGACCTTGTATGCAATCTATCGCCGCTATGGATCGCTCTACTCACATTAAAGGGTTACTGATTACCTTTACCGCCGTGGTGATTCTCAGCCCCGACGCCTTGCTGGTGCGCCTGATCCATTGTGACGTCTGGACTCTGCTGTTCTGGCGTTGTCTGCTGACCGGCGGCATGCAATCTCTTTTCCTTGTAGCACTCTATCGCAGTCAGTTGGTGCAGAATTTCCGCAATATAGGTCGCGCCGGGCTGGTTTCCGCAGGGATTGTTGCCTGCGGCTCGTTTTTTTTCGTCAACTCTCTCAAACACACCGCCGTTGCCAACACCCTTATCATCCTGGCGGCGACCCCTCTTTTCAGCAGCCTGCTCAGCTGGTTGTTCCTGCGTGAAAAGATCGCCCGACGCACCTGGATTGCCATTATGACCTGTTTCGGGGGGGTCCTGTTGATCTTCTCTGGCAGTTTGACTCGCGGTCTGTTGCTCGGCGACCTGCTGGCACTGGGAGCCACCCTGATGTGGGCCAGCAACCTGGTCGTTCTGCGCAGAGGCAAAGCCGTCAACATGGTTCCGGCCAACCTGCTCGGTAACCTGTTGGTGGTTCCCCTGGCCCTGCTGGCAGGCGCTCAACCCTTGGCCGTAACCTCAACCGACATGACCTTCCTGCTCCTGCTTGGCGGGATTGTGCTGCCCGTTTCCTTCACCATGATCACTCTGGGACCACGTTACCTGCCTGCGCCGGAAGTCAGTCTCCTCCTGCTCACAGAAACAATTCTCGGGCCCATCCTGGTCTGGCTGGTTCTTAACGAATCACCACATGCGACCACCCTGCTCGCCGGGGTGCTGATCATCGGCACCCTCGCCGTGCATACCCTGCTGTCGTTGTGGGCGATGCGACGACCGGAAGTTATCCAGCAAAAAACCGCTTGATCAAAACCTTGCGTTGCCCGGTGTGCGCGGGAAGGGGATCACGTCACGCACATTTTCCATACCGGTAAGATACATCAGGAATCGCTCGAAGCCGAGCCCGAAACCGGCGTGAGGACAGCTCCCCCAGCGGCGGGTGTCAAGGTACCAGTCGAGGCTTTCCGGCAGGATATCGAAGGCACGCATCTTGTGCTGCAACACATCCAGGCGTTCTTCACGCTGGCTGCCGCCGATAATCTCGCCGACCTTGGGCACCAGCAGGTCCATGGCCGCCACAGTCCGGCCATCATCGTTGCGCCGCATGTAAAAAGCCTTGATCCTCTCCGGATAATCGGTAACAAAGAGCGGCCCGCCGACAATTTTCTCCGTCAGGTAGCGTTCATGCTCCGACTGCAGATCGCAGCCCCACTCGACAGGAAATTCAAAACTCTGCCCGCTCTGCTGCAAACGTTCAACGGCTTCGGTGTAGCTCATCGACTGGAACGCCGTTGTGGCCGCCTTTTCCAGCCGATCCAGCAGACCTTTGTCGATAAAGTTATTGAAGAAGGCCAGGTCCTGCTGACAATGCTCCAAAGCGTAGGTCACCATGTGACGGAAAAAATCTTCGGCCAGCTGGCAATTGAGGGCAAGATCGGCAAAGGCCACCTCCGGCTCGATCATCCAGAACTCGGAAGCGTGACGGCTGGTGTTGGAATTTTCGGCGCGAAAGGTCGGGCCGAACGTGTAGATGTCGGTCAGGGCGCAGGCGAACAGCTCCGCCCTGAGCTGGCCGCTGACCGTCAGGTAGGTCAGCCTTGGATCCGAAGAAATCCTCGCGCCAGTCAATCGCGACCATCCAACGTCGGGGCGGGTTCTCAGCGTCCAGAGTCGTAACCCGGAACAACTCTCCGGCTCCTTCGCAGTCGTTGGCGGTGATGATCGGCGTGTGGACGTAGACAAAACCACGTTCCTGAAAGAAACTGTGAACGGCGTAGGCGATGCGACTGCGCACGCGGAAAGACCGCCCCGAAGAGCATTGGTGCGGGGCCGCAGGTGGGCGATCGAACGCAGGAATTCGAACCCGTGGCGTTTCTTCTGCAGGGGGAAGGTTTCGTCGGCTTCACCGTAGACAATAATCTGCCCGGCCTGAATCTCCCAACTCTGCCCTTCCCCGGGGGAAGCGACCATCTCGCCACGCACACCGATACAGGCTCCGGTCCCCAGTTGACCGGCAATCGAAAATGCCGCCGAATCGTCCCCGACCACAACCTGCAGGCTATCCAGGCAGGAGCCGTCATTGAGGGCGAGAAAAACCACTCCCTTGCTGCGTCGCACGGTCCGGAGCCAACCCTGGACAAAGACTTCGCCTTGCGCTTGCCCGGAATCCAGCAGAGTTTTAACCCGTATTCGATCAGTTCGCCAGTCGGTTTTCTGCATAACTCTTACCTCATGAGCTGATGAGTCAGTTAATCATGTTCCCGCGTCTTGGCGAATTCGATCTCCGGCCACTGCTCCATGACATAGCCAAGCCGCCATTCGCTGGGCGCAAGGTAACTGAGATTGCCTTCGGCATCCAGCGCCAGGTTAGCCTGGCTTTTCTTCTCGAACTCAGCAAGTTTCTTCGGGTTGGAGCTGCCAACCCAGCGGGCAGTAGCATAGTCAATACCTTCGTAGATAGCGTCGACACCGTATTCGGTCTTCAGCCGCTCCATGGTGACATCAAACTGCAGTATCCCCACCGCTCCAACGATGTAGTCGTTGCTGAGCAATGGCCGAAACACCTGAATGGCACCTTCTTCAGAGAGTTGTATCAAGCCCTTTTCAAGCTGCTTTGCCTTCAATGGCGACTTCAGGCGAACCCGTCGAAAATGTTCCGCTGCAAAACTGGGCAGGCCGGTAAATTTCAGAACTTCCTTGTCGCTGAAAGTATCGCCGACCTTGATCGTGCCATGGTTATGCAGACCGATGATGTCTCCAGGGAAAGCTTCTTCGACATTGGCCCGATCCTGGGCCATGAAAATGATCGCCTTGGAAAGGCTGACCTCTTTATTAATCCGATGATGACGGACCTTCATGCCACGCTGGAAACGTCCCGAGCAGATGCGCAGGAAAGCGATCCGGTCACGATGGGCCGGGTCCATATTGGCCTGGACTTTAAAGACAAAACCTGAAAAAGCCTCTTCCTCCGGCGCGACCAGACGATTCTGGGTCGGACGGGGGCCGGGAGCGGGGGCGATGTCGACCAGAGCGTCGAGCAGCTCTTCGACACCGAAATTATTGATAGCGCTGCCGAAAAAAACCGGCGTCTGGTTGCCCTTGAGGTATTCTTCCAGGATGAAAGGATTGGCCGCGCCTTCGAGCAGGTCTATATCTCCGCGCAATTCGTCGGCAGCACTGCCGAGCAGCTCGTCGAGTTGCCTGTCGTTGAGGTCCCTGATCACCCGGACATCTTCGCTGAGACGCTTTTCACCCGGCCGAAACAATCGCAACTCCTTGCGATAGAGGTTATAAACCCCCTTGAAGCGTTTACCCATGCCGATTGGCCAGGACATCGGTGCACATTCGATCTGCAGCTTCTCCTCAACATCGGCGAGCAGTTCGAGCGGATATTGCCCCTCGCGGTCCATCTTGTTGATAAAGGTCAGCACAGGCGTGTTGCGCATGCGGCAGACAGACATCAGCTTTTCAGTCTGGGCCTCGACACCCTTGGCGCTGTCAATCACCATCAGGGCGCTGTCCACGGCCGTTAAAACCCGGTAGGTATCCTCGGAAAAATCCTGGTGGCCCGGCGTATCGAGCAGGTTGATCTCACAGTCGCGATGGGCGAATTTCATGACCGAGGTGGTGACGGAAATGCCGCGTTCCTGCTCGACCTTCATCCAGTCACTGGTGGCGTGACGGCCCGCTTTTCGGGCCTTGATCGCCCCGGCCATCTGGATGGCGCCGCCAAACAGCAGCAGCTTTTCGGTCAGGGTGGTCTTGCCCGCATCGGGATGGCTGATGATGCCAAAGGTTCTGCGCTTTTTTATTTCCTCTAAAAAACGGTTGCTCAATCTGGCCTCTTCTCATGTTCTGCTTCGGTTAACGCCAAGAAAAAACGGGCTTTAAGCCCGCGAGTACAAATGTTAACGCATGTCAGACAGATGGGTCAATCAGGAAAGGACACCCAATAAAGGAGCAGTCCTTGTCGGGTTACTTGACTCCATTTACTCTGCAGCGAGTGGGTTGAAGTTTCCATTTGCCCTGTCCTGCCGATATGGCATAATCCGTCTCGAGGAGATTCCTTCATGCAGCGAGCAAGTGGCATCCTGCTTCATCCGACAGCACTGCCCGGCCCTTTGCCGGTTGGCGATCTCGGTGAAGAGGCCTACCGATTTATCGACTTTCTGGTTCAGGCCGGACAAAGCCTCTGGCAGATGCTACCGCTTGGGCCAACCGGATATGGTCATTCCCCCTACAATGCCCTCTCGGCATTTGCCGGCAACCCGGTCCTGATAGACCTGCAGCAACTGGTCGACTGCGGCGACCTGGATCAGTCGGCGCTCGCGGCCGTCATCAACGGCCGCGCCAAAGTTGACTTCAATCAGGTGCATAGCCTGAAAAGCGTCCTGTTGCGGGAGGCGGGGCAACGCTTCTTCAGAGAACCAGCATCGGCAAGACACCAGACTTTTGACGCCTTCTGTCATGAACAGTCTGACTGGTTGGAAGATTTCAGCCTCTTTATGGCTCTGCGTGACACCTTTGCGGAGCAAGCATGGTCCGGGTGGCAGGAAGACCTTCGCACCCGAAAACCGGAAGCTCTGCACGCGTGGCGGAGAAACCTAGACGAGAGCTGCCGCCTTTACAACTACCAGCAATTCATCTTTTACGAACAGTGGCATAAACTGAAAACATACGCCAATCTCAATGGCATCCTGATCTTCGGCGACATCCCAATTTTTGTCGCCTACGATTCAGCCGACGTCTGGGCCAACCAACGCCTGTTTCAGCTTGACGACCAGGGCCGCGCAACAGCGGTCGCCGGGGTCCCGCCGGACTATTTCAGCGTCACCGGACAACGCTGGGGCAACCCGCTCTATCGTTGGGACCAGCTTGAAGCAGAGGACTTCGGCTGGTGGCTGCGCCGATTCGAGTACCAGTTGCAAAACAGCGACATGATTCGCATCGACCATTTTCGCGGCTTCCAGGCCTGCTGGTCGATCCCCCCCTCTGAGGAGACTGCCGTCAATGGCCACTGGGAGGAAGTTCCCGGCCGCCAACTGTTTACAAAGTTGTGTGTACACCGAGCAAGGTTGCCGATCATCGCCGAAGATCTTGGCGTGATCACTCCTGAGGTCGAACGACTGCGCGATGATTTTGGATTCCCGGGCATGAAAATTCTTCAGTTTGCTTTTGATTCTGGCCCGGACAATCCCTACCTGCCGGAAAACCATTGTGTCGACAGCGTGGTTTACACCGGCACACATGACAACGACACAACCCTGGGCTGGTGGCGAAGCCTCACAAAAGATCAGAAAAACCAGGTTCGCAGTTACCTTGGCACTCGCCACCCTGAAATGCCCTGGGAACTGATTCGTCTGGCTATGGCCAGTATTGCCAGGCTCTGCCTGATCCCGTGTCAGGACATCCTCGGTCTCGGCAGCGAGGCACGTTTCAACACGCCCGGGCATGCAACGGGCAACTGGGTCTGGCAGTTGGAACACGAGGACCTGACAGAAGCGTTGGCGGATCGTTTACGTACGCTTGCAACGAAGTATTCCCGTACTGTACAATGACTAGGGCTTGCTGAGTCATCGGCGGTTGTGTTATAAGCTTCATTTAACGTTCAGGATCTCTAATAATTATCACCCAGGCATCGCGCCCAGCAATCAAAAATACCGGAGGATCTACAAGTGAAACAATTGATGACCGTTTTCTGTGTCGCACTCTTCTCTCTCGCCCTGCTCACCGCTTGCGGTGAAGACAAGCCTGCACCAAAAGCCGAAGCAGCAAAACCTTCTGCCCAGACAATGCCGGCCAATCAAATACCCGGTTCAACACCGGCTTCCGAATCTTTTTCTGGCTCTAGCGGTAAAGTTATTGAAACCATGGACGCCGGTGGTTACACCTACGTTCAGGTCGATACCGGCACCGAGAAGATCTGGGCGGCGGCTCCCCAGTTTGCAGTCAAGGTTGGAGACGATGTTGTTGTTCCGGAAGGGATGCCGATGGCTAACTTTGCGAGCAAGACTCTCAATCGCACCTTTGAGGTAGTTTATTTCGTGCCGTCTGTTCTGGTTGGCGGTGGTGAATCCTTGCCTGGAGGGCTTCCGCAAGGGCATCCGCCAATGGAAGGCAACAGCAAAGTGGTTGTCGATTCGACGAAGGTCGACTTCTCCGGCATTACGGTTGCGGCAGGTGGACAGTCCGTAGCAGATATCTATGCCAAGAAAGCCGAGTTGGCTGGCAAGCCGGTCAAAGTTCGTGGCAAGGTGATAAAATTCAACTCTGGAATCATGGGCAAGAACTGGATTCACGTTCAGGACGGTACCGGCACCACAGGGTCCAATGACCTGACCGTCACCACTACCGCGACGGTCCAGATGGGCGATACGGTCGTTGTAAGTGGTGTTCTGATCATCGACAAGGACTTCGGCTCCGGTTATGCCTATGACGTTATTGTTGAAGACGCAGCAGTTACTGTAGAATAAATAGACCAACAAATAGCAAACAAGGAATGCCCCTGGATACCCAAGGGGCATTCCTTGTTTTTGCAAGAACAAACAGTTGTATGCCTTGTTGACAGGAGTGGGCCGGCATAAATCATGCATATGTAACCATCCGAATTTATTTATAATTTAACATTAATTGCCTGAGAGAGGCAGTTTCCACACGCAAAGGGTCTCTTCAACAGATGACCTGATAGCAAAGCTCGCCTCAATTTCAGGTGAAAACACGCAGCAGCTAATTAGTATTTGCGTGTTTTAACGAAATATGTAATTTATTGATGATTAGTTGGACAGTTGCTTCGAGACAGGAGTTTTTCTGCTTCCCGAAGTTTTGCTTTTTTTTTTTGGGTTATCAGGAGGATGCCGTGGACAGAACCAGAGACGCTGTTGGCAAATGTTTGTTCATTATCGTGACCTTGGCCCTGACATTGACTGCTCTTTATTGGGGGCAACCCTCTTCCGTCGAGGCCGCTAAAGACCTTTCGTGTGTCACATCAAGCTGCCATGACCAGATGGGCAAAGCCAAGTTCGTGCACGGACCAGCAGCAGTCGGCTGAATGTACCTACTGCCATGAACAAACCGGCAAGCACGAGTTTAAGCCTATAGGTGATGTAGGCGGTCTCTGTTACCAGTGCCACATCCGTCAGGATGACGGTAAAGGCGTTCATCCACCGGTCAAAGATGGAGAATGCACTGGCTGTCACGACCCTCATCAATCTCCCAACCAGTTCCAACTCAGGGCTGCAGGAGACAACCTCTGCTTTATCTGCCACGATAAGCCCGAACTGGTAGGTAAAAAATTCGTACATTCTCCGGTTGCCGAAGGCGGCTGTAGCTCTTGCCACAATCCCCACAAGAGTGACTTCCCCAAAATGCTGATCGCGCAGGGGAATGATGTCTGCTACGCCTGTCACTCCGACAAAGAGGAACTGGCCAAGACCAAAAAGCATACACACGCACCGGTTGCCGAGTCCTGCGTCAACTGTCACAGCCCTCATAGCACCGATTTCGAGAACAATCTCGTTGCCGAACCCAATCAGGGGCTCTGCTACATGTGCCATGACGACAAGCAGGCTGAAATTCAGAACAATAAAGTCAGGCACGCTGGCCTGGAGACCCCGAAAAAATGCGTGGCCTGTCACGACCCGCATTTCTCGGATTACGTCAAGCAACTGGTCCAGAAGCCCATGGACCTGTGTATGAAATGTCATTCCAAAGAATACGTCCAGGGGAAAAGTCGCACAGCGAACATGGCCGAGATTCTCGCAGGCAACAGTTCCAAGCACGGACCGATCCTGCAGGGCGACTGTTCAGGCTGTCATAATCCCCATGGTTCGAACAATTTCCGGATATTGAATGCCAATTTCCCGCCGGTCTTCTACAGCGCCTACGATGCGAAGAACTACGAACTTTGTTTCGAGTGTCATGAGAAAGACCTTGCCAACACCCAGAACACGACAACCATGACCGGTTTCCGCAATGGCAAGCAGAACCTGCATTTCGTACATGTCAACAAAAAGGTCAAAGGCCGCACCTGCCGGGCCTGCCACGACGCCCATGCGACCAACAACCCACGGCATATCCGCGACGCCGTACCATTTGGGAGTTGGGGGCTGCCGGTCGGTTTCACCAAGACCGACACCGGTGGAACGTGCCTACCTGGCTGTCATCAGCTGTTCAAGTACGACCGCGACAAACCGGTCAACAATCGCTGAGGATGGAAAGAAAAATCATGACTCATGGAACCAGAATGCTCAAGCATCTGACCGTAGTACTCGTCGTGTTTTTCATGCAAACTGGCGTTGTCTTGGGTGGTACAGCCACAAAGGATCAGCAGTCTGGAAAAACGTCGGCAGATGCGACTGCGAATAAGGCGGCCGACGTCACCTGGCAGCAGAAAACCGATGAAGGTTACCGCCAGCTCGAGGCTGGAGAAACCGAGACTGCACTGGCCTCCTTCGAGGAAGCCCTGCAGATGAACCCGAGGGGTGCCGCCGCCAAGACCGGCAAAGGGATCATCCTCGCTGGTCAAGGAAAACTTCAAGAGGCCGAGGCTCTTCTCAGACAAGCCCTGATCCTCAATCCAGAACCAACCCGGACCCATTACGAGCTCGGCAGAATTTACCAGCAGCAGGGCGACTTCCAGCGTTCCGTCACGGAATACAAGCTGGGAATCGAGAACTTCCGTGAAAGCCACCCGTAACAGGACAGGGTCGTTTGTGAAACTTTTTTCCAGACGGCACGTCATCATGCTGCTGATCGCGGCTCTGGCCGGGGTGTTAATTCTGCCAACGGCAGGTGCGACCCTGCAGGGGTTGCAGGTCGGCGTCGAGGCTCCCGACTTCACGTTGCATTCTTTCTCCGGCGAAATACATGATTTCAAGAGCCTTCACGGCGAAAAACTGACGATCATCCTTTTTTGGGCTACCTGGAGCCGCAACTCGGAGGCGGCTCTGAACCGCATGAAATCGCTCTACGACAAGTATCGCAGCCAGGGACTCAATGTCGTAGCGATCAACACTGACGGCCAAGAGGGTTCGTCGGCAACTCAGACGACCATCAACGATACCGCGCAACGCCTCAAGCTCGATTACCCTCTTCTCGTCGACGACCGTCTGCAGACCTTTCACGACTACGGTGTCATCGCAGTGCCTACCACGGTGGTGCTCAGCCCTGATCGAACAATCCGTTACGAAATGTCCGGCTTTCCTCTGACAGGGGTCGAAGAGATGTCTGACTTTATCTCGGCGACCATCGAGGGCCGTAGCGAGGCGGCGCAGATTGCCCAAAAGAGTGGTTATCAGCCCGACGCCAAGGCTCTTCATTATTTTAATATGGGCCGCAAGACGCTCAAATCAAGGCGTATGGCACAGACCGCCGAGATGTGGTTCAACAAGGCCATCGCAGCCGACGCCGGCTTCATCCAACCCCGACTCAGTCTCGGCCGTTTCTACCTGGCACGCCAGGAATCGACGAAAGCCGCCGAGCAGTTTTCCGAGGTTCTGAAACAGGCTCCCGAAAATGTTGTTGCCCTCTGCGAAAGTGCAATGCTTCTGGCCGACGACGGCAAGAAGCAGGAAGCCGAAGAACTCTTCTCCAGAAGCATGCAGCACGATGAATTTTACACTCCGTGCTACTACTATTTGGGCTACTTAAAAGGCCGGGAGGGGAATCTTGACGAGGCTATGCTACTCTTCAACCAAGCTCTGCAGATAAACCGGACCTCCTACGACATTTATTATTACATGGGGAAAATGTACGAAGACCGACAGGATTTTGAGCAGGCGGCCGATTCTTACCGGAAGTCTCTTGAAACCATGCTGGGGGGGATCTGACCCTCGATAAAAATTCATCACATTTAGCAGGAGAATATTAATTCGACAGTTTTTCTATCCTGTTATGTTTCTGCAACCTCTAATCCTATATATTTCTTGAAACAACGGGGCCTTGCCGCTGGTACAAGGCCCCGCTTGCCTGTCCCTGCTCTTATCTTCAGTTGAACGCCGCCCGGCGGTTTTTGGACCAGGCCGATTCGTCGTTGCCAGACACGGCCGAACGTTCTTCACCGTAACTGATCGTTGTCAGGCGCGCGGCATCCACTCCAACGGTGACCAGGTAACTCTTCACAGCAGCGGCCCGCTGCTCACCGAGAGCCAGGTTATACTCATCCGAGCCACGCTCGTCGCAATGACCTTCGATAGTGACGGCAAGACCCGACTCCTGGCGGAGCACGGCGGCGTTGCGCTCGAGGGTCTTCTGGGCGGCAGAAGACAGCGCGTGGGAGTCGAAGTCGAAGTAGACCGGCTCAAGCCGATCGCCAGCAGAGGTAGAAAGGGTGGCTGAGGCCGCATCGCTCCCCGACTCCGATACGGCAGAAGATTCACTCGCCGCAGCGACGGGGACGGGCACGGCATCCATCAGCGGTTTCTTGGCGCAGGCGCTCAGCATAACAACCATGATGAGCATGAAGCTCAACGTCTTATATTTGCACTGTTTCATGATATTTATCCTCTCAATATCTGGATTAAAAAGGTTTCGTTCATGGAACCCATGTTTTTTCGACATCTCTAAAAGTTAGAGTGAATCATAGCAGGGCGCGTGGGAAGCCCGGAGCAGGCTCAAACTTCCGGCGGGATGAAGATTTCAAACGCGACTTCGTTGGGAGCAAATAACGGAACGAAAGCTGACGGGACAGCAGGAGCCAAAACCGGCTTCTGCAATATCACCTCGCACTGCCGCAGCGCGCAATCGACAGAAAATTTCAATTTTAATGTTTGGCCCTTGGCCGGTGAACCCAGATCGTCGGCACTAATGAATACGACATCAAAGATCGCGTTAGCAACGGGCGTGACGAACATTTCCTCGCTGAAGTTGCCGAGCCGCACAGTCATCAACACCAGGATCATGCAGAAGGCCAGAGACTGGGCCAGTCCCTCTGTCCGGCGAGTTTCAGGGCCTCTTGAAGAACGGATCACTGCCTCCACCTCATCGCCACTTTTTGGCCAGACAGGCCGCGCCAAGGAGAAGGAACTCTTCCTGCACCATCATGCAAGAGGTCAAATTCCATACCGTCAGTGTCCACCATGCCAGTCATCCTTGATACCGAATTTTTCCATGCGGTAGAGAAATGCCTTGTAATTCATATGCAGTAAGCGGGCGGCGCGCGTTGCCATACCACCCGTGCGTTCGAGCGCCTTGCGGATCATCTCCTTTTCGAAGGCTTCAAAATTAAGGCCCTCCTCGGGAAGCTCGAAGCGTTTCAGATCGACCGCTTTGCGCACCTGCAGCCGGCTCGCCACATCCTCCCTGGAAAGTACCGGCCCGTCGCTGAGCAGGACTGCACGTTCCATGACGGCCGCGAGTTGCCTCACGTTGCCCGGCCAGTGGTGCTCGACCAGCAACCGCATAGCCTCGGGACTGACTTCCTGGACCGGGCGACCGAATTCAATGCTGAACTTCTGCAGGTAAAATTCGACCAGCGGTAGAATGTCTTCGCGCCGATCGCGCAAAGGCGGCAGATCGATGGTCACGACGTTGAGTCGGTAGAACAGATCCTCGCGGAAGGTGCCCTTCTCCACCTCGCTCTCGAGGTCCTTGTTGGTCGCCGTGATAATGCGAATATCGACGCGAATCGATTCCTTGCCACCGATCCGTCGCACTTCGCGATCCTGCAGCACGCGCAGCAGTTTCGACTGCATCGCCATGGGCAGATCACCAATCTCGTCGAGAAACAGGCTGCCGCCGTCGCTGATCTCGAACAGACCCTGGCGACGCCTCACCGCTCCGGTGTAAGCACCGGCTTCATGACCGAACAGCTCGTCTTCGAACAACGCTTCGGGAATAGCCGCACAGTTAATCGCCGTGAAGGGGCGATCACGTCGTGCACTGTTGTAATGGATAGCGCGCGCCACCAGTTCCTTGCCACTGCCGCTCTCGCCAAGCACCATGACGGTGGATGAAGAATCGACCACCTTCTGCAACAGTTCGATGACACGGTGCATGGCTGGTGATCGGGCGATGATCCCTTCGAGCCGGAAGCGCCCATATAGCTCCAGCTTGAGGCGGGCGTTTTCCTTGAGAATTGCCACGCGTTCGCTCGCCTTGCGCACCACGAGCAGAAGCCTGGTCTTGTCGAGCGGCTTGGTGAGATAGTCGAAAGCACCGTTTCTGACTGCTTCGACTGCCGAGTCGATGGTGCCATGAGCGGTGACGAGGATGACCGGTGGCGGCACCACGCCCCGTGGCATAGCCGCCAGGAGTTCGATACCATCCATGCCGGTCATCTTGAGGTCGGTCAGGACCAGGTCGGCCGGCGATTTCTTCATCCGCGCCAGAGCCTCTGCCCCGGAAGCAGCTGTCTCGACCTGGTAGCCCTCCCCTTCGAGGATGGTTTTCATAATCCCGCATTGCAAAGGTTCGTCATCGACCACCAGGATTACAGGCTTCATCTACCCCCCTTGCCGAGCGGCAGACAGAAGGTGACTGTGCTGCCCTGCCCCGGCTTACTTTGAAAGTACACCTTGCCGCCGTGCTCTTCGATCACCCGCCTGGTCAGCGCCAAACCGAGGCCAAGCCCCCCCTGTTTGGTAGAGAAGAGCGGCGTGAAAAGTTTATCGAGTTGCTCGGCGGGTACGCCAATACCGGTATCGGCGAACGCCATGGTCAAATGGGACTCGTCGACCGTGCAGTGCACCGTGAGCACTCCGCCCTCCGGCATCGCTTCGAAAGCGTTGCAGACGATGTTGTACAGACAGGTGCGCAGGAACTCCGGGTCGGCCGGCAGCACCGGCATCATCCCCGCCTCGTAAACGATTCGCACGCCGGCGGTCCGGGCCCATGCAGCGGCCATCTCAAGGACCTCGTCGAGAAGCTGCCCGGTGTCGCAATCGACGATGCGCAGCTCGAAAGGTCGCCCGTATTCGAGAAAGCTCTCTGTGAATCGGCTGATCCTGCCGACCTCCCCTTTGAGATTTCGTACCAGGGAGTCGAAGCTGGCCGCAGCAGCAGCATCGGTCGGACGGTAGGCATCACCCATGTGATCAATTGACAGGTTGATAAAATTCAGGGGATTCTTGATCTCGTGGGCGATGTGCCTTGCAAACTGTCCGGCACTCGCCAAGTGCTCGGCAGTGCGCAATCGTTCGCGCAGCTGCCGGTCCTCGCTCAAGCGTGCGATCATGCCATGGAAACTGCGTGCCAGCTGGCCGATCTCGTCGCGGCGCTCGACCGGCAACAACTGGTCCAGATCACCTTCTGCCACACACCTTACGGCCTCGGCCATGGCCACGATCGGCCGGGTGTAGTAGCGGGCCAGAACCAACGTCACCATTGTCCCCAAGCCGAGCACGAACAACGCCGCGAGAATGCGGTGGATGGCACTCAGACGCAGCAGGACCGAGAAATCCTCGGTATTGAGGGTCAGGTGAATGTAGCCAGCGGTGCTGCCGTTGGCAACCACCGGGACGATGACGTTGAAGATCTGGCCCTCGCCGGTGACCGGCTCGCCGAGCTCAGCCTTGAAGATCAGCTCCTTGCGCTGCTGGGTAATCCACTTGCCGATGTTGTCTCGGTTGGTGCTGGCGATGATCCGGTTGGAGCTGCTGATAACCGAGACTTCCTTGACCCCCTTGGGATTGAGGCCCTGCAGGTAGCCTTCGAGGTTCGTGCGGTCACTCAGGCTTCCTCCGGCCGTCCCCTCAAGGCCGAGCTGAACAGCTTTGGAAAGTTCTGTAGTCTGGCGGGTAAACTCGTTGTAGAGGCGTTTTTCGGTCTGGTGATAAAACACGATCAGCAACACGACCAAGCTGAGGCTGGTCAAAAGCATGAGGCCGGTCAGTCGAACCCACAGGGAGTGGAGACCGATCAACCTCTCGGTGCGAACGGTGGGCTGTCTGCTTTTGCGGGATAGCATTACCGGTTCGTCCCAATTAATGTCAGGGCTGTGGCCACTGCTCCTGGAAGCCGGATCAGGCAGGGAGTCCCCTCGCTGAAAGCCCAGTAGAGCATGCGGGCATCCCGTGCCGACATGGAAAGGGCGAGCTCATTATAGGGCGAGCCGTGTAGAAATTTCCAGTTGGAAATCAACGGTCTGCTCAGATACCAGGCAGAAACAGCCAAGCGGCTCTGCAATCGATCCAGCCAACGGTCCGGCGACGGGCGCACAGTGATCTCAGTGCCGTTCTCCAGATGAAGACGGTAAGCGGTCGGCATGTCCGCCAGTTCCAAAGCCCTGAGCTTTTGCGATGGGGTAGCATCAACGATCGCGTCAGCGTTCGCAATTTGTACGTCCCGTTCCGGATCATCGAAACTGAACTTGCGCTCCAGATTCGTCGCCGGCAAGGCAGACGGATGTCCCCAGAGTCGGTAACCATCGATCTTCCAAAACTCCAGCATCATCCCGCTGGCTTTCAGACGCACCTGTTGTTCCGGCAGGTCAATCAGCAGATAGGGCTTGCCAGTGCGGGCCTGCTCGTATTCGGCCTTTAGCAGTGTGTTGGCCTGCTGCAGGGCGGCAAGATCATGGTCCTCGACCGAAACAGCGGAGGCGAGTCCGGGCAGGAGCAGCAGAACAAGCAGAACGGTGCGCATCAGAAAATGTAGACGCGGGTGCCGTTCGACACCGTGCGATAGATGTGGGCCAGGTCTTCGTCGCCGAGCCGGACACAGCCATGGGAGACGTTGCGGCCGAGCATGCGCTTGTAGAGGGTTCCATGAATGAAGTAGCCATTGCCGATGCCGAGTGCGTAGTCACCCATCGCTCCGGGTTCAGCGCGCTGCACGGAGTTGGTCGGGATTGGCTTGCCTTCTTCGAGGAAGGCCCAGTCGGGCTTGATCCAGAGCGGCTTGACAACTTTGGACTTAATACGGAACTGACCGCGTGGCGTATCGAACACCCAGCGACGGCCACTGGCCGGATCCTCCAGCACGTTGCCGCTGCCGCACGAAGCAAGCATATCGCGCAGCACATCCTGCCCTTGGCGCAGGGTTACATGGTTTTGGGCCGTGTCAATAACCAGGTACGGTTCTTTAGGCACCTGGGTCGCAATCTTCTTCGCCAGGCGGTCGTTGTCGTTCTGCCACTGCTCGGCAGTACGCACCTTCCCCGGTGCGGAGGCTTCTGCGGCCGTCGACAGGTTGACGTGGAAGGCCAGGTAACTGCCCGACAGCTCAAACAGGAGAAGTACGGACGCCAGGCAGAACAAGGCAACATGCAGCTTCTTGTAAGACCTCGCGAAACGGAAATTCTGTAGCCTTTGCCAGCAACTTCTCAAGGTCAATCTGTAGTCGTTCATTGCAGTCTTTCCAGAGCCAAACGGACTAAATTGTCGGTATTCATGGCAGCGACGATCACAACCGGAACACCGATCTCGACGCGGTCGAACAGTTCGAGCATCTGGTTGTTGTCGAGGCCTATGCAGCCGAGCGTTGCACCTTCTTTGCCGCCACCGTGAATCTCGATAAGACCACCGATCCTGGCACTGGCCGGAATCAAATTCCTGCGCTTTGCTTCGTCAAAACGCCGCTGGTCTTCCTGGTTGGGGTAGTTGATCAGCAGGCCGCGATAATATTTGCTGTTGGGCAGTTTACCAATGATTTCATAACGGCCTTCGGGCGTCGCACGGTCTCCGGCATAGAGCTTGTCACCGATTGGCTTGAAGCCGAGGCCGACCGGATAAGTTTTTACCAGGCTGCCATTATAGTAGAGAGTAAGCTGGCGACGCAGTTTGTTGATGACAATGGCATGACCACCGCGACGGCGATTCTCGGCGATAACATCCTCGACCAGCGTCTTCCAATGAGCAATCTTTGCCTTGTCAATGAATTGAGCCAGAAACGGCCTGATGACGTTGACACTCTCATGCAGGAGATTTTCAGCCTCATCCAGTCGTGCAAGCGCGTCCCCCGGACGATCGATTGATGCAAAGCTCCCGGCTTCGCTGATGAGAACCTCCATGCGCGACAGGCGGCCATTATTGAGCCGGCTATCTTTAACAGCATCCTTAAGGTCGCGAAGTGCCCGCAACCGGTCGGAGATGCGGTTGGTGCGGATCTGCAAGTCCCTGAACTGCTGCTCACGGCTCTGAGCCAGGTCCCGCCGCACCTTATCGCCCATGGCCAAGACCTCACGAAAATTCACCGCCACGCTCGCATAATCACGGAACCAGGCCAGCCGTGACTGCTCTTCTGCAAGCTGGTCGCGTCCGACCTGTAACGCCGCCAGAAATTTTGCGTAGTCGTCGGGAACATAAAGACCGGCACCCGTCCGCCGGAGGTCCTGTTCCTGGTCAAGGACCAGTTGGACCTCCGGCGGCAGAGGGGGAGCATCACAGCCAGTCAGCAAGGTCATGCAGAAAAGGACCAGCCCGGCAAAATTCACAGCTTTCATTGGCAGGCGGGTTGCCCTTTCGGTTAACCGTGCATGAACCGGTTTACAGTTTTTTCGGTTCGATACCCATTTTCTGCTGGGCCAACTTGACGTCGTTACCAACCAACATGACTCTCGCTGATACCGCACGCGCTTTCTCGGCCGCAGCAATGTACTCACCACTATCAATTTGCGACTGGACACCTGCAAGTTCGGTTTCGAGGCCGGCAATATCACCTTTCATTGCTTCAATGTCGGCGATGGACCCTTTACCCTGTGGGGCGATTTCAAGCAGGCCCTTGGCTTCGCTGATAGCAGTCATGGCTTCGCTCAATGCTGCACTGGCGGCGGCTTTCAATTCATCTTTACGCTTGTCAATCTTGGCTTTGAGAAGGTCGCAGTCTTCCTTGACCTGGGTCAGGTAGAACTCTGCCGTTGTAAAGTTCTTGAAGATATTGCCCTCCTGCGCATTGACCTCGGCCATAGCTTCAGCAAGCTTCTTGTTGACCTTTGCCAGATCATCAGGAATGTACTGTTCGGCTCCTTCACCGACGATCATATCGACCGCACCCTTGGCGGCACCGATTTTCTCAGCCGGAGCCTCACCGCATGCGGTCAGCAAAGAAGCGGCAACCAGAGCCAGTAACACCACCTTAATCATTTTTTTCATTTCTAGATTCTCCTTAATATTTACTCGTGACATTCTCACCTCCATGATGAGAGAATCTATTAGATAGCAATCAGTGTGCCAACAGTTAACATGCTGTATTTATTGACAATGTTACAGGCCAGAAAACAATTATTCCCCATATAAGGAATCTGCTTGCTGATTTCGGGAAGTATCTTGGAGGACGGCACCGGACCCGAGGCTATGCCCGGGCTCATTGAACTTATTTGGTAATTTCGGTGTCAGTGCCCGGAGGAAAGGTTTAGGGCGAGAGGTGAAAATGTCGATAGATCTGCTCGGCGATCGTCGCCGGCAATCCAGGCATCGCCTGCAGATCAACCAGGCTGGCAGCCTTGATATTTTTCAGACTGCCGAACTGTTTCAGGAGCGCCCGCTGCCGTTTCGGTCCAACGCCCGGGATATCACTCAGCGAAGACTGCAACTGGGCTTTGCCTCTCAGCTTGCGATGATGGGTGATGGCAAAACGATGTGCTTCATCGCGCAGTCGTTCAAGAAGAAAAAGGGCCGCAGAACCACGCCTTAAGATCACCGGATTCTTGCGCCCGGGCAGAAAAAACCGTTCTTCACTGCGCTCCACGACACGGCCGCGGACATTCGCCTTCACACGACTCTTGGCGATTCCGGCGATATCAATCACATGGCTGAGGTTCAGCTCATCAAGCACCAGAGACAGAACACCCAACTGCCCCTTGCCACCATCGATCAGGATAAAATCGGGCAGGTATCCCTCGTTGCGGCCACGTTGCAGACGCCTCTGCAAGACCTCGCGCAGAGCCGCATAATCATCGGTACCGACCACCGTTTTCACCCGGTAATGCCGATATTCCGCAGGAGCCGGCTCACCGTCCAGCACAACCGCCATGCTGGCGACCGTGGCCTGGCCCTGGATCGTTGAGACATCGAAACATTCCATGCGCAGCGGCAGGCGCTGCAGGTGCAGACGCTGCCTGATCTCATCCAGAACCCTGCGACGCGCCTCATCACGACTGCCGCGTTCCTGCCATGACTTCCTCGGCATTACGATTGGCCAATTCAACCAGACGGCGACGCTCGCCGCGTTGCGGCACCACAACACGAACCTTGCGCCCACGACGTTCTGTAAGCCATTCCGCAAGCGAGGCTGCACTCCTTCAATCGCAAACGGCAAACGACCTCATTCGGGAATCGGCACGTCACGGCCGTAAAACTGCGCACAGAAAGCCTGCCAGGAGTTCATTCTTCATCCAGTTGCCAGTTCAGGTTATAGTTGCGTCGTGCCGTCAACTTCCCCTGACGATAAAAGAGCATGACGACCTCGACCTCACCGCCCTGCCGGAAGAGTCCCACCACATCCTGATCGATCGCTCCGTAGCGAACCGACTTCTGCTGTTCAACGGTCTGTTCGATTGCACGGATCTGGTCACGCAGCAAGGCGGCTTCTTCGTAGCGCTGCTCGCCTGACGCGACAGACATGCGCTGTCGCAGCATACCGACGACTTCTCCCTGCCGCCCTTCGAGAAGAGCCAGCACGCCATCGACCAGCACTCTTATATGCCGCAGGTGCGATATGAATCCATGACAGGGTGCGCTGCACTGGCCGATCTGGTGAGAACAGACAGGGCCGCCCCCGCTGTCGGCATTTTGCCGGCGGGTAATGCCGCAAAGGGAAAGATCCGGTAAATTTCCTTGAGAGTCTGCCGCAGCGCTGATGACGACGAGAACGGGCCGAAGTAACGGGCGCCATCCTGGCGAACCTGCCGGACGACCTCCAGCATCGGAAACTCATCACGCAGATCGATGCGCAGCGAAACGAAGGTCTTGTCGTCACGCAGATGGATGTTGTAACGGGGTCGATATTTTTTGATCAGGGTGTTTTCAAGGATCAGGGCTTCTTTTTCCGTGTCGGTGACAATCGTTTCGATGGTGACTGCCCGCTCCATCAGGAACTTGATCTGCGGCCGGGTATCACGTTCGGCCTGCAGGTAACTGCGCAGCCGTGCCCGCAGATTTTTTGCCTTGCCAACATAAAGAACGACACCGGCAGCATCCTTCATCAGGTAAACACCGGCGGAGGTCGGCTGCCTGCGCAAATCAAAACCTGTCACAGAAGCTCCTTGCAACTACCTAAACAATCGATTATCTTCATAATATGCTGATTTTTGGCAATGCCCTCATTTAAACACTCTCAAAGTAACAACGCTCAATAAGGGTGTCAACCGACCACCCGCAGGGAGGCGTTATTCATGTTCAGACAGTCTCTGCTTGTGCTGTTTGTTTTCGCCCTGAGCACACCGACGCTTTTACTCGCCAAGAGCCCCCATGAGGCTCTTGAACGTGTCGCGGCTGCGAACGACCGGACTCAACCCGGACTCCAGAATTATCTGGTGACCGTTGAGACGTCGCGAACTGCAGAGATGATGCCCGATGCGACCAGTGACATACCATCAGAGATCAAGCCTCCGGCGACTCCCGTCCTCACCAAGTTCTGGCAACGCAACGGCAAGAGTCTCGTCTGCGCCAGGCAGACCGGGCAGACAACTCCTCTCGACAAAATAATCGAAGAGTTGTCTGCAAATCTAACGGTCGAACTCAACGAAAGGCTGTTGCCTGGCGCGCAAGCGAAACAGCGCCGCACGTTGTTGAATGGTGCCAACATCAAATCGAGTGAAGTTGCCCTTACAGACAATCTTATCCAGCGTCTGGAAATCACTTTTGAAAAACCGACCGATCTAGGCGAGGCCTTTTATGTGAGCGGCATGCGCCTGCCGCAAAAACAGATCAAATCCCTGATCTTTGATATCGACAACAGGAAAAATACCGTCAGCGAGTTGAGTCTTGTTGCTGATGGCGGGTTGCAATTGAGTGTAGAGATACGTTACCGCGAAGTTGCTGGCGGGTATATCCCGGAACGCTTCCAGACCACCAGCCCGGACGGCAAGATTGATGATCTTTTTGAAATCAAATTTGTCGAAGTCGATAGTTACCTCCTGCCAGCAAGCATGCTGCGCGTTACCCGGAGCCCTGAGATTCAGGAGAGGCTGGAAATCTTTTTCAAGGGCTACCAGGTTAATCAGCCGATCCCGTTGGATATCAAGGCACGGCTCGAAAATAAGGAACAGGAGTAACCAATGGATGCCCTCTGGAACAACATTTTTCGCAAGAAACTGGACGACAATTCCTTGACTTACTTTCTTAAAAACCTGCCTATTTTCTCAGAACTCTCGCCCCGTGCCTTGGTGGTTCTTGAAAATCTCGTCCACGTCCGCAACTACAAGGCCGACGAAACAATCTTCGAAGAGGGTGACCCCGGCTCCGGCATGTACATGGTTCGCAGCGGTGCGGTCAAAATTTTCGTCAGGAACCAGAAGGGCAGGGAAGTTGAACTGGCCCGTCTCATCCCTGGAGATTTTTTCGGTGAAACCACCCTGACTGCCCCGGCACCACGCAGTGCCTTTGCGCAAACCGTGGAAACCACGGAACTGGTCGGCCTGTTCCGCGCCGACATCCTCGAACTGATAGCCAGAAAACCCGCCGTCTCCAGCAGCCTTCTGCTCGGGTTGACCCGGGTTATCAGCGAGCGACTGCAGACAGCAAGCCTCGAGATACGACGTCTGCAGGATCAGGCCGGTGAACGCTTCTCTACCGAGAATGTTGAAATATGAACAGTCACGCGCAAAACCATCGTGGCTGGACCCGCGCCCAGGTCGCTCTGGCTTTTATTGTCCTCACCGCCGCCATTGCCTGCGGTCTGTCGGTCTACTCATCGGCGTCTTCACTGATCGAACTCTTGCGTGCTGCCTTTTCGGTCCTTTTCCTGCCTTTGCTCTGTTCACTGGTACTGGCTTTTCTGCTCGATCCGCTGGTAAACCAACTAGAAAAGCTCTACAGCAGGACCAGCAGTATTTTTATCGTCTACATACTAACCATCGGACTCGCTTCTTTTTCAGCCCTCTGGATGTCTCCACACTGGCAGGATTTCTGGAACAACATGGGGGCCGACTTCCCTCGTTATACCACCAAGGTGGTCGATGCCCTCAAAAATGTCGTGGCCGCCCTGCACCTTCGTTTCCCGATCATTGCTGAATATGACTTGCCTCTGAGAGCCCGCAATTGGGCGGAGCAGACAATGGCGACCTTCTTTTCCCAAACACCGAAGTCGGCCATGCAAATCGGCGGGTTGATGGTCATTGTACCGCTCTTCACCTTCTTTTTCCTGCGTGATAGTCGCAAAATTATGCGTGCCTGCGTGTCGCTCGCACCGAACCGGCATTTTGAGATGGCTCGCGATCTCTCTTACCTGATCAGTCGCCAGCTCTCCCAATTTGTGCGCGGCAGGGTTCTTGAAGCGTTGATTGTTGGCCTGGTGGTCACCGCCGGGCTCTCTTTTACCGATATCCGTTATGCTTCGGTGCTCGGTATTTTTGCCGGCGTCACCAACCTGATCCCCTATATAGGACCAATCATCGGCATGGTCCCGGGTATTTTAATTGCTTTTGTAGATCTTGGCGGCGGCGCCCAGTTCTGGTGGATCGTTATTCTCTACGTCCTGATCGCCCAGGTGCTGATCGATAATTTCATTTTGATTCCGGTTCTGATCTCGCGGGTCTCAAACCTCCACCCGCTGCTGGTCTTTTTTGCCATCATCGTCGGCGGCAAGCTCTACGGAGTCATCGGTATGATTATCGGCGTCCCTATTCTCAGCGTGTTCAAGATCACTCTTCTGGAAGTCCGCACCTATCGCCGCAACTTCCGCCTGCCGGAGTCTGCTCTTGAGGGCGATCGCCCGCACTAACATTTATAGAAGGTCACCGATGAAGTTTTTTGCTACGACAACCAAAGGCCTGGAAGAAGTTCTGGCTGCAGAGCTGACAATCCTGGGCGCCCGTGACGTTGTCCCAGCCAATGGTGGTGTCAACTTCAGCGGCTCCCCGGCAGACGGTTATCGGGCCTGTCTTTGGTTGCGCACCGCCAACCGGGTTCTCCAGCCGATCGCCAGCTTCCCCTGCCCCTCCCAGGAAGCTCTTTACGACGGTGTCTACGCCCTCGATTGGCAGGAGTTTCTGACCCCGGTCATGACTCTGGCCGTGGATGCCAACCTGCGCGATTCGGAAATCACCCACTCCCGCTTTGCAGCCTTGAAAACCAAGGATGCCATCGTCGACAAACTCAGGGACCGTTGCGGCCAGCGACCGAACGTTGACCCGAAAGACCCCGACCTGCGCATCAACCTGCACCTGGCCAGAAACCACTGTACGATCAGCCTCGATTTGGCCGGAACCGGCCTGCATCGACGTGGCTATCGCCGCGACCCGACCATTGCGCCACTCAAGGAAACACTGGCCGCAGGGCTTGTAGCACTGACCGGCTGGGACCAGAAAACTCACTTTGTCGACCCCATGTGCGGCTCGGGCAGCCTGCCGCTTGAAGCCGCTCTGCTCGCCAGCAACACGGCCCCCGGCCTGCTGTCCCCGAACTTTGGCTTTCAGCGCTGGCTCAACTTCGATGCCCCGCTCTGGCAGGAATTACTCGAGGATGCCGAGCAGTTGCAAAGCACGCTTCCGGCCAACCTGATCTTCGGCAGCGACCGCAACCAGCGTGCGGTCGACCTGGCCAGGCGCAATGCAGAAAATTCGGGAGTCGGCAAGCAAATCCGCTGGTTTTACAGTGATTTTGCCAAGCTGGAACCCCCGGCAGACCACGGCACCCTGATCTGCAACCCCCCCTACGGGGAACGTCTCGGTGAAGAAGAAGAACTCGAAGCCTTCTACCGCAAAATCGGCGACACCTTCAAACAGCAATGGAAAGGCTGGACCGCCTGGATCTTTACCGGCAACCTCGCCCTCGCCAAGCGCGTCGGCCTCAAAGCCTCTAAACGCATCGTGCTTTACAACGGCCCTATTGAGTGCCGGTTGTTGAAGTACGAGCTTTATTAGATTGAGTGTAAGAGCTCACGGGTAAAGAAATAATCTTTTTGTATGTCGTTCGGATTTGACATGGTGTGGGCATGGGCCAGAAGAGATAAGCAGCCAATTCGGGGTGGTAAATTCCTTCAGGAGGGGTTTTTCATGACCGGGTTGCGACGACTCATCAAAAACAAATTCCTATCATTTAAGAGCCCAAAGCACAACGGCTCTTCCTTAACATTGAAGATGAGGTGAACCGAGATACAATGATGTGAGAAAATTATTTCCCTTTCCACCTTAGGACATGATCAATGCAACCAGCTGATTCGAAGCACATATCCGCAAGACCCGAACAGGTCAACATCTCCACCCCTTTTCCAATACTCCTAAAAACCTTCAAGTCAAACCTGGAAAACGTCTTCCGATCCCGGGAAGATATCAATCAACTGAGTGTCACCCGCGGTCTTCCGCCCTATGTATTGCGGGACATCATGGCCTGTAATCCATTCACGACATTTATCCCGGTCGAACAGGGCGGGCGAGGCGGGCACCTCCAGGAAGGAGTCGCCTTAGTTGAGGCCGCGTCCTATGAATCCATCGCTTTGTCGCTGATATTTGGTATCAATTGGGCGCTTTTCATTCAACCTGTTACCAAGTATGGCCAGAGCGCAGCCAAAGTGGCCGTGCTCGCTGATTTTGTACAGAACCGGAAGATGGGTGGCCTTATGATCACAGAGCCGGATTATGGCAGTGATGCGCTGCATATGCAGAGTTCCTGGTCCGAGCAGGGTCATCACTGCCATATCAAGGGCACCAAGCACTGGGCTGGGTTAACAGGGTGGGCTGATTACTGGCTGCTCACAGCCCGCCAATTGAGCCCAGCGCAAGTGCTTACCCGTGATATTGATTTTTTTATCTGTGATACCAACGCCCCGGACCAGAGGATTGTTGTTGAAGAAAAGTTCCATAACCTTGGCCTTTACATGATCCCCTATGGTCGCAATCTTATCGATGTTGTCGTGCCTGCTTCGCATCGTTTGGTGCCACATAGCACGGGAATCAAAATGATGCTCGACATCCTGCACCGTAGCCGCATGAATTTTCCAGCGATGGCGATGGGCTTCCTGACGCGCATTCATGACGAGGCGACCAGCCATTGCCGTGATAGGTTGGTGGGTGGCAAGAACCTGCAAAGCTACGATCAGGTTCAGGCCCGTTTATCAAAAATTCAGTCGGCGTGCACCATTTGTTCGGCGATGTGCGTCAATACCTGCGAGCGTGCCAGTCTTAGTGTTAACCTGGCAACACATGGCTTGGAAGCCAACGCTATCAAGACTTGTGTCACTGATCTGATGCAGGAGGCCTCTCAATCGTTGTTACAGCTTGTCGGTGCCAAAGGTTACCGGCTGGATCATTTTGCTGGCCGCGCAGTCGTTGACAGTCGCCCGTTCCAGATTTTCGAAGGTTCGAACGATATTCTCTACGCGCAGATTTCCGAAACATTGCTCAAGCAGATGAAAGTTTCCAAGGAGAAGAATCTGTTCCGGTATTTAAATAATTTTGATCTGACGCACCGCGCTAGTGGCCTGGTGAAGGATATGGTTAATTTTGAGCTCAGTACGGCGATGTCGCAGCGTAAACTGGTTGAGTTGGGACAAGTGGTCAGTCGTATTGTTGCTATGGACCTGGTATTGAAACTTGGCGAGAGAGGATTCGATAGAGGGCGGATCAGTGGCAGCCTGGCAAATCTTCAACAGGAGATTGCGACCTTGTTGACGAATTATTCATTTGAGAATCGTACCGAACTGATTGACCCAGATCAGAACCATCCTTCTTGGCGGAACTTTTGCGACTAGAAATCAATGGGGTATAAAGTTTTTTGTCCAGAGATTTATTGGACACATAGAGAGAGTTGTACTCGTGGAGCAAAACCAATCAATGTCTGCCAGCCCAAGTCCAGATCACTGCATTTTATTGATTTATCCCTGAACCCAGGACCCTCCCCCTGCCCTTACTGCTTCCGTGCTATACCATCCTTGCTTTTTCATCACGTAAACAGCATAATCGCCAGGTTTCTGAATAAGAGTTAATGCGTTTATGGGCCAGCATATGTTCAAATTCGTCAACAATCTCAAAATCCGCTGGAAGATGACTGTGGTCGTTCTGCCACTGGTGCTGATCCCACTTTTCGCGGTCGGCACGGTGGTCGGCTGGATCGGCTTCCGTCAGGCATATCTCGGCATAACCCAGACCAGCAAGGATGACCTCGACCACCTCGCGGCATTCACCATCGACCTCCTCGACTCGCATAACCAGCAGTTCCAAGTCTACCGTGCAGACAAGAAAGCCACTACCGAACAGGAGTTGTCCAGCCTGACCAATCTTGCCTACAGCATGGTTGAAGCACAGAACAGGTTGCATACGAATGGTGAAATTGACCTGGAAAGCGCGCAGAGAGCAGCGAGCAGCGCCCTGAAAAGAGTCCAGGTCGGTGAGACCGGCTATATCTACGCGATGACCAGCAAAGGTGATCTTGCCGTGCATATCGCCAGGGAGGGGGAAAACGTCTACGACGAGAAGGACGAGGATGGCAGGCAGTTCATTCGCGCGATGTGCAAGGCCGCGACCATGGCCGCACCCGACCAGCTCCTGACGATCGTCTACCCCTGGCGTAACGCCGAACTTGGTGACATCGCCCCCCGCCAGAAGATGGTGGTCTACCGTTACTATAAACCCTGGGACTGGATCATCGCCGCCGGCGGCTACCTTGACGAAACCTATGAGAACCCGGCCGCCGAACGCCAGGCCTTTGCTGAACTCAAAACCCGGATCAAGGCCAAACGGGTCGGCCGGTCCGGTTATATCTATTGCATGGACCGCAAGGGCAATCTGACCATCCATCCGGAAGCCGAAGGGCAGAACATTTTTGCCTCAAGGGACTCGGACGGCATCCCCTTCATAGAGCAGATGTGCAAGCTGCGCGAGGGCTGGATTCACTACCCCTGGCAGAATCCTGGAGAGGATCAGCCACGCCGCAAGATCGTCCGCTATCTTTATTACCAACCCTGGGACTGGATCGTGGCCGTCGGCTCCTACGAAGATGAATTTTACCAGGAGGCCAACCTGATCAAGAGCCGGATTCTCAGCAGCCTCGGGGTGATTTCCATCCTGGTCGGCTCTCTCTCTATCATCATGGTCTTTTACGCTGCCAAAGTACTCTCCGATCCAATCCGGCATATGACTTCGGTCATTCGCGACATCAAGCGCGGCCAGTTCCAGCGACAGATGGAGGTCACCAGCCGCGACGAGCTGGGAGAGTTGGCGGTCACCTTCAACCGCATGACCTGCAACCTGCAAAACAACCGAGAGCTTGAAGCCAGCCTCGCCCAGCAGGGTAAGATGGCGTCGCTGGGCATTCTGTCCTCGGGAGTCGCCCACGAAATCAACAACCCGCTCGGCGTCATCCTCGGCTATGCTGGCTATCTCGAGAACAAACTCGACCCGGAGGATCCCCATTACCACTTCATTCACGAGATCAAGCGCGAGAGCAAACGCTGCAAGAAGATCGTTCAGGACCTGCTTAATTACGCACGCACACCCCGGCCGGAATTTGCCGAGACCGACCTCAATCAGCTGCTCGATCAGATCGTCAACTTTGCGGCTAATCATACCGACATGCACGGCGTACAGGTGGTCAAGGATTTCGCCGACGATCTGCCCCGGCTGATGATCGACGCCGACCAGATTCGCCAGGTGGCCATCAACCTGATTCTCAACGCCGGGGCCGCCATGACCTCCGGCGGCCAGCTCACCGTCAAAACCTGCCGAGAAGAGGACGACGCCATCATGACCTTCGCCGACACCGGCAACGGCATCGACGAAGCTGATCTCGAACGCATTTTCGAACCCTTTTACACAACCAAGGATCGCGGCACTGGCCTTGGTCTGGCAATCACCAGGCAGATCATCGAGCAGCACCACGGCAGCATCCGGATGGCCAGCTGTCTCAACCAGGGAACGGCGGTCACCATCCGGCTACCGCTCGTACGGGAGGAATTCTGATGGCGTCTCAGCGCATCATGTTGATCGATAATGAAGTTGGCCTCTGTCGCATGATGGAAGCGGTGCTCAAGGATCAGGGCTACCAGGTCAAGAGTTTTACCAGGCCGGTTCAGGCGGTTGCCGAATTCAGTGCCGGTGATTATGACCTGATCATCAGTGATATCAAGATGCCGGAGATGGACGGCCTTGAAGTGCTGCAGCACGTGCGCAACCGCGACCCCGAGGTGCCGGTCATCATGATCACGGCCTATGCCACGGTCGAGATGTCGATCCAGGCCCTGCGGCGGGGTGCCTACGACATGCTGACCAAGCCGTTCGAACCTGACGAACTCACCTACCGGGTTAAGAATGCTCTGCAGCATCACGAACTGGTGTCGGAAAACCGTGAGTTGCGCGACGAATTGTCGGGACAATTTAAATTCGAAAACATCATCGGCACCTCACAAACCATTCGGACTCTGCTCGAAAAGGTCGCCAAGGTCGCCGTGCGTGACACCTCAGCATTGATCACAGGAGAGTCTGGCACCGGCAAGGAACTGATCGCCCAGGCCATACACCACAACTCTGGCCGCCGCAACCATCGCTTTGTCGCCCTCAACTGCGGAGCGCTGCCGGAAAACATCCTGGAAAGTGAACTCTTCGGCTACCGTAAAGGCGCTTTTACCGGGGCGGCTGAAAACCGCAAAGGGCTGCTTGAGGCAGCTAATGGCGGGACTCTATTCCTCGACGAGGTCGGCAACCTGTCACTCAATACGCAGAAGACCCTGCTGCGGTTTCTGCAGGAGCAGGAGTTTCTTCGCCTTGGCGACACCTCCCCCACCAAAGTCGATGTGCGCATTATCTCGGCCACCAACTCCGATCTGACTGCCGACGTTGCTGCCGGCACTTTCCGCGAAGATCTTTACTATCGTCTCAACGTCATCAACCTGCACCTGCCGCCATTGCGCGACCGCAAGGAAGACATCCCGCTGCTGGCGGCCCATTTCATCCGTAAGCAGAACGCCAAGTTCGGCACCGGCTTTAACGGCCTGACACCGGAAGCCATGCAGGCCTTCTGTGCCTTCGAGTGGCCCGGCAATATTCGCCAGCTCTGCAATGTCATCGAAGCGGCCATGACCATCTCCAGTGGCAACTACATTGGCCTGCCGGAGTTGTCGCAACTGATCTCAGCCGGTCCTTCGGGACAAATTGCGAATCACGCGGACTATTCATCAGCCCTGGGAAGTTTCGAAACCGACTACCTCACCCGCCTGCTGCGCAAGCATGGCAGCAATGTTGAGGAAGCCGCAGCAGAAGCGGGCATGAACATGGCAACCATCTACCGCAAGCTGAAAAAATATGGCATCAACAAGAGAGATATAGATTGAAGGGCGGCTTATTGTTATCTGATTGTCCTGACAGCGCTCAAATCTGAGGCCGCTTGCATACACAAATCAACGGTGCTCAGGTTTGGGTTGCTCACACAGGTGGGCGGGGAGTGTCTGAGTGCAACCCGGAGAACGCAACAGCAAATAAAGCGGATTGTTTGATTATAAGAGGGGGGGCGCCGCTATCACCGGGACTGGACTTGTGCGGCGTATCCGGTGGAATTTGACCAGCGACAGTTAAAGGTCATTCAGTAGTCGATAGATTTTCTGCTGCAGCTCCCAGGCCTCATCAGCCTGGGCATCAAGGCCCTCTACCTCCTCAAAGATAAGACGAGCCTTATCGAGGCTGTCGTGGGCTTTCATCAGGATCGGCGTCAACTCGAATTCAAGGCGCATGCGGGGAATTTCACCGACCGGCTCAACCCATTCCTGCAAACCTTTGCTGGCTTTTTTTACAACCCGCGCGCCCTGGTCAGCACTGGCATCACAATCTTTCAGCTTTTCCCGAAACGCGGCAACATCTTTTGCAATATCACGAAAGCGGTTGGAAATACTCATCCGCCAAATCCTTTCAAATCATACTTGTTTGCAACCAGAACCATGACCAACGTCTCAATCCGGTTTAGCATCAAAACGCATCATCACATCCAGACATAATTTCCAGATGCGGACATCCTAATTGAAGCATCACAGCAAGACAACCGAAAAGGCGGGTTTGCTGTTGACTGGGTGTGATGGAGACTGATAATCTCCATCCCTGAAGACAATTGAAGTTAACGCCCTGGGGGAGTAGTTTCTACTGAGAGTCTGCGCGGCAGATGACCCCTCGAACCTGATCCGGATTATGCCGGCGTAGGGAAGCGGCGCAATTTTCGGGTATGGACCCGGGAAGAGCCGCCATGTGCGGCTCTTGGTGTTTTATGCAGATCAAAGTGAACGAACAAAATTACACTTTTGAAGACAACGCCGCTGCCGGTGCGGTCAAGGATCTCATCAAAGCGGACGCTGACCTGTTGATTGTAAACGGTTTTCCTGCCCCGGCGGAGACGCTGCTAAAAAACGGTGACCGGGTCGTCCTGATCCGCCGTGGCGAAGTACCTGGCGCTGACGAACTTGACGCCCTTCTGACGGCCCGCCACACGCCGGGTGTTCATGAGGCTGTCAAAGGATCAACTATCGGCATCGCCGGTGTCGGCGGACTTGGCTCGGCCATCGCTATTGCAATGGCCCGTACCGGTATTGGTCATCTGATCATCGCAGACTTCGATATCGTCGAGCCGTCCAACCTCAATCGGCAGCAGTTTTTTATCGACCAGATCGGCCTGCCAAAAGTCTATGCCCTGCGCGATACCCTGGCCCGCATCAACCCGAACATGCGGGTAACCGCTTGTCATTTGCGTTTGACGCCCGGCAATATTGCAGAGATTTTCGGGCACGCCCAAGTGCTGGTTGAAGCCTTCGATCAGGCGCAGCAGAAAGTCATGCTGATCGAGACTTTTGCCGCCAGCTTTCCTGACCGGCCCATCGTGACCGGCTCCGGCATGGCGGGTTATGGCCCGGCCAATACGGTGCAGACACAGCAGGTCGCCAAAAACCTTTATCTATGCGGCGACGGCTGCACGGCGGCAGCTCCCGGCGTTGGCCTGATGGCGCCCCGGGTCGGGGTCGCCGCACACCACCAGGCCAACGCCGTACTGCGCCTGCTGCTCGGGCACAGCCCCGTCACAGAGATTGAATAAACAGGATCAGAGATGGAAATTACCTTTAACGGCAAACGCCGTGACATACAGGCCGACATCACTATTCAGGAATTTCTTGATCAGCTGCAGCTCGACTGCCTGCAAGTTGTGGTCGAACACAACCGCAACATCATATCGCGCCAGAGACTGACAGCAACGGTTTTAAAAAAAGATGACACCCTTGAAGTGATTCACTTCGTCGGGGGCGGTTAAAATCACGGGACGAGGGACGAGGAAAATCAAAAGATTTTCGCGTCCCTCGTTCCTTATCTTCAGAGGTTGATATGGATAAATTAATCATTGCCGGACGTTCATTTACATCACGCCTGATGGTCGGGACCGGAAAATTCGCGTCAAACGAGTCGATGGTTGCGGCGATGGAAGGCTCCGGCAGCGAGATCGTTACCGTTGCGCTGCGGCGGGTCGATATCGACAATCCGCAGGACAGCCTGCTCCATCACATCAACCCCGAACGTTACCTGCTGCTGCCCAACACCAGCGGTGCCCGTGACGCCGAGGAGGCAATTCGCCTCGCCCGCCTCGCCCGCGCCGCCGGCTGTGAGCCGTGGATCAAACTTGAAGTAACACCGGATCCCTATTACCTGCTGCCCGATCCGATCGAGACGCTGAAAGCGGCAGAGGTTCTCGTCAAGGAAGGGTTCATCGTCCTGCCGTACATCAATGCCGACCCGGTGCTGGCCAAGCGGCTGCAGGAAATCGGCACGGCGACGGTCATGCCTCTGGGATCCCCGATCGGCACCAACAAGGGGATACGCACCCGCGACAACATCGCCATCATTATCGAACAGGCCATCGTCCCCGTAGTGGTTGACGCCGGTCTCGGCGCCCCCTCGCATGCGGCGGAAGCCATGGAGATGGGTGCTGATGCGGTTCTGGTCAACACGGCCCTGGCCGTGGCCCGTAACCCTGGCGCTATGGCTGCTGCCTTCAAAAAAGGTGTCGAAGCCGGCCGCGAAGCCTATCTGGCCGGGCTCGGCAAACAACGGGACAAGGCTGAGGCGAGCAGTCCACTGACGGGTTTTTTGAGGGACTAAATCAGCTACGGAGACACAGAGAATACCCTTGAATCTTTTTTGAGTTTTCTCCGTGGCTCCGTGGTGATACTAAATTTATGAGCTTTTACAACGTTATCCAGTCATACAACCCGCAGCAGGTGATTGCCGAAATTGAGGCGAAGACCGCCACCGATGTTCAGCGCGCCCTGGCTTCCGAGCACCTCAGCAACGATGATTACATGGCTCTGCTCTCACCGGCGGCCGAAAACTTCCTTGAAGAGATGGCCCAGAAGGCCCACGCCATCACCCTGCGACGCTTCGGCCGGACCATCCTGCTTTACGCGCCGATCTACCTCTCCAACGAGTGCCACAATGGCTGCCTTTATTGCGGTTTTTCGGTGCACAACAAGATACCGCGCCGCACATTGAATCTGGACGAGATCGAGCAGGATGCGCGCATCCTGCACAATCAGGGCTTCCGGCACGTCCTGCTCCTGACCGGGGAAGCGCCAGGACGGGTTGGCAACGACTTTATCGCCGCGGCCGCCAAACGCATCCGGCCGCTCTTCTCCTCCATCGGCATCGAAGTCTATCCGATGGAAACTGACGGCTACAAGGAAATGGTCGAAGCCGGAGTCGACGCCCTGACCATCTACCAGGAGACCTACGACCCCGGGCTTTACGCACATCTGCACCCGAGCGGCCGTAAACGGGATTATCGCTTTCGCCTGGAAACTCCGGAACGTGGCGGTGCGGCAGGTCTGCGTCGGATCGGCATCGGCTTCCTGCTCGGTCTTGGTGACTTCCGCAGCGAGGCGTTCTTTGCCGGGTTGCACGGCCGCTATCTGGCTCATCACTACTGGCGCACCCTGCTGAGTGTCTCCTTCCCGCGGCTACGTCCGGCCGAAGGGGGCTTCCAGCCGCTCAATCCGGTTTCCGACCGAAAATTTGTGCAACTGCTATGCGCCATGCGCCTGCTGCTGCACGATGCGGGGTTGGTGCTTTCCACCCGGGAGAGCGCCGAGCTGCGCGACAACCTGCTGCCTCTCGGCATCACCCAGATGAGTGCCGGATCATGTACGGCTCCGGGCGGCTATGCCGAAAAAAACTCTGCAACGGAACAGTTCGCCATCGACGACGACCGCACGCCGGCCGAGATCGCGGGAATTCTGCGCACCCGAGGTTACGATCCGGTCTGGAAAGACTGGGACGAAGCCTTTCTCACCAGGCAGCCATTTCAAGCAGGGTGACACAATTGAACTCTGTTCACGGTATCGATTTCGATCTCTACCTGATCACCGATCGTCACCAGGTTACGGCCGGGCACAGCCTGCTTTCGGCCATTGAGTCGGCCCTCAAAGGTGGTGTTAAGGCCGTTCAGTTGCGTGAGAAAGACTTATCAGCGGACCAGATCCTGCCTCTTGCCCGGCAACTGAGAAAGCTGACCGACATCTATGGTGCCCGCCTGCTGATCAACGATCGCGTCGATGTCGCCCTGGCTGTGCATGCAGACGGTGTGCACCTCGGTGGGCACTCCCTGCCGACCGACATCGTCCGGCAGAGAATCGGTCCGGACCTTCTGATCGGTGTCTCCACCCATAACGAAACAGAAGTCAGGCTTGCAGCTGAACTCGGTGCAGACTTTGTGACCTTCGGTCCGGTTTACGCAACCCCCTCCAAAGCGGCCTTTGGACCACCCCAGGGTCTTGCTGCCCTGGCCGAGGCGTGTCAGATCAGCTCATTGCCGGTTTTCGCACTCGGCGGTATAACACCGTCAAGAGCCGTCGTGGTTCATCAGGCTGGAGCCAGCGGCATCGCCCTGATTTCGGCAATTCTGGCCTGCTCCGATCCCCACGCAGCCGCACGAGCATTCAGCCCTTGAGGTTAATGTAATATTAAGTAGAATGGTAACAGCTGACAACTGACTGTCACCCGGGAACCACTTATCCTCAATTCCTCCAGGGTTTTGCATGGAAATCACCCTCACGCTTCTGATCCTGTTGATTGCCATCATCCTGTTTGCCACGGAATGGATCCGCATGGATCTGGTCAGCCTCATGGTGCTTCTGGCCGTGGCCCTGACCGGGCTGGTGACTCCTGAAGAGGCTTTTTCCGGGTTCAGTAATCCTGCCGTTATAACCGTTGCCGCCATGTTCGTTCTGGGTGCCGGTATTTCCTATACCGGAGCGATCTCAACCCTCGGCGAGCACCTGATCCGAATGACCGGTCATAACCAGTCGCTGATGATCGCCGCGATCATGGGGGTGGTCGCTTTCTTCTCGGCCTTCATTAACAACATCGGTGCAACAGCCGTTCTTATGCCCGTCGTTATCACGATGGCTCGCAAAGCCAAACTCCCGGCAAGCAAGCTGCTCATCCCGCTCGCCTTCGGCTCACTGCTTGGCGGCGTCTGCACCCTGATCGGTACCCCGCCGAACATCCTGATCAACGCGCTGCTTCTGCAATATACCGGCGAGAGTTTCAGCATGTTCGATTTCACGCCGCTCGGTGTGATCCTGCTTGCCTGTGGTATCAGCTACATGGCCCTGTTCGGCCACAAGCTGCTTCCCACGCGCAAGGCGGGAACTTTGACCGAGGCCTACCAGGTCAAGGAATACATCACTGAGATCGAGATTCTCGAAGGCTCGCCACTGCATGGCAGAACCATCAGCCAGAGCATGCTGGAGCGTGAGCTCAACATGAAGGTCCGCGCTCTATTGCGTAATCGGCAGCAATTCCCCCAGCCGAGACGCAACCAAAAGCTATATGCTGGTGACATCCTCTTTCTGGAAGGGAATCCGGAAGGGATTCTCAAGGTTAGAAAAGAGAAAGGGATCGCCGTAGTGCCTGAGCGGGACAACCCGCTGCCCGACACATCGGACCAGAAGATCGTTGTCGTCGAAGCCTCCCTGACGACAACCAGTGACATGGTCGGCAAGACTTTGCGCCAGGAACGCTTTGCCGATACTCACGGTTTGAGAGTGCTGGCCATCTGGCGCAGCGGTGCCCCGGTTGTCAAAAAAGTTGATCACGTCATTTTGCGTTTTGGCGATGTGCTGTTGTTGCAGGGTCCGGAAGAGAAAGTGCGTCATCTCGGTCAGGAGCATGGTTTTCTGGTTCTGGGTGGGGTCGATCCGGTCTCCTACCGCCCGCGTCGTGCGCCGATTGCCGTCGCAACCCTTCTCGGGGTCATCATGTTAAGCGTGACCGGCATGACACCGATCGTGATTGCCGCCACTCTCGGCGCCCTCATCATGGTTCTGACCCGCTGCATAACCATCAAGGAAGCCTACGACAGCATCGACTGGCCAATCCTCATGCTGATTGCCGGGACTCTGCCGCTTGGTCATGCCATGCAGAACAGTGGCGCTGCTGGACTGCTGGCTGGCATGATTATCGAGGGGGTTGGCTCGTACGGACCCTGGATCGTTCTCGGGGCGGTTTTCCTGATTACCTTCTGTCTCACTGAAGTCATGAGCCACGCTGCCGCAGCTGTGCTGGTAGCACCGATTGCCTACAATACCGCCATCGACATGGCCGTATCACCACAACCCTTCTTCATGGCAGTCGCCGTTGCCGCCTCGATGTGCTTCATGACCCCTATCAGCCACCAGTCCAACGCTCTGGTCATGGGTCCGGGGGGCTACAAGTTTTTAGATTACACCAAAGTTGGTGCCCCTCTTAACATTATGGTCTGGATTATTGCGACTTTGATGATTCCGCTGTTGTTTCCGTTTTAGACCAAGCTTCGCCTGGAGGGACGCGGGACGAGGCACGAGGAATGCGGACATCAAAGTCAAAACCGAAGGACAATGGTACAATGCTATTGTGTCACATCCCTGTTTTCAGAGACGCAGTTGCGATGTCTGAAAGAACAATTTCCTGCCAGCTAAGGAGCTTCTATGACCGCAGATACCAAAAATGATATAGGATTTGTCCAAGTTAAAGCCGTATCCCTGGCTGTAACGGACGCGGCGCGTGCAAAGCGTTTTTACACAGAAACGCTCGGTCTTCCCCCCGAAAGCATTCGCAAGATGGATATGGCCGTTATGGTTGGCGATGTCATCCTGCTTCTTAAGCCGGAAGAGGAGTGGTATGGGAAACCAACCAAAGAGTTGAACCCTCGCATTACCTTGGAGGTGAAGGATTCATATGCGACTGAAAAAACCTTGCTCGAGCGGGGCGTCACGATCTCCGATCCGGTAGCCGTGTACGGCGACAATCCGATCGGCGCCTTTCTCGACAGCGAGGGAAATAAGTTGTGGTTTTGTTCGGAAGGCAAGAAAGGGTAGGCCAAAATAATAAAGCCACTGCTGATCGAGCCAAAGACTGAGGGCTTCCGTGTTTTATAGATGGTGATTTATGGTAATACCCGAGTCAAGGCGGAACACTCTCCACCGTTTTGAATGGTCGTCAAGCCCTCAACTCTTTATAGATTTCGGCAAATCTTCCGCGAGATTTTCTAAAAACCTCCAGAACCTCAGGGTCAAAATGTTCTGGCGAGGTACGATCGCTCCCGACCAGAATGACGGAGCAGCTCTTCTCATGATCAAAAGCCGGTTTGTAGGGTCGCTCACTTCTGAGGGCATCATACTGGTCACAAATATTCATGATCCGTGCGGTGAGGGGTATTTCTTCACCCTTCAGGCCGTCTGGGTAGCCCTTGCCGTCCCAGCGCTCATGGTGGTGTTTGGCGATATCCACTGCCATCTGCAGATACGGAGAATTTGAACCTTCCAGAATCTCGGCGCCGATGGTTGTATGAGTCTTCATAACCTGCCACTCCGAGGCATCCAGAGGTCCCGGTTTCCGCTGGATAGAATCAGGAATGGCCACCTTACCGATATCATGCATCGGCGAGGCATAAAAGATGCTCTCGACGAACTCGCTGCCAAGGTTACAGGCTTCAGCGATCTCCCGGGTGTAATAACTGATCCGATTGATATGTGCGCCGGTGTCCTCATCCTTGAATTCTGAAGCCATCACCAGTCGGTGGATGGTATCAACATAACCCTCCCGTAACCACCTGGTTCGCTCTTCCACCTGCTTTTCCAAGAGCCGTTTATGCTCTTCCAGAAAGTCATGAAACTCCTTGTTGCGAAGGTTGTTTCTGAGCCGCAGAGCCAGTTCCTCACTGTCGATAGGCTTGGTCAGGAAATCATCGGCCCCGATGGCTATGCCAGCCAGTCGATCATTCCTGGAATCGAGAGCACTGATCATAATGACTGGAATATGGGCTGTGTCCATATCCTTTTTCAGATTTTTAGTTGCCTCAAGGCCATCCATCTCTGGCATTATCACGTCCATCAGGATGCAGTCTGGACGTTCAATGCGGGCAATCTCCACAGCCTCACGGCCGTTTCTGGCCGTAACAGTGTCATGCCCCAGATTTGTGCACAAATCCACCAGTAACTTGATGTCAAACAACTGATCGTCGGCAATGAGAATTTTTTTTGATTTAGACATATACCTTCTCCGGAATCATTTGCAGTTGCTACTGACAACAGTAGAGTCGAACCGAATTGCTACATAAATTAAGACACCGACAATTTACATTAATTTGCTAGGCAGGTCAAAATCATGGATGTCTTATAAGTTACGTTATTGAATCTCAGAGGTTAAAATCGGCTGGCTTTGCCTGAGTCCTGAATCCCTACTAAACCTGACATTTAAAAATCTGATCCCACCTTTAATCCGTCCTGACAGTCGTGTTCAGTAAGAAAATGTTCTACTTATTGTTCTTTGATTATTAATGTTACGATGGCTGATAAATTGACCATGAGGGCAGGAGGTTAACTCGAAGAGGATATTAACCTTGTACAAACTTTGTGTCCGTGGTACGGTCACAAATCTTAAACGTTTGTGCAGAGATAGTTTGTTAGACGAGATTAAAAGTTAATCAGTCACGAATATGCCACGCAGACCTTTTATGGTTGCGTGTTTTTTATTTTTAAGCAGATATGGTTGCACAACCAAAACGTTCCCGCAGGGGAACATGGAGTTAAAAATGGCTGAAGGTACTGTGAAGTGGTTCAACGATGCAAAAGGTTTTGGTTTTATCGAGCAGGACAACGGACCGGATGTGTTCGTACACTTCTCTGAAGTCCAAGGCGACGGTTTCAAGTCTCTTGCCGAGGGGGACAGAGTGAATTTTGATGTCACTCAAGGCCAGAAAGGCCCCCAGTCGTCAAATGTACGCAAAATGTAAGGTCTCTCTTTACATTGATTAGCAAAAAGCCCCGCGGATTTCCGCGGGGCTTTTTGCTGCTTATTACTACATTGTTCTGGGGTGGTCAGATTGGCAGCAATGCGGAATTCTTGCTGACTCTGACATACAAGAAAATGGCCGCCCGTTGATAGTGAAATAATTACACTAAGGAAATGACCAGGCTAAGGGTAACAAATATCGGGTGCTTTTTTTAATAAGAACTATTGTTTTATATCATGTACTTACTTATGTTGTTCTTGCCCCAGTCATTTAATTCAGAAATGATCAGATTTTATCTGTGGCTGAATTGTTTTGACTTTTCGCGTCCCTCGTTCCGCTCTTTCCACCCCCGCGATTCGTCAAAAATTCTCTTCCGAATAATCCGGCACCTCATTAAACCAATCCGGATGCTGCTTCGCCTGTAACAAAGCCCTTTCCGCCAACGCAATTATTCTCTCACGATCCTTGGGATAAGAACCAGCCAGGTTTAGAATGTTGGAGACATGGTTGGAGCGCAGAATGGTTTTTTGCGGGGCAAGATGACGGACAATTTCCAGAGTCTCCTCGATAATACCACCGTTGGTCTGCAAGATAAGCGAGCGCAGAAAATCATCGTTGTGGCGATGGAACATGGTTAAGAGAGAAAAATATGCTGGCGAAAGTTGCGTGATCCATTGCGCCGTGGCTCGTGCATGTTGCCGGCTGCGCTCCTGTCCTGCCAGACCGAGGATTGCGGTCACTGAGAGCTTCATGCCGGCTTGGTGAGCTTTGCGGCACAAATCCAGCATCACACCCGGCGCAAACCCCTTGTTAATAGCTGACAAGGTCTGTTCATCACCACTTTCCAGGCCGAAGTAAAGTATCCGCAGCTTCTTTTCACGCAGCAACGCCAACTCTTCAACAGATTTACTCTTCAGGCTGTTAGGTGAAGCATAAATACCGACCCGCGTCAGCCCGGGAAAACTCACGGTCAAGAGCGCGAGGATTTCAACCAGACCGGCTTGAGGGTAGATCAGAGCGTCACCGTCAGCCAGGAAGACCCGCTGCACATAACCACGATGAGAAACCGGAATCCTTGCGATTTCGGCTCTGATCTCTTCAACGGGGCGCACTTTGAACTGCTTGGTTTTGTACATTCCACAAAAGGTGCAATGGTTCTGGGAACAGCCCAGAGTGATCTGGAAGATCTGACTGTGCGCTTCACTCGGTGGCCGGTACAGGGGTGGGTCGTAGTGGAAATAGTTGGGCATAATAGGTTCTGGGTTATGGGCTCTGGGTTCGGGGTTTTGGGTTCTGGCTTGATTCTATCAGCAAAGGGTTTCTTCAACCAGACCTCGAAAATCTTGACTCAACTGTTTTGACTTTTCACTCGTCGTTCCGGGCACTATGAGCTACGATCTGAAGCCTCTCAATTGTCCGCTCTGCCCTTAATCATCTTCATATAACGACGGGCTTCGTCGGCAACATCAGGAGTTTGTGCCAGATCGATGGCGGCCAGGAAGTAGTGCCAGGCGGCGGTTTCACAACGATCCTTGAGCAGCATCGCTCGCCCCGCGCCCAGGTAGGCCCGATCCAGATTTGTATCGCCGGGTCGTTCGGCAATCAGCCGCCGGAACACGGTCAAGGCCTGCGTCGCAGCGCCGCTGTTCAACAGATACTCGCCGATAGTATGAATATCGGCCGTCGACAGCAGGTTGCGCTGACTGCGACTGTCCAGTTCTGAGAAACGGGCGGCCGCATGTGCCAGATCATGACGATATATGGCCTGCGCAATGTCCGTCACGGCGTCGGTGAGGTCGGTCCGTTTGGGCTTGAGGCCGGGAGCAGGGGCCTCTTTCCGCAAGACCCGAGGCCAACGGTCAACAGCAAGGGCGAGACCAAGACCAGCTAGAAATCCACCGATATGCGCCCCATGAGCGACGCCGCTTCCTTCCGCCGGACTCGTCAGGAAGGGCAGGATATTATCGATGACCAGATAAACCCCCAACACGATTCGCGCCGGAATCAGGAAAGTGGTCATGATCAAGGGGAAAAGGAAAACAAACACCTTGATCTGGTTGCGCGGGAACCATAGAAAATACAAGCCGAGCACCCCGGAGATCGCTCCCGAAGCACCGAGCATCGGGATCGGTGAATTCGGGACGAACATACCGAAAAACAGGGTCGCAAACAGACCGGCGCCGAGATAAGCCAGCAGATAACCGACGTGGCCAAGGCGGTGCTCAACATTGTCGCCATAAATCCACAGAAACAGCATATTGCCGGCAAGGTGCATCCAACTCGCGTGCAGGAACATCGCCGTAAACAGGCTCAGCAGAGAAAAATCGGCCGGCCGGAAGCCGTACTTGAAGACCACCAGGTCGTAAGCCGAGACCTGGTTGTAAATCAATTGCACCGGCAAGTCACCCCGTCCAGCGAGAATCCTCAGATATTCAAGCAATACCGGGTCGTTGGGATCGGGCCGGGTTGCACTCAAAGGCAGCGTAACGACGACGAACACGGCAATATTGATGCCGATCAACAGCCAGTTGATGTACGGAGTTGTTTTCGGATTGGGAACGTCACCGATCGGCAGGAGCATCAGAATCCTCGTTCAGTGCTGAGACGCCAGGCAAACTGTCTTGCCGCCGCATTTGGTCACAGAGACACAGAGAAAACCTCATTATCATAGCATGTTGCGATCAAAATATTTACCGAAAGAATAATTCCCCCTGTATACTAACTCCAGTATTCTGTATTCTGCGGTTCTCAACATTTCACACTCTGCATGGAGGCAAATATGCATACAGTGAGTCTCGACGGACACGACATCCCGGTCGGGAAGATCGCCTGCATCGGCCGCAACTACGCCGAACACATTAAGGAACTTGGCAACCAGACGCCGGACAAACCGGTTATCTTTATAAAGCCGGCCAGCTCAATTGTTGCGTCAGGAGGAGTAGTAGTCATTCCAAGTTATTCCAGAGATTGCCATCATGAGATCGAGCTCGCGGTTTTAATCGGCAAAGCCGCAAAAGGGATCGATGCCACGCAGGCCCTTGACCACGTCAGCGGTTACGCCGTAGCTCTGGACCTGACGCTCCGCGACGTGCAAAACGCTCAGAAGGAAAAGGGACTGCCCTGGGAAATCGCCAAAGCATTTGACACATCCTGTCCCCTGTCGTCCTTCGTGCCGGCCAGCCAGGTGGCGGATCCGCAAAATCTGCAGCTTCAGCTGATCGTGAACGGACAATTGCGCCAGGAAGGCAACAGCAGGGACATGATGCGCACGGTCGCTGAGTTGATCGCGGCGGTTTCCGCTTATTTCATTCTGGAGGAAGGCGACGTTCTGCTCACCGGAACCCCGGCAGGAGTCGGCAGGATCTGCAGTGGGGACAAGCTTGAAGCGAGGATCGAGCAGGTTGGTGTCTTGACTGTTTCAGTGGCTTAGAGTGTTCTGCAACTTGATAAAAAAGGCAACCGATGAGGTTGCCTTTTTACTTAAAACAAACAGTTACCTGCCCCACTTCTTCTTGATACGTTCCACAGCCTCGATAACCTTATCCTTGTCACCGAAGGCCGAAAGCCGAAAGTATCCCTCGCCGGAAGGGCCGAAACCACTCCCGGGAGTGCCGACCACGTGACACTCGTTGAGCAACTTGTCAAAGAAGTCCCAGCTGGTCAGCCCTCCTGGAGTCTTCAACCAGATGTAGGGGGCATCGACACCTCCGTAGCAGGTGATGCCGGCTTGCTTGAGCCCCTCGCGGATGATACGGGCGTTGTCCATGTAGTAGTCGATGATCTCCTTGGTCTCCTTCCAGCCCTGCTCGGAATAGACTGCGGCGGCGGCTTTCTGCACCGGGTAGGAGGCACCATTGAACTTGGTGGTGGTGCGGCGGTTCCAGAGCTTGTTAAAACTGTATTTCTCACCCGTGGCAGTGGTGCCCATCAACTGCTCGGGAACAACCACCAGGCCGCAGCGCACACCGGTGAAGCCAGCGGTCTTGGAGAAGGAACGGAACTCGATGGCGCAACTTCTGGCACCCTCGATCTCATAGATCGAATGGGGGATACCCGGAGTTGTAATGAACGCCTCATAGGCTGCGTCGAAGAAGATGATGGCGCCGCTCCGGTTGGCATAGTCGACCCATTCCTTCAACTGCGCTTTGGTGGCGACGGTGCCAGTCGGGTTGTTCGGCGAACAGAGGTAGATGATATCGACCCTCTTCTTAGGCAGCGCCGGAACGAAGCCGTTCTCCTCGACGCAGGGCAAGTAGATGATGCCCTTGTAGTAGCCTTTGTCGTCAGCTTCGCCGGTGCGCCCGATCATGACGTTGGTATCGTTGTAGACCGGGTAAACCGGGTCGCCTATGGCGACCACATTGTCGAGGGCGAAGATATCGAGGATATTGGCGCAGTCGCACTTGGAGCCGTCAGAAATAAACATTTCGTTGGTCTTCAGGTCGACACCGAGCGGCTTGTAGCTCTGCTCGATGATCACCTGGGAGAGCCACTCGTAGCCCTGCTCTGGACCGTAGCCGGCAAAGTTCTCGGTGGTGCCGAGATCGTCGACGGCATCATGGAAGGCCCTGAGGACTGCCGGCGCGAGAGGCCTCGTGACATCGCCGATGCCGAGGCGGATGACCTTCGCCTGCGGGTTGGCGGCGGAGAATTCACGCACCCTGCGACCGATCTCGGGGAAAAGGTAACCTGCTTTGAGTTTGAGGTAGTTGTCGTTGATACGTGCCATTAAAACGAGTCCTCCAAAATGGGGAAAAAGGATAAAGGTTTAGGGTTTAGGGTCAACTGATAAAGGCCAAAGGAGAGAAGAGGTGTCGATTTCCCCTGATTTTTTCCTTGAAACCTTGGCCTGATTATTTAAGCCCGAGCACATCCTGCATATCGTAAAGACCAGCCGGTTTGCCAGCCAGCCAAGCGGCGGCACGTAATGCACCACGGGCAAACATGTCGCGGTTCATGGCGCGGTGGGTCAGCTCGATGCGTTCGCCCATGCCGACAAAGTAGACCGTGTGTTCGCCAACAATATCGCCGCCTCGCACGGTTTGCATGCCGATCTCTTCCTTGCTGCGCTCACCGCACATCCCCTCGCGGTGATAGTTGGCAACCTGGCTGTAGTCGCGATTGAGAGCGTCAGCAACGATCTCCCCCATACGTACGGCGGTGCCGGACGGTGAATCCTTCTTCTTGTTGTGATGCAGTTCGACGATCTCGACGTCGAAACCGTCGCCGAGGGTCTGGGCGATGTCCTTGAGGATCTTGAAGCAGACGTTGACACCGACGCTCATATTCGGAGCGAAGACGATCGACATGTCCCTGGCGTATGCGGTCAGTTTTTCACGCTGCTCCGGGGTAAAACCAGTCGAACCGACCACCATCTGCTTGCCCAGTCGTGCACAGACCGCAGCATTGGCCAGAGTAACCTCGGGGAATGTAAAATCAATCAGCACGTCGGCGCCAGCCAGAGCCTGTTCCAGGGAATCGGTGATGGCGACACCGAGCTCGCCGCAACCAGCGATGGTCCCGGCATCGGCCCCGAGCCTGGCATGGCCGACCATCTCCACGGCTCCGGCCACCGCCAGTCCATCGGCCTCGGTGACCAGGCTAATGATACGGCCGCCCATCCTGCCGGCGGCCCCGGTAACAGCAACTTTGATCATGTGTAAACCTCTGGGGATCGGATTTCCGGTGTTGGGTGTCAGCAAGCGATTGCCAACACCTGCCCCCCCGAAACCTGACACCTTAGTTTTAAATGATTTGATATTTCTCCAGCACCGCCTTCAGTTTCTCCAGCGTCGCGTCGCCCATGGCGACCAGGGGCAATCGAACATTCGCTTGTATTTTGCCCATCAGTTCCAGCGTCTTTTTGACCGGGACCGGGTTCGATTCGATAAACATGGCGGTGTGAAACTCGAGCAGTTCGAGATGCAGCTTGCGGCCCATCATGGTATCGCCGTTCAAAACCGCCTCGACCATGTCCTTGACCTGTTTTGGGATGGCGTTAGCGGACACCGAGATAACACCCTTGGCGCCGCAGCACATCATCGGAAAAGTCAAAAAGTCGTCGCCGGAGATCACATCAATCTTGTCACCGGCCCGGGCCAGGATCTGGCCAACCTGGGTGAGGTCTCCGGAGGCCTCCTTGATCGCTACGATGTTGGCAAACTCGGCCAGGCGCACAGTGGTGTCAGCGGTCATATTGACGCCGGTGCGGCTCGGCACATTATAGAGCACCTGGGGGAGAGCGACCTCTTCGGAGAGACGCTTGTAATGCTGATAAATTCCCTCCTGGGACGGCTTGTTGTAGTAAGGGCAAACCAGCAACAGGCCGTCGGCACCCATGGCCTTGGCATTTTTCGACAGGTGGATCGCTTCGGTCGTGTTGTTGGCGCCGGTACCAGCAATGACCGGAATCCGCTTGTTGACCTGATCGAGGCAAACCTTGATGACGTATTCATGCTCATCAAAATCGAGGGTTGCTGATTCGCCGGTCGTCCCACAGGGGACGATGACATCGGTGCCGTTTTCAATCTGGAATTCTATCAACTGGCGATAGGTCTCTTCGGCGAATTGGCCCTGCTTGTCGAAAGGGGTGACGATGGCTACCATGGATCCACTGAACATGACTTTCTCCTTAGCGGTGGATATGAAAAATCAATCGATGTGTACGCATCAAAATACCTACCTAACATAGCCTCAGGCCCTTGTAAAGGGCGTATCAGCGTTTCTCCTGCGGCGTCGCTACAACACCCGGACCCGCCATGCTTTCCAGCCGTTGCTCACCGACCCGGACCACTGAACTGACACGGTATTCATAGGGCCGTCCATTATCAAGACCGCGATCCAACAGCAGGGTCTTCTGCAAAGGCTCGAGGTTGACGGGAACCATCGGGAAGGGCCTGTCATCCTGTCGGCGGTACAGGTTATAACCGACCAGCGCCATCTCCGCAGAAAGTGTTGGAGCGATCCATTGCACCGTAACCTGTGCATCGCCGGCTTCAACCTGCAAAGAGGTCGGCGGCGGTGGCGGTTGTTGTGCGGTCAGATGTATCATGGCGGTCGAGCCCTCGATCCCGCCAACGGTCACAGGCACGATGGCGTAGCGGTAACCGCTGTCAAGACGGACATCCAGATCACGCCAGTACAGACGATCGCCGATGCGCTGTCCGGGAGCGGGATACCTGACTTCAAGTTCCGCCACTTCGTCCTGTGGCTCACGACAGGTCGGGCAGCCGTCGGCCGCATCATATTGCAGGCGCTTGATGCGGTATTCCCTCAAGTCTACATCACCACTGCCTTTCCTGACAGCCGATGGGATTTCCCAGCCAAGCAAAAAGAGATTGCCCTGCTGCTGCAGGGTCACTTCCTGCGGGGCCTCGGGAAGAGTGTCAAGTTTCGGACGTACCGGGCCTTTCTTGCCGCAGGCAGTACTCATCGTGATTAGCACCAGGCTGAGTGTGATGAGGAACGCGAGTCTTGGGATACAAAACACTGCGGGCCTTAAAGGTTGCAACCCACTGGTCATCTTCATTGTTTGCTTTCCTTCTGAGCCAGGCGAGCAAGAGTGATTTCTTTTTCGACGGCCGAACGGGCTGTGCCTCCGGTCGCCTTGCGGGCATTCACAGAGGCCTCAAGCGTGACATAATCAAAGATGTCGCCATCAATGTCGGCAGAGAATTTCTGGAACTCCTGCAGGGTCAGGGCCGGGATGTCTTTGCCATTTTCAACACAATAGCGCACGGTTTTGCCGACCACTTCGTGAGCATTGCGGAACGGCATTCCCTTACGCACCAGGTAATCGGCAATATCGGTCGCGGTGGAGAAGCCGCGCCCGGCTGCAATCCGCATCCGCTCCGGGTTAACAGCCATTTCAGCGATCATTTCGGCAAACACCTTCAGAGAACCGCGCACCGTGTCAATGGTGTCGAACAATGGCTCCTTGTCTTCCTGCATATCTTTGTTGTAAGCCAGCGGCAGTGACTTCATCAGGGTCAGCAGACTGACCAGGTTGCCATAGACCCGGCCGGTTTTGCCACGCACCAGCTCCGGCACGTCAGGATTTTTTTTCTGCGGCATGATGGAGCTGCCGGTGCAGAAACCGTCGGAGAGTTCGATGAAAGCAAAGTCGGCGCTCGACCACAGGATCAGTTCCTCGGAAAGCCGCGACAGATGCATCATCATAATCGAAGCAAAGCTACAGAATTCCAGGACGAAGTCGCGATCGGAGACCGAGTCGAGGCTGTTTCTCGTCACACCGGCAAAGCCGAGCTGTTCGGCAATCCATTCGCGATCGATAGGAAAAGTTGTCCCCGCCAGGGCGCCGGCACCAAGCGGCATCAGGTTGAGCCTTCTGCGCAGGTCATGCAAACGACCGGCATCCCGTACCAGCATCTCGACATAAGCCAGCATGTGATGGGCAAAGAGAACCGGTTGGGCTGTCTGCAGGTGAGTATAGCCTGGCATGATGACATCGAGATTGGCCTCCGCCTGATCCAGCAGAGCGGACCGTAATTTTTTGAGTCCTCCGGCGATGGCATCAACTTCGTCACGCAGGTAGAGGCGCACATCCAGGGCAACCTGGTCGTTGCGTGAGCGGGCGGTGTGCAGCTTGCCGCCGACCACACCGATCTTTTCGATCAGGCGCGCTTCGATATTCATATGGATATCTTCACGGGCAACCGAAAAGACAAATTTTCCTGCCTCGATTTCTTCGAGGATTTCATTAAGCCCCTGAACAATCGCCCCGGCTTCCTGCTCTGCGATGATTCCCTGCCGGGCAAGCATCCTGGCATGAGTGACTGAGCCGAGGATGTCATAGCGGTACAGACGCTGATCAAAGTTGATCGAAGCAGTGAATTCTTCGACAAAAACATCGGTCGGCTGGGTGAAACGTCCGGCCCAGAGCTTGCTGGTCATATTAAAAGTCCCTTCCGCTTTACATTCATCCCTGGAACTGCAGCCATTTCAGGGTGATTGACACACAGTTCCGACCTGGCCCCGACTGGCCAACTCGTCGCCCGGCTCACCTGAATCCGGCAGGGCGCCAGGGTAAACCTGGGCCAGAATATGCCGGGTGCCGGGCGTCATATCATAGGTCCTTAGCTGGCTTTCCGGAACCCAGTCGGCTTCGGTGACTTCTGAAATATTCAGTGACAGCTCGGCTGTCAAAGGATGCGCCCGATAGTAGAGGATCACGTAATGGTCTTCGTTGTCGCCACAGGCAACGTGCTCATAAACATCCAGCAACCTGTCAATATGAACCTCGATCCCAACCTCTTCGTGCACCTCGCGGTGCAACGCTTCCAGCAATGTTTCACCGTGATCAACCTTGCCACCTGGCATGACCCACTGACCACAGAACGGCTCGATACAGCGCCGGGTCAGCAGCACACGTCTCTGCTCGTCGATAATGCAGGCGACGACAGAGGTTTTGATCGATTGTTTTTTAAATTCCATAAATATGGTTCAAAGTGAGGGGTAAAACCCCTTCACCTTTTACCTTTAGCCTTTTACCCTATTTCTTCGCCACCCTCTGAATCGCCGCGATGCGCATGCGTAAGGCATTGAGCTTGATGAAGCCCTCGGCGTCTGCCTGGTTGTAGACTTCATCCGCTTCGAAGGTGGCGAAGTCGACGTTAAACAGGCTGTCAGTAGCCGAATCGCGGCCGACCACGCGGCAGTGTCCCTTGTAGAGCTTGATACGGGCCTTGCCGTTGACGGTCTGCTGCGACTCGTCGATCAGCGCCTGCAGGACCCGTCGCTCGGGAGAGAACCAGAAGCCGTTGTAGATCATGCTGGCGTAGCGCGGCACCAGCGAGTCGCGCAGGTGCATGACTTCGCGGTCCATGGTGATCGATTCCACGGCCCGGTGCGCCTCTTCGAGAATGGTGCCGCCGGGGGTCTCGTAAACGCCTCGACTCTTCATGCCGACAAAGCGATTCTCGAGCAGATCGACCCGTCCGATACCGTGCCGTCCGCCAATCTCGTTGAGCCTGGCGAGCAGTTTAGCCGGCGACAGCCGTTCACCGTTGACAGCGACGGCATCACCCTTCTCAAACTCAACCTCGACATATTCCGGCTGGTCGGGAGCATCCTCGGGACGCACGGTCAGCACGTACATCTGTTCGGGGGCCTCGGCCCAGGGGTTCTCGAGAATGTCACCCTCGAAGGAGATATGCAGCAGGTTGCGGTCGGAGCTCCAGGGAAATTTCTTGCTGGTCGGCACCGGGATGCCATGCTGCCTGGCGTAATTCTCCAGCGCCGTGCGGCTCTTCATATCCCACTCGCGCCAGGGCGCGATCACCTTGATCGCCGGGTCGAAATGATAATAGGCAATCTCGAAGCGGACCTGATCGTTGCCCTTGCCGGTGGCACCATGCGAGACCGCGTCGGCACCTTCCTGACGGGCAATATCCATCTGCGCCTTGGCGATCAGCGGCCGGGCGATTGAGGTGCCAAGGAAATAGCGCCCTTCGTAGATGGCATTGGCGCGGAACATCGGGAAGACGAAATCGCCGGCAAATTCCTCCTTCAGGTCGAGGATATGGCAACGGCTGGCACCGGTGTCCTTGGCCTTCTTCGGGATACCATCGAGCTCTTCGCCCTGGCCGAGGTCGGCCGAGTAAGCAATCACTTCGCAATCATATTCTTCGATCAGCCATTTGAGAATGATCGAAGTATCAAGCCCTCCCGAGTAGGCAAGGACAACTTTTTTGACGGTTCCTTTTTTGCTCATTGATCGAATGCTCCTTTGATTGATGAATGGTTCAGGGTTAAAGGTCCATGGTAAGCCCCTGACCCTGAACCCTGTTCCTTTGACCTATAATTTTATCACATAAGTATCGGCAATTTTGTCGTGCAGCCCCTGTTTCTGGCTGTCGAAAGCAACCATGAGGTAACCGATACCGAGCAGAATGCCGGAAATGAATTTACCTGGAATCTCGCGGAGCGCAGCTCGACCATAGGTAATCGAACTGCCGTCGATGCGAATGACCTTGATGCGCAGCGCCATTTTGCCTGGTGTCTGCCCGCAGTAACCGGTAAAGAAGACCGCGTAACAGATACTGAGTGAGACACCGAACATCCAGATAACCAGGTTGACACCCGGATCCCCCTCAGCGGCAATGCCCAGCAGTCCGACAATCAGTCCAATCATCAGACTGAGCACAAACTGCACCGCAAACAGCAGGCAGGAATCAATCAGAGAGGCCACAACACGGATCCAGAAGCCTGCTTTCGGTTGCAGGCCGGGATTCGGGTGCTCTGCCTGAGAGTGCTGCCCTGCGAGGTTTCTATTCACTGTCGCTGCGTCCTGGGTTCCGGCGCCGTTTTCCATCTGCCTGATTTGAAACTTTGCGTAGATAACGCCACATCCTGAACATCTATCACTTTGAGACTGGGCAAGACCACAGGCCGGGCAGGTGATCTGCTCATCTGGGCGAGTCAACATTGCCGGGACAGTCGTGTTGCCGGGAAGTTCCGACTTGTCAAGGGTAAAGGCCTTGCTGCACTTCGGGCAGTTCACCCGGACCGGACGATCCGGGATTCTGACCGGGTCAACCGTTTTGGAAAAATTACAATGCGGGCAGATAATGTTCATGTCAAATCCGGAATACAGTTTCCCAAAAATCACCCCATCAATGTCGCCATGATGGCTTTCTGTACGTGCAGGCGATTCTCGGCTTCATCGAAGATAATCGCATGACGGCTCTCCATGACCTCGTCGGTGATCTCTTCATCGCGGTGAGCGGGCAGGCAGTGCATGACCACGCATTCAGGGTCAGCCAGACCGAGCAGGTTCATATTGATCTGGTAACCGGCAAACGCCCTGGCACGTTCCTGCTGCTCCGCCTCCTGCCCCATGCTGGCCCAGACATCGGTGTTCAGGACCTGGGCGCCTCGGGCGGCTTCGGCGGGATCGTTGGTATAGATGATGTTGGCGCCGGCTTCGGCAGCCCGCTCTTTGACCATGGTGTCCGGTTCATAGCCTGCCGGCGTCGCCACGCGCAATTCGAAACCAAAGACGGCGGCCGCGTTGATCCAGCTGTTGGCCATGTTGTTGCCGTCACCGATCCAGCAATAGGAGAGCTCGCGGTAGTTCTTCCTGTGCTCCATGACGGTGAAAAGATCGGCCATCACCTGGCAAGGGTGATAAAGATCGCTCAGGCCATTGATGACCGGCACGGAACTGTAGCCGGCGAACTCTTCAACAGCATCCTGCGAGAAAGTGCGGATCATGACGCCATCGACGTAACGTGACATGCAGCGCGCGGTGTCACTGATCGGCTCGCCACGCCCCATCTGGGTGTTGCCGGCGGCCAGGAAAAGTGCGTGCCCGCCCAGATGGAACATGCCCGCTTCAAAGGAAACCCGGGTGCGTGTCGAACTCTTCTCGAAGATCATGCCAAGTGTCTTGCCAAGCAGCAGGTGATGTTGCAAACCGGCCTTATGCCTGGATTTCAGGTCGCTGGTCAGCGCAAAGATTTTTTCCAGAGCTTCCAGGCTCCAGTCGCTGAGGCAGAGAAAATCTTTATTCACAGTAGTTTCTCCTTAGAATTGTCCAACTATCAGCTGGCAGGTTCCGTTGTGTCAACAGTCGCCAGAACTGCATCGAGGATATGCATCGCCTCATCAATTTCTGTCCGACTGACGATCAGGGGCGGCAGAAAGCGCAAGACATTGCCAACCGTGCAGTTGATCAGCAGGCCCCTCTCCATGGCAGCTGTCACCAATGGTCCGCCCTCGATATCCAGTTCCATACCGATGATCAGGCCACGGCCGCGAACCTGTTTGATAAAGGTGTATTTGGTCTGCAATTTTTCAAGCTGACCGGTCAGGTAGGCCCCCATTTCCCGGCAGTTATCAAGGATGCCCTCTTCGACCATGGTCCGCATGGTTGCCAGGGCTGCCGAGCAGATCAACGGGTTGCCACCGAAGGTGGAGCCGTGAGATCCCGGAGAGAGGATTGCACCCAACGCCGCGGTGGTCAGCATGGCCCCAACCGGCGGACCTCCTGCCAGGGCTTTGGCCAGAGTCAGGATGTCCGGTGCTATCCCCTCCTGCTCATAGGCCCAGAGCGTGCCGGTTCTGCCGCAGCCGACCTGGACTTCATCGTAGACCAACAACAGCTCAAATTCGTCACAGATGTCGCGAACGGCCTTGAGATAGCCGTGAGGCGATACGTTAACCCCACCCTCCCCCTGTACTGGCTCGAGCATGACCGCACAGATGTTCGGCGTGATGGCCCGACGCATTGCCTGCGGGTCGCCGAATGGCACGTAGCTGAAGCCGGGAACCATCGGGTTGAAGCCGGTCTTGACCTTGTCCTGGCCGGTGGCACTGATGGTGCCTATGGTGCGGCCATGAAAGGAGGCCAGCGCGGTGATGACGTCAAACCGGTTTTCGCCGTATCTCTCGCGGCTGTACTTGCGGACCAGTTTCATCGCCGCCTCGTTGGCTTCGGCGCCCGAGTTGCAGAAGAAAACCTGATCGGCAAAGGAATGCTCGCAGAGCCATTCCGCCAACTCGATCTGCTGGGGGATATGGTAGTAGTTGGAACAGTGCAACAGGCGTCCGGCCTGCTCCTGCAGGGCAGCGACCACCCTGGGGTGACAGTGACCGAGATTGTTGACTGCCACTCCTGCGAGGAAGTCGAGATAGACCTTGCCCTCCACATCCCACAACCGACAGCCCTCGCCGCGTGCGGCAACGATCGGGTAGCGCCCGTAGGTTTTCATAACGTGTTTGTCTGCTCTTTTGATCCAGTCTGCAGAAGTATTCATGGCGGTTACCCGTAAAAAGTGAAAAGTGAAAAGTGAAAAGTAAAAGGTTCCGGCTTACAGCTCTACAGCTACGTTTGTAACTTTCGCATCAGCGAAATTTTGCAACCGCCGTCCCAATCCCCAGGTCGGTGAAAATTTCGAGAAGGCAGGCGTGTTCAACCCGGCCATCGATAATGTGCGCCTTGTGCACACCGGCGTGAACGGCATCCAGGCAACAGGTCACCTTCGGTATCATCCCGCCGCTGATCGTGCCGTCATCGATCAGCGACTGGACATCGCCGACATCGATGGTTGAAATCAGCTCGCCCGCCTTGTTTTTGACACCTTCAATATCGGTGAGCAGGATCAGCTTCTCCGCCTTGAGGGCTGCGGCTATCTGCCCGGCAACCAGGTCGGCATTGATATTGTAGGTTTCGCCGGTTTTGCCGACACCGATCGGGGCAATCACCGGAATGAAGTTGTTCTGTTCCAGGGCCCTGATGATTTCGGGGCGTACCGTTTCTACCTCGCCGACCAGACCGATGTCGATGATTTCGGGGGTCAGGGTATCGGGGTTGACCTCTGTCATCTTCATCTTTCTGGCCGTGATCAGGTCGCCATCCTTACCGGTCAGACCGACAGCCCGCCCGCCGTGACGGTTGATGTTGGCGACAATTTCCTTGTTGACCCGGCCGCCCAGGACCATCTCCACAACATCCATGGTTGCGCTGTCGGTGACCCGCATGCCTCGCACGAAATGGGACTCAAGCCCCATCTTGTCCATGACGTCGGCGATTTGTGGACCACCGCCGTGCACCACGACCGGATTCAGACCGATATACTTCATCATGATGATATCCTTGGCGAAAGATTCTTTGAGATGCTCTTCCACCATGGCATTGCCGCCATACTTGATGACAATGGTCTTGTTGGCAAAGCGCTTGATATAAGGCAGCGCTTCCATGAGGACGTTGGCTTTTTTGATCAGTTCTTCCATGATGTATCCTGTTTCCGAAGATGACTTTAAAGGATGTAGCGCGACAGGTCTTCGTTGTCAGCAATGGCCGAAAGACGCTCACGAACAAAAGCAGCATCGATAGAGAAACTTTTTTTTGCTTGCTCCGGAGCGTTGAAAGACAACTCCTCAAGCAGGGTCTCCATGATCGTGTGCAACCGCCTGGCACCAATATTTTCGGTACGCTCATTGACCCTGGCCGCGGTTTTCGCAATCTCCCGGATTGCGTCCTCGCTGAACTTCAGGTCGACGCCTTCGGTTGCCAGAAGCGCCTGGTACTGGCGAATCAGGGCGTTGTGCGGCTCGGTCAGGATCCTGAAAAGATCAGCTTCTTCAAGGCTCTCAAGTTCCACCCGGATCGGAAAACGCCCCTGCAATTCCGGGATCAGATCCGAGGGCTTGGCGACATGAAATGCGCCGGCCGCGATAAAAAGGATATGATCGGTTTTGACCGGGCCATACTTGGTGTTGACCGTACTTCCTTCGACAATCGGCAAAATATCGCGCTGCACCCCTTCACGAGAGACTTCCGGGCCGTGACCGCCTTCGCGGCTGGCTATTTTGTCGATCTCATCGATAAAGATGATGCCGTTCTGCTCGGTGCGTTCCTTGGCAAGGGTCTGGACCTTGTCCATATCCACCAACTTTTCTGCCTCGGTTTCAATCAGCATTTCCTGAGCTTCGGACACCTTCATGCGCCGACGCCTGGTTTTCTGCGGAAAGATATTGCCGAACATTTCCTTGATATTGAAGCCCATCTCCTCGGGACCTTGAGGGCCGAACACCTGCATGCTCGGCATCTGGGTATCCTTAATTTCTATCTCGACCATGCGTTCACTCAGTTCGCCCATGCGCAACAAACGGCGAAGTTTGTCGCGAGTTGTGCTGCTACCATCTTTGGCGTCCTCCAGGTTTTTCTCTCCTGGCAGGAGCAGGTCGAGCAAACGTTCCTCGGCCAGTTCCTCGGCCTTGATCCTCTGGCTTTTCGCTTCTTCGGCCTTGACCATCAGGATGGCCAGCTCGACCAGATCGCGCACCATGCTTTCGACATCACGACCCACATAACCGACTTCAGTGAACTTGCTGGCTTCGACCTTGACAAACGGCGCCTGGGCCAGCCGTGCCAGTCGCCTGGCAATTTCGGTTTTCCCAACCCCGGTCGGACCGATCATGATGATATTCTTCGGTGCAATCTCATCGCGAAGGTCCGGGTCAACCTGCTGGCGACGCCAGCGGTTGCGCAAGGCGATAGCCACGGCCCGTTTGGCGTTGTTCTGGCCAACGATATAACGATCAAGCTCGGAGACAATCTCCCGCGGTGTGAAGTTGTTCACGACAAGGTCTCCACAATGATCCGGTCGTTGGTGTAAACACAGATATCCGCAGCAATTTTCAAGGACTCTTCGGCGATCTGGGCCATGGACAGCTCCGTGTGGCTGATCAGCGCGCGAGCGGCCGCCTGCGCGAAGGTGCCACCGGACCCGATCGCGGCGATGCCGTGTTCCGGTTCAATAACATCACCGACTCCGGAAAGAACCAGGGTCGTTTCTCGATCGGCCACGATGAGCAGTGCCTCCAGGTGGCGCAGAATACGGTCTTTACGCCAGTCCTTGGCCAACTCCACGGCCGCCCGCGGCAGGTTGCCGCGATACTCCTGCAGTTTGGTCTCAAACTTTTCAAACAGCGTGAACGCATCGGCCGTGCTGCCGGCGAACCCGGCGATCACCTGGTCGTCATACATTCGCCGCAGCTTTCGGGCCGTATGCTTCATGATTGTGTTGCCAAGACTGACCTGACCGTCGCCAGCCATGGCAACTTCGCTGCCACGTCGCACACACAGGATGGTTGTCCCCTTGAACATCTCGAGCCTTTCGTCAACGCTTTCCATAACCCAGTGAAAAATATTGCAAATATAACATGAGCTTGCGGACAGACAAAGCAAAATGCCTGTTGATGATCAAGATGTCAAGACCGTACTACATGCTGTTGGAGGGCGCGCGGCTGGACCACACCAGGGAAGACACGGCTGTTCCGCACCCTGAACTGCCATGGCACACAAATTCGGAGACAGAGCTTCTCCGGGGGCGGTAAAGGACTTGTGGCACAGAGGTGAAATGTCCCCTGTCAGGTAGCAGTGATCGGCAGGCGCGGCAAACGGATCGTGACTTCTGTCCCCTTGCCGGGGGTGCTGTCAAGAGTGATGGCACCACCATGATCACGAATAAATTGACGGGCATAAAAGAGGCCCAGACCGAAACCGCGCACCTGACCGGTATTGAACGGGTCGATCTGGTAAAATTTCTCAAAGACCTTGGCCGCCTCTTCCGGAGTGATTCCGGGGCCATTGTCGGCGATAGTCAGGGTGATTTCACTTTCACCAACTTCGCCCGACAGGGAGATTTCGCCACCTTGCGGGGTAAACTTGATGGCGTTATCGAACAACGCGTTCAAGGCAAAAGCAATGCGGCGGCGGTCAACGATCACCACCGGCCAGTCGCCGCCAGCAGACGGTTCTGCAGTGTCAAACCTTTCTGGTCAGCCACGGCACGCTTGCCGGCCAGTACGCTCATGGCAATTTCTTTGAGGTTTTCCCGGGAGGCCTTGCCTTCACCGTCCTGAAGAATGATATCGCTATAGTAGAGCAGATCCTGGATCAGACAGGCAAGGTATTCCGATTCTTCACGGACCGCCACAAGTGTAGAAGCAAAATCAGGAGTGTCCGTCTCGACTGAGCCGCTGGCAAGGTTCTGGATGAAAAGCGAGATGGACGTTGTAGGTGTTCGCAGCTTGTGTGAAATCAGGCCGAGAAAATCGGATTTGATGCGATCAAGTTGTTTCAACTGCACCAGCTCCTGGTGCAGGGCTTTTTTCTCCAGGGCATTGACAATCGACGTTTTAAGTTGCAGCAGATTGATCGGCTTGTGGATAAAATCATCAGCGTGGGCTTTGAGAGCCCGCAGAATGATGTCCTTGTCAGCATAACCGGTCATTATAACGACCGGCTGGCTGGGATTCCGTTCCTTGATTTTCTGAAGCAGTTCAAGGCCATTCATGACCGGCATCATGACATCGACCAGAACCAGGTCTACCGGGTGATGATCGAGAACCCGCAAGGCCTCCTGACCGTTCTCTGCCTGGAGAATACGGTAGCCTTGCAATGTCCGGATACAAAGATCGCGAATGCTTTCCTCATCATCGACAACAAGGACCGTCTGCATCCCGGTCTGTTGCAACAACTGAGCATCTTCACGCATATCAAGTCTCATATTGCCTCGCTGCCTTTTTAACCGTCCAGAGTGCTGCGAATCATTCCAGCAACCTGACTAAGGGCGCCCGTCAACTTTTCCGGCTGGCTCCCGCCTGCCTGAGCGAGGTCAGGTCGTCCCCCGCCCCGTCCACCGACTTCGATCGCCATGGCTGCCACAATTTTGCCAGCGTGCAATTTCCCTGTCAGGTCGGCGGTCACTGCAACCAGCAGATTGACCTTACCTTCGTGGGGGCAGCCAATGGCAACAACGCCAGAACCAAGTTTATCACGAAGTTTATCGGCCATCTCTCGCAACCCTCTGCCGTCCGCCGATTCAACCTCGGCGGCCAACAGTTTAATACCATCGATATCCTGAACCTGGCTCATAATGTCATCAGCCTGGTCGGCTTTCAGACGGCTCTCCATGATGGCCAACTGACGCTCCAGCTCTTTCTGGCGCTCGACCATTTTCAGCAGGCGGGACTCCAGTTGAGGACGGTCGCTTTTCACCAGCCCGGCGAGGCGGCTGATGGAATCGTCCTGTTGCTGCACCAGCTCCAGGGCACGTTTCCCGGTTGCGGCTTCAATGCGCCGGACGCCGGCAGCGATACCTGCTTCCTGAATAATTTTGAAAAAGCCAATGTCTCCCGCTGCGGCAGTATGAGTCCCGCCGCAGAGCTCCATACTGAAGTCGCCGAGGTTGACGACCCGGACACGCGCCCCGTATTTCTCGCCAAACAGCGCCGTTGCCCCAGCGGAGATGGCCTCATCGGCGTCCATTTCCCGGGTCTCGCACAGCCTGGTTCTCGCGGATACGGCGATTGACTTCTGTTTCAATACGTCGCAGCTCTCCGGCAGTGATGGCCGTAAAATGGCTGAAATCGAAACGCAGACGATCCGGAGCCACCAGGGAACCGGCCTGCTTGACATGGTCACCGAGCACCTCGACCAGGACAGCATGCAGAATATGGGTCGCGGTATGATTCAGAGCCGTCGCCTGACGGGAGCCAGCGTCGACAGAAAGCTGAACTTCCTGACCGATCCGCAGGGTGCCTTCTCTCACCCGGCCGACATGAACAATCAGTTCCGGCAGAGGCTTTTTAGTCTCGGTAATATCGATCTTGAGCCCCGCCGCACCGATCGTGCCGACATCCCCTGCCTGACCGCCGGATTCACCGTAGAAAGGTGTCGCGTCGGTGATGATCTCAACCCGCTCGCCCGCACCAGCCTGACTGACCTGTTCGGCATCGTGCAGAATGGCGACGATCCGGCTGCTTGACTGCAACTCATTGTAGCCACTGAAGTTCACCTTATGGCCCTGCTCGACAAGTTCACGATAAACCGTCCCGATCGTCTCTTCACCTGAGCCCTTCCAATGTTTGCGGGCCTTCTGGCGCTGTTGTTCCATACAGGTTTCAAACCCTGCTTCATCGACGGTGAAGCCGTCGGCTTCAACAATATCGGCAGTCAGGTCGGTCGGGAAGCCGTAAGTGTCGTACAGTTTGAAAAGTACATCGCCGGGGATGACTGTCGATTTCAGCTGGCGCCTCCGCTCAACTTCCTCATTAAGCATGCGCAGACCGTTGTCGAGGGTCTGGATAAAGCGTTCTTCCTCCTTCTCGACAATTTTGGCGACAAAGCTCCTGCGCTCGGCTTCCTGCGGGTAGGCTTCAGTCATAAATTCGAGGACAAAAACGGCCGTCTTGTAGAGGACCGGATCGGCAAAGCCAAGCATCTTGGCATGGCGCATGGCACGGCGCATGATGCGGCGCAACACGTACCCGCGGCCTTCGTTGCTCGGCATGATGCCGTCGGCAATCAGGAAAGCGGTGGCTCTGCTGTGATCGGCCATGACCCGCATGGAGACATCATCATCGGGGTTGGCGCCATAGCGTTTTCCCGAAAGATCTTCGATGTAGCGGATGATGTCGCGGATCAGGTCGGTGTCGTAGTTCGATTGAACACCCTGCATCACCGTGGTGATGCGCTCCAGCCCCATACCGGTGTCGACGGCCGGTTTCGGAAGGGGCACCAGCTCACCATCCGGCTGACGGTCGAACTGCATGAAGACATTGTTCCAGATCTCCATGTACCGGTCACAGTCGCAGCCGACGGTACAGCCCGGAGAGCCGCAGCCGACTTCGGGCCCGTTATCGTAGAAGATTTCCGAACAGGGGCCGCAAGGGCCGGTGTCGCCCATCGACCAGAAGTTGTCCTCTTCAAAACGAAAAATCCGCTCACGCGGGATTCCCTCCTGTTCATGCCAGATATCGGCTGCTTCATCGTCATCAGTATAAACGGACACGTAAAGCCGATTCTTATCGATGCCCATGTCGACACGTGAGGAATTCCCAGGCGTAGGCAATCGCCTCTTTCTTGAAATAATCGCCGAATGAGAAGTTGCCGAGCATCTCGAAAAATGTATGGTGGCGAGCAGTACGACCGACATTTTCCAGATCGTTGTGCTTGCCTCCGGCGCGGACACATTTCTGTGAGGTGGTGGCGCGCACATACTCTCGTTTTTCCTGGCCGAGGAAGCAATTCTTGAACTGGTTCATACCGGCGTTGGTAAAAAGCAGGGTCGGGTCGTTGTGCGGGACCAGGGAAGAGGATGCAACAATCGTGTGGCCACGATCTTCAAAAAACTTCAGAAAAAGATGGCGTATTTCACTACCGGATTTCATCGTTAATTTCAAAGCCTTTCTGTGTCAATTGATTCATGATGCGGTCCAGAGGGAAGCCGCGTCGCTGCAGAAAATGCACAACCCGCCGCCTTTCTTTGGCTGGCGCCGAGCTAAAGTTGAAACCGGGGAATCGTCGCTCCAGAAGCGCTGACAGCAACTGCCCTTCATCGCAGACCCCGCGGGCTGCAGCCAGGGCCCGGCAGGCGATATCGTCCCTGATGCCACGCTGGCGTAAATCAATCAGGATGCGAGAGCCAACGGCACGGCCGCAGGTCATCAGGCTGGTCGCCCGGTTCAGGGCGTAACGTGCGTCATCAAGGTAACCGAGATCGAGGCAACGCTGCAACGCATCGTCAACACGCGTCTCTTCAAAGCCCTTGTCCAGCAGGCGCTGACGCAATTCTGCACAACTGTAGTCACGGCGCGTCAAGATCCGCAAGGCGGCTGGCCACGGGTCCTTTCTATCTGCGGTTTGTGTCGTTTTACCTGCCACCTGCCTCATCGGTACCATCAAAGGCATCCCAGGTGAGATCCGAAGTCGACGACACGCCGGACATCTTGAGCTTGAAATCGTCCGGGTTCGAACACTGTCGCAGGGCTTCCTCGAAACTGATCATTTTGTTCTTGAGCAGGCCCATCAACGACTGGTCGAAGGTCTGCATGCCATAGGATTCGAAGCCCTGCTGGATTGCGTCCGGCAGCAACTTGGTCTGTTCCTTATCGTCGATCATCTGGCGAACCCTGGCCGAAGCCACCATGACCTCGACAGCCGGGACACGTCCTTTGCCATCGAGTCTGGGAACCAGGCGCATTGAAACAACACCGCGCAAAACCGCCGCTAGCTGAATGCGGACCTGGCGCTGCTGGTACGGCGGGAAGACCGAGATGATCCGGTTGATGGTTTCGGTGGCATCAACCGTATGCAAGGTGGAGAGCACCAGGTGCCCGGTCTCGGCTGCTGTGAGCGCGGTCTCAATCGTTTCATGATCACGCATCTCGCCGACCAGGATCACGTCGGGATCCTGGCGCAGGGCGGACTTCAGGGCTGGCTGAAAACCCTTGGTATCGGAGCCGACTTCGCGCTGGTTGATGATGCTTTTCTTGTCGCGGTGAAGGAATTCGATCGGATCTTCAATCGTGACGATGTGCGCCTTGCGGTTGGTGTTGATGTAGTCAATCAGGGCAGCAAGGGTGGTTGATTTGCCGGAGCCTGTGGCGCCGGTCACCAGAATCAGGCCACGATTGGCCATGGCCATTTTCTTGATGACCGGAGGCAGCAGCAGGTCGTCGAGAGCTTTGATATCGAAAGGAATCGCCCGGAACACCAGTGAAATTGAGCCGCGCTGGGTAAAGGCATTGACACGGAAGCGCCCCAGGCCTGGAACCCCGTATGCCAGGTCAACCTCACAGGCTAATTCAAAACGCTCCTTCTGCATGTCATTCATGATCTCTGCAGTTATCTGTTCAGTCTGGTCCGGACTGATCCGTGGCGCTTTCGGCAAGGGCCGCAAGATACCGTCAATGCGGTAGATCGGCGGCAGCCCGGCTTTGAGGTGGATGTCGGAAGCTCCGGACTTCAGTCCAATCGACAGGATTTCATTAAGTTCCATAAATTACGCTCCTTCAGACGGGTTGCCTGCAGGTTTGAGGCCATAATGCTCGAGAATTTTTGCTTCAATTTCGGTCGCGGTTTCAGGGTGTTCGGTCAGGTATTGCTTGGCGTTTTCGCGGCCCTGACCGATACGCTCTGCGCCGTATGAGAACCAGGAGCCGCTCTTCTCGACAATATTAGATTCGACGCCGAGGTCAACCAGGTCACCCACACGTGAAATGCCGGTGCCATACATGATGTCAAATTCAGCCTCCTTGAAGGGTGGCGCCACCTTGTTCTTGACCACTTTCACGCGGGTGCGATTGCCGACAACATCCTGCCCCTGCTTGAGAGAAGCAATCCGGCGGATATCCATGCGTATGGACGCATAAAACTTCAGGGCATTGCCACCGGTGGTAGTCTCCGGGTTGCCAAACATGACACCGATCTTCATGCGGATCTGGTTAATGAAAATGACACAGCAGTTTGATTTACTGATGGTGCCCGTCAGTTTGCGCAAAGCCTGGGACATGAGCCGGGCCTGCAGACCCATGTGGGAATCACCCATTTCGCCTTCGATCTCTGCGCGCGGAACCAGGGCGGCAACCGAGTCAATAACCAGCACATCTATGGCACCACTACGCACGAGGACTTCGACAATCTCAAGGGCCTGCTCGCCGGTATCCGGTTGAGATATAAGCAATTCGTCGGTGTTGATACCGAGTTTTTTAGCGTAGTGGACGTCAAGAGCGTGCTCTGCGTCGACGAAAGCGGCAACGCCGCCTTTTTTCTGGGCTTCTGCTGCGATGTGCAGGGCCAAAGTTGTTTTTCCAGAAGATTCAGGGCCATAGATTTCGACGATACGGCCGCAAGGAACTCCGCCGATGCCGAGGGCAATATTCAGGCTTAGAGCTCCGGTCGAAATCGACTTGATGTCCGGCAGGACTGCGTCTTCTCCAAGGCGCATGATGCTACCCTTGCCAAACTGTTTTTCAATCTGGCCCATGGCCAGTTCAATAGCTCTGTTGCGATCACTCACCGCCATCAGTTTTCCCTCCTCACGGGGTCAATACCCGCAATCTGAATGTTTGTTTGTCTGTTACAGGCTGTCAATTTCATCATCAAAAGTCAACGTCAATAAAGGGACATGTTCTGCACCATTGGAGTGCAGGCGGCTCTCAAAAAGGACCAGACTGTCGATCTGCATCCAGCCAACCGGCAGGAGGCCAACCGAGCCGGGCAGACCGGTCAGGTCAGTTTTATTCTGCCGCAGTCGACCAATGGTCAAGTGCGGTGTATAAGGTCGTGACTCAGTGACCACTCCAGCCAGATGCAGGGCCTGCTGGCAATCTCCATGAAGTTTTCTGACCGCATCCTCAGGCTCCAGGATGAGCCAAAGGATACGGGGCCGATGCCAATCGGGGAAGGCGCCAAGACCTTTGACCTCGACCATGAACGGCTGTTGACAGCGCTTAACGGATAGCACAGAAACCTTGATCTTTTCAAGGGTTTCCTGTGTCGTTTCACCGAAGAAATGCAGGGTCAGGTGCAGGTTGTCTGGACGGGTCCAGCGGACATCCGGCATCCTGGTCCGAAGGTTTTCCTGCAGGGTGCAGATTGACTCCCTGATATGCAGAGGCAACGGCACAGCCAGAAAGACTCTAGGCAGGGACATGTGTCCCCTCATCAGGGTCGGCCAGTGGTAACAGCGCCGAAAAACAGCTGCCCTGTGAGGGTCCGGCGCTTTCAACCCAGATCAGGCCTCCGTGGGTTTCGATGATCCCCTTGGCCAGGGTCAGCCCGAGGCCGATGCCTTTGCCGCCGAAGCGGGTCTGTGACGTCGAATGCCCCGAAATGTCGCCGACTTCGTGGAAATCGTCAAAAATACGCAACTGGTCCTCCTTCTCAAGACCTATGCCGCTATCGCTGATGGCAATCTCCAGGTAGTTCTCTGCAGGCTCGCCAGCAAAGAAACCCGCGCAAAACCGGCTCAGCATGTCCGCCCGGGACAGGACTTCGCGCTGAGGCACGGTTTTGCCGGCAATCCGTACCCAGCCGCCCTCCGGGGTAAACTTCATGGCATTTTCCATCACCCTGCCAAAGGCCCGCCGAAGATGATGCAGGTCGCCCCGGATCATCGAGTCGTCGGGGAAAACCTGCAGCTCCAATTTCAGATTGCGCATTTCGCAGTTCGGCCCGAATTCGGTCAGCAGCTCATCGATCATTATTCTGGGGTTGAAAGTTTCACGGGCAATGTAGAAAGATTTCGCCTGCAAGCGGGCGGCTTCAAGAAGTTCGTCGACGATATGGTTGAGGCGCTGGCCGCCGCGCAGGATGACATTGAGGGCGCGCTTTTCACTTTCACCTAACACTCCGGCCGCTTCAGCCTGGAGGAATTCCGTTCCGGAAAGGATGGTTGTCAAAGGTGTCCGCAGTTCATGCGAGGCCAGGGAGAGAAAGGTGCTTTTCATCTGACTGAGACTCTGCAGGGCCCGATGATGATGTTCCAGGTGCTCGAGGTTGTCACGCAGGGCCGCCCGGGAACGCTCCAGTTCGCGCAGACTTGCATAATTCAGCCGGTGCTGCCATTGCAGTTCGTCAAACAGTTCGGCATTCTTCAGCAAGGGCCCGAGCTGTCTGCCGATGGCCTGAATCAGGCGGACATCCTCCCGATTGAAAGAGCGGCTACCTCGATCAAAGATAAAGAGCACACCAAGTGTTTCTTCGCGGGCAACAAAAGGCACAGCCAGGAAAGCTCGCCAGCCATCGGCAAAAACCGCGCTTGAAATCCGACGATGATCCTGTTGCAGGTTAGTAGAAAGCCTCGGTCGGCCGGTTTGTGCAACTTTGCCCGCCAAGCCCATGCCCGGCTGCATCCGAGCAAGCTCCTCGACCACATCCCCGGGGATGTTGCGATGGATGGCCAGCTTCATCTCCGTACCGCACTGTTCGAGGAGAAAGATCCCCCCTCCTGAGATGGCAAGGCCTGTGACGACTTCGTCGAGAATTATTTTCAGAGTGTGCGGCAGATCGTGACCTTCGGCGACGCGTTGGGATATCTCGTTGAGCAGGGAAAGATGCCGGTTCTGCCGTCGCAGCTCGATTTGCAGGTTGGTAATTTGCGTGATGTCGCGGAAGCTGCCATAGATCACCCGGCTGTTGTTCAGGTAGCCGGCCGCCGCCTTTATTTCACCAATGAAATGGCTGCCGTCCTTGCGCTGGAAATTGACCTCCTTGATCCCGGCCTCGCCCTGTTTGATGGTGGAGCCGATCATGCGCAGGACACTTTGCCGACTTTCCCGGGAAACGAACATCTTGAAATCCAGGCGGAGGGCCTCGGCCTGATCGTACCCGGTCAGAATTTCCGCCTGACGATTTATTTCCAGCAGAGAACCATCTGCCTGGTCAAAGACAAACAGGGCTTCGCCGGCGTTCTGAAAGAGCTGCTGGTCACGGCTGCGATAATTCCCAAGGGCCTCCTGCTGCTGCCGGCGACTCTCTTCAGCCACCAGCAACTTGTCTGCCAGTTGTCTGGTCTTTTTTTGGCTGTAAATAGCCAGGATGATGCTGACTCCTGCCAGTGCAAACATCAGTGTGGTCATGGTCAGCCCCCGTGCTCTTCACCTGCAAGCAGGAGCAGGGCCTCGCGGCGCAGCCAATCCAGGGCCGTACAGGCCGTACGCAGCCTGATCTGGTCGCGACTGCCGGAAAAATTAAAGCGTTCGACGCGTTCTCCCCGACGGCTCTTCATGGCCAGGAAGATCGTTCCAACAGGTTTATCGATCGTACCGCCTGCGGGCCCGGCAATACCGGTTACGGCAAGACTGATGTCAGTGAGAGCTTTTGAATGCACGCCCCTGACCATGGCCGCAGCACATTCGGCGCTGACGGCACCATGGCGATCTAGCAGCTCCCCGGGCACGTTCAGACAATTCACTTTGGCGGAATTGGCGTAGGTCACGACACTGCGTTCCAGAAACGTCGAGGCGCCCGGCTGGTCAGTCAGCAGTTTGGCAACCAGGCCACCGGTGCACGACTCGGCAAGAGCCAGAATGACGCCAGCGGCTGAGAGCAAGCGTGCCGTTGTCGAAGCCAGACTCTCATCGTCAATACCGACCACAAAATCACCCAGAGTTTTGCGCACTGCCAGTTCGGCACGATCGACCAGCCTGTGAGCGTTTTCTCCCCTGGCGCGTAATTTGACATGCACCATCGGGAACACGACATTGAACGCCAGTGCAACACCCTCCGGCAGGCCATCGCGATGGATGCGTGCCTCAACGTCCGGTTCTGCGAGGCCAAAAACTGTCAGAATGCGCTGACAGTTCAAGGCCGGATTAGGGAAGCGATTTAACAGCGAGGGAATGACGTACTCATCGAGCATGGCCAGCATTTCCCCGGGAACACCCGGCAGGAAATAAAGATCGGCGGACCCTTCCTGCAAACAAAAACCGGGAGCAGTGCCATTCTGATTGGCGATGACGGTACTTCTGCCGGGCAGCAGGGCCTGCTTTTCGTTGCGGGGATGCATCTGCCGCTTCCAGGACAGAAAACGGGCCCTGATCTGCTGGAGGGCTTTGTCATTCAAACTCAGGGAGCGGCTAAAAGCACGTGCTGCCGCCCGGGATGTGCGGTCGTCCTCAGTCGGGCCGAGTCCGCCCGTCACAATCACGGCATCGTGCGTACCGGCCAGTCTTCGCAGAGCGGCAACAATATCTTCCTCGCCGTCACCAACGGTCGCTGCTTCACGCACCGGCAGGGAGTTGTCGAGCAATGCCCGGGCGATGGCCGCCGTGTTGGTATCGGCCAGATCGCCGTTCAAAAGTTCGTCGCCAATGGTGAGAATTGCAATCTTCATCGATATCGGGACTTTCTGAAGCATTGTTTCGGCGCAGCGAGCACCGTTATCAAGTCAGGTTGAACAACCACAGGGTCAGACGCAGGGCAATCGCACCATAAACCCCAGCAGCAACGTCATCGAGGACCACGCCAATACCATTTTTCAAATGTGTATCAAACCAACGTGCCGGCGGAGGTTTAAGAATATCGAAAACGCGGAACCAGAGGAAACCGAGCAAGGCAACCGGCCAGCTCCACGGCAGGAAGGCGACAGTCACCAGGTAGCCGACCAGTTCATCGACCACGATGCGGCCATCGTCGGCAACTCCATAGATTTTTCCGGCGGCATCGGATAGCCAGAAGCTGAAGAAAAGCAGGGCTGTCAAGGTAACCAGGAAAAGCCACCACGGCCAGGCTCCGGTCAGGTAGAAGATTGGAATACCGGCAAGGGTGCCGAAGGTTCCAGAAGCAAGAGGCGCATAACCGAGCCCGGCGTTGCTGGAGAGGAAAAGTATCAGCCTGCGCACTAGCCCTCCAGCCCGAATTGCCGGTTGGCGGCGGCGGTGACCACGCGGTAGACTTCAGGCAATGGCCGGTCTGCTGCGTTTGCCAATGTTTGGCAGCTGGCATGCTCGGGGGTGATCCGCAGCAGCTTATCCCCTTCGTAAATCAGTTTCACGTCAGCTTCACCAAGATCGGTCTGTACGTGAGCCGCTACGCGACGCAGCTTCATACGGCGGGTCTCATGCAGACGCACACCGATGGCGCTGCTCTCGCGCAGAATCACCCGCGCCAGCGCTGCCGCTTCATGTGGCCTGGCGATGACGGTCAAGCAAGTGCCCGGACGATTCTTTTTCATCTGCAGAGGGGCAAAAGTGACATCCAGGGCACCATCGGTCGTGAGTCGCTCCAGCAGAGCGCCCAGCCATTCCGGCGAGGAATCATCGAGATGGGTTTCGATCACGGTCACCGAATCATATTCAAAACCTTCGGCCAGCGTTCTTTTGCCGATGATGCCTCGCAACAGGTTGGGGCGATCTTCCAGCTCCCAGCCGCCGACACCGTAGCCGATACGTTCGATAGTCATCTCCGGCATGACACCAAACTGTGCAACTTCGGTGGCGATTGCGGCTCCGGTGGGAGTGACCAACTCACGATCACTGCCTGCATCACGCACCGGTTGCCCCTGCAAAAGCTGCAGGGTAGCCGGAGCGGGCAACGGCATGGCGCCGTGTGCTGCCCCGCATCAAGCCACTGGAAAGAGGCAGCGGGGCGCAACAGACTTCCTGAACCCCCAGAAGGCGCAGCCCGATCGCACTGCCGACGATATCGACGATGGCGTCAACGGCACCAACCTCATGAAAATGCACGACATCCAGGTCAACTTTGTGAACCTGCGCTTCTGCCTCACCGAGACGTCGAAAGATACGGCGTGCCATACTACTTACTTTTGCGTTGAGCGAGCAATCCAACAACATGCTGTCGATGTCCGACCATGTCCGCGCAGGCTGATGGTCGTCACACACCACCTCAATCCTCGTGCCAGCAATGCCGTGACGTTTTTCGCTGCGCTGTTGCAGTCGATAGCCGGAGACGGGCAAAAGGGCCAACTCCGCCTCGATGGCTGACAATTCCAGGCCCAGATCAACCAACAGGCCAAGCATCATGTCACCGGAAATCCCGGAGAAAGTATCGAGGTAAAGCAGGCTCATGGTGTTTTGTTCCGATTGATGCGAGTGGCGGCAAAGGCCGCTCCGAAGCCGTTGTCGATATTGACCACCGTGATGCCGCCGGCACAAGAGTTGAGCATGCCAAGCAGAGCGGCAAGACCGTTGAAAGAGGCCCCGTAACCAACCGAAGTGGGCACGGCAATCACCGGCACATCGACTAGGCCACCGACCACAGACGGAAGAGCCCCTTCCATGCCAGCAACAACAATGATAACCGTGGCTTCAAACAGGGCATCGGTGTGTGCCAGCAGTCGATGAATACCGGCAACGCCAACATCGACAAGTTCTACCACCTGGTTATTGAACATTCGGGCGGTGACGGCAGCTTCTTTAGCGACGGGCAGGTCCGAGGTGCCGGCGCAAATAACGAGGACTTTCCCTCGGCCGAGGTCCTCAAAAGGTTTTTGTTGCAGGGAGAAGGTTTTGGCGATCGGATCGTATGCGCCGCCTGGATGAGTATTTGAAAGGCTTTCAGCCTTTTCACTGGAAATCCTGGTGACCAGGACATTGTCACCGTGAGCAGCCATGTGCTGCACAATTACGGCAATCTGTTCTGCCGATTTCGATTCGCCCAGCACCACTTCAGGAACTCCCTGGCGCAGAGCGCGGTGGTGATCGATCATAGCGATGCCAATATCTTCAAAAGGGAGTTCTCGCAGGCGTTCGACACCCTCATCAATGCTGAGATCTCCGGTCTGCACAGCCGTCAGTAAGTGCTTTAAATCGTTACTATCCATAATCAGACTCTGCTTCCTTTAGCAAGGTAGTAATATTAGCATCCCTGAGGGCTTTTTGAAACTTTTAGTAACTTTATCTCCGACTCGCTGAAGTTTGGTCAGCTGTTGTTCTCTTTCATGTTTTTATGGCCTCAAGATGACAAGGATGGCTGGTTTTGAAGGGAGGATTCGTGTGGGGTGGGAGTGGTTGAATCAACAGGATGAAACCTAGCATCCACAAGTGTTAATCGCAATCCTCATAAGTCACGACACAAACCTCTCGCGCCAGAAGAGATAAGAAAACCCCCGGCCCGGAAAGGCTAGGGGGTTAAGTTTTTTTATGGTCGTTCAAGTGAACGGTCTGTCGGGCGCGCACTTGATACTTATTCGTCCCCACCAATTTTGCTGATAAAAACTTCCCGAGGGCGGCTGGTGCCGTCTGAAGGGCCGACGATCCCTTCCGCTTCCATCTTCTCGATCATGCGGGCGGCGCGGTTATAGCCGAGGCGCAGGCGGCGCTGCAGCATGGAGATCGAAGCCTGCTTGGTGTCGGCAATGATCGCCAGGGCCTGGTCCCATTTTTCGTCATACTCATCGTCGCCATTACCACCGCTGTCCGCAGACGCTGGAGCTGCGAGAATGGTCTTGTCATATTCGGGCGTGCCCTGCTTCTTGAGGAAATCAACCACACGCTGGACCTCAATCTCCGAGACAAAGGCACCATGAACGCGTTGCACGGCACCGGTGCCAGGTGGCAGGAAGAGCATGTCGCCGTTGCCGAGCAGCGTCTCGGCCCCCATCTGGTCCAGAATGGTGCGCGAGTCGATGCGCGAAAAGACCTTGAAAGAGATCCTGGTCGGGAAGTTGGCCTTGATCAGGCCGGTGATGACATCGACACTTGGCCGCTGAGTGGCCAGAATCAGGTGGATGCCAGCCGCGCGGGCCATCTGTGCCAGACGTGTAATCGCTTCTTCAATATCCCGGCCGGAGATCATCATCAGGTCGGCAAGCTCATCGACTATCACAACGATGTAGGGGAGATGGCCATGATCAAGCTTTTCCCCTTCGGCCAGTTCGATTGTGGGGAGGTCCTCCTCCAGGAGATCGATGACCGCGTCGTTGTCGAGCTCGCGCTGCCGTTTAGAAGATTTTTCTTTCTCCTCTTTGGCCAGTTTGCGGTTATAGCCATCGATGTTCCGGACACCCTTGTCGGACATCAACTTGTAGCGTCGTTCCATCTCGCGCACGGCCCAGTTGAGAGCCAGCGCCGCCTTTTTCGGGTTGGTGACAACCGGCAGCAGCAGGTGCGGGATACCTTCGTACATCGAGAGCTCCAGCATTTTCGGATCGACCATGATCAGGCGGACATCACGCGGATCGGCGCGATAGAGGAGTGACAGGATCATGGCATTGATCGAAACCGACTTGCCTGTCCCGGTTGAACCCGCCACCAGCAGGTGCGGCATCCTGGCGAGATCGGCAACCACGGTGTGGCCGAAAATATCCTTGCCAAGAGCGAGGGGCAGTCGACCGCCGGTCTTCTGGAATTCTTCGGTAGCAAAAATCTCTTTGAGATAAACCATTTCCCGATCGCGATTGGGGATCTCGATACCAACCACGCCACGTCCCGGAATCGGTGCAACAATACGGATCGAGAGTGCCTTGAGCGCCATACTCAGATCGTCGGCCAGACCGGCAATTTTGTTGACCTTGACGCCCGGGGCCGGGGCAAACTCGTACATGGTAACCACCGGCCCAGGCTTGACTTCGGAGACATCACCTTCGACGTTGAAATCGAGCAGTTTTTTCTCCAACAGCCGGGCGTTCATCATCAGAACGTCCTTGTCAACCGGTTTTGCCGGGTCGCCATCGTGGTCAAGCAGGGCCAGAGAAGGTGGATGATAGGTGCCGGACGGTTCCAGAAAATCAAAAGCTTCCTGACTGTCCTGGCTTTTATTTTTATTGTTTTTCTTGCCTTTCTCCCTGGTTGTTGGAACCGGAGATGGCTCCGGAGCGCGAATGAGCGGGGCTTTGTCTCTGGTGGACGACCGGTTGTCTCTCAGGGCACGACGGGCCTGCCGGGCTTCCTTGCGTCTTTCAAGCTTGTCACCCAGCCTTGCCAGCAAACCTTCCAGGAAGAGCACCATGGAAAAACGGGCAACCAACATGGCCGAGACGGAGAAAAAAACCAGAAGGAAGATGGTTGCCCCGGTCAGGTTGAACCAGCTTTTCAGAGTGCTTGCCAGGAAAAAGCCGATAAATCCGCCGGCCTGGCTCAGAGTCTGTCCGAACAGGGCGACTTTTCCAATTTCAAGGGCAATCAGCCCGGAGATGGAAACCAGCATCACTGCAAAAGCGAAAATCTTGTAGGTCCGGGGGTGCAGATCGCGAAATTTCAGAAGCCGCCAGGCAAAAAGCAGGCATGCGAAAGGAATGACCAGGGCCGGCAGGCCAATCACCTGGTAAAAAAGGTCGGAGACATAGGCTCCGACCTTGCCACAGAAGTTGTGAATCGTCGCCGGATCAAGATTGTTGTTGAAGGAGGGATCACTGTTGTTGAACGAGATCAGGCTCAAGAGCAGAAAGAGACCTGCCGCCATCCAGACCAAGCCAGCAATCTCTTTCTTGATGTGTTCGCGCAGAAAGACTTTACGTGGTTTTTCGCTCATTCAGTAATCCCGTGAATAACTCGCAGCATGTTAGCTCAATTATAGGGGAAAGGTCAAAGATTGGTTACAGCAATAAAAGCAGCCCCACACTACCGACAAACCAGCAGTAGAAGGCAAACCAGTGCAGTCGTCGACGTCTGATAATACCCATCAAAAAATGGATACAGAGCAGGCCGGTCAGCAATGAGGCAAGCGTTCCGGCCAGGTAAGGGAGAACTATGCCGGTTGCTGCATGATCGAGGTCCCTGATCGAAAGGAGAGCCGCACCGAGGACCGCCGGCAGAGCCAGCAGAAACGAAAAGCGCGCAGCTGTTTCACCATCGACACCGCGCAGCATCAAAACTGCGATCGTTGAACCGGATCGGGAAATGCCGGGGATGATAGCGCAGCCCTGAACCGTACCGACCACCAAGGCATCGCGGAAGGTCATCGCCTCGCGAGTCTTCTCCTTGTTGCGCAGGCGTTCCGCCAACCAGAGCAGACTGCCGGTGATCAGCAGCATGATGCAGACGATAACCGGACGCTCAAAGAGGCTCATAAATAAATCTTTAAAGAGCAGGCCAATCGCGGCAGTTGGTATGGAGCCGGCAATCAGCAGCCAGACCATAAATCGCTGCTGAACAGCCGCTTCATCACGTCGCCAGAGGGACGAAACCAAACCCGTCAGGTCATGCCGGAAATAAAGCACGACCGCCACCAGGGTGCCGACATGCAGCAGGACATCGAAGAGCACGCCCGATTGCTCGAAATCACCGAGCAGGTGCTGGGCCAGGACCAGGTGCCCGCTTGATGAAACCGGCAAAAACTCTGTGGCGCCCTGCAGGCTGCCAAGCAATATTGCATCAAAATAATTCAAAGGGAGGTCCTTTCCATCTATTTTTAGCTCTTCTCACTACGTGCTACGAGACTTACAGCTCCATGATAATCGGCAGGATCAGGGGCCGACGATCCATCTTCCTGTTGAACAGGCGGCGCAGGACCTTACGGACTTCGACGCGCAATTCTTCCCAATCTGCAATCGCCGCCTGGCTGTGTTCAGACAGCATTGAGCACACCAGCTGCCGGGCCTCTTGCAGCAACTCGTCACTTTCCTGTTCGGGGACAAAGCCACGGGTGATGATTTCCGGTCCGGAGACGATAGCGCCGCTGGTCTGGTTGAGGGCCAGGAAAACAATAACCAGGCCGTGATTGGCAAGGTGGCGTCGATCACGCAACTCCATCTCGCCGACGTCACCGACGCCCTTACCGTCAATAAAGACCCGTCCGGACTCAACCCCGGGTTCGATATGGTGACCGTTGACGGAGAGGACCAGCGGCATGCCGTTGCTGATCACGAACGCCTTGTCCTCACTCCAGCCCATGCTGCGCGCCAGCTGTGCATGTTTGACCAGGTGACGATATTCACCGTGTACCGGCACGAAATATTCTGGTTTGACCAGATTTAAAACAGTCTTGAGCTCATTCTGGCTGGCGTGCCCGGAGACGTGAATCTCGCTGGTGGTTTCGTAATGAACTTCCGCACCGCGCCGATAGAGGTGGTTGATCAGATGGGTGATCGCCCGTTCGTTACCGGGAATGAATTTGGATGAAAGAATCACCGTATCGCCGGGCTCAACGCTGATCTGCTTATGATCAGCCATGGCCATCCGGACCAGAGAACTGAGAGGTTCGCCCTGGCTGCCGGTGGTCAGGATCAGGATTTTTTCCGCGGGCAGGTCGCGCATCTGGCGCAGGTCGATAAGGAGATCATCCGGCACGTGCAGATAGCCGAGCTGCCGGGCGATGTCGATGTTACTGACCATGCTGCGGCCGGAGATCAAGACCTTGCGGTTAACCCGAGTGGCGGCATTGATCACCTGCTGGATACGGTGAATGTTGGAGGAGAAGGTCGCTACCAGGATCTTGCCGGTGCAGCGGGGCATAAGGTCGTCAAAGGCTTCGCCGACGGTGCGTTCGGAGAGGGTCTGGCCGGTGTTTTCGACATTGGTCGAATCGGAGAGCAGCAGCAGGACTCCCTCCTCACCGTAAGAGGCCAGGCGTCCCAAATCGGTGGGTTGGTTATCCACCGGCGTCGGATCAAGCTTGAAATCACCGGTATGCACAATCAGCCCGGCTGGCGTGCGGATTGCCAGGCCGCAGCCATCGACGATGGAGTGGGCTGCGCGGAACAACTCTACCTCGAAGGGGCCGATGATAAATGGTGTGCGAACTTTGACGCTAAGGCATTCAACCTTACTCTTTAACTGGTGCTCTTCCAGCTTGTTGGCAAGCAGCCCCATAGTCAGTGGCGATCCGTAGATCGGCGGGCAACCGAGAGCTTCAATCAGGAAAGGGATCGCACCGATGTGGTCCTCATGGCCGTGAGTCAGAACCATACCGACGATCTCGTCCCGGCGATCCGAGATGGCCGTGATGTCGGGAATCACCAGGTCGATCCCGAACATGTAGGCTTCCGGGAACATCAGGCCGCAATCGATAATCAACAACCCGCCTGCGGCCTCAACGACCATCATGTTGAGACCGATTTCACCGAGACCACCTAATGGCAGGATTCGCACAGCATCGGCATGCAGGGGACGTGTCGCCGCAGAAGGTTGCAAGTTTTTCAACATAGTCGAATTTTTCTGGCAAATCAGGAGGTTGACGATCAAAACGACGCCAGTCTAGGGGAGTGTCTATCGAGAGTCAAATGCTTTCCTGTTTGCTGCTTCCGCCCAGGAATGGTTACAATGTATCGATGTAACATGACAAGGGAGTCGACATGAGATTACCACAACCAATGATCGAGGGCCGACTGCTGCGCCGTTACAAGCGTTTTCTGGCCGACGTCGAGTTAATAGATGGCCGCGTGGTGACAGCCCACACGCCGAATACCGGCAGCATGCTGCAATGCGCGCTGCCAGGCCAGGCCGTGCTGCTGTCAAGAAGTGACAACCCGAAACGCAAACTGGCATGGTCCTGGGAGCTGGCGAAGGTCAACAATTACTGGGTCGACATCAATACACATCGCGCCAACCGGGTGGTTGAGGAGGCCTTGCGTGCCAACGCCATTGCCACTCTACAGGATTATTCAGTTCGTGCCGAGTTCCCTTTTGCCGACAGTCGCATTGATTTCATGCTGGAAGGCCCGGCAGAAAAAGTTCTCCTTGAAGTCAAGAACGTCACCCTCTGCTGCCAACCGGATGTGGCCTGCTTTCCGGATGCGGTCACTTTGCGCGGCCAGAAGCATTTGCGCGACTTGACGATTGCCGCAAAAAGTGGCTGGCGGGCGGTGATCTTTTTCCTGGTGCAGCGCGGCGAGGCCAGGGCTTTTACGTCGGCCGATTCCATCGACGCGGAATATGGCCGCCTGCTCAGGGAGGCCGTTGATTGCGGGGTTGAGGCGCTGGCTTACCGGACGATCGTTTCGCCAGAAGAGAACCGGGTTGACAAACAGCTGCCCATTCAATGGTAAAAGCTTGCCGCCATCGCACTCTGTGTGGCGGCAACCGTCAAATTACGTATACTGTGAGAAGCGTTTACATTCACCCTCTCCTCGCAGAGAAAGGACAACCTCATGCGTGTCGAAACTGATCTGAAGCTGGGTTTCAAGGACGTGCTGATCCGACCCAAACGCTCGACCCTGAAGAGCCGGGCCCTGGTCGAACTGGATCGAAGCTATACTTTCCTCCATAGCAAGCGGCAATGGCGCGGTGTCCCGATCATAGCTGCCAACATGGACACCATCGGCACATTCGCAGTCGCAGAAGTGTTGGCCGGACACCACATGCTCTGTGCCATTCACAAACACTACACCCTCACTGACTGGCTGGATTTCGTCAGCCGTCAAAATGCCGATAAAATCTTCGAGCACATCATGGTCAGCACCGGGGTCGCGGATGAAGACTTCAACAAGTTGTCGCAGATTCTTGCCCAGCACCCGGAGCTGCTCTTTATCTGCATCGATGTCGCCAACGGTTATGCCGAATCGTTCGTTGAGTATGTCATCAAGGTCCGGCAGGCTTTCCCCGACAAAACCATCATTGCCGGCAACGTGGTCACCGGCGAGATGGTGGAGGAGCTCCTCCTGTCCGGGGCTGATATCGTCAAGGTGGGCATCGGGCCCGGATCGGTCTGCACCACCCGGATCAAGACCGGGGTCGGCTATCCGCAGCTCTCGGCCGTGATCGAATGTGCCGATGCTGCCCACGGCCTTGGTGGCCGCATCATCTCCGATGGCGGCTGTGTCTGTGCCGGTGACGTCGCCAAGGCCTTTGGCGGCGGGGCCGACTTCGTCATGCTTGGCGGCATGCTTGCCGGTCACGATGAGAGTGGCGGCCAACTGGTGGAGCGCAACGGCCAACACTTCAAACTCTACTACGGCATGAGTTCCGAAACCGCCATGAAAAAGCATGCCGGCATGGTCGCCAACTACCGCGCCTCCGAAGGCAAGACGGTTGAAGTTCCTTACCGCGGACCTCTCGACGAGACCGTTAAGGACATCCTCGGCGGTCTCCGCTCAACCTGCACCTACGTCGGCGCCTCGGCCTTGCGGGAACTGAGCAAGCGAACCACCTTCATCAGGGTCATGGAGCAGGAGAACCGTCAGTTTGACTGAGAGCGCGGGAAACCGCTGCGATTAATCAGCCTCATCAATTTCGACAAAACACCAGCCGATGTCCGGAATGGCTGCCTTGATCTCTCTCTCCAGAGCATTGATAACTTTCGCTGCTTCCTTCACCGGCATGTCGTCACGCATGCGGATCTTGATGGCGAGCAATGCTTTTGGCCCCATCTGCAACGTCACCGCGTTGAAAAGTTCCAGAACGTCTTGATCTGCAGCAACGATCGCCTTGATCCTCGCAACAGTCTCCGGGTCAGCCGAGCGTCCGATCAACAATGATTTCACCTTGATCGAAATGAAAAACGCCACCAGCACCAACAGGATGCCAATGCAGATCGAGCCGGTGGCGTCAAAAGCCGGATTACCCGTCATGATCGACAGGACGACAAAAAACAGCGCCAGGCACAGTCCGATCTGCGCCGCATAGTCCTCACCCAGGACCACCAGCAGTTCAGAGTTGCGGGTATGTCTGACCCATTCTCGCAACGATCTGTTGCCACGTGCTATTTTGATTTCCGCCAGGCAGGCCCGCAGGCTCAGCGCTTCCAGGACGATGGAGATTATCAGTACGCTGATCAGCAGCCAGGCGTGGTTCATCGGTTCCGGATGGAAAAGCTTATGAACCCCTTCGTAAATCGAGAACAGCCCGCCCACCGAAAAGAGCAGAATCGCCACCATGAATGACCAGAAGTAGCTTGCTTTGCCGTATCCCAGCGGGTGCTCCTGATCGGCGCTCTTGTGGGAACGTTTGATGCCGACGAGCAGGAGCAGCTGATTGCCACAATCAGCGATCGAGTGGAAGACTTCGGCGAGGGCGCTGCTGCTGCCGGTGAAATAAGCGGCGATCGCCTTGGTGATCGCCACCCCCAGGTTAGCGAAGAAGGCATACATGATCGCCTTGGTCGGGTTGCTGCCGTGGCTTGTCATGCGCAGGATCTCCGGTCAAGGATGGGCTGCAGAACCGCTTGGAAAGATCGTCTGGATCGTTCTCGGTTCCCGGAGTTTTTAGAGGTCGGGCTAACCGGCGCTATTCCGGTTGAGCCAAGCAGGGGTTTTCAGTTCGGCAGAAAAAGCGTGACCGTGGTGCCACGCCCCGGTTTGCTGGCTACGGTGATGGAACCACCATGCTGATCGACGATCTGTTTGACGATGTTCATGCCCAGACCGAGGCCGCGGGCCGCGCTGTCTGATATATCTGCACGGAAGAATTTGTCGAAGACCCTGGCGACCTGCTTGACATCCATGCCGATCCCTTCATCGCCTATGGAGATGATGATGCCGGAGCTGTCCCAGCTTGTACAAATGGTGATGGTACTGTTGACCGCCGAGTATTTAACTGCATTGCTGACGATATTTTCCAGCACCTGATGAATTCGCATCGGGTCGCCCTCGATCTTTTGGCCACGTTCCTCTTCCAGAACGAGGGAGAAAAGATGCTTGTCGCGACGGGCGGCGAAATTCTTGACCACCTTGTGGACCAGTTCATTCGGGTCAACCTGGCACTTGTTCAATTGGATGCCACGACCCTGTTCGAAGCGGGCCAGATCAAACAGGTCGTTGACGATCTGGCCCAAGCCCTGGGCGCTCTCGATGATCTCATTGACGAAATCAGCCTTCTGGGTGTCATTGAAATTATTTTCCGGGTCCTGAAGCAACTCCGCATAGCCCTGGATGGTCGCCAGTGGCGTGTTCAGTTCATGGGTGGCGGATGCGATGAAGTCATTCTTCATGCGATCCAGTTCGCGGAGTGATTCTTCCACCACCATGCGCCTCTGCACCTCTTTCTGCCGCTCTTCCGCTTCTGTCGTGAGCTGATGCAGAGCCTCGGTGTATAGGTTGATCGCATCGGTCAGGCTGGTGACATCCTGAATCGAGAAAAGGGCAAGGAAATTGCCAGGCTCTGCAGTGGCCAGCGGCGTGACGACGGTATGCTGGACACGCAAACGGCCACCCGGCAATCTCGAGGGGATGAAGTATTTGTGCAATTGCGAGGAGAATGTGGTCGGCGGTCCGCCGGCCATGATCGACTCGACGCGGTGCAGGTATTTCGGTGCCATCAGGTGGGGGAAGTGGTCACGCAGGCCATAGCCGACGACTTCATCCCTCGAGAGCCCGGTCCACATCTCCAGGCAGCGGTTCCAATACCGGATCTTCATATCGCGATCCAGGATAAAGTGGCCAATGGGCGAGTGATCAAGGATGGCGGAAGATCCGCACGGACCGATGCTCATCAAGGCTTATCTCTTTTGGTAGAGTTCGCTGAGAGTTTGAATCAGTTTCTCGAAGGCTTCGAGTTCAAAGAGCAGGAAGACATTGCCCTCGACCTGCATCTCCCTGACCTCGAAGTTGGTCTGGACCATCAGGACCAGCGATTCAACTTCAACTCCGGGATTGTTCAGCAATTCCTGAAGAGAGCCTTCCATATAGTTCGGAAAGGTATAATCGAAAGTTTTGGACAGAATGTTACCGATGGTTCCCATGACACCATTCAGCAGGATATTGCCAACCTCGTTGAGAGTGCCGGCCATCACTGCGTTCATACCCGGAGCGCCAGCCTGCTGGGAGGTCAGGGCCGTGACCAGTTTTACAGCGCTCTCCGGCGGAAAGACCAGCGCGGCCTTGCCGTTGAAAGACCCTTTGAATCCCATCTGGACGCAGGAAAGTTGATCAATCTGCAAGTGTTTGGGAATCTTATCCGTCTCTTTCAGGTTAAAGAAACAGATCGTCGGTACTTTCAGTTCGATATGGGCGTCGAGCATCTCGTTGAGGGCTGATGCGGCCCGACCGACGCCGATGTTGACAATCTCTTTGAGGGCATCGAACTGTTCAATGGTTGGCATGGGCATGGCGGTCGCCTCCTAAAGACCGAGGACTACGCTGAGAAGATCTGCCAATTTCTTTTTTTTAGCAGGCTTTTCCAGGAAAGCCCTGGCACCCAGCTCCAGACACTCCGCGCGTTTTGTCTCCTGGATATCAGCGCTGAGGACGATCGCCGGCAGGGTGATGCCCTGCTCCTTGAGTGCCTTCAGGAAGGCGATTCCATCCATCTCGGGCATCATCATATCAACCAGGACAGCGTCAAAGCTGCTCTGCTGGATCAGGTCGAGTCCTTCACGACCATTACAGGCTTCGACTGTCTCATGCCCCAACTCCTCCAGCAGATGGCTGTGGGTGTAACGTGCCAGCAGGGAATCATCAATGATCAGGAAGCGGGCCATGGATTTCTGTCCTCCGCAGGAAGTACTTGACAGGCATGCTCGCGCATTCTATGCCAGATTTTATTTCATTGCCAGCGAAGAAGACCTATCAGTTCTGTCCCGACCATCACCATCCCCGGTTGATGGCCAAGAGACGACTTGAGAATATTATTGAAGGACATGATTAGTCCTGAAGCTGATTTTTCATGCGGTAGTCGTCGACCGGATTTATTGAAAAGTTGAACGGCTGTGACAGAAAGATGATATACCGCTTTTTTTTGTTATAATGCTCCTACTAACAAAGGGGATCTCACACCATGACCAGCAAAATAAAGATCGTCTATCCGGGATTGACATTCCTGATGCTTCTGGTTTTTTCAGGATGCATCGCGACCTCTGAGTTGTATCACGGCAAACCCATTTCTCCTGATCGGGTTGTCTCCATCCAGGACGGAGGTCCGCATGCTGATTCCGTAGTCACTTTCGACGTTATAATCAACTACAAGTTTGTTCGTAATGGTGATGTTTTGGAGCTTTCCGGACAAGCGTCTCTTACCGACCGTTATTCCGTTCTTTATGGTAGCATCGATTATCTGTATACGTATCTTTTTTTCGTTGATGATGCTTCGCGGGTTCTGGAAACGGTCTCGCTCGCAACTACGCCGGTCGGCAGTCCCGATCAACGCATCGAATTCACCCGGTCTCTTGTGGTCCCCGTCGGAGCTACAGGAATATCTTTTGGATACAAAGGTCAAGTCAGCGAAGGTGGAGATGATCATTCAAGCCCCGACAGCTTTGACAGGTTGCCGAACAATCAGTGACAAGACCGATTTCTTGTCATGAATCCCTGCCATGCAAATCCGCGCCAGTGGAATTACGCGTTGTAGCGTAATTACCAGACAAAAAGTTGTATTTTGACTCTATGAAACTGCCTTTAGCCGACAACCTGTAGCACCTTGCCCTCCTGAATGCTTTCCACGGAGACGTTGAGCGAAACTTTCGCAAGTTATTCAACCTGCCGTGATGACTTAAACTCTCAGCTCACACCAGCCTGCGAATCAAGACCCTATTGAGGGATCGGAGCTGCATCGTGTTTTTCTGGCATGATGGTTGCTAATTAAATGACCATCTCATGTGATGAGTACAAGGAGGAGTAAGGAGAGTTACCCGGATGTTCGTAAGAGCGATTGTTGTCATTCTCATTTTCAGTCTCACCACAGCCTGCGCCGCCCGTCAGGCAGCGTTCCTGTCCAACCCGCCCGGTGCTGAGGTCGTGATAGACGGACAACTGATCGGCACCACCCCCTGCCAGTATGACTACCGACTGGGTCGCGGCGACGACCATCAGATCTTGATGGCCAAGACCGGCTTCGAGCCGGTTAACCTGGTGATCAAAGCCGACGAGGTCGACACCTCTGCACGCAATCGCTGGCTGGTCGCAGGAGTCGTATGGAGCCCCCTCTGGTTGGGAACCTTCTTTACCAAGAAGTTGAAGGATTCCTATGAGTTCACGCTGCACAGCAGCTCGCCGGGCATGACCGCCAGGGTCGACCTGCCCAAATCCATCGCCCAGCCGCCTCTGTAAAAACCTGTTCAGGCAACAACTCTTCGCAGTCACGACATGAGCCCATGAATCAAGTGTTTACTTCATGTTCTGGCGGCTTGTGGGTGAACTTTCTTTGAATATAGCCCGTTATTTTTTATCCAGAACGCGCACAAAGGCATCATTCTCGTACGGTTGCAGAAGAGCAGCTACCTTCGCGGCATCGGCATGGTCTGCATAGGGGCCGACCAGCACGCGTTGCCACACTCCCCGCTCACCAAGATCTACTGATTGCAGGTAAACCGGAAAGTGCAGGGCTTGCAATTGGGAAGATTTGCGCACTGCTTCGTTTTTGTCCTGTGTCGAGGAAACCTGCACCACATATTTACCGTCTACAACTGACACAGGAAGGTTCATCGAGGGGGCAACTCGCTGTTGCTGTTCTTTTGCGGGTAAGGGGGCAACTCGCTGTTGCTGTTCTTTTGCGGGTAAGGGGGCAACTCGCTGTTGCAGTTCATTGACGGATAAGGTTTTCTCTGAAGGTGTCGTTTGAATTTCGTTACCTTCATCATCAAACGTCGGCAAGTCGTCGTCCCTGGTCGGAACCTTTTCCGAGATTGCCCTGTCGAGAGAAATAAGAGCAAGTGTAACCGACTGCCCAGGCTTCACTCTACAAATGTTTTTGACTGTTTCCAGCAAGACAACAAGCTTAACGTCGCTGACGCGCTTCTGCTGGTAGTTTGAGCCGGTCATAAAAGCGCCGACAAGCAGTTGCGCGTCAGAATTACCTGCGGGGGTTTGACTCGATTCAATAAATTTTTTACAGGTAATGCTATTCGTATAGGCCGTAAATTTTTGGTTTGGGAATGGTTCCTCTGCGGCGGAAGCTGAGGAGTCAGGGTCATCCGGGTTCAGGAATGGCAAGAAACCAGTACATCCACTGAGAAGCAACGGTGCAAGACAGAGCAGGAAGAGCAATAGCCGCGAGATATTCACCATAAGATTGAATCACTCCTTGCAAATTCTGTTAAGCATAGCAAAATGCGTCTGAAAAGAAAATCTAATCATCAATATTTTTTGAAGGAGATTATACAAAAGGGCTCCGTTTCAATTGAAACGGAGCCCTGATTTGTTACTTGTTACAGCTTAATCAGCTGATCTTAGAAGCCGTATGTGATGCCGGCGCGACCAGCGGTCTCACTTTGTTTCATAGAGTGAGAGACACCCGCATTGATGAGGATGTTGTCGTTAACATAGTGGAACACGCCAGCGGCGATAGCGGTCTCGCCGGAGTAGGTGCCGAGGCCCAGAGCAACCTGGGTGTTGCCAGCGGCGCGGTCATTCGGCACCAGGGCCGAGAAGGCAGCACTGAAGGCACCAACGGCATCAACACGATCCTCAAGGTCGTCGAGGTCGTCCTTCACGTCATCGATCTTGTTGTTCAGGACATTGTCAGCATAGATGCGCTCGGCTCTTTCGTCACTAATGGCATGCGCATTGTTGTTAATGGCCCCTGCAACATCTGAGATTCCATTTCCTTCAGATCCTGTGTCACCAAGGCTCAACGTACCAGCTATGTGGGTGTCACCAGCGATGGAAGCGTCGCCTCCGACGGTCAAATCGCCACCGTCATCAGAACCGGGAATCTCAGTGGTAATATCTTCAAGATCGTCAGGATCAATCGCACCGAGGTCGAGCAGACCGTTAACATTGTTCTGGTCCAAATCACCGAGTTTAACAAAATTACCGTTGCCATCAATGTAACCACCAACCCATTCGTCAGTGCCAGGAATATAGTTACCGGTCAAGTTATCTACCAGGAAGGTGTGAACCTGGAGGTAGTCAACCTGCTCACCAGCCGTCGTAGGCTTGGCAAGGGTGACATCACCGTTGGTTTCAAGAGTGACCCCACCACCTGTGGAATTGGAGGTAACTTGTGTCACTGTGCCGGTCTGGGTATAAACAGTACTTGTGCCAGAACCATTGTCGAGTTTAGGCAACTCTCCAGCACCAGGGGTAATGACTGCATTGTAGACACTTTGTGCAGGCTTGACAGAGAACATTTCGGTCACAGCAATACCTTGACCGCCCGTGGTAAAGAGACGATCCTCTCCAGACGCAAAGTAGTCCTGGTCATAAACCAGAGAATCTGCGCCAATATGGATGCCGTCTGCTTCTTGGCGGATCAGTGCTGTACGGGTAGTGACTTCTGCATTGAGGTTGTTCGTCAGGACGACGTCGGCATTGAAACGGGTAGTCGCTTCGTTATTGATGTTGGTCTGCAGGACGCCTTCAGCATTTGTCGCGCGGGTTACTTCGTTGGTGATGTTGGTCTGCAGGACGCCTTCAGCATTTGTCGCACGGGTTACTTCGTTGCTGATGGCGGTCGTGTTAGTGTCGATGTTGGTCTGCAGGACGCCTTCAGCATTTGTCGCGCGGGTTACTTCGTTGTCGATGTTGGTCTGCAGGACGCCTTCAGCATTTGTCGCGCGGGTTACTTCGTTGTCGATGTTGGTCTGCAGGACGCCTTCAGCATTTGTCGCGCGGGTTACTTCGTTGTCGATGTTGGTCTGCAGGACGCCTTCAGCATTTGTCGCGCGGGTTTCTTCAGCGAGAACCGCACTGTTAACATAGACCGTAGAGGCAACATTCTCACCGTTGACTGTGATACTGCCACTTGCAGTCATAGCAATGTCGTTCCCGCTCACATCCAGGTCTGCGCTCGCAGTACCGGAATGCAGGTTAACACCATCGTTGTCCACTGTGATAGAAGACAGACCGTCAGCAGACAGTGGCGAACAGGTCGCTTTTGATATCGTAGCGCCACCACTAACCGTCAGGTCACCGTTGTCAGTTACAGATGATCGACATGCTAGGATCGATAGGAACGGGCACGTCGTTCGGTGTGCCAGCGAAAATGTCCCCGTCAAAAGGAACAAAGGTCACAACACCGGCATCGTAGGTGCCACGAACATTGGCAACTGTATCCATCACGTCACCGAAGAAAAGGCCGTCGCCGTTAACATCGTTCGCAGGGATGTCAATGCCAACATCGTACACACCGTTGTTATTCAGATCGACAAAATCCTTGTCCGTTGGGTCATTATTAACGACCTGGAACTCCGCGACATCAAAAGGTGCAACGGTTGTATTCAGTGTCGAGCCATTCAAAAGTGAGATCACCATCGGCTTCTCGCCTGGATCCCGGGGGTTCCCGCGTAAGACATGTCGGTAATTGTTCCACCTGACGCATCCGGTCTCCAACGATACGCAACAGCTTGAACAGTAGCAGGAGCACCATAAGCACCGAATGAATCTACAAAAGGATCAGCAAGAACGGTTCCCGGCGTATTCCGTTGTACCAACGCCCGCGGTTGTTGTGATGTTCACATCGCCATTGATCGTACCTGGCTCAGCGAGCAGAGCCCGCGCCGAAGGTCGGTACTCCGTCCGTTATGTCCCATGCAGAGGCATATCCCGCCCCGCCAATCACCAGCGCAGCAACCAGCGCCCATACTTTCAGTTGATTCGTTGTTGTTTTCACCATCTTCATTGCTCCTTTTGGTTAATTGTTCACCTAATGAATTCTGATTACACAGCGGAGGCCAATGACATGTCCCCCCATATAACCTAGATTCGCCTCACTCATTATTTACATGATTCACCCCCTGCTGTTTAGTGACAACAAGGCTGACCCACAGAACATAATTGCCGATATAATTAACGCTCACGACCATAAAGTCAAGGGAAAATGACAGAATCAGCAGGAAAAACTTCATGCCCCTTAATGTTCACACCTCTGCGAAATAATAACACAAACAACCAATCGAGTCTCAAACGCGGCCAAGGTTCGTAAATTTATAGAATGATGTTTTATAAACCGCGAAAACGCGGAGGGCAAGGCCAAAAATTGTCCTGGCCGAGAAACCTTTGCAAAACGCCCCATAAAACATGCTCTATTGCCTGGCTGGCCAGATATCCAGCTCTCATGATTTACGGCTAAAGGCTAATCGGCCGCGGTGGCCCCCGGAAGTCCCTGCGAATCCCTGTCGCTAGCCGCCGGCTTATAAATCGGGCTCTTTCAGTTCGACCGGAGATCTTGCCAGGTCATCCTCTTGCAATACCGATGCCGAAAGTTGTTTGCGGCTTTTAACACCAAGTTCGATAAGGTTCTGCGTTCTGGAAACAAGATTGCCCTTGCCACTGACCAGTTTGTTGTGCGCGCCATCATAAGTTTTTTTAGTGTTGTCAATCTGCTCGCCAATTTTTTCCAGGTCGTCTACAAAACCGACGAATTTGTCATAGAGATCACCAGCCTTTCTGGCAATCTCCAGAGCATTTTTATTCTGGTGTTCGTAGCGCCAGATATTCTGAACAGTGCGCAGGGTCACCAGCAGCGTGGACGGGCTGACGATCATGATGTTCTGATCAAAGGCCTTACCGAATAGTTCACTGTCCTTGTCGATCGCCAGCATGAAAGCACCTTCAATCGGAATGAACATCAGGACAAAATCAAGACTTTTGACCCCGGGCAACTCGTCGTATTTCTTCGATTCCAGGCTCTTCAGATGGGCATTGATCGACAGCAGGTGCTCCTTGACAACCCGAGCCCGTTGCTCATCATTTTCCGTACGCATATACTTTTCGTAAGCAACCAGAGACACCTTTGAATCGATGATGATGTCTTTGCCTTCAGGGAGATGAACAACGACATCGGGCCTGAGCAGTTTCCCTTCCGCATCCCTGAACCCTCCCTGAGAATGATACTCTAGGCCCTTACGCAGGCCCGATTCCTCAAGAATGCGCTCGAGAATAACTTCCCCCCAGGTCCCTTGTGTCTTGCTGTCGCCTTTGAGGGCCTTGGTCAGGTTCTCGGCGTCTGCACCGATCTTCTGATTAAGCTCCTGAAGCCGCTGCAGCTCCTTAATCAACGAGTGACGCTCTTTGCCTTCGGTGTTGTAAACTTCGGTGACCTTCTTTTCAAACTCGGCGATCCTGTCTTTGAATGGAGTCAGGATCGTGTCGAGATTGGCCCTGCTCTGGTCGGCAAAAGTCTTGGTCTTTTCTGTGAAGATCTGGTTGGCAAGATTCTCAAACTGGTCCTGCAGTTCTTTTTTTGCATCTTTCAGGATTTGCAGGTTCTCTCCAGATCGTCTTGTTTCCTCTTTCAATTCTGTTGACAAGCGTGATTTCTCCCGCTCCAGTTCGGTACGTTCCTGGATGAGCCTGTCCAGTTTTTCGTCCTTCTCCCGGCATTCCGCTGCAAATCGCTCCAGCTGCGAATTTCGACTGGCAAGCCGTTCAGCGAGTGTTGCCAGATCACCGGAAAGCTCCAGTCGACCGGCCAGGCGCGCAGCTTCAATGCGTTGTTTGATCAGCAGCATGGCCGGCAAGAGGCCCAGAAAAAAACCGATGATCAGGGCAGCGACAAGCCAGATCAGGTCAGGTGAGGCGGGCATGGCAGACTCCAGAGACAGGAAATGAATGGTATGTAATAACAGCAGTGCCGGAGAGATGCTACAAAGAGGGTGTGACAGAATAGTTCACTGCACGACATCAGCAGGAACCGTGGGCTGTGATGAAATCCAGGTTCGGAGGAGTTAAAAAACCGCGACCAGATCAGCGTTGGCAGTACTGCTGCAAATCCCGCGAAAAGTTTTCCAGGCCGGCTTTTGTCATACGACCGGGAGTCTGACAGGTCTTGCAGATCTGACGGCGACCTGGGGCATAGTCCTGCAGGTTGAGCGGCAGGGTCTGATTGCATTGCGGGCATTCGAAATGAATCTGCAGAGTCATGGCTAGCTCCATAGTTTGCAATTGCTAATCTTAGAAGGGACCAATCATGCCAGAGGTTAAAGAGCTCTGCAAGAGAAAAACATCATTCGTCGGGGAAAAACATTCGTGGCATTAAAAAACCCCGAGCCCGGCGAAACACCCGCGTTGTAATGACCGGACAATGGATTAACCGCATTGCCAAAGACCGTAACCACCGCAGCGTACCAGTTCAATCGGCAAAATCGACCGCAACGACGCTTGAGGCAGTCGTCTTGACAAGAGCCACAACCTTCTGATGTTCCGGATGAACCTGGTATTTCTGCAGCGCATCAAGATCATCAAAACTTGAGACCAGGCCGAGATCGTAGGAGCGTTCGGTACGGAACACGTCTTTGCCGAAACGAAATTCGCGGATCTCATCAATCAAAAGAGGCAGACCACCCAGTCCTTCAACGAGTTGTTGAATTTGCGCAGCTGTCGCTTCCGGTTTGAATTTAAAAAGTACGACGTGTGTAATCATTTTAGACTCCGTGAGTTACATTGTGAAAGCTGGTCGTTGAGCGTCCAGTAATCATAGATATAACCGATGCCGAGCAATCCACCAGTCAGAAGATACAGAATGCCGGTCGGCCACTTTTCCATATACATGCGATGCACACCAAAAAAGCCCAGGAAAGTAAGCAGTATCCAGGCGACATTATAATCAAGCGGTCCTGTCGTAAAACGCAGGTCGGCTTGACGATCCATGCCGGGGATCAGAAACAGGTCAATCAGCCAGCCGACAAAAAACAACCCCAGGGTAAAGAAGTAGATTGTTCCCGAGATGGGCCGTCCATAATAGAACCGGTGTGACCCGGTGAAACCAAACAGCCAGAGAAGATAGCCGATCGCGGGGGTGTGAGTGTTCTGCTGCATACAAAAAAAACTCCGGGGTTTAGTGGCTCGGTATCAGGTCAAAGGCATCAAGGATGACGCGGGTCGCCGAGATAACACGAATGATTTTGTTCTCGACACGCATAATCTCGACTCCGACAGGCTGCGGCGGCAACCGTCGCAGGATAACATCGGGCAGACTCTCCCCCTGCCGATAAATCTGGTAATCAAGGCTCTGCCCCGGAGCGACTTTTTTCTGCCAGCCGGGAGGGAGAGCTTTGCCGCGGGTGACATTTTTCTGCAGACCGGCAGGGAGGCTGTCGTGATTCTGCTGCGGGGGAATCGTTTGTTTCCCAAGCAGCTGGGCTCGAATCAGGTTACGTTCAGCAGGGCTGAAAGCCGCGCCCTGTTCGATGGCCTCCTGGTCCTTGGTAACTTCTTGTGATGTTTGATAATTATTAAATTTCTTTGACTTGGCTTGCGCCGACAGAGCAAGAGACAGGGCCATAAGAATCAGGATAGAAACACGCCACATGATGATCTCACCGTTTCAAAGCAGACAAACGTAATCTACAAAAACAGTCAACGCTCTTAAATTAGAACATCTTTAACTCTAATATATTTTGTCAGCCATGTCATTAGTCCTCGTTCTCTAACTCGATTGGATCCTGCCTGTTTCTGGCCTGAGGCAGCACCCCTCCCGAACTTATCAGGAGGGCTGTCATGTCGTCCGCCCCCATCGCGGCGCCAAACAGTTGCCCTTGAGCTTCCAGGCATCCACGCTCACGTAAAAACGCCAGCTGCCGTGAGTCCTCTACTCCAACAGCTGTCACCAAAACGTTCAAACTTCCAGCCATGCTCAGAATAGCTTCGGTGATTGCGGCATAATCGGGGTTATGAATGATGTCGCGCACAAACTCCTGGGCAATCTTGATGCGATGAATGGGGAGATGTCGGAGATAAAGCAGCGATGAATAGCCGGTGCCAAAATTGTCAACCGCCAGATTGATGCCAAGCACCTTGAGGTCTGTCAGTGCAGCAATGTTGTCATTGAGCTGACCCATGATCGAATTTTCAGCAAGCTCTATTTCCAGAGTGTCGGGGTTGAGTCCGGTCTCGTTCAGAATTGATTCGATACGATCGATAAAATTGGCCTGACGCAGGTGGTGTCCTGAGAGGTTAATGGACATGCGCAGCGGCGGCATCCCGGCATCCTGCCAAATCCTGGCCTGGGTGCAGGCTGTTTGCAGGACCCATTCCCCTAAAGGAAAGACCAGGCCGCTTTCCTCGGCAATCTCGATAATCTGCGCCGGAAGGATGACATTACCGTCACTGTCACTCCAACGCAGCAAGGCCTCAACGCCGACAATGCGACCGGTCTCAAGGTTGACCTGTGGCTGATAATATTGCTGTAAACCACCGCTTTTCAGCGCATATCGCAAGCGGCTTTCAAAGTCGGCCCGGACCAGGGCAGCGGCATTCATATCATCGGAATAAAACTGAAGATTGTTGCGCCCGCGGCTTTTGGCCACATACATGGCCGTATCGGCATTTTTAAGCAGAGTCTGCGGTTCCTCACCATCGACGGGGTAGACCGCCAAACCGATACTGGCAGTGGTGAAAAATTCACGGCTGCCAATTTGAAAGGGCATCCTCAATGTTTCGAGGATGCGTCGCCCCATTGTCATGAAGTTTGGGTCGTGGTTTGGATCGGCCTGCAAAATGACAAACTCATCGCCGCCGAGGCGGGCAAAGGTGTCGCCCTCACGAATAAATTTTTTCAGGCGTTCGGCGACTGATCGCAGAATCAGGTCTCCGACGGCATGACCCTGGGTATCGTTGATCAACTTAAAACGGTCGAGGTCGAAGAAGAAGACGCCGACCTGACGGTTGTCACGCCTTGCCTGCGCAACGGACTGCAGAATTCGATCGCTCATCAAGACCCGGTTGGGAAGGCCGGTCAGCGCATCATAATAGGCCAGGCGTTCGATGCGTTCTTCAGCAGCTCGATGGCCGGTCAGATCGGTGAGCACAGCCATGCTCCCCGTCAGACACCCTTCAGAGTCACGTTGGGCAATTTCGGAAATCGAGACTTCAATCACCGAACCCATGGCACAGCGTAATTGATAGTTGATAACTTTGATTTCACCAAGTTCGTTGAGGCGCTGGAAGTGCTCGGCTGTGAGCTTCTCAGGATCATCCGTGTCGACGAAGCTAAAGAAATTCTTGCCGAGGACATCCTTGCGATCATAGCCAAGGGTATTGAGCCAGGACTGAGAGACGTCAAGAAGGCGGCCTTCGCTATCCATTGAATGCAGCATGGCCGGCGTCCCCTGGCAAAACTGCCAAAAGCGCCGCTCACTCTCTTCCAGGCGACAACGCATGCTGCGCAAACGATTCGCCGCCAAACCCGAAATGAGCCCCACCAGTCCGCCGAACACGACCGGCAGCCACAGATGACCAAAATTCATGGGTGTCGTGTCAAGGCCTCTGCCGAGCAAGGCGACCATGGTAAAGATCAGGGCCCCGGAAAAAGACCAGCGGATTAAAAATGAAAGTGAGTGTTTTCCAGTTTCAGGGATAGCCATAGAAACAAATACCGACAAAATAACTGGCGGCCCGCAAAAAAATCGGCGCCAAAAGGGTCTCAAGATGACCGGAGAATAGACTCATTTGATAGATTTTATTGTATAAAATTTCTCTGTCAAATTGAGGAGAGCGGACAACGGTGACAGGGGGTTGCTTTATGTGCTAGAATCGGGCCTCTTTGATTTGTTGATTTGCACCGTATTTTATGAGGTAAAGTCGTGACAAAGCCGACCTCTGGCAACCGGACTCATTCTGACATAAAAAGTCGTGTCAGGATCAACCGCCCGCCAATGTTCACTGTCCTGATGCACAATGATGACTACACAACGATGGAGTTTGTCGTTGAAGCTCTCATCACCGTTTTTCACAAGTCTCCGACTGAAGCGAACCGGATCATGCTGCACATCCACTTCAAAGGTTCCGGAATCTGCGGTGTCTATCCTTACGAAATTGCAGAAACCAAGATGGACAAGGTGCACAATATGGCGCGCAATGAGGGTTTTCCATTACGCTGTTCCCTGCAACAGGCTTGATTTGCGATAAGATTGAAACACGGTAAATAACGAATTCACACAACCAGCGCTGTTGATAATGGAGTCTTCGAGACAGATGTTTAGCCAGGATGTTCAGATAGCTTTTTCTCTCGCCGTCAGAGAAGCCCAACGCCGGAATCATGAATTTCTGACTACCGAGCATGTCCTGTATGCCATGCTTTTTGATGAACATGGCCAGGAGATTCTGCAAGCCTGCGGCGGTGACATCGACAGCCTGCGGCTGGATATTGAGCTCTTTTTCGATCAACACCTCGAGTCGCTGGAACAAACCGACGAGAATATGCCCGAGCAGACGGTCGGGCTGCAGAATGTCTTGCAGAGAACCGTCAGGCACATGCAGTCGTCGGGGCGAAAAGAGATTGGTCTCGGCGATGTTCTCTCGGCAATCCTTGAACAGGAGGACTGCCTGGCAGCCCAGATTCTCCAGGCTGAAGGGGTCTCGCGTCTCGACCTTTTAAACTATGTTTCACACGGCATCACCAAGGTTCCATTGCAGGGTTCCGTGTCTGACCAGCAGGAACCGGAGGAGCAGACCGAGCAAGCCCCCGGCACCAAACCCGCGAAGAGAATCAATCCCCTCGAAGCTTTTACGATCAATCTTCTCGAGCGGGCAGCCAAGGGCAAAATTGATCCCCTGGTTGGCAGACAGGCCGAATTGGAACGCACGATTCAAACCCTCTGCCGTCGACGCAAAAACAATCCGGTTCTGGTCGGTGAGCCTGGCGTCGGTAAAACAGCCATAGCAGAAGGACTGGCTCTGCGCATCCTCGACCATGAGGTGCCGGAAGTGCTGCAGGACGCCGAGCTCTTCGCCCTCGATATGGGATCTTTGCTGGCAGGGACCAAGTACCGGGGCGATTTTGAAGAGCGTTTGAAAGCCGTGGTGCAGGCTCTGTCAAAACGCCCACGGGCCATTCTGGTGATCGACGAGATTCACACGATTGTCGGTGCCGGTGCGACCAGCGGCGGCTCCCTCGATGCAGCCAACATTCTCAAGCCTATGCTTGGTGCCGGAGAAATCCGCTGCATCGGGTCGACCACTTACGAAGAATACAAAAACCTCTTTGAAAAGGATCGAGCCCTTTCGCGGCGTTTCCAAAAGATTGATGTGCTGGAACCAAGCATTGGCGAGACGATCGAAATATTGCAGGGTCTCAAGGAGGCCTACGAAGAACATCACGGTGTAAAATATACAACTGCGGCCCTTGAAGCGGCAGCCGTTTTATCTGCCCGGCATGTGAATTTCCGTCGCTTGCCGGATAAGGCAATTGATGTCATCGACGAAGCGGGAGCCCGGCTGCGGCTCTTTCCTCGCAAACGTCCTACCATTGGTGTCGCTGACATTGAAAGCGTGGTGGCCAGCATGGCCCGCATCCCGGCCCGCAAACTCGCCCAGACCGACCGGCGTAAACTTAAGGAACTGGATCGATCTATAAAACGGCAGGTCTTCGGCCAGGAACAGGCGATCGATCAACTCTGCCAGGCGATTCGACGGGCCCGTGCCGGTCTCGGTCAACCGGAGAAACCGACCGGATCCTTCCTCTTCACCGGACCTACAGGGGTGGGAAAAACCGAAGTTGCCAGACAGCTTGCCGCGCAAATGGGAATAGAGTTCCTACGCTTTGACATGAGTGAATACATGGAGAAACACGCGGTGTCACGGCTGATCGGATCACCCCCTGGATACGTCGGCTTCGAGCAGGGGGGCCTTTTGACAGACGCCGTGATTCGCAACCCTCACGCGGTGCTGCTTCTCGACGAAATCGAGAAGGCTCACATGGACATCTTCAATATTCTACTGCAAGTTATGGATCATGGCGCCCTGACCGACAACAACGGTCGCAAGGCAGACTTCCACAATGTAATTTTGATCATGACCAGCAATGTCGGGGCCCGGGAAATGAGTACGATACCGATCGGCTTTGGTGACCGCCTGCCAGGTCAGACCCGCCAGGCCGTCGAGAAAACCTTTTCTCCGGAATTCCGCAATCGCCTCGACGCGATTATTTCCTTCCTTCCCCTCAACGAGGACATCATGACCCGTGTGGTTGACAAGTTCATCCGTCAATTACAAACCTCACTGGATGAGCGTAAAGTCACTTTGAGTCTGACCGCCGGAGCTCGACATGATTTGGCCCGCCGCGGTTATGACCCGGTTTTCGGTGCCCGTCCTCTGGGTCGCCTGATCGAGAACGAAATCGGCAACATACTGGCTGATGAAATCCTGTTTGGGCGGCTTACCGGGGCTGGAAAAGTCCACATCGCCCTCAAGTCAGGCAAGCTCGATTTCAGCTTCAGTTAAAATCCGCGACGCGGAACGCGAAAACCATGAGCCCTTATGCTTTTGAACTCCTCATACGGCGTGCCGCGTGCCGCTCTTCTGATGCCCGTCTTCCGTCTTACCGATAAGTTGATTTTCCCCGACCCGCGCCTGGCCACGACCGAAGGACTGCTGGCGGTCGGCGGAGACCTCTCTCCAGAACGATTGATCCTGGCTTATCAACTCGGCATCTTTCCCTGGTATGGTGAAGAGGAACCGATCCTGTGGTGGTCACCCGACCCCCGCTGTGTGCTGATTCCGAAAAACATCTATGTATCTCGTCGACTTGAACGACTTATCAAACAAAAGCGTTTCCGCCTGACCTGCAATCGGGCCTTTGATCAAGTCGTTAAAACCTGCGCCGATATTCGGATTAACAGAGGCGAAGAAACCTGGCTGGTTGAAGACATGCAGGGCGCCTACAAAAAACTGCATATGCTTGGTTTTGCACATTCTGTGGAAGCCTGGTGCGCTGGCAAGCTTGTCGGCGGCTTATACGGTGTCGCCATCGGTAAGTTTTTCTTCGGTGAATCGATGTTCCATTCTCAGCCCAATGCCTCCAAAGTCATCCTGGCGCAGTTGGCCCGACATCTGGAGAGGGAGGGCTTTGTTCTTCTGGACTGCCAGGTTCCCAATCCGCACCTGCTCAGCATGGGTGCCGGACATATTCCCCGTCAGGAATTTCTTGAACGTTTGGCTGCCGGAGGACTGGAGGCTGACGGTGTTGCAGAGAGGGTTGTTTTACCGGAAAACTTATAGGAGCGTTAGATAATATTGCCGGAAAAACTTGATTTCAGCGACTTCTGGCTGTTGGCTTTTTTGGTACATTGCAATAAATGGTCATGTTCGTATAAAGCCCCCTGAGCTGAGCAGTTTCTTGTGCCTATATGCAAAAGCGCAGAGACACCCTCCCCTTTCAAATTCCTGGATCCACAACTTTGCACAAATGCAAAAGCAGATTTGACACTTTTGCAAATCTGCAAATTAAATGCCCGGCCCGCCCGCGACAAACATCCCCATCCAAATGCATAACCCACTGAAACAAAACAATAAAAAAGATATAATCAAGTAAATCGTCTTTTGGTACATGGTTTGCTCAATTAAGAAATGTGACTCTATTAGGGTCCGGTCAAGCTTCAGTGTTACCGATGGACCGGACCCATTTTTTCAATCAATGACACAAGCTGAATGACAGCCCTTGCAGGAGGTGCATATGCAGGAAACAGCAGTCTGCCCATACTACGATCACGATGAAGATATTTGCGACGTCGGTTGCGGTTACATATCCTCACACGATGCCAGCATGATCATCAAATTTTGCTCGTGTCAGTATCAGGACTGCCAAAAATACCGTGAACTGGCCGACCGCATTGGTCAGAATAAGCCCGGCCTGCCAGAGCTCGGCCATACCAGCCCGGTTCAACCAACGGGGTATAAATACAAGTTGCCGGTGCTTGGCCTATTCTGCTACGGCGTCACGGTGGCAAGCTATGCCGCTGACAGATTGCCAAACGTTGCGCTGAATTTGCATTTATTGGCAATCATTATCATGCTGGGTGCCGTCGGGCAGATTTCAGCAGGGCTGAATTCTCTAAAAAGCAACCCTCTTCGCGCCATCGCTTTTACCGGCTACGGCCTCTTCTGGCTCTCGATTCTGGCTCTCGATATTCTGCCAAGAGCCGGGTACGGCTCGATCCCAGGGCCGATACCGATGATGGGGTATCTGGCCATGTGGGGGATGTTCAGTCTGGTTATCTGCCAGGGGCTCGAACAGCTAACCCGCATCTGCCGTGTGGTCTTTAACCTGATGACAGCCTTCCTGCTCGTGCTTGCTCTGGCTCACGCGACCGGCAGCACCATCTTGCTGCACAGTTCAGCCCTGATCGGGCTGCTCAGCGGCCTGCCGGGAATATACCTGGGGCTGCGCCATATCAGCGGCGAGGCGCAACATTTGTTTCAGCCCCAGATGGCAAGTTCAGGAAAGGTCCGCTCTTGACAGAAGATGCGCTTATCGATAATTTGTAAATGTGAACGCAAACCGAAAGAAACCAAGCAGATGAACGCGAAACTCAGCCGCCAGATGACCATGCTCGGGCTTGGCGCGTTGGCATTTTACGCCAGCGCACTAGCGACCGGACAGGCTTCGCTGGAGATCCTTCCCCAGTTTGCGATCTCCGCTGTGATCTTTCTCTGTTCGGGGAAAATCATGCGGCACATGGCCGAAAAGTTACCGGTCAGGGAACAGTCAGACAGCAAAGAGCATGCGGAACCGAACTGGGAGTTGCGCAACCTGGTTCTCAACTGGGTGGCCGCAGCGACCGTGGTCAGTATCGTCGCCCTCTTCCTGGTCAAACCTGCCAGCATGACCTTTAACGAGTTCAGCCGCTTCCTTCTGAACATGGATGTTGTGATGACCAACTACAACATGCCTATATCACCTTAAATGTCAGGAGCGAGGGACGCGGCACGGGGAACGTGGAAATCTTATAAATCAGAAAAGCCATGAGGACCGGTTTGGTCTCATGGCTTTTTTGTGGCTTAAGCGCTTGGTTGTAAACCTCGTTTCACGACCCCCAGCCCGCATCCGAGCGCATTTGCCGGTCATGGACTCTCGACAGCAACACCAACGCCGCAATCGCGCCAACCAGGGCGTACATCATGTCCGACTGGGTATCCCATATATATCCCTGGGTGCCGAGAAATGCCTCTGCCGCACCACCAGAGGCGATGGCCACCCACCACTCGATCAGTTCGTAAAAAGCACTGATCGCCAGACAGATACTGACAACGATAAACGACAGCCAACCCCTCCCTGCAACAATGGCCTTGCGCAATAAAATCTCGCGCGCGATGATCGCCGGCACGAAGCCCTGCACGAAATGACCGACCTTGTCATAATTGTTGCGCTCCAGTTCAAACCAGTCACGTATCCAATCGAACAGCGGCACTTCGGCGTAGGTGTAATGGCCGCCCACCATGAGGATCAGGCAATGGAACAGGGCCAGAATGTAGGCCAGGCCCGTCAGCGGGAACTTGCGACGGGTCACCGCCAGCACGGCCACGCCGATCAGGGCTGGCAGAACTTCAAGCAACCAGGTCATGGTATCCTTGGGGGAAATACCCGACCAGAGCAGGGTCGCAAAGAAGACGACCAGCCAGAGAGTGCGCATCTGCATCACCATTTACATGAGATTAGAGGGACGAGCTGACTCCCGGGCCGGCAGGCAACAAGCATTGATTATTCTTCAAGCAGCCACCGTTTCGCCTCCACAACATCTGGAAACAACATGCCATTCAATAACCCTCGATTAAGCAGTACCATTTCGAGAAATTGGATACTGCCCTGCGCGTTTTTGTTCAGTTCGACCCAGGCAATTTTGTACTTACGTGTGATTGCAAAATCCTTGAAAAGCTTCTCATGATTCATCACATCCATGGTCGACATCGGTTTGGTTGAATCACCGATGCCAAGCACCTTGAAGCAGTGATGTTCGTCACATACCTTGATAATTTCGCGCCAGAGAGTCACCGCGGATTGATAACTTTTTTCTCCGATCGAGCGAACTTCAACATAATCGCCCTTGAAGATAACCGACATTTCATAATCCATTCAAAAAGACTCCTTAAAGAAATCCAATCATGAAATCCGGCAGAGGAGATTAATCCATCTGTAAGCTGCGATGCCGGCCTTGAGAATAATCACCGCGCGGCAGAACTTCTCATGCTCCATACAAATTGTAGGGTTTTCTATTGGACTGTCAAATGCAATGTCATGACTGGCCACACCCTGTTTCCTGGCAACACCGGGCCAGACAACGGATCATAGCTTTGCTGCATTTCTCTGCATTTTCCCCTTGACATACATGACCAATTCAGTTACATATGAGCCAGAACATACTTCTTCATGTTCTTTCTCCTATGGAAAAACCTCAACTCGTTGCCCCACAGTCAACTTCCTGACTGTGGGGTTTTTCCATGCAGTGGTCAGCAGGAAGGTCGCAAATTTAGGTTTGAGGATTTCAATATCTGTCGGGGAAATTTGGAATAGTTTCTTGTCAGACGCCCACCAACCTCAATCGGGCGACATTCTCTACATGCGGTGTCTGCGGAAACATATCTACCGGTTGGACCTGTTCGACAACGAACCCCTGCTCAACCAGAAATGCCAGGTCGCGGGCCAGGCTGTCAGGATGGCACGAGACATAGACCAGCGAACGAGGTCGCATCTCTGCAATCGCCGTGAGCACTTGCTGAGTGCAGCCTGATCGCGGTGGGTTGACAACCACGGCACCCAGTTTCCCCATCAAGGGAAAATCATCCACCAGGATGCTTTCGACCTCTCCGGCAACGAACTTGCAGTTATTGAAGCCGTTCATTTTGGCATTAGCCTGGGCATGGCGCACTGCTTCGGCGACGGTTTCTATGCCTAGAACCTGGTGAGCCTTGCTGGCCAGGTGAAGGCTGATGCCACCGACGCCGCAATAAAGATCGAGCGCTGACTCGCCAGGTCCCAGATCACACCAGTCGCGGACCAGGCGATAAATACGCGCAGCCTGGGCGTGATGCACCTGCAAGAATGAGGTTGGGCCGAGACGCAAACGCACATCGCCAATCTGGTCGATCAGGTCAGGGGTGCCGAGAACTTTAAAGGTGTCTCGACCTATGATGACGTTGCCGGTACTTGAGTTGACGTTCTGATGAACAGAGATAACTTCCGGCACCTTGCGCTGCAACCACTTGGCCAGGTGCGTCACCTCGGTAAAATTGCGTTCACTGGTGACAAAAGTCACCATCGCCTTGTCGTAAATCGGGCTGACCCGAACCAGCAAGTAGCGAAGCAGACCGCGACGATGATTGACATCGTAGGCCGAGATCTTGCGCCGGTCGAGTTCTTCGCGAACCACAGCAGCGACCCGGTTGATCAGCGGGTGATGCAGAGGACAACCGGCGATATCGACCACATCGTGGCTACCGCGCCGGTACATGCCAATCTGGGCCTTGCCGTGCTTGCGGGCGACAACCAGTTTGGCACTCGCCCGGTAGCCAATTGTCTCCGCAGCAGCCCATACTTCGCCCAAATCCACCTCAAACAGCCCCGGGTAGACAGCCAGCGCGTCAGCCACCCGCCTGGCTTTGCAAGCCAATTGGGCAGGATACTTCCAGCTCAAAAGGGCACAGCCCTGGCAAGCACGGTAATGCGGACAGGAGGTCTTTGAAACACGCTCGCTGGACGATTGCAGTACACGCAGGGTACTGGCGAGAATACGATAACGACCGGTGTGAGCGACGCGGGCAATGACTTTCTCGCCCGGGAGGGCGTCGAAGACCAGGACCTGCTTGCCGTCATAAGTCGCAATACCCTGGCCATCCTCATCGACTCGATCGATAGTCAAGGTCAGTTCTTCGGCGCGAGGTTTCGGGGCAGATTTCTGCTTGGGGCGGCGGTGATCAGCGGTCATGGCATCTCCTGAAAAGAGTCGTCATCTTGCTGCATGATTGACGGTCTGTCAATGGTGGCTTCTGTAGAGTATAATCAGGCCGCCCCCCTGCGGATAAGGTCATCAGGCAGGGGAAAGGACTCTCACTTCCAAGGCAGCGAGCCGTCACCTCTAGAATCGAACGGTACAAGTCACGTCGCACCAAAAAAACGGGCCCCGCAGAAAACCGCGGGGCCCGTTTCTATAAATTGGTTAGTAACCTCAGGATTTTCTGACGTTGGAAGCCTGGAGACCCTTAGGGCCGTTCTCAACGTCAAAAGTGACGCGCTCGCCCTCTGCCAGAGATTTGAAGCCATCACCCTGAATGGTAGAAAAGTGTACAAAAACATCCGGCCCGTCATCTTGAGAGATAAACCCGAACCCCTTAGCATCATTAAACCATTTCACTGTTCCTTCAGCCATTTCTACTTCTCCTTCTTTCTGCTCATTCCTTTGAGCTCTGATTGGTTGTGCCGAAAAAATTGGCCTGAAAACAAGAATACCGCACAAGCCCTCTTGCCTGCGCGGTGCGACGTCATGTTAACAAGTCTATCATGCTCTGCCAGCCTTTTTATCAGACACAAACTTCTGGGACATTTTCTTATTAAACCAATTGCAAGATCAAATGCAAGCGTTAAACACACCCCCCATGAGAAAACCTTGTTAAAGTGATACCAACAAATGAGAGCATTGTTATTTCTCTTTGAACACGATGCCGGGAAAAGATTATATTGCCATCGACAAAAACAGCGGAGAGATTGCACCATGGATATTCATAATCAGTTTGAGAAAGCTGCCAGTGAATGGCTGGCAGATTACCGTGCGTCAGGCAGGGAAATCTATTGCCGTGCAAAGTGCCCGGGGTGCTGTCATCTTGCCGTGCACGCAACTTATCCGGAAGCCGTTGCCGTCGCAGAAGTCCTGACTGAACCACAATCGACAAAACTGTCTGCCTACTTCGAGCGCTTAGTCGCTGCACTGCCTGTATTGACCAATCTGAAGAGCTATCTCAAAAGACATCGCCAGTCGCTTGGCCCTTGCCCCTTCCTCGACGCACAGGGGTCATGTTCAATTTACTCCAACCGGCCGCTCTCTTGTCGGGCCTTGCTATCGACACGACCGGCAGCCTGGTGTACAGTCGATTTTTCAAAACTGGACCGCTGGGACAAACAGGCTTATGAAAGCAGCCTCGACCGTCAGGTCGTCGCCTGGCCGACACACTATGTTGCCGCGACTCAGAGTTACGGACGGCAGTTGGAGAACGTTTTACTCGAATCGATGCAGAGAGAAAAGGGCTGGTCACTATCAGGCAACTTTGCCGTGATGGTCTGGCTCGAGGAAAAATGCCAAATCAGCAGCCGCAGCCTCGCGACAACACAACAGGTTCGTGCCATCCTGACCGCCAACAAACTCGACAACCAGCTTCTGCTGAATCTCACCGGTGACGATCGGGACACAACATCAACCGAATAATGATCGAGGAAGACATGTTTGAACTTCATCCACGCCTGGCCGAAGCCAGTCCGGGGACTATTCCCCGTACGACCCTGCTCAACAAGAGCTCAGCAAGAAACTTGTGCCGGGCTTATCGATCATCTGTCTGACTTTACTCCGGGTCGTCACTGTGCCATGGCTCCCAGAGTCTGCTGAACAACCAACCCTGCCGGGTTGAACGGGCGGAAATGAATTTTGCTGATCCAAAATACCTTGAGCATCTACGAGATCTGCCTCCGGGATATCTGCTTGATTTACTGGCTGACAACGAGGACGTCGACAGGGAATCGATTTTCCGGGTTCTGCAGGAGCATGGTCTGACCCTGGCAGAGATTGAACACAAACTGCACCGCAGGCGGAGTTCCCACTGGCCACGGCCATACAGGCTGTGGACGACAGCTCGCTGGCTGACGCTTTTCAACACCCTGATTGTGACATACTTCAATGGCAGCGTTCTCTACCGGCTGATACAGAGTGAACATGCATTCAGGGAACTAATTCTCTTTCTTGCAGTGGGTTGCATTCTTTTCGGGTTTATTGTCGGATTCAAACTGACCACCCACCTCTACCAGGGAAGCAGATCAATTCTTTACTGTGGTTTTCCGATTCCAGTCGGAAGTGTCGATCTGCAAACCGGCGACGAAATTCTTAAAAACAAGATGCTCATGACCTTGTGCATGTCTCTGAACGCCATGGTCGGTGTCAGCCTGACTCTTTTTCCACTTGTCTTGCTCTACACCATGATGGATTGATCAAGAGGCCACCTCCACGCGGCAGGTATCCTCGACTCTATGACATAGCAATCAGCAGTAGCCTCAAGAGCTCAGCACTCCTGCCACTTTAAAATTTTTGTCAATTCTTGCGATGGCCCCGTGCCAATGGTATCCTCATTGTTAGAATATTTTGAGGTTCATCATGCGCACACTGATCGTCACCCTGACCCTGACTATCGGCTTAATGATACCAGCCGCCTGCAAAGAGCCGGCGCCGATTCGCATTGGCTTTTTGGGGGATTTGACCACTCGTGCGGCAGGTCTCAGCGCCAGCGGTCGAAACGGTTTTCTGCTTGCCATAGAGGAAATCAACGCCCGTGGCGGCGTTAATAATCGAAAAGTCGAAGGGCTGATTCAGGACACACGCACGCACGAGAAGTTAGCTCTTCAAGCTGTCCACAGCCTGATCGCCAGAAAAGTCTCCGCCATCATTGGACCGATGACCAGCCAGACGGCAGTCACAATTGTTCCGGAAATAAACCGGGCCAAGATTCCGATGGTCAGTCCAACTGTCAGCACCAATCAACTCAACGGTCTCGATGATTACTTCTTCAGGGTGTATTACACCAATGACCAAGCCGCAAGATTGCTCGCCGGAAAGATATCATCCGAAAATGGCGCCAACAGGATTGCCGCTATTTATGACCTTAGCAACAGCGCCTACACAGAAGACTGGGTTCGTCACTTCCAGGAAGCTCTGGAGCAGGGAGGCGGAGCAATGGTCGCCAAACTTCCATTCGATCTTCGTTCAGACACCCTCTTCCTCGATTTGGTCAAGCAAGCCATGGAGGCAAATCCACAGGGTATTCTGATTCTGTCCAATGCCGTCGATACGGCCATGATCTGCCAGCAACTGATTAAAATCGGTGTCAACCTGCCGCGGTATGCAACCGGTTGGTCTTATTCCGATGACTTGATTCAGTTCGGAGGGAAAAGCGTGGAAGGCCTGAATATCATCCAGAGCGCCGATCTGCAAGCCCCCTCACCAGAAATGCAATCCTTCGTCAAAGCCTATCAGAAGCGCTTCCACTCGGACCCGAACTTCCCGGCCCTGCACGCCTACGACGCAACCCGCATGGTTCTGGCCATTATGGAAATAACCACCGAACCTCAGGCCATCCGCCAGGAATTACTGAAGATGGCGGTTTATAATGGCCTTCAGTCTGATTTATCTTTTGATCGTTATGGCGACTTGAGGCACCCGGTTCTCAATCTCGCACGAATCACCAATGGACAATTCATCATAGCTGATTAACCACGACAGTGATCCTCTCTCCCTGGCTTATCAAACGTCTTCAGAGGTAGAAATATTGCGGGGTAGTGGTACGCTTAAACGAAAATTGGTGAAAGGATCTCACATGTCATTGAATGAAACCCTGCAACAACTCAAATCGGCGTCCAGAGCAAAGCTTCCCCCTGAAGTCGCAGCGATCATGGCCCAGGCAACTACGCAACTTGAAAGCTCCGGCATTGTCAGGATGGCTCTCCACCCCGGCGAACCTGCCCCCGCATTCGAGTTGCCCGACTCTTTGGGCAACAACTACAGTTCGGTGGAGCTCCTGGCAAAAGGACCGCTGATACTGAACTTCTATCGGGGCTCCTGGTGACCTTATTGCAACGCGGAACTGGAAGTTCTGCAAGCAAACCACCAGGCAATTCTTGACCGCGGCGCCATCCTGTTGGCCGTCGCCCCATCACGTCCTGAGTTTTCCCGCCAGTTGGCAAAAAAACTCAACCTTTCCATACCAATCCTGTCTGACATGGACAATGCTCTTGCGATTAAATTCCGTCTGGTTTTCTCACTGCCGAAAGAGTTGCGTGAAGTCTACTTCTCTCTCGGCATTGATCTCGAGCGACATAACGGCAATTCATCCTGGACGTTACCGATGCCAGCCCGCTATATCATCGACCAGAATGGATTAATCTTTGACGCAGCAGTCAGCGTCGACTACACCACCCGTCCGGAACCGGAGGAAACCTTAAAAAAACTGGACGCCTTGCTCGGATAGCAATACTGGTGCAGCCCATTTCTGGCCGTAAATACATTCCCTCTGTGAGCGCAGAAATTTCCCTAACAGTTGACAGTGTCTCTGCGAGAAGGTAATAAAGGTCTTTCGAAATTCACTTGAGAGGAAGACAATTGTGACGCAGATTAATTTTGAAAAGATGGGCGGGTTAATTCCTGCCATCATTCAGGACCATGAAAATGGTGAAGTGCTTATGGTCGCCTTCATGGACGAGAAAACCCTCGCTAACACGATGCGCGATGGCAAGACCTGGTTTTACAGCCGTACCCGCAACAAATACTGGATGAAAGGCGAAGAGTCCGGCAACACTCAGGACGTCGTCGAAATCCTGACCGACTGTGATGCCGACACCGTTGTGATAAAGGTTAAACAGAACGGCCCTGCGGCATGCCACACCGGCAACCGCAGCTGTTTTTACGTGCGATGGGAAGGCGATCAGTGGGTGGAACACTCCAAACCGCTCTTCGATCCGGACGAAGTTTACAAGAAAAAATAATTCGCAGCTTTAAGCTCCTAGAAAAAGTACATTGAGCTCACAACTTTCAGCCTGCAGCTTATAGCTGGCAGCTGTCTTGAGGTATAACAATGGCTAACGAACTGAAACTCGGGATTCCGAAGGGGAGCCTGGAAGAAGCAACCATAGAACTCTTTGCAAAAGCTGGCTGGAAGATCAAGACCTCTTCACGCAGCTATTTTCCCACCAGCGACGATGATGAATTGCAATGCAGTCTGGTCCGTCCCCAGGAGATGGCCAAGATTCTGGAGCGCGGCAAGCTTGACGTCGGCATTGCCGGTCGTGACTGGGTCAGAGAAAATGATTCCGACGTGGTCGAAGTCGGCGAGATGGTCTACTCCAAGGTTTCAAGGCGTCCGGCACGTTGGGTGTTGGTGGTTGGACCCGACTCCAAGGTTGAAAAACCTGAGGATCTGGCTGGCGCCACCATCTCAACAGAGCTGGTTGGTTTCACCAGACGCTTCTTTGCCGAGCGCAACATCCCTGTCGAAGTCGAGTTCTCCTGGGGAGCGACCGAAGCCAAAATACTCACAGGGCTGTGCGACGCCATCGTTGAAGTCACGGAAACCGGCTCAACGATCAAGGCCAACAACCTGCGCATCGTCTGTGAACTGATGGAGTCGGTTCCTGTTCTGATCGCCAACAAAGATGCCTGGGCAAACCCCTGGAAGAAAGCCAAGATTGAGCGCATCTACACGATGCTGAAATCAGCCCTGCGTGCCGAAGGGATGGTCGGGCTGAAGATGAATGCCCCAGGAGACCGAATTGAAGAAATCATCCAACTTCTGCCAAGCCTCAACCGCCCGACCATTGCACATCTTTACAAGTCGGACTGGGTTTCAATTGAAACCATCATGCCGGAATCAGAGGTGCGCAAGATAGTCCCTGAACTGATGAGCCACGGTGCGCAGGGGATCGTTGAGTACCCACTCAACAAAATCATCTGATGAACTTCTGACTCCATGAGTCACTGACAAATGCTATTCAAAAATGCGGACACATTGAACTTATGTGCCCGCATTTTTATCTGACTCGCCAAATCTCTGTGCTCAGCACCAGCAATTCCCTCTTGCAGTATTAGTGCATTATGATTAATCTGTTTAAATTTCGGAGGGAGTCAGAGTCACCGTGCCCAAGAACCTTTCACAAAAATCCTCTTTTCAGCTATTCCTCTGGGGATTGCTGCTGGTTCCCTTTGCTATCGTAGCGGACGCTGTCCTCACGGCTATCCTGTTCGGGGAAGGCAGCTTGCAGCAGCAGTTATTCTCACCCTCGTACCATGAATTAGCCATACGTGTTCTATTCAGCATTTTCATCCTGGCCGCTATCTACCTCGGTATGCACTTTTTAGCCAACACCGCACAGAAAGAAGGGTCTCTTCAGCAGAGCAACAAGGATCTGAACCTGATCAGACAGGATATCGAGGAATTTCAAGATCAGCTGTTGAGGCAATGGCGTAACACTTCGTCGGAACTGGCAACCTCTGTTGAGCTGCTTAGAGACCATTGCGTCCATAACGCTGATGAAAAAACCCGATTCTTCGTTGACAGTGTCTGCAACGCCAGCAACAAGTTGAATGATCAACTCGACATCAGCCTGGCACTTGCAGAACAAACTCTCGGCGAACCGCAACGCAAGCATGTAAAGCTCGACATGCTTGCTCTCGATCTGGCCGAAGAGTTAAAAAGCAAGCACCCCGACAGACAGCTTGAATTCAAGGTTCAGCCATGGATTAATGGTTGGTGTGACCAGAAACTGCTCCGTTTTGTCATTGGCACCTTGTTCAGGAGCGCCATGGACTTTATCCCTTCTACCAGCAAGGGACTCATAGAGTTCGGCATGTTCCATCGAAACAGTCAGAAAGTCTTTTTCGTCCGCAACAATGGCACAGGTTTCAGCGATGCGCAGGCAAAGCACCTGTTCGATCCGTTTCGAAGCTATACACAGAATTCAAAGCTGCCCAAAGAGACCGTCCGGCTGGCAAACGCAAGACGCACCATTCTCAGGCATGGCGGCCAGATCTGGGCGGAAGGCATCGAGGACGTTGGCGGAACAATTTTCTTCACACTCCATACCCCCTGATTGCTCTCACTGGTTGCTCGCTGGACAAGAACAGCGCAGAAGGTTATTCTCCTGGGCCTAAAGAATGATCATGGAGGTTGACATGTCACAGTCGAAACCGGTCAAAACAGAGCACTCCTGCTCAAGTTGCAGTTCGATCTGGCAAAAACAGGGTACAACCAATTGCTGGAGTGCCCCTGGCAACAAATCCGCCAAGCCCGCTTATTGTCCTTCTGAGCCTCACGCAGAAATAATCGACGATTCCTTCCAACAATACCGGGGAGACGATTCTGATGCCCGTTTGGCCAGGGTTGCTGCCAAGGTCGAGGGTCTCTGTTACCAGCCTGTACCTGGCTGCGATGCGGTCAACGCCCGCTGGACCAGGGTTGAAGACCTGCTCGCCCTGGCCAAACTGATGGGCTACAAGAAGATCGGCATCGCCACCTGCATCGGCCTGCTCGACGAGTGTTCCCGTTTGAGCGATATTCTCAAGGCTCAGGGGATGGAGCCTTTTTCGGCTTGCTGCAAAGCTGGCAGCATCGACAAACTGGCGCTCAACCTGAAAGAAGAGGACAAGGTCAGACCAGGGACTTTTGAACCAGCCTGCAATCCGATAGCCCAGGCCCGCATTTTGAACGCCGAAGGCATGGAAATGAATATCATCCTGGGGCTGTGCGTCGGTCACGACATGCTGTTTAATAAATATTCTGAAGCGCCGGTCACCACGCTGGTCGTTAAAGACCGTGTCACTGGCCACAACCCTGCGGTCGTCCTGTATGGACAAAATTTTTACTACAAGCGGCTGCAGAAGCAGCCGGTCTTGAGCGATGAGGAGATCACCAGGCATCAGGCAGACCTTTCCGGGCAGGAAGATCGCTAAAGAAGATTTTTTTAAAGTTAAAAGGGGGTTGGATTAAATTCCGCTCCCTTTTAACTTTTTTCACCGCACATATCGCGCGACCCGCACGACCTTCTCCCGGCACGACCCTTCAGCGCCTCCAGCCCCATACCCTCCGGTTAGCCTTGCTCGTCAAACTAATGCCTCAAGATTGAAATCCAGTTTAGAGTGAAGAGCCGCCCGATAATCGTCGCAAGGTCAGAAACAGTCAACCACTTGAAAACATTATTCAACAGACATTGACAACCAGACATTTTCAGGCAATAGTTGATGCCTGTGTGTTGGCAGTTTTACCAGGAACTGCCCGGGGTATTATTCAGGTTGTATTAGAGCATGTCACACAACAACGTAAGGAGGAGAAGAAATGAAACAGCCCAAGCACTTCATGAAACTGCTCACCGGATTCATGGTCCTCGTCGCCTTTTTGGGCCTGACGGCCTGCAGTGAACAGCAACAGGCACCAAAAGCCGAAGTCAAGAAGGAAGAAAAACAAGTCATTGTCTGGAAACTGGCCCAGACCTGGGGAACCGGCTTCCCCATCTTCGGTGATGCCGTCAACAAGATGGCCGACATGGTCAAGGCCATGTCCAATGGCGAGATGGAGATCCGGATCGACTCAGCGAACAAACACAAGGCCGCATTCGGCATCCTCGATATGGTCAACGCCGGCCAGTATGAAATGGGCCACTCGGCCTCCTACTACTGGAAGGGCAAGGACGCCAACACCATGTTCTTCACCACCATGCCCTTCGGCATGATCGCCCCGGAGCAGTACGCCTGGTTCTATTACGGCGGCGGCATGGAACTGATGAAAAAAGTTTACGACAAGCACGGCGTCTACGCCTTCCCTGGCGGCAACACCGGCAACCAGATGGGCGGCTGGTTCCGCAAGGAGATCAAGACTCTCGACGACTTCAAGGGCTTGAAGATGCGCATCCCCGGCTTCGCCGGTGAAGTCCTCTCCAAGCTCGGCGTTGTCGTTACCAACATTGCCCCGGGCGAGCTCTACACAGCACTCGACCGCGGCACCATCGATGCCCTCGAATGGGTCGGCCCGTCCCTCGACCTCAACATGGGCTTCCAGAAGATTGCCCCCTACTACTACACCGGTTGGCATGAGCCGGCGACTGAACTGCAGTTCATGGTCAACAAGGACAAGTTTGACGCCCTGCCCAAACATCTGCAGGAGATCCTGACCATTGCCATGCAGTATGCCGCCTACGACATGTACGCCCGCTCCTACCATGAAAGTGCCGTCAACTGGGCTTCGATCGAGAAGGACTACCCGGACGTAAAAATCCGCACCTTCTCGCCGAAGATCATCGCCGCCATGAAGAAGGCCAACGACGAACTGCTGGCAGAAGCTGCCGCCAGCGATGCCACTTTCAAGGAGATTCTCGATTCTCAGACGGCCTACATGAAAATGGCCCGCAAGTGGACAGAGATTTCCGACTATGCTTATCTCAAGGACAATATCGAATAGTCCGAACCGGGCTCCCGGCTTCAGGCCGGGAGCCCGACTACTACAATGCAAGGCACCCTATGCTCCTGAAGCTGGAAAAATTCTTTGACCGCTTCTCCAACCTGATGGGCTGGATCGCCGGCTTTCTGAACCTGGTCATGCTGATCAACGTCTTCTACGACTCCATCATGCGCTATTTCTTCAATACCGGCTCGATCGCCCTGCAGGAAATGGAATGGCACCTGTTCTGCCATGGTCTTCCTGTTCGGCATGGCCTATACGCTCAAGGAGGACGGCCACGTCCGGGTCGATATCCTTTACGATCATTTCTCGCCGCGCTGGAAAGCCATCGTCAACATCGGCGGCACCCTGCTGCTGCTGCTCCCCCTGAGCCTGCTGATCATCGAAGGTTCCGTCTGGTACGTGCATGAGGCCTTCACCTCCGGTGAGATCAGCGGCGACCCGGGCGGTCTGTCCTATCGTTGGCTGATCAAGTTGGTGATCCCGACCTCCTTTGTCTTCCTGATCGTCTCGGCCAGCTGGCTTTGTGCTTCATAACATCAATATTTTCAGAGGACTCGAAGCGCCGCCGGTGCATCATATCGAGGACAAAGCGATCCTGTAAATGCCGATGAACAGGTTTTGAAACATAATCTGAAACTTAATTTGCATTGGCGAGTCCGATCAGTCAGCGACCCAGTGTCGAAGGTATGGAAAGTCGATTAGAGCATGATCGGTCTTATCATGTTCGGTGTCGCCCTGGCGATGTTGCTGCTCGGCTTTCCGGTGGCCTTCACCTTCGGTGGCGTTGCGGTCTTTTTTGGCCTGCTGGCCGAGGGAACGCAGATTTTTGCCCTGATGCCGCACCGCATCTGGTCGATCATGAACAACACCATCCTGATGGCCATCCCGCTGTTCATCTTCATGGGGATCGTCCTGCAGAAATCGCAACTGGCCGAGCGCCTGCTCGAATCGATGGGCTTCCTGTTCGGCGAGATCCGCGGCGGCATCGCCATCTCGACGGTGCTGGTCGGCGCACTGCTGGCGGCATCCACCGGCGTGGTCGGAGCCAGCGTGGTCGCCATGGGGGTCATCTCCCTGCCGGTCATGCTCAAGTACAACTACGACAAGCGACTTGCTACCGGAGCGATCTGTGCCGCCGGCACCCTGGGGCAGATCATCCCGCCGTCAATTGTCCTGATCATCCTCGGCGATGTCTTCCAGGAACCGGTCGGCGACCTGTTCAAGGCTGCGCTCTGGCCGGGACTGTCGCTGGTCGCCTTCTACGTCGTCTATATTGTCATCATCACCATGATCAAGAAGGATCTGGCACCACCGATCCGCCTGGAAGACATCGACCGGCAGCAAGAGGCAACAGGTCGGCCATGCCCTCAAGGCGATCGTCCCGCCGCTGGTCCTGATCGTCCTGGTGCTCGGCTCAATCCTGACCGGGGTGGCGACGCCAACCGAATCGTCCTCGGTGGGCGGCATCGGCGCGATTGTCCTGGCGATCCTCTATCAGCAGTTCTCGTTCCGCATGGTCTGGGACAGCTCCTGGAGACGATCAAGATCAGCGCCATGGTCTTCGCCATCCTGATCGGCGCCACCGCCTTCTCGATGGTCTTCACCTACACCGGCGGCGACTGGATCGTTGAGCAATTCATGATGGGCCTGCCGGGCGAAAAATGGGGTTTCATCATCCTTTCCATGCTGCTCATCATGGTTCTCGGCTTTTTTATCGACTTCGTCGAGATCTCCTACATCGTCGTGCCGATTCTGGCGCCGATCGCCGCCAACCTCGGCATCAACCCGGTCTGGTACGCCATCCTCGTCGCCATGAACCTGCAGACGTCATTTTTGACCCCGCCGTTCGGCTTCAGCCTCTTCTACCTGAAGGGTGTCGCGCCACCCGAAGTGCGGACCATGGATATCTACTACGGTGTGGTTCCCTTTATCTGCCTGCAGACGTTGGTGCTCGGCATCCTGGTGGTGTTTCCGGAATGGTTCGGATTCGCTGCGCACTAGATGAACTGAGCATGTCAATGAATATCCTCGGAATAGATATCGGCGGATCAGCGATCAAAGCCGCGCTCCGGTCAATCCGATTGACGGCTCTCTTGTCGCTGAACGGTTGCGCATTGCGACGCCACAACCAGCGACTCCTGAGGCCATAGCCAAAACAGTCGCAACAGCTCATTAACCATTTTAACTGGTCAGGAGCGATCGGTTGCGGCCTGCCGGCAGTGATCCGCAACGGCATTGCATGCACGGCAGCAAACATTGATCCGGCCTGGATCGGCGACTGATGTGGTCGAGTTATTATCGTCCCAGAACCGGGCATGAGGTTGTCGGTCCTGAATGATGCCGATGCGGCCGGCCTGGCAGAAATGCATTACGGTGCCGGCCGCAAAGCGTCAGGAACAACGATCGTCGTCACAGTCGGAACCGGCCTGGGCACGGCCCTGTTCCGTGATCAGCACTCTGCTGCCGAACACGGAACTTGGCCATCTGCACCTGCACGGGAAAATTGCCGAACAAGTTGCCTCGGCAGCGGTACGCACAGAGTTGAATCTTTCCTATCGTGAATGGGCAAAACGCTTTGACGACTACCTTCATCGTCTCGAAGAGCTCTTCTGGCCGGATCTGTTTATCATCGGCGGCGAAATCAGCAAAGAACACGCTCGGTTCTTTCCGCATCTGACCATCAAAACCAGGGTCCTGCCGGCGGCATTGCGCAATGATGCCGGGATCATCGGTGCGGCTATAGCGGTCTTGCGGCGAGATCAGGACTGATGTCGCTGCGCCCTGCCATACTCCTGCGAGTGTTTATCCCTTTCGCTCTCGGCTACTTCCTCTCCTATCTGTTCCGAACCGTGAATGCCGTCATTGCGCCGGATCTGGTTCGCGACATAGGCGTCGATCCGGCCAGTCTCGGACTGCTGACTTCAGCCTACTTCCTCGCCTTTGCTGCATTTCAACTACCTCTCGGAGTGCTGCTGGATCGTTATGGGGCACGCCGCGTTGAAGCCGCTCTATTACTGTTCGCCGCCGCAGGCGCCTTTGTCTTTCGCCCGGGCCGAGACACTCACGGGGTTGATGCTTGGCCGCGCGCTGATCGGTCTTGGCGTATCCGCCTGCCTGATGGCGGCGTTCAAAGCCTTCACTCTCTGGTTCCCTCCAGAACGGCTGCCCCTGGCAAACGGCATTCAGATGATCTCCGGCGGTGTCGGAGCCCTGGCTGCGACCACACCGGTCGAACTGTCCCTGCAATTGACCGACTGGCGCGGAGTATTTCTGATCCTGGCCGGAGTCACCGTTGCTGCAGCACTCTGTGTCTTCCTGGTTGTCCCGGAAAAGACAGGAACCCACTCCGGAGAGACTCTACGTGAGCAACTCTCCGGGCATCAGGAGTGTCTTTACCAGCAGGATTTTTTGGTCGATTGCCCCCTGGGCCGTCGCAGCACAGGCGGCCTATCTCTCAATTTCCGGACTCTGGTCGGGACCATGGTTGCGTGATATTGCGAATTACGATCGCATGGCCGTTGCCAATACCCTGATGGGAGTCTCCCTCGCCATGATTGCCGGATATTTTACCTTCGGTGCCCTGGCTGAGCGTCTGGCCCGTCGCAACATTCAACCGATGACCGTAGCCGCGGTCGGCATGCTGATTTTTATGGGCATACAATGTTTGCTGGTCCTGCAATGGGCATCATTAACCCGGTCTCTGTGGCTGCTGTTCGGCTTTTTCGGGACCTCCTGCATCCTCCCCTATGCGGTACTCTCCCAGAGCTTTCCAAGACACCTCGCCGGTCGAGCGAATACCGGACTGAACCTGCTGGTTTTTGTCGCCGCATTTGCAGCACAGTGGGTGATCGGCCTGATCATCAATCTCTGGCCACAGACTCTTGCAGGGGGCTACAACGCGTCTGGATACAAGACCAGTTTCGGCTTGATCGTGGCCCTGCAGCTGACGGCGGCCATCTGGTATTTCTTCTCGGTTGGACGCAGGCGGGAGCTTCCGCGAGCAATACTGTCTAATCCCTTACTCTCCCACTTGTCTTTTCTGACCTGATCAGTTATATCTTGCAACTTACATGCGGAGAGGGAACCTCTCTGCCTACTTAAAACACCATCTTTTAGTGCTCAGGATTCAAGGAGTTTTTGTCATGCCCATGTCACAATCTTTTCAGGACCGCCTCTTTCCAATTGCTGCCGATCTTGCCGAGCACTACGGCACTCCATTTCATATCTACGATGAGGCGGGCATCCGCGCTACCGGAGAAGCGTTAATAAAGGCATTCGCCGGCATTGATGGCTTTCGAGAATATTATGCCGTCAAGGCCCTGCCGAACCCCCGCATCCTGGGAATAATGAAGGAACTTGACTTCGGTTTTGACTGCAGCTCCATTCCGGAACTGATCATGAGCCGGAAGGTCGGAGGAACGGGTGAAGACATCATGTTCACCTCCAACAACACGACCCAGGAAGAATTTCAGGCCGCCGCCGCTGAAGGCGGATGCATCCTAAATCTCGATGATATTTCCCTGGTCGCCAAGGTTCCAGAATTTCCTGAACTGGTCTGCTTCCGTTACAACCCCGGCCCGCGCCGCACCGGCAACATCATCATCGGCAACCCGGTGGAAGCCAAATACGGGATCACCCACGAGCAGCTCATCCCGGCATACAAACTGGCATCAGAGCGTGGTGCCAAGCGTTTTGGCCTGCATACCATGGTCGCCTCCAATGAAAGGGACTACACCTATATTGTTGAAACCGCCCGCATGCTCCTGCAGATTACTGAACTTGTTGCAAACGAACTCGGCATACGTTTTGAATTCCTCAACATAGGCGGCGGACTGGGAATCCCGTACAGACCCGAGGATCATGCTCTCGACCTTGACGCCATGGCCAGGGCGATCACCGAACTTTTTGACGAATTTCAAAACAAACATGGCTATGTGCCGCGCATGTACATGGAGAGCGGTCGCTGGATCACCGGCCCTCACGGTACACTGATTACCAGGGCAATCAATCACAAAAGCATTTATCGCCAGTACATCGGTGTCGATGCCTGCATGTCGTCGCTGATGCGTCCCGCAATGTACGATGCCTATCATCACATTGACGTCATCGGGAAAACAGACCAGGCAAAATCAGAAATTTACGATGTTGTCGGTTCGCTCTGCGAGAATAATGACAAGTTTGCCGTACAGCGTAATTTACCACCGATCCACGAGGGCGACCTGCTGGCGATACACGATAGCGGCGCTCACGGTCACGCTATGGGTTTCCAGTACAATGGTCGTCTGCGCCCCAAAGAGCTGTTGCTACGCACTGACGGTTCTGTTGAAATGATTCGTCGCGCCGAAACCAATGAGGACTATTTTCAGACCCTTAATTTCAAATCGGATATTTTCCCTGCAAAGTAAGGCTGACAGAGCATTTCCAAATCATAGAGGTGACAGCAACTGACATTATCGTGTAGGATGGAGATCGAAAGTAAGAACGCTGAATCGCAAGACCTGGCTCAAGTTAAGGCGTTTAATACCCGCCGGGCAGGGCCTTCAACAAAGGGGTTTCGGTCCGTTTTGTGGGAGTGACCATGAACTTTCTATTCCGTATGTCAGTGTTCGGCATTATCCTACTGACCGTTCCATATGCCAGTCTTGCCGGGATTTACAAATATCGCGACGCGAATGGCCGTCTCACCTTTGTCGATGACGAAAGCAAGATTCCGCCACAATTCCGAGACAACGTGACATCAATGCCCGAGGCGGCAGAATCTCTTGTGGTTTATGATGAACTGGACATTACCAGGGAATCGTCTGCGTCACCCCTGGTCGACCAGAGATCAGCCGACAGTGCGGCAGTCAAGAAAAAACTTCGTGAATATCAGACACCGGTTGAGATAAGCGGCAACCGTGTGCTGGTTCCTGTTGAGGTGGCCATTGGCAATCGCACGGTAAGTCTTTCTCTTCTGCTGGACACCGGTGCCACCAGGACCGTTCTTCATCGTGATTCGCTTGCGGAACTTGACCTGCCCAGTGGTAAAAAATACAAGGCCAGAGTTGCTGGCGGCGGCATTGTCAAATCGGAAAAAATCAGGTTTAGAAAAATTACTGTCGGCCCATTCCAGCAGGAAAAAAGCTACGCCATGGTTATTGCTCTGCAAGGAAAAGCATTGCCTTTTGATGGCATGCTTGGCATGGACTTTCTTAAAAACCATCCGTACCAGGTTGACTTTCAAAATCAGGTCATCAACTGGGAACCCGTTGATTCGAGTACAACCGATTAACTGATTAAGCTATTCATTCAGAATTTTTCTATATGCTGCCTGCGATTGCCACGCTTTAAAGAGCAAGCCGTCTCATTTCCCACCAAAATCCTACTTATGAATCACATCCTGTTATTTACAGAAGACTTTATTGACTGCAACCGTGTCAGGCTGGTGGGCCGACGCTATGAACACGCCAGAGAAGTTCTCAGGGTCAGCAGCGGCAAAGTCCTGCAGGTCGGCTTACTTGACAGCAAAACTGGCTCGGGAACCGTTCTTGCGATCGACGGGAATTCTCTGGAGCTGGAAGTCCTGCTGGAATCCCCACCGCCCGAACCACTGCAGATGACCGTCATTCTGGCCATGCCACGGCCAAAAGTTTTCAAACGTGTCCTGCAAGGGCTGACAGCTCTGGGTGTAAAACGGGTTATTTTGCTCAACAGTTGGCGTGTCGACAAAAGCTACTGGCAATGTCCTGCACTTGAACCGTCAGCGATCCGGGAACTACTCGTCCTTGGCCTGGAGCAAGCCCGCGACACGATACTGCCTGCAGTGGACCTTCAACCGCGTTTCAAACCGTTCGTAGAAGACGTTCTCCCCGCAATCGCTGCCGGGACATGTGCCATCGTTGCTCACCCCGGCTCTTCACAACCTTGCCCGGGCAATGTTGAGCAAGCTATAACCCTGGCAATCGGGCCAGAAGGAGGTTTTACAGCCTATGAAATTGAGAAACTGGTTGCTGCTGGCTTAACCCCGATTCATCTCGGCAAGCGTCCACTTCGGGTCGAAACAGCGGTACCGGCTCTTATCGGCCGTCTGCTGGCTTTTTCCTGAACAACCCTTGGCTCTGACTGCGCATGGGGTCGTCCTTTCATCATGTGGGCATCTATCTGAAATCCTCCCGCCAAGAATTCCCGACCAACTCGCAAATCAAGAATTAATTAAAAATAATTTTCTGGGTGAGGAAAATACGGATTAAAATCAGACGTTTACAAGCATAACCACTTATTTTTATTTGATTTTTTTAATTTTAATCCTTAAATTAAATAAGATTAAATTATATCTTTCTAACTGGACTGCAGCGTCACAATCAGAGAAAATGCAGTTAATCTGAAGGTATTCTCAGAGATTGCTCACCAATACTCGGGAGATTGAACATGTTACAAAAACTCAGGGTTGCAGTCGCCAAGAGTACTCGCCCAATTTATCTTGCGGGCTTTTTGTCCTCACTATTTTTTGCCCTCGGCGTACAGAGGATTGATGCGCAGGCAGGATTACTCGCCAGACACGCCGTCTATACCGGGATTTTCTTTCTCTGCATGTGGTTTGCTTGTCGCCTCTTTGCGGGGAGCCTGAATCGTCGCCTTGCACTTGAAGGCGTCTGTGCAGAGACTGCAAGTGATATGATTTACACCTTTGTCATCTATCTGGAACTCATCAAACACGTCGTAGGCGTCAGCTTTACACTCGGCTGGATTGCCGGAGTCATGTTCTGCTGGGATTATCTAGGACATATGATGGTCATGGTTCCTACCGGAGCCAGCTTGGCTGTCTCCATGGTGGCCTTTCTGGTGACCTTCGGCACAGCTTCATTCGTCGATAACCTGCATTGGCCAGGCGTAGAGGACGAATAACGCAGCACACGTTAACGAAAAACAGCAAGGGCCAGCTGAATAGCTGGCCCTTGCTGTTTCAAACTGTTGACAAACCTCACACTGAGACAATGTGGGGTTTTTTTGTCTGCCTACAGTTTGTGTGCTGCTGTGTTTTTTAGTAATTTTGAGCAACGGATCGATAACCTGTCTACAGATCCCCCGTAGTTGACGAGGCCCTTTAGGTCCCCTCCCGCAGTAACATTTTGAATGTTTAGGTGTTGTTACTCTTCTTGCTGCAAGAAAGCACTAAAGAGAGGCCCCCTGAACAGGGCCGGCTTCCCTATTCAGCGACCCATAGAAACCACGGAAACCATGCGAAGGAATATGCCCTCCGCCAGGAGAAGGCACTTTTGCATACTTTTGCTGCCAGGCAAAAGTATGTCGGCAGGCGGGCCGAGACCCGCCGATTCTGCTTTTGTTTTTAAAGAAAAACTAAAGAGCAACAGATCGATAATCTGTTGCTCTCATTCTCAATCAAAGAAACAAAATTAAACTTTATCAGCAACCTGAAACGGTAAGGGGCAGCTACTCAGCTGGCCCTTGCCGTTTTCCTACCACGAACCCATAAGGATATTACCGTTGCATGGAGATCATTTATTCACCAGGGAATTCAGTGGATAAATTGCACAAAGATCGGGGTTCTCTTGCGGGTTGATAACCAGTTGATCACGATACAGGCGAACCACATTCTCGCCGAGGTCGGCATTATAGCCACCGGAGCTTTAACTGCAGATGTTGGCTCAACCATTGTCCATGCTCTTCATGTACATTAGTCACAATTGTTGAATGAAGGTATAAGCCACTCCCGGCATCGGGAAAAGATTTATAAAAACTTAAATTCTTGACAAGTGAAATAGACTATACTTATAAAATATCCAACAAAACTATATGGAGATTACTTATGCGTTTATCAACCAAAAGTCGCTATGGCCTGCGCGCCCTCTTTGACATGGCCTATCATGCCGGCACTCTGCCCGCACAGATCAAGGATATCAGCCGTCGTCAGAATATCTCTCCGCGCTACCTCGAACAGATTTTTCAGGATCTAAAGCGAGGTGGGCTGCTGAAAAGCCGAAGAGGCCCTCAGGGTGGATATTTTTTATCCCGCAAACCCGAGGAGATAACCGTCCAACAGATCATTACCGCAGCAGAAGGTGAAATGGCCCTGGTCGACTGTATCAAATCGGGCAAGGGCTGCAAAAAAGAGTGTGAATTCGACAACGAATGCGTCACTCAGAAAATCTGGATGGAAGCAAGCAAGCGCCTTAATGACTATCTGGATTCCGTAACCTTAAAAGACCTGTGTGAAGACGCCAAGGCCATGGGCATGGAAAAGGAACTGGACCACCGTTTCATGTATTTCATTTAGGACTACGGCCTTAAGGAGGCTCTAGTCATGGCAGAGAGATATTCCTCAACACTTGATCGCATCGGCAACACCCCCCTGGTAAAGATAAGCACTCCTGAAGGGTCGGCAACACTGTGGGGCAAACTGGAGAGTGCCAACCCTGGCGGCAGCGTCAAGGACCGCATCGCCAAGGCCATGATCGAGCAGGCCGAGCAGGATGGCCTGCTGAAACCGGGTGACGTTATTGTTGAACCAACCAGCGGCAACACCGGCATAGGCATCTCCCTGGTCGGTGCAATCAAGGGCTACCAGATCGTATTGATCATGCCCGACACCATGTCGATGGAACGTCGTCGCCTGCTTGGTGCTTTTGGTGCCGAGCTTATCCTCACTCCCGGCGCGAAGGGGATGCGTGGCGCGATCGAAAAAGCGGAAGAGATTGCTGCCGAGCGCAAGGCGTTCATGCCCCAACAATTCTGCAACCCTGCCAATCCGAGAGTTCACCTGGAAACAACCGGGCCCGAGATTCTGCGCGACCTCGACAACCAAGTCGATGCTCTTGTTGCCGGGGTCGGTACCGGCGGCACAATAACCGGTGTTGGCCAGGCGATCAAGAGCAAGAACCCCGCGCGCCCTGATCGTCGCTGTAGAGCCAAGTGACTCACCGGTTCTCTCTGGTGGCGAACCCGGTCCGCACAAAATTCAGGGTATTGGCGCCGGTTTTGTTCCGGATGTTCTTAACACAAACATCTTGACAGAGATCATCACCGTCACCAATGAGCAAGCCATGCAAACAGCCCGCGACCTTGCCCGGGAAGAAGGGGTATTTGTCGGCATCTCTGCAGGAGCCAACGTCTTTGCCGCCCGCCAGATTGCCGCACGGCTGAAACCTGGTCAGAATGTCGTCACGATTCTCTGCGACACCGGCGAGCGCTATCTCTCCACCAACATCTTTGACTGAACAGATTTTAACACTTCAAACGACAGGCAGCCTCCGGCTCACTGGCCGGAGGCCTGCTTAATCTCATGCACACTTGACTGTAAATTTCAAAAGCTGAAAGACATTCTGACTGAGTTAGGCTCAGCAGTGGTCGCCTTTTCCGGCGGCGTTGACTCAACCTTTCTCTTGCAGACAGCACGGGACGTGCTTGGTGCCGAACGCGTTATCGCGCTGACAGCCACCTCACCAACCTACCCGAGCCACGAATTCAACGAAAGCGTAAGGCTGGCAAAGGAGCTGGGTGTTCAGCAAGTTGTTGTCGACAGCAACGAGTTAGAGATTCCCGGCTTTGCTGACAATCCGCCGCGACGTTGCTATCACTGCAAAAAGGAGCTGTTTGAAATCTGCCTGAACAAGGCCAGTGAGCTCGGTTACGCTGAAGTCCTCGACGGTTCAAATCTCGACGACCTGAATGACTACCGCCCGGGCGGCAGGCCGCCACAGAATTAAAGGTTCGTTCTCCTCTGCTTGAAGCTGGCCTTGCCAAGGAGGACATCCGTGCGCTGAGTCGCCGGAGCGGCCTCTCAACGGCCGACAAGCAACCCTTTGCATGTCTCGCCTCACGCTTCCCCTATGGCACGCGGATTACCGCCGAACGCTTGCAGCAGATTGATCGTTGTGAAACCTTCATGCGCGAAAAGGGCTTTCACACCTTTCGCGTTCGCTATCATGGTGAAACCGCCCGTATTGAGGTTGCCCTTGACGAACTATCCAGAATCATTGATGATAAGATGCGCCTGCAGCTACTGGCCGAGTTCAAGTCTGCCGGCTTCACCTACGTTGCCCTGGACCTGCAGGGCTACCGAACCGGCAGCATGAACGAGGGGGCGGCCTTGAACAAAAGCTGAAATTAGCCGTCGTACCAGGAGGAACCATGCTACGCAGCAGAACCCTGATGACCGTCTGTTTCTGCGCCGGGATGCTAGGCGCACTCTGTAGCAGCCTGGTTGCCTGGCAAGCCGGTCAAATGGGACTTCCCGGCAATGGCGGGTGTGCGCATGACACCCGCACTGACCCCGGACTGGCTCTATTCCCGCCTGGTTTGGGGAGGCCTCTGGGGGCTGATTTATTTCCTCACCGTCGGGCCGCTAAAATCCCGTCGTCACTGGGCCCGCAAAGGGCTGTGGATCAGCCTGCTGCCCACCGCTTTTCAGCTCTTCGTCGTCTATCCCAACATGACCCGCTCACGGCTGGCTGGGTCTTGAGCTCGGCCAACTCACACCACTCTTCGTTTTTCTCTACAACCTGGTCTGGGGATCTCTTTACCGGGATTTTCTGCCGCCTGTTCTGGGGTCGCGGTTGATTTCCAGAACTTTCTGCCTGCTTCTCTGCCTGAGCTTCCTGCTGATCCTGTCTGCCTGTGCCGAAGAGCCAGCTCCTGCCCTGCAGGGCGTGGTTACGCTGGGTCTACGATGGCGACACCCTGAAATTGACACTGTCGGCAAAGTCCGCCTGATCGGCATCGACGCGCCGGAGAGAGAAGACTCGAGCCGTGACCAGTATCTCCTGAGACAAGGGCGTCTCTGCCGCCAGGCAACGACAGATTTACCAGGCGGCCAAGACATTCAACATCAAGCACGTCAAAGGACAAAAGGTCAGCCTGGCCCTCGACGACCCTCCGCGTGACCGGCACGACCGCCTGCTTGCCTATGTGTACCTGCCTGATGGTCGTCTGCTCAATCGCATGCTTGTCGAACAGGGGCTGGCTGTTGTTTACAGAAGATTCGCATTCAGGATGAAAGAAGATTTTCTCGCTGCAGAGGACAAAGCGCGCCAGTCTGAAGTGGGACTGTGGGCGAAGGACAGTGCAAGAGCACTGGGCTGGGGACTGGAGAACTTGAAGATGATCAAGCGTTGTACATGGTGTGGCAGCGACCCGCTGTATGTTGCCTACCACGACGACGAGTGGGGTGTTCCTGTGCTATGACGACCGCCGGCTCTTTGAGATGTTGATTCTCGAAGGGGCCCAAGCCGGACTCAGCTGGCTGACCATTCTGAAAAAACGCGACAACTATCGTCAGGCTTTGCATCAACTTCGATCCGGACAAGATCGCCCGGTACGATGATGAAGAGATCCATCGCCTGATGCAGGATGCCGGCATCGTCCGCAATCGCCTGAAGATCGAAGCAACCATCAAAAATGCCCGTGGTTTTTTGCAGATTCTGTGAAGAGTATTCTTCTTTTGCCGAATACCTCTGGCAGTACGTCGACGGCACACCGGTCATAAATGCCTGGCAGAAAGCACAGTGACATCCCGGCGCACACACCACTTTCCGACCGGTTGAGCAAAGACCTGAAAAAACGCGGCTTCAACTTCGTCGGCACAACCATCTGCTACGCCTTCATGCAGGCCGTCGGTATGGTCAACGACCACACCATCGACTGCTTTCGCTATCAGAAATCAAACAATGCGCAACGCTGAAGAGGGCAACCATGATCGCTGTCATTTTCGAAGTCCAAATCAAGGAAGGAAGGCAGGAAGAATATCTGCAGATTGCAGCACAACTGAGAGAGCATCTGGCTCAAGTTGACGGTTTTATCTCCATCGAGCGTTTTACCAGTCTATCTGAAGAGGGCAAGCTTTGTTCCCTCTCTTTCTGGGAGGACGAAACATCGATTAAAAAATGGCGGGAATTTGAGTTGCATCGTATGGCCCAGGCAAAGGGTAAAGCCGGAGATCTTTGCTGATTTCAGGATACGCGTAGCGGAGGTCGTCCGGGATTATGGCATGAGTAATCGAATGGAAGCTCCAGAGTAATCGGGAGAATCTCGTTCCAATTTACATGACGGCAAAACTATAGCGGACTCACCCCTTGCGGGGACAGTCCCTATGTCACAAAACTCCGAAATTCCCAACTCCCTATTTCATCAAATTCCGCAGCACATAATTAAGAATTCCGCCACTCTGGAAATACTGCTCTTCATCGGCGGTATCAATGCGACAGGTCACAACGAGCTCCTGACTGCTGCCGTCGGCACGGTTAATCCGCAAGAGTGATATCCTGTCCTGGTTCGATCGGAGTCTTCTGCCCGATCAGATCAAAGGTTTCGCTGCCATCAATTGCGAGAGTCTTACGATCATCGCCCTTCTTGAACTGCAGCGGCAAAATCCCCATGCCGACCAGGTTGGAACGATGAATACGCTCGTAACTTTCGGCAATCACGGCCTTCACTCCGAGCAGAAGAGTTCCTTTGGCAGCCCAGTCCCGGCTCGATCCGGTGCCGTACTCCTTGCCGGCCATGATCACCAGAGGCGTGTTTGTTCTCGGCATATTTCATTGCCGCATCAAAGATGCTCAGCTGTTCATCACCGGGCAGACACCCTGGTGAAGCCACCCTCGACACCGGGCACCAATTCATTCTTCAGACGAATATTGGCAAAGGTACCGCGCATCATCACTTCGTGGTTGCCGCGCCGCGAGCCGTACGAGTTAAAATCCGCAGCGGGCCGGTACCATGCGCGCGCAGGTAGACACCGGCAGGGCTGCTGGCCAGGATTGAACCGGCCGGTGAGATATGATCGGTGGTGATCGAATCGCCGAGCAGGGCGAGCAGGCGCGCCCCGGTAAAACCTTCCAGTCCGGTTGGGACCTCTTTCGCGAACCTCGAAAAACGACGGTTCTTTAACGTAGGTCGAGTCTTCCACCCAGGCATAGGTCTGCCCCTCGGGAACCGGCAGGCTCCGCCAGCTCTCCTCACCGGCAAAGACATCGGCATACTTCTCACGGAACATATCGGCCGAAACCAGCTTGACCATTTCAGCCACCTCGTCATCGCTTGGCCAGATGTCTTTCAGGTAGACATCATTGCCCTGCGAATCCTGACCGAGCGGTTCGGTGGTCATGTCAATAAGCGTGGTACCGGCCAGGCCGAAAGCAACCACCAGCGGCGGCGAAGCAAGCCAGTTGGCCTTGGTGTGAGAGTGAATCCGTCCCTCGAAATTACGGTTGCCGGACAGCACCGAACAGACGGTCATATCGCCTTCGGTAATTGCATCGGCAATCGGACCGGTCAGAGGTCCGGAGTTGCCGATACAGGTGGTGCACCCATAGCCGACGACATTGTAGCCAAGCTGATCAAGGTAGGTCTGCAGACCGGCTTTCTCAAGGTAATCGGTGACCACCTTGGAGCCCGGCGCCAGTGAGGTTTTCACCCAGGGTTTCTGCTTGAGACCCTTTTCAACCGCCTTCTTGGCCAGCAACCCGGCACCCATCATCACCGCCGGATTGGAGGTGTTGGTACACGATGTGATCGCCGAGATGACGACATCGCCCTGACTGCAGTCGATAGTCGGTGCCGGCAACGGCAACACTCTTATCTGCCGCATCCGCAGGGATAACCTCCTTGGTGGACTCTTTAAGCGCCTCGAGATCGACGCGATCCTGGGGGCGTTTCGGGCCGGCCAGGCTTGGCTTGACGGTACCCAGATCAAGCTCCAGAACGGCCGTGTACTCAGGATCGGCCATACCGTCGAAACGCCACAAGCCCTGTTGCTTGGCGTAAGCCTCAACCAGGGCAACGGTTGCATCGTCGCGCCCGGAGAGCCGCAGATAGTCGAGGGTCACTTCATCGATCGGGAACCAGCCGCAGGTGGCACCATACTCGGGGGCCATGTTGGCGATCGTCGCGCGATCGGCCAGCTGCAACTTGGCCAGACCATCACCAAAAAATTCGACAAACTTGCCGACCACACCAAACTTGCGCAGCATCTGGGTGACCGTCAGCACGAGATCCGTGGCTGTCACCCCTTCCCGCAGTTTACCGGTCATGCGGAAGCCAATGACTTCCGGGATGATCATCGAAACCGGCTGGCCGAGCATGGCGGCCTCGGCTTCAATGCCGCCGACCCCCCAGCCGAGCACGGCCAGGCCGTTGATCATGGTGGTATGGCTGTCGGTGCCAACCAGGGTGTCCGGATAGGCAACCTTTTTGCCGTCACGTTCTTCCGTCCAGACAGTGCGTGCCAGATACTCCAGATTCACCTGGTGGCAGATACCGGTGCCGGGCGGCACAACGCGGAAATTATCGAAGGCCAGCTGTCCCCAGCGCAGAAAGGCATAGCGCTCGCGGTTACGCTCCATCTCCTTGTCGACGTTATAGGCAAAGGCTTCCGGCATGGCATACTTGTCGACCATGACCGAATGATCAATCACCAGATCGACCGGGATCTGCGGGTTGATCTTCTGCGGGTCACCGCCAACCCTGGCCACGGCATCACGCATGGCCGCCAGATCGACCACCGCCGGCACCCCGGTAAAATCCTGCATCAAGACCCGCGCCGGCCGAAAAGCAATTTCGTGATCGGAGCTGCGTTGATCCAGCCAGTCGACCACCGCATTGATATCCCTTTCAGTCACTGAATCGCCATCCTCGTTGCGCAACAGGTTCTCGAGCAGAACCTTGAGCGTCAGCGGCAAACGCCTGACACTTCACTACACCTGGCAGCAAACGTTTCCAGGCTGAAATATTCATAACTTGTCCCGGCCACATCGAGGGTTTGTCGGGTATTAAAGCTGTTGCAGCTATTGGTACTCATAAGTCCTCTCTCCTTCATTGGCCCTGGCAACAGGACCAGGAAATTATGTCACGACCATTCTACCATAACCAGCCAGAATCACTATACACTCCGACATATTTCCATGCTGAGCTCCGCAGCCTTGCTTTTGATGATTTCATCTGATAGCTTAAGACGCTGATTTAGCTGACTTGTCACCGAGGAGAGAGCGTAATGGCGGAATGGATGGGCAACGAGATTCTGGGGATCACCATAGGACAGTATGCAACGGCACTCGGTATTGTTCTGATTGCCTACATTGCCAAAAAGATCTTCGCCTACCTGTTTATCAAAGTCATTCTTCCGCTGGCGCAAAAAACCAGGAAAGAGCTTGATGATCGTTTTCTCACCTGCCTGCAAAAACCGGCCGAGTTTCTCATCTTCCTGATCGGACTGTTCATCGCCCTGCAGATTTTGCAGCTCCCCTCTGAACCTTTTGACATCGCCATGTTCGCCTTCGCAGTAACTCAAGGCGCTGGTAATCTTTGCCATTGCCTGGTTTTTGTTCAACCTGGTCGACATGGCTGACCATTACCTGAACACATGGGCGGCCCGAACCGAATCGACCCTGGATGACCACCTGGCCCCGCTGCTGCGCAAAAGCCTGCGCGTCTTCATCGTAATCATGGCCGGGCTGATGGCCATCCAGACTTTCGGCTATCCCGTAACCGGAGTGCTGGCCTCACTCGGCATCGGCGGTCTGGCCTTTGCCCTTGCCGCCAAGGACACGGTCTCCAACATCTTCGGTTCTCTGATGATCATCTTTGACCGGCCTTTCCAGGTCGGAGACTGGATCAAAGCCGGCGAGATGGAAGGAGTGGTCGAAGAGGTCGGCTTTCGTTCGACCAAGATTCGCACCTTTGCCAAGACCCTGATTTCGGTGCCGAACAACATCATCGCCAACACAGCTCTTGATAACTTCAGCCGTATGCCGAAACGGCGGATTCGACTTACGGTTGGCGTCTCGTACGACACCACACCGGCGCAGATGCGTGAAGTGGTCGGACGGATTCGCGAGCTGCTCAAGGCCCACCCGGCCATCGATCAGGAGTTTTTCCTGGTCAACTTCACCGACTTCGGGGCTTCTTCCCTCGACATCATGATCTATTGCTTTACAACCACAACAATCTGGGGAGAATATCTTGATGCCCGGCAAGATGTCTGCCTGAAGATCATGGACACTCTCGAAGACATGGGGCTGGAAATCGCTTTCCCGAGCACAACCGTCTACCTGCGTCAGGAGAGCTCCGGTTCGGCGGGAGAGCTCCCAGACAAGTCATAAATTTTGAGCTATGTCCGGGTTCAGAGAACCAGGGAGAAATACGCGACATGATCGACTTTATGAAAAAATTGAGGAGCTTATGACAACGCAGGTCTATTTTGCCGACATGCGTGCCGGGATGCGGGAGAACCTGCACACCAAGCTAGAGAGGCTGACCGACAGGGCCGGATTGTCAAATATGATAAAGGGTGGCGAGCTCGTTGCCATCAAGATGCACTTCGGCGAAAAAGGCGGCCACGCCTACATCAGGCCTACTTTCGTGCGCCGGATCGTTGATCAGGTAAAAAAACTCGGCGGCAAACCCTTCCTGACTGATTCGAGCACTCTCTATCCTGGCGAGCGGAAAAACGCCGTATCCGCCCTGACCTGCGCGATCGAAAACGGTTTCGCTTATGCCGTCGTCAATGCCCCGCTCATCATGAGCGACGGCCTGCGCGGCCATTCGGCACGACGGGTCACCGTCCCCGGCCAAATCCTTTCCGGGGTCGATATCGGACTGGAAATCATTGAAGCGGATGTGCTGATTGTCCTTTCCCATTTCAAATGTCACGAGCTGTCCGGCTTTGGCGGAGCAATCAAGAATCTTGCCATGGGTTGTTCCAGTCGTGAAGGAAAACTTGAGCAGCACTCCACCGTCGCGCCGAACATCTCCGAGAAGAACTGCACCACCTGCGGGGCCTGTCTCAAGGCCTGCGCCCATGACGCGATTGACCTCAGCAGCGGCAAAGCCATTCTCGATGTCAGCCGCTGCGTCGGTTGCGGTCGCTGCATCACTGTCTGTGAACCCCAGGCTATCCGTATCCAGTGGAATGAAGAATCCCCCCTGGTTATGAAAAAGATGGCAGAGTATGCGCTGGGAGCAATCTCCGGCAAGACCAATAAGCTCCTGTTCGTCAACTTCGTCACCCAGGTCTCACCGGCCTGCGACTGCTACGGCCACTCCGACGCGCCGATCGTTCCGGATCTTGGCATCCTCGCCTCAACTGACCCGGTGGCCCTCGATCAGGCCTGTGCCGACCTGGTCAACCAGGCACGTGGTTTGCCGGGTACCGCCATGCAAAACGGGCATGAATCGGGCGGTGACAAATTCCGTGGTGTTTATCCGCAGATCGATTGGGAAGTGCAGCTGGATCATGGCGAGAAGGTGGGACTTGGTCAGCGCACGTATGAGCTGGTGCGGTTGGAACCGGAACGGGAGAAGTGGTAACGAGCATGAAAAAGAAGATTCTCCTGATTGATGACAGCCCGTTTTTCTTGCAGGCCCTCAGTGACCTTCTCGGTGAAGAATTCCTTGTTGAGACAGCAGCTACGGGGGAGAAAGCCATCGAGATTCTTGAAGCGTCTGATCGCGATACGCCCGGTTATTCTGGACCTTTTGATCTAATTATTACCGACCTCATGATGCCCGGGTTGAGCGGGTATGACGTTGCCGAGTTCGTCAAAGGCAAAAACAGGAAAAACAGGTTTACTCCGGTCATCATGGTCTCAGGCAAGGATCTCACCAAGGAAGAAACCAGAGAGCATGGTTGCGCAACCTATATTCCAAAAACCAACCTGAAAAAAGTTGTGGCCATGGTCAGAATCATGTTTTCAAGATAATTCCGGCCATTTTTCTTCTCTCTCCGAATTTGTACAGTAAAGAATCAGTGGAGGTTTGCACCATGATGGAAATCACTTTCCCCGGCGGAGTTCAAGTCAACGCCCGATTCAAAGGTTTTGAGATTGTCTCTGATCAACCTGAACAGAATGGTGGCCAGAACTCGGCACCTTCGCCTTTCGACTTCTTCCTTGCCTCCCTAGGTACCTGTGCCGGTTTTTTCGCGCTGCGTTTTTGCCAGCAACGGCAGCTGCCGACAACCGGGATGCGCCTGCAGCTGACCAGCGAACGCAACCCTGAAACGAAGCGACTTGACCGGGTCGAGATCATTCTGCACCTGCCCGAGAATTTCCCGGAGAAATATCGCAACGCCATCATTCGCGCTACAGACCAATGCGCCGTCAAAAAAGCTCTGCTCGACCCGCCGGAGATTGAGCTTGTCACTGTCTGAACCTAGAGCGGCGGGACCAACTGCGGGGCATCGACTTCCTGCCAGCCTACCTCTCCCGTCAGAGCCTTGAACAATTGTTCTGCGTCGCGGGTACGGCTTGCCGGGTAGGCAATTTCCACCAAGGCCTGCTGGTTGTCGAGAGTCCGCGCAAAAGCCAGGCCATCATAGCTTTCCAGGATAAATCGCAAATGGCCGATCTCGGCGCGTGGCAGCTGAAAATAACGTTTACTGAAGATTTCCGAGGTCATAACGCAACCTTTGTAAGAGAGGATCAGGAGAGGTTGAGAACCGTGTCAAGAATGTAGCGGGCGATGCTGCGCTTGGGTGGCAATCCAGGCAGGTCATCAACAGAAAACCAGCGGGCGGTTTCCAATTCTGTCGTGTCGACCCGGATTTCTCCATCGACATAATCCGCAACAAATCCAACCATCACCTGGCTCGGGAAAGGCCAGCTCTGGCTGCCGACATATCGAACATTGTCGACATTGACACCGGTTTCTTCTGAAACTTCGCGGATAGCCGTCTCTTCAAGCGATTCACCGAATTCCTGGAAACCTGCAACCAGGCTGTAACGATTGGGCGCCCAGTTCGCCTTGCGTGCCAGCAACACTTCTCCCGGCCGGGTAATCAGAACAATGGCACATGGATGAATGGCAGGAAATGCATGGTTGTGGCAGGAATCACAATGCCTCCCCCACTCCTCGGTCAGCCATCTTGTCGGTTGACCACAGTAGCCGCAGAAAAGACTGCGCTCCCGCCAGTGCAGGATCATGCGCCCCATTCCCCCCAGAGAAAGAAGATCAATCGGCAACGGCGACTTTTCGTCAAGAAGCGCACACAACTCAAGATTGTCGGGCAACACCTCGTCTGTCCCCATATCGACCAGACGACAAGGTTGCCCCCGCCAACGACCGATATAAAGGCCCCGTTCATGAGACCATTCACCAAACGGCAACTCGAAATGCCCCGGCGCTTTGCTCACCAGCATTTTGCTGCCATACAACAACACTCCATATCCCGGGCCACCCGGGTCGTCATCAGGGCCCTGCATGACAAACTGTCCGGCGAGACAAGCCCTGTTAAAAGGCAGATGCAGGGGCGAAACGTAATAATCAGGCAGACCATTCACCTATTTATTCTCCAAATAAAACATTTGATAACTTAACAATGCCAGCTGGGTCTTGCTGTCGAGGATTTCGCCATTCTTAACTTTTGTCAAGGCCTCGGCAAGGGATACGGGATAGAGATCAATGATTTCATCAGCTTCCAGATTCTGCTCGACGAGGGTAAGTTCGAGCCCCAGGAAAAGGTGGATGTACTCGTCACAGAAGCCGACCGTGCTCCAGAAACCACCGAGCGGCAAGATCTGCCCGGCTGAATAACCGACCTCTTCCATCAACTCGCGACCGGCACAACCACGCGCGGATTCACCAACTTCAAGGCGCCCGGCAGGAATCTCAAAGACCATCTCGCCGATGGTCGGGCGAAACTGGCGAATCAGCAGAATTCGGCCATCGGGCAAAACGGGCAGAATCGCAGCCCCTCCCGGATGGCGGATAATTTCAAAATCCGACTGCCTGCCGTCCGGCATCTGATGCTTTTCCACCGCAACATCCAGAACACGACCGGCAAACACAGTTTCTCGCGAAAGAACCTTCGGCATAAATAAGCTCCTCATAACTCCTCAAGAGATGGCAGTTCGGGAAAGAGTGTCGGTTCGCCAACGGCGCAGCATGTCCCCTGGCTGCGCACCTGCAGGCAGAGGCATGCACACCATGGCATTCGGCTGGACCGTCACGATCCTGTCCCCTCGCTCATTCGCCGCTTCGGTGAAGATGAATTCGGATTGACGCATGCCAGGCCCCATAATCTCGAGACATTCTCCGGCGACAAAACGGTTGCGCCCCTGCACCAGCCAGTCGCCTGACGGCGTTGCGGCCTCGACAATGCCCACAAAATCACAATCACGGACGTAGTCACTGTTTCCGGCAGTAACGAAGGCGTGATCCTGCTCGAAGAGGAACCCGGTTCCATAGGGACGATGACTGACAGCTTCCAGCTCTCGCCTCCATTGCGGGTCAACCCGGTAATGATCCGGATCATCACGCCAGGCATCGAGTGCCGCCCGGTAAATCCTGGTCACGGCGGCAACGTAGTAGAGACTTTTCATGCGGCCCTCGATCTTGAAGCTGTCCACACCGGCCCCGATCAACGCGGGCAGGTGATCAATCAGGCAAAGATCGCGGCTGTTAAAAATATAGGTGCCTCTCTCATCCTCCTCAATAGGGAAAAACTCCCCGGGCCGCTCCTCCTCCTGTAACGAATATTTCCAGCGACAAGGATGGCTGCAGGTGCCGTGGTTGGCACTCCGCCCGGAAAGGCCGGCGGAGAGCAGACAACGCCCCGAGTACGCCATGCACATGGCCCCATGCACGAACACTTCCAGTTGCAAATCTGCAGAAGTGCGGATTGCGGCAATCTCCTGCAGACTCAATTCCCTGGCCAGGTTCAGCCGTTTGACGCCCTGTGACTGCCAAAAATGCGCCGCCAGACCATTTGTTGTATTGGCCTGGGTGGAAAGATGCACCTCTCGCTGCGGGTCCACTTGACGTATCAGGGAAAGCATGCCCGGGTCCGCAACAATGTAAGCATCCACAGTCATCGGCAGGAGCAACTCCAGCAAAACTCGTGCGGCGGCCTCCTCGCCGGGACGCAAGAAAGCATTCAAGGTCAGGTAGAGGCGTTTGCCCAGAGAGTGTGCCAATTCACAGGCTGCGGAGAGCTCCTCTATGGTCAGGTTTCCGGCCAGGGCCCGCAAGCTGAACTGTTCGACGCCACAATAAACAGCATCAGCGCCATAACACAAGGCCGTCTCAAGTTTTTCCAGGTTTCCGGCGGGAGCCAGAAGTTCAGGAGTCATCAGTGGAACCTCCAGAGGGTAAATTCATCGGTTCACTTTACCACAACAAGGCATATTTCATGCAGGGCAAGACTGGAGTGCTCCTTGCCATGATGCTTGACAAGCCGCTAAAAAGCCTATAATTTTCAGGGAATTTCAATTTACACAACGATCGAATATATGACATGACAAGCCTTCGACCAAAGCTGTTTTTAAAAATATTGACTTATGTAATGGCCATCGGACTGCTGGCAGCGTGTTCACCGCCGCCCACAGTACCGACCTCCAACAATTTATCTTTCGACACACGCCAACTGCAATCTTCTCTGGACAGGCAGGAGCAGACCATTCTAAGACTGTCCCGTCAGGTTGCAGATTTTGAAGAGCGCCTGCAACGCCAGGACAGGGCAATTGATCAGCTTCGTCAAGCCGCACAACAGGATCAACCCGGCTACCAACCTTTCCAGAGACCGCAACCAACAAGCACTGAGACCGCCCAGAACCAGAGCGAAGGCTCACCGACAGAAGTCTACCTGCAGGCTTTTGGCGATTATGCCTCAGGCCGCTACCTGACGGCAATTCATGGTTTTGAATCATTTCTGCAGCTCTTTCCTAACAACAGTTACGCCAGCAATGCCCAATTCTGGCTCGGCGACTGTTACTTCAACCAGCAACAATATCCCACGGCAATCCAGGAGTTTGATCGGGTCCTCAACAACTACCAGAACGCACCTAAAAACCCGGATGCACTCTTGAAAATAGCGATCGCGCAGCTGCAGTTGGGGGCACCAGATAAAGCCCGCCAGGCCATAGACACACTCAGTCGGCGTTATCCGAAAAGTACAGCAACCCAAAAGGCCCAGGAACTGGTGATACCCTGACCGTTTGCAACCAAGGGGGAGATATGAATCTCAGACACTCTATTCTGACAGTTTGCTTATTGCTCATGATCTGGCCAAGCCTGGCCTTTGCCAGGGAAGAACCAATCATTTATACCGTTAAGCAAGGAGATACCCTGTGGGACATCTCCCAGCGTTTCATCAAGGACCCTCATTACTGGCCCAACCTGTGGTCCAACAATCCCGCCATCGGTAACCCCCATCTAATCTATCCGGGACAGCGGTTGCGCATCTACGACGGTCGCATCGAAATTATTCCTGTTGGTGGGGATGCTAGCGAAGTTGGCGCGGCAGTCATAACCCCGGAGGAGGTTTTGTTAATTCCCACGTTCGGCGGCGCTCAGAGTTTTATCAGCGTAACCGAGGTAGATTCGCTGGGAACCTTGATTGACACGGTCGACAACCGCGTCATGGTCGTAACCAACGACACCGTTTTCCTTGAGATGCGCGATCTCGCAGCCACCAAGCCCGGTGATGTGTACGAATTGATCACCCTGGGGCCAAAAGTTACCCACCCTGCGGCAAAAAAAACGTTTGGCTATCAACTCGCTGATCCGATTGGCTATCAGACGATCCAGCTCGGCACCCTGGAAATCACGGAAGTGACAGAATTTGTCGCGGTAGCAACGATCACTAATGCCCTGCGCGAAATCAAGCGTGGAGCCATGGTTCGGCCTTATCGCCAGATTCCCGACCGGATTCCCCGCCTTCTTGCCGATAATATGATTGAAGGCTATATCCTCACGGATGACATTGGCAAACTTGCCATAGGCCAGTGGGAGACTATCCTCATCGACATTGGAGAGGAAAGCGGTCTGCAGGTTGGCCATGAGCTCGATCTCTTTCGGAGGCGCGAAGCGACCGAGCTCGCCAGCATAGACAAGGAACTTATTCTGCCTGACATCGATCTGGGCGACGCGATTGTTCTGGAGGTGCGTCATGGTTTTGCCGAGGCGCTGGTCACCCGCACCACAAACCTGCCGATCTTCCGCGGCGATCGGATTCGAACCAAGATCAAGTAGCCTTCATCGAGGGAGTTCCTGCTGACGGATCAGCACACTGTTCAAGGATGGGCCGGATACCGGCTCATCCTTTTCCATTCTATGACACTCAGCCCTGATATTCCTCACGTCACTTGGCTTGCCTGGTGTCGTGGTGACAAAGTGGTCAATCTTTGTTACTGTTGCAATTCGGTTTTATTGTATTGAGTTATCACATCCTTCTGGAGGGGCCAATGGATCACCTGCTGCCCTGGCTGCGCCTGCAATTCACACCAGGACTTGGCCGTGTCGGACTGACAAGCCTGATTAATCACTTCGGAACCCCTGAGAACGCCCTTCAGGCTGCAGCAGGAGGCTGGCCAAAGCTTCATGGCTTGCGCGAATCCGTGGCAACCCTGGTTCCACCCCCGACCTCCGCCCTTGTCAAAGAATCCTGCCATCGCCTGGCTGTGATGGGCGGCTGGCTTCGCACCCTCTGGGACTCTGATTATCCGCATGCACTGCGACATATCCCGGATCCGCCTGCGTTGCTCTACGGTTGTGGTACCTTGTTCGAACAGCCAGCCCTCGCCATCGTTGGCACCCGTCGCCCGACTGACTTTGGCAAAAGATTTACAGAACAGCTGGCAGAAGAACTGGCGGCAGCGGGTCTGGTTGTCATCAGCGGGCTGGCGCGCGGCATTGATGCCGCAGCTCATCGGGGAGCCCTCAACAGTAATGGCAGCACAGTTGCAGTACTTGGTTGCGGCATTGACCGGATTTACCCGGCGGAAAATGCTGGCCTCTATCAAAAGATCATGGAACAGGGCTTGCTTCTCTCTGAATATCCTCCTGGCACTGAGCCGTTGCCCGGGCATTTCCCGGGCCGCAACCGCATCATCAGTGGACTCAGCAAAGGAACCCTGGTGATTGAAGCCTGTCGGGACAGTGGCTCCCTGATTACAGCTGAGTTTGCTCTTGAGCAGGGACGGGAGGTGATGGCTGTTCCCGGCGGCGTTGATCGAAGGACCAGTTATGGGCCGAATCTTCTCATCAAACAGGGGGCGCATCCAGTCACAGAGAGTGCGGAAATTCTGCAAATTCTCGGGAGCTGTCCACATGATGTAAAGAGACTCGAAGCCACGGTAGACCGCAAGGCCGGTCTACCTGAACCGGCAGGCTCCATACTCTTCCGCCTTGATCTAACCCCCCGACACTGTGATGAGTTAGCCAGGGAAAGTGGGTTGACACCTATGGAGCTTTCCGTTATTTTACTGCATCTAGAGCTTCAGGGGTATGTGGAAAAGCTGCCAGGTGGACGCTACATTCGTGGTCGCCGTGCACTTTAATCTCCCAAAAGAACAACGGAGACCGCTTGAGAGAACGGGTCTTGGCGATTGTCAGTTTCATCGCCCAATACTTTCTCGATGACCGCGATATGGTAACGGAGAACGATCTGGTCGAAGAGTTGCTGTCGATCGGCTTTGATGCCGAAGAGATCGACGCGGCCTTCTGCTGGATGGAGAGCCAGACGCTCTGTACCCCGACCGGCAGCGAAACGTCACTAAGCCCACCAGCTCTGAGTCACAGGGTTTTCTCAAGCGAAGAGAATCTCGCTCTTTCTTCTGAAGCTCGCGGGTTTTTAACCCGCCTGCGAACCATGGGTGTTCTGAACGACGAGATCCAGGAAGAGGTCATCGAAAAAGCCCTGCTGATGGCTGAAGATGAGGTTACACTGAAAGAGATTAAAACCATTACCGTTCTGACCATGTTCGCCAACTCGCAGAATGAATGGCGTCGTGAATTTGACTGTCTGCTTGAAGATGACTGGCAACGGCTATTAAACTGACGAGAGACAGGCTGCAGGTCATCCTGCAGCCTTTTTCATTTTGCTGGCTTTCTGATCCATAAAATCAGGCTTTCCCTAAACAAACGATTGAAAAACTATTATGGCAAAATCCCTGGTTATTGTTGAGTCACCCGCCAAAGCCAAGACCATCGAAAAATTTCTCGGTGAAGGTTATCAGGTTCTGGCCTCATATGGACATGTCCGAGATCTGCCCAGCAAAGACGGATCTGTCGACGTCGATAACGATTTTCTCCCCAAGTATGTCGTCTCCGCCAAAGCAAAAAAGCAGTTAAGCATCCTCAAGCAGGCCCTCAAGAATGCCGACGAACTGGTGCTCGCCACTGACCCTGACCGTGAAGGAGAAGCCATCGCCTGGCACCTTCTGGAAGCTCTCGGCGTCGATGAAAAGGGTGCTTCTCCTCGCGTTGTGCGGGTGGTCTTTCACGAAATCACAAAAGATGCCATTGCCGAAGCGATGGCCAACCCCCGCCATATCTCTACGGAGATGGTTGATGCCCAGCAGGCCCGACGCATCCTCGACTACCTGGTCGGCTTTAACCTGTCACCGCTCCTCTGGCGAAAGATTCCTGGCAGCCGCTCGGCTGGCCGGGTCCAATCGGTCGCCCTACGGCTGATCTGCGAGCGTGAAGCTGAGATAGAGGCTTTCAAGGCACAAGATTACTGGACTATCGAGGCGGTTATGGCCAACGTCGAGAAAGCCTCCTTCTCTACCAGACTGTACTCCATCGACGGCCAAAAAGTTGCCAGCAACGCCAAGCAGCTTGATGCCAGTAATTATCAGCTGATTGCTGATCAGAAAACCGCTGAGCAGCTGGTCGATGAAATAAAACCCCTGCCACTACGGGTTACCTCCGTCAATCGCACCGAAAAAAAGCGTCGCCCGGCAGCGCCTTTTACCACCAGTACCCTGCAACAGGAGGCCAACCGCAAGCTCGGCTTCTCGGCGCGAAAAACTATGTCGCTGGCACAGAAACTCTATGAAGGTGTTGATACTGACGAAGGCCCGGTTGGTCTGATCACCTACATGCGAACAGACTCGGTGACTCTCTCCAACGTCGCCATCGAAGAAGCCCGCCAGGTCATTGAAGACCGTTTTGGCAAAGAATATGTTCCCTCCAAGCCTCGCACTTACAAGAGCAAGGCCAAGAACGCCCAGGAAGCCCACGAAGCGATTCGCCCGACCAGCCTGATACGACATCCGGATATGCTCAAGACCTTTCTGGACAGCGATGAAATGCGCCTCTACAAACTGATCTGGGAGCGCACCATAGCGGCACAGATGGCTGACGCCAAAATCGACGCCACCGCTGTCGATATCCTGGCCGGAGAGAAGTACCAGTTCCGGGCGTCCGGACAGGTGATTCGCTTCCCGGGTTTCATGAAGGTTTACATTGAAGGCAAGGACACAGAAGGTGAGGAATCTGAAGGGATACTGCCGAATCTGAGTGAAAATGAAATTCTGCGGCTTGACGAGTTGCGTGGCGAAGAGCATACCACCCAGCCGCCACCTCGTTACACGGAAGCTTCCCTGGTCAAAATCCTTGAAGAAAATGGCATCGGCCGACCCTCGACCTACGCCGCCACAATGAATACCCTGGTAGAACGTAAATACGTGCTGCTGACCAAACGAACTTTCTTCCCGCAGGATCTCGGCCGCGAAGTCATCCGCTTTCTGCTGCAGTGTTTCAACAAATATGTCGATTACCAGTTCACCGCCAATATGGAAGATGACCTTGACGCCATCTCTCTGGGCAAAGGGGAATGGAAGACATTCCTGAAAAACTTCTGGGTCCCCTTCAAAGAAGAGGTCGAAGGTGTCAAGGAATTCAGGTTTGTCGGTGAATCCCTCGACGAAAAATGTCCGGAATGTAAAGAGACCCTCTCTAAAAAGTTCGGTCGCAACGGCTACTTTATTGCCTGCAATGGTTATCCGGAATGTAAATACACCCGCCCTGTCAACGGTGAACAAACGACAGAGCCGGTTTACTCTGACGAAACCTGTGAAAAGTGCGGCGCCAGGATGCTTTTCAAAGAAGGCCGCTTCGGCAAGTACCTGGCCTGTTCGGGCTACCCGGACTGCAAAAACAATCAGCCTCTGGTCAAACCCAAGTCGCTCGGTATAGGCTGCCCGGACTGCAAGGATGGCGAGATCATGGAGAAGAAGAGCCGCTACGGCAAAATCTTTTACTCCTGTAATCGTTATCCGAAATGTAAATACGCCCTCTGGGACCAACCTTTTGCCGAACCTTGTCCCAAGTGTGCGTTTCCGATTACCGTGGAAAAGACCACCAAGCGTAACGGCACCGTACGCAAATGTCCGCAGGAAGAGTGCGACTACCAGATAACTCTTGTGGAACCGGAGACAAAACCGGAAACAAAAAAACCGGCAGCAAAAAAGGCTGCAGCCAAAAATTCGGTAGCAAAGAAAACAATCCGAAAGAAGGTCTGAGTTACGGTGGGGACTGTAGAAGTAAATCGTGGCCGGGCAAACAGCCCGGCCTTTTCTGTCTGGCTCCTGTATACTGATAGTCTGTCATCCAAAACAACCAGCAACTCTGACTTCGGCTAAACTTCATGACGCCTGTTACTATCATCGGTGCCGGTCTGGCTGGCTGTGAAGCCGCCTGGCAAATTGTCCGGCAGGGAATTCCGGTCGATCTTTTCGAGATGCGCCCGCAGCGCATGACCCCGGCCCACCAGAGCGACCGCCTTGGTGAACTGGTCTGTTCCAACAGCCTGCGCGGCACCGGGATGCATAACGCCGTCGGGTTGCTCAAGGAAGAGCTGCGTCGTTGCAACAGTCTTTTCATGTCCGCAGCAGACACCCATGCGATCCCGGCCGGAGGAGCTTTGGCCGTTGATCGAGACGGTTTTGCCGAGCACCTGACCAAGGCTATCGAGGATCATCCACTCATTGCCTTACATCGCAAGGAGATAACCGACATCCCCACAGATCGGCTGCTGATCATTGCCAGCGGGCCGTTGACCTCCGATGCTCTTGCTGAAAAGATCGCCGCTCTGACCGGCCAGGAGCATCTTTATTTTTACGATGCCATTGCGCCAATCATCGAGGCTGACTCGATTGATCGCGACAAGGTCTACGCCGCATCACGCTACGACCGGGGTGGCGCAGACTACCTCAACTGTCCCTTCGACAGACAGCAGTACCTTGCCTTTGTCGAAGCCCTCTGTAAAGGCGTGAAGGTCGCTGCCCGCGATTTCGAAAAAACCATCCATTTCGAAGGATGCATGCCGATTGAAGTTCTTGCCGAACGCGGCGAGATGACCCTGGCATTCGGGCCAATGAAACCGGTCGGCTTGCGTGACCCGCGTACCGGCCGCGCCCCCTTCGCCGTCCTCCAGTTGCGCCAGGATGATCGACACGCCAGCCTTTATAACATGGTCGGGTTTCAAACCAAACTCACCTATCCGGAACAACAGCGCATCTTCCGTACCATTCCCGGCCTGGAGAAAGCTGTCTTTGCCCGTCTCGGAAGCATGCATCGCAATACTTTCATCAACGCACCTTCGTGTCTGACCAATACCTTGCAGCTCAAGCTAGCTCCGGACATATTTTTTGCCGGACAGATTACCGGCGTCGAGGGCTACGTCGAATCCGCCGCCAGCGGTTTCTTGGCCGGGCTTTTTGCTGCAGCGCGCTATAAGGGGGAGAGCTACCAGCCACCGCCACCGACAACAGCCCTGGGCGCCCTGCTCCGCTACCCCGTCAATGCTTCACCGCTGGGTTTCCAGCCGATGAATATCACCTACGGTCTCTTCCCGCCCCTTGAGACACACATTCGTAAGCGCCGTGACCGCCGCCAGGCTCTTGCTGACAAGGCCCTGCTGGATCTTGAAACATGGCAGGGCTGCCTGACTTCAGCACCATAGGGGATTGCCTGCAAACTGAATACCTGCTAGTCTCGAACCGTTAATTTTTTTCTGTAATCTTCTGGACTAAAGCAGGGTCAGTTGCGTTTTGTAGAGGCGAAAAACAGTGGCATTAACGAGCACGTCCATCAAACTGGTTGACCCGCGTGACCTCCTTGAAACGCTGCGCCAACATCCACTTACCGCACCCTTTAACCTGGCGCTCTATTCTGAGAAACTTGGCCACGCTGCTCTTCTCGAATCGATTGATGCCGTTTGTTCTCCCCTCGTTGGCGAGACACTTTGTTCTACGACTTGTTATTTTGGTTTCAAAGAGAGTCTCTCTCGGGCTTTATTGCTTAACCAGCCGGTTATCGGTTCCTGTCAACAAGGGGCCATCTATTTCATCATTCCACTGCCGGACAGCCAGGATTTGCCCGACTGCCTGATCGGCGGGGGGGTCTTTAAACAGAACCGGGCGATTAACCGTAACAAGGAAAGGACCGGCGTGGCTGGACTCGACGGAATAACCATCGAATCCGGGCAGGAGCCTCAGCGGCTCAGCATGTCGGAAGCACAATCAATGATCGAAGAGATATTCAGGACAATGCCTCGCCTGATCGATCAGCAGGTCCATACTCTGAGCCTGGCCCGGACCACCCAACGACTTATCGCGATCCAGAAACTGGCCCGCGATCTTTTCGACTGCGCAGACAGCGAGCAAGCAGTGGCCGTTGTCAGAGAAGCCTTGGTGGTTCTTTTCGACCTGCCCAAAATTCTGATTGTCATACAGCAACCGGGACTCTCCATGACGATCCATTCAACTCTTGGTCTCGAACAAAACGCTTTCCAAGTTGACCAGAAACGTCTGACTGACTATATCACCCAAGGTTCCGGCCTCCCGGAGACTCTTTCTGGAAGAGAGTTAACAACCTTCTTCCCTGGTTTGAAGGCCCACTCGGCCCAGCTCTTCCCCCTGAGACAGGATGAGAGTCAAATTGGTGCCATAGCGATCCTTGATGTCGAGCTGCACAGTCGTGATCAGGCCATGATCGAGTTATTAATCAACCATCTGGCTACCCGACTGGGAACTCTGAGGACTGCGGAAGACCATCGCGTGGAGCAACAATCCTCCGCACAACTTGTCTCGATGATCAGTGCTCTTTCCCTGATAGACAACCGCCCGGAACTTTATCGTCAGATACTCGAAATGTCTGCCGAACTCCTGACAGCGACCAGCGGTTCACTGATGCTGCTCAATGAAACTGATGGCACCCTGAAGATAGCCGCAGTGAAGGGGATGACCTCTTCGTTGGCCAATTCCATGTCGGTTTCCTTCGGGGAAGGAATAGCCGGGCGGGTTGCCAAGAGTGGCTTTCCAATGTTGGTTAATGATATCGAGCGGGACAAACGGGTGGCTTTCAAAAACCGGCCACGCTATAAAACTAAATCGTTCCTCTGCCTGCCCCTGGAAGTCGAAGACCGCGTGGTTGGCGTTCTCAATCTCGCCGATAAAGCCAACGCATGCAACTTTACCGAGACTGACCTCAATCTGGTGAAATCTTTCACTCACCACGCCGTATCAATGATTGATCGCGCTGAAATGTTAGAAAAGGCAGGCCAGTTCGAACACCTCGCCATCACCGATCCATTGACTGGCCTGTATAACCGGCGTCTTCTGGAAAGTCGTCTTCAAGAAGAACTCAGCCGCGGAGAGCGCCAGAATCAGAGCTTCTGCATCATTCTGGCCGATCTGGACAACTTCAAAACTTACAACGACATCTGCGGACATCTGGCTGGTGACAACGCCCTGCGCAAAGTGGCTGATTTGATGCGGCATTGCGCACGTGAAATGGATATTGTGACTCGCTATGGGGGTGAAGAGTTCTGCGTGATTTTGCCAGGGACAGGGAAAAAAGAGTCCCTTTTTGTCGGCGAGAGGATTCGCCGAGCTATCGATGTCGAAAGTTTCCCGGGTGAAAGTCATCTCCCTCTCGGTCGTCTTACAATTAGTCTCGGCATTGCTGCCTTTCCTAACGATGGAGATACTGCAAACGAATTGATACATGCTGCCGACCTGGCTCTCTATCGCGCCAAGACTCTGGGCCGCAACCGTCTGGTTCTTTACGAGCCTTCTCAGGACGACCACGCGCGCCTGTCGCTCCACAAATAACGGCACAACAGCGCTTCGGAACATTTCCATGGCACACAATTCTAAAGCTATTATTCTTGCTTCGGCATCTCCTCGACGACGCGAGCTTCTGACCCGGACCGGGATCGACTTCCTGACTGTCCCAAGCACTGCAGACGAGACGTTGCTCGCCAACGAAACGCCGGCAGCACACGTGATACGTCTCAGTTGTGAAAAAGCCATGGAGGTTGCCAATCGACCGGACCAAACCGGGCGCTATTTTATCGGCAGCGATACCGTGGTGGTTCGCGATGATGTGATCCTCGGTAAACCAGCCAATGCAGAAGAAGCCGCAGCGATGCTCACCAGTTTATCGGGGCGCAGTCACCAGGTCATGTCCGGCTATGCGGTCCATGATCGGGCAGGCAACCGCACTCTCAGTGAGGCCGTCACCACCAGGGTCTTTTTCAAAGAGTTGACACCCCGAGAGATCGAGGGCTACATTGCCACCGGAGAGCCTTTCGATAAGGCGGGCGCCTACGCCATCCAGGGGATCGGGGCCTTCATGATTCCCGCTATCGAAGGCAGCTACACCAACGTGGTCGGACTGCCGCTTTGCGAAGTGATCGCCGCACTTGAAGAACTGGGGGCAGTAGAGCTGTTCAAGAACTGAGACCTATGGATATTGCTGTCAACATCGAACAGATTCGGAGACGGATTGCCAGCGTCTGCCAGAAGTGTGGTCGTGATTCTGGCGAGGTGCGGCTGGTTGCTGTGTCCAAGAAGAAACCAGCATCGGACATCGAGGCTGCCATCGCCGCCGGGCAAACACTGCTCGGTGAGAGTTATGTTCAGGAGTGCGTCGCCAAGCACGACGAAGTTAAAGCAGAGGCCGAATGGCATTTTATAGGGGCACTGCAGAGCAACAAGGTGAAATATCTGCGCGGCAAGGTCGCCATGATCCATTCTGTCGACCGACTGTCCCTGGCCGAAGAGATTAATCGTCAATGGCAAAAAGATGACACCTGTGTCGACATCCTCATCCAGGTTAATCTCGGTGAAGAGGCCAGCAAATCGGGAACCACCGCCGAAAATCTGATCGAGCTGGTCCGTCAGGTCGCGAAACTGAAGCATGTTCGCATCAAAGGGCTGATGGCCCTGCCGCCATGGGAAGATGACCCCGAAGAGGTCCGTCCATATTTTCGTGAATTACAGCAACTTGCCAGACAGATTGACGCTCTCAAGCTACCAAATGTGACCATGCAGGAGCTCTCCATGGGCATGAGCCACGACTATGAAGTCGCCATTGAGGAAGGGGCCACGCTGATCCGTGTCGGCACAGCCATTTTCGGGGCCAGATAGCCAGGACAAAGCTGCAAGTTTTAAACTATTTCACAAGGTTGTCTGATGCCTATTGAAGCCTTTCTCTTTGATCTCGACGGCACCCTGGTCGATTCCATTCCTGACCTTACCAAGGCGGTCAACCTGCTTCGAAATGAACTCGGCCTACCCGCCGTGACCAGCTTCCAGGTTCGGTCCTATGTGGGAGACGGGGTTGGTCTGCTACTGCAACGTGCCCTTCCCGAAGAGTTGTACAACGTGAACCGACACGAACGTTTCATGGAGATATACACCGAACACCTGACTGATGAGACTTCGATTTACCCTGGAATAATGTCATTCCTCGAAATGCATTGCGACAAACCGATGGCTGTGGTCACCAACAAGCCGCAACCGTTGGCTGACATTCTTACAGAGCGTCTCGGCCTGGCACCTTTCTTTCGAAGCATCGTCGGTGCCAAGCTCACTCTGCAGAGGAAACCACACCCGGACATGGTCCATCGGGCACTTGAACTGCTGGGCAGTCGAGCCGAGCACACTGTACTGCTTGGTGATCATCACGTCGATCTGCGTGCAGCCCATGCCGCCGGCGTCAAGTCCTGCTTCTGCGCCTGGGGCCTCGGTCATAATGATGGCCTGCAGGCCGACTTCCATGCCATCACCCCCTCTGATCTGCCATTACTCTTCCCCGAGGCAGCCCACTCTTGAAAGAGATCCCGCTGACCCAGAAAGCCGTCGCGCTGTTTTTCTTTCCACTGCTTCTCAACGTTCAGTTGATGAGTGTCTCGCACTCGATCATCAACGCCGGACTGGCCCGACTGGAAAATGCAGTGGTGATTCTGGCCGGATTCTCGGTCGCCATGGTCCTGCACCTTTTGGTCGCTTCGCCTTCCTACCAGAACCATACGATTACCATCGCCCTGGTGCGCGGACGCAAATCCCTGTTCGGCATGACCCTGTTCGTAGTGCTGATTGCAACAGGTGTCTCCATTCTGCTCGCCCTGCTTGCCTTCAGCCCGATCGGCACCTTTGTTCTCGACCGTTTCCTGGGAGTCTCTCCGGAGGTCGCCAGCGGCGCTCGAGAGGCCTTGGCATTACTGGTCTTTCTCCCCTTCATAACCGGACTGCGCGGTCTTTTCCAGGGTTTGGTCATTCGTGCCCGACGCACCGGCCTGGTCTCCTTTGCCACCGCGGTACGCATCGTCATGCTGTTTGCCTATCTCTGGCTCGGTCAATTGTGGTTTACAGGCACCCGGGTGGCGGCCCTTGCCTTGCTCGGTTGTGTGGGCACCGAAACCCTGGTAGTGGCCTTCTTTGCCTGGCGGGTCAAACTCCCGGCTGAGCAGGACGACGAAAAAGGCTTTGTCGAAATTCTTCGCTACGGCCTGCCATTGGCCTATTCTTCGGGCATGCAACAAACCGTTCCCCTCTTGATCAACGCCATCATCAGTCGCCTGCCCGACGGCACCCTGGCGTTGGCGGCCTTTGGTGTGGTCCGCGGCTTCCTTTTTCTCCTTGCCGGGCCGATGCGCAACATGCAGCAGGCGTATCTGACCCTGGTTCGGCGGGCAGAAGACAGCAAGGTCTTGCTGCTCTTTCTCATCAGGGTCAGTGTCGGCATGGCTCTGATGATGCTGATGATCGCCTGGCCGCTGAACAGTCCGGTTCTCGGCACAATCATGGGTCTTGACGCAGAGATGCAACATTATATCGCCTGGCCGCTGACAGCCTGTGCGCTCTTCCCGCTTCTTTACGGAATCGCAAATATTTTGCGCGGCTGGTTCGCCGGAGCGCACCTGACCTCCTGCCTCGGTCGTTCCACCGGCTACAAAGCCCTCCTGATGGTCGTGCTCTGGCCAGTGATCGTCATTCTACAGCTGCCCTTGCCTGGTATAGCCGTGGCAATTTTTCTGCTGCTCGCCGCAGAACTTTGCGAAGCGGGATACCTCTATCGACAACGCGAACGACTGCTGCCAGAGCATGGGCTTGTGCCACTCTGAACTGACACAGTAAAATGGCAGGATGGAAAATCGTGATCAGAAACATCCCTGCCCGGATTGTCACCATTGCCAGTGGTGTTCCGATGACCGTTGTCGACTCTGTCTGCGCAGCGGCTGCCGCAAGAAGTTAAGCATGGCAGAGCAGATTGCTCTGTACGAGAGAATCAACCGGAAGTGTCTGGGCATTGAAGGTGACTCCGAGGGTGAGTAACCTCTGCGATTGTTTTGCTTCACATCAATAAAGCGGGGTGGCCGGGAAGCTTGAGTAGAGAAGTTTACAGCTTTACAGGAAAAAGTTGCCAAACTGCTTGATATGTAAAGAACTGTTCAGATTCTTATTTGTCAGGGTTTGCAAGCCCCCTGCTTCTGCCAAAGTCACCACCCCTATTCAATGCAGGATGATTAATAAGACAATCACCTTCATCGTGGTCAATTATTTCTAGCGATCTTTGAAGAAGAAGGAAATCGTCACACGGAGAATCTCTCTCCATTTAAAACTCATCAAGTGACGTCTCCAAAACAGTTCCCTTTTGTCACAAACGGTAGAAACACTAAAGTCATGGATCTCTCCAAGGAGCATCTTATATTCTTCGGTCTCCATCTCACCTTGGTTATTGACACTTAATCTCAGTCTATTCTTGAGTCCTCTGGCCTGAGAAATACGTTGTGCAACAGATTTCCCTCGAGCATTATTGATCCGGCCATATTTTAACTTTAAGGTATTTAAAACCTCTGCTGCATCATAGGTAATATCAACCAAATCATCGCGAGACATCCATTTCGTTTCGTAATTCAAAATCTGCCCCCAGGAGGGTTGAACAAGTAACTGCCGATGCTCTTCTAGTGTATGGGCAAACAACTTGTACCCAAATCGCTCAGGGTCTTCAAAGCATCTGCTACCAGGATCTACAAATGGCCCCATCGGTGAGATAAAACATGACACGCGTGTGTCAGAGGTTCTAAATAAGTGTTCACAATATTGAATTGTTTCCATCACTGATGCCTTGGTTTGCTTGGGCAGCCCAATCATGAAGAATATGTCAACACGATGACATCGAAGCGATAGGGCTTCCTTGATAACCGCCTCCATTTCCGCGTTGTAGTAGAAAACTTTTTCGTCTTGTGCCCGACGAATCTGTTCATCATGACTCTCTGGTGAAAGCTCCAAGCTCCAGTTTTCGACAGCATCATCAATTGCTTGTAAATATCCAAATGAGGGCATCCCGAAAACCTCAAAGATAATCTCATTTTTTATTTTAGCCAATTTAAGTATCTCCAAAGTTTCAAGAGCATACTCCTCATCGACCTGACACAAATCACCAACCAGAAAGATTGGTCCCTTAGAAAATCGGCTTATATCAACAATGTTTTTTACTAGATTATGCGGACTTCGGAAAGTCGGAGAGTGGCGTACGTTGAGAAGTTCGCTGGCCTGGCTGGAGCCTCCGCAAGTAGTGCATTCGTGAGCACACCCCTTAACTGTGAAGACGGCAGTAATTGGATTCTGCCACCAACCATTAAAAGGCAATATACTTTGGAGATCTCGATAGCGAATCACCATCCTCATGATCTGCTCTGGCATAAGATCAACATAGTCCACGTTTGCAGGAACAAAGGTTAGTGGATTAACTCGAACCTCGCCATTTCGTTTCCAGGTTAAATTAGGCACCACCTCCAATGATTGACCTGAGACCAAACTCGTGAGCAGTGTGTACAATGGCAATTCTGTCGAATCACCTCTCAGGACGTAATCGACTTGAGGATACTTAACGAGTTCTTTATGAAAGTAGGTTGCAGAGAGGCCACCAAAAATGACCGGAACCTTTGGATGGAGCTCCTTAGCCACTTTCGCAATTTCTATTGAGCCATGCGCATGCGGTAGCCAATGTAAATCAATGCCGATCGCCTTGGGTTTAAGTTTGGCCAAAAACTTAGCTACGTCAAAATTGGCATCGTTCATCATTCTTAAGGCCAAGTTTACTATTCGTACTTTTAAACCACGCGACTCAAGGTAGTTGGTTATGGTGAGGAATCCGAGCGGGTACATTTCAAAGACGGGAGAGGAGGGGATTAAGTCGCTGATTGGGCCATACATGATGGCTTTCTGTCTAAAGTCGTAGACGCTTGGCGGGTGGAGTAAGAGAAGATCAATTTGAGACACTTAGACCTCATTCCAAGGATTGATACGTATTGAAGTTAATGCTTTCCAATTATACCACTTTTTGTTATTGATCTGGTATGCGCACTATGAATCGCCTCTTGTTTTGTAGGCACCCTTTTTCAAGTGACGTTTATTATAAATCACGACTGCCAGGATAGATTAAAGGTGGGGTCAGATTCCTGAATTGCAGGGCATATGGTTTCGGTGAAATTAGCGCAGACTTCCGCTTGTTATCCTCAAAGGGACTGCTAATATTGATTTGTAACAGTTGGTCTTGTTGGCACGATAAGATTTACAAAGGGGGAGACTTAAATGCAAATAAACGAAGTGATGCTCGACGAAAAAATCCTCGTCATTACTCCTGAAGGATCCTTGAAATCGACTGACTTTGAGAGACTTGCCAAAGAAGTTGATCCGTACATAGAAGCAATGGGCATACTTAATGGCCTGATGATCTATAGCGAATCTTTCCCTGGTTGGGAAAACTTCGCAGCTTTACTCTCCCATATGAAATTTATTAAAGAGCATCATCATAACATTAAAAAAGTTGCAGCCGTGACAGATAGTGGCTTTTTATCTATCTTGCCACGAGTAGCTAATCATTTTGTTCAAGCTGAAGTTAAACACTTTTCCTACAAGGATAAAGATGTTGCCCTTGATTGGCTCAAATCGGGTAACAACTAATAAGTTATTTTCATCAAAAATGATATGAATCTGACCCTGAACGAATAATCCCCCAAACCTAATCAAGGGGGGCTTATAAACCACCACTGCTGAGATGAAAACAGGCGTGTTATTGATAGAGTAATTTTAAGCTGCACGTTTATTCGCCCAAAAAGGATCAACATGATCACAGCTATCGCCACTTTCCAGTTGCCGAGTCCAATCACTCTCGACGAAGCGCGAAAGATCTTTTTGAACACCGCCCCGAAATATCTGGGGGTGACTGGTCTTATACGGAAATACTATATGCTGTCTGAGGATGGAAGTACTGTTGGTGGGGTCTATCTCTGGGACAGTAGAGAAGATGCTGACGCAATGTACACTGAGAGCTGGAGATCTTTCGTACGAGAGAAGTATGGCACAGACCCGACGGTCACATATCTGGAAAGCCCTGTTGTGGTCGACAACCTCTCCCAGGAGATAATTGAAGCCTAGGTAACGTACCTAAAAGTGCACCATTTATAAAGCACGAAAGTCAATATCCCTTCTCAGGTCAATACTTGACCTCTTCCTCGGTTTTCTCCTTCGTTATGCTGGACTTTTTCTTGACCTCTTTGGCAGGTTCTTCATTTTTACAGGCGGCAAGCGAAAACGTCACGCCTATGACCATTATGACTGTGAAGATTGGTAATGATAATTTCATAACCGGTTCCTTTCCTTTCGAGACACGTCTTTTGTTTTGGAATCCTTACAAATTCATTATAGCGCACCTGAAGTCCCTAAAGTTATGAGCACATGGTAACGGGTGGGTATTTCATCATTTGTCAGGATCAACAATAATTTCTCTTCTCTGCCAATCTGAATACTCCAAAACAATTCGAGACGATTAATAAGACGCGAGTTCCATTTTGCTAATGTGCATGTCGTTAGTTCGAGTCGAACTCGGGGAGCTACACAGTGCTCGAACCATAAGCAGCAACACCATCTACGCATGTTTATTAATCGCTGACTCACATCTCAAAATCTCCACCGCAGAACGAGCCACCATCATCAAAGCCCCTGACGGCAAACTACAATTCCTCCACGTCGGCAACATGACGACGCCACCACACCATATATTCATCAATAGTTTCAGTCAGCTCCGTTGCGCCATGCCACTTACATGTTAGCATTTACCTGGGTCCAAAAGTCTTCGACTGGTCCGGCTTTTGAAGAAAGTCATCTTTAAGGGTAGTTGCTTATGTTCACATGGAAAAGGTTTATTCTGGCAAGTGTCGGCCTGCTCGTGTTGCTTCTGATTCTTGTCAGCCTGATGTTGCCTGGCATTGTCATTGAAAAAGCCCGTGACTGGGTCGCACAAGAAACCGGCAGAAGCCTCGAAATCGGATCAATCAGCATCAATCCGTTCAGTCTCACTGTGCAAATCAATAAACTCCGCCTGAGTGAAGAGGATCAGATTCGACCATTTTTGTCCTGGGATCTCCTGCGCGTTTCTCTGAGCATCGCGTCCATCTATCATCGCGCCCCGATCATTGACGAATTGCACCTCGAAAACCCCGACGTTCAACTGGAGCGGTTGACCTCTGACCGTTTCAACTTCAGCAACCTGATTCCGAAACAGAAGGAAGAGGATTTAAATGAGCCGGCCGGTGAGCCGATCCGTTTCTCGATCAACAACCTCTCGATCAGCGGCGGCCGCGTTGACATTATTGACAGCAGCCTCGAGAAGCAGAGCCGTCATGCAATCCGTGACCTGAATCTGGTCGTGCCGTCGATCGGCAATTTGCCCTACATGGTTGAAAACCCGGCACAACCACTCTTTCAGGCCGTAATCAATGATTCTCCAATCAATCTGAAAGGGGAGCTGAAACCCTTCAGCGACATTCAGGAGATGCTGATCAATCTGGAGTTATCAGACATCGACCTGCCCTTTTATCTCGGCTACCTGCCAATCGATCTACCTGTGGAACTGCGCAGCGGAAGACTGAGTCTCGACCTCGATATTCTCTACCGGATTTCGGCAGAGACGGGTAGCGAGCTTGAGTTGAACGGTGCGATTGACGTGGCCTCTCTCCGAATTATGGATCGACAGCAGGAGCAACTCTTCTTCCTGCCACTTCTTCGGATTGAGCTCGCACCATCTCAACCACTGAAGCAGGATATCCATCTCTCGTCTCTGCGTATTTACAATCTTGAAGTTCAACTAGAACGTGATCGTCAGGGCGAATGGAATCATGTCCGGATGGTCTCGGCACAAGAACCGGCGACGACAGAGTCAGCATCGGAGGAGACTTCCTCACCCTTTAATCTTTCAATCGATACCATCGAGATTCGCGACGGGGTGTTGTTTTTCTCGGACGAAATTCCTACAGGGGGCTTCGGCACCGTGGCTCGGGATATCAACGTTGACGTCAAAGCTTTTTCCCTCGACGCGAAGAACGGCATCCCTCTCGACCTCACTTTGAAAACTGACCGGGATGAGACCGTCAAGATCAATGGTCACTTCCTGCTTGCTCCCTTCACTCTGGCCCTGCAGACTGAAGTGCGTAACGTCGACATGGCAGCTTACCAGCCCTACTACCATGACGCTTATTCGGTCCCCCTCGGCGGAAGACTCAGTTTCCAGACCAAGCTTGATATCAACCCGGAACAGTCTCTTCTGGTCAGTGACGGCAGGATCCAGTGGCGAGATGCCTACATGGCTTTCAATGAACGGGAAGGACTGGGTGCCTCTGTGGTTAACATCTCGGACATGTCCTTCGACCTTGGCAAGAACCGTTTGGAAGTCGGTTCGGCACGCTACGAAGATGGTCGTGTCAATTTCTCGCGCAATTCCGCAGGACACTGGTCGTTCCTCTCTAATAATTTCCCGATCCTGGAAAAGTTGACGGAGGCACCAGACCGGCAGCCGGCACCAAAAGCTGCAGAAAAAGGGGTGGCTTTCAGCTACCGCATCGGAGAACTCACTGCCAACAACTGGGCATTCGATGTCGTTGACAACCTCCCTGCAACCCCGGTCAAACTGAATGCTGACAAATTCAACCTGACTTTCAGAAATCTGGCGGCACCGGAGAGGGTCGACAGTCCTTTCACCTTCTCGACACTTTTCCAACACAAAGGGCAGATTGAGATCAAAGGGATCGCCTCGCTCGCGGACAAATCCATCAACATGAATTCCCGTCTAAAGGGAATACCCCTGGCATCCTTCTCTCCATACCTTGCCGAGCAGGCGAACCTGATCCTCGCTGAAGGTTACTTCAATGCCCGGCTGAAAAGCTCCATCAGGGCCGATTCCGAATCGCTGCAAGCTGAGCTGAACGGCGACGTCGGTATTAACCGCTTTTACCTGCTCGACACTCTGCACAATGAAGATTTACTGAAATGGGACAGCCTGCAATTTGCCGGGATCAATGCCAGGGCAGAACCTTTGATTTTGAGGATTGAGTCAGTCACCCTCAGTGACTATTACTCCAAGATCGCTGATTGACGAAGAGGCTCGTCTCAACCTGACTGAAGCTTTCCGCAAAGAAGACACTGAGACAGCCGCAGCGATGAAAGAGGAAGTCAATGAAGAGCGGGACGGGAAGCCCTCGATAGAGAAGTCGTCAGAAGCCTCCGAAATCAGCATTGGCACCGTCATCCTGCAAGGCGGTCATGTCGACTTCACCGATCGTAACCTACCCCGACCATTCCATGCAGACATGCGGCAACTGGGCGGTCGAATCCAGGGTCTCAGCTCCGACCCTGCAACCCGTGCTGAAGTCGACCTCAGGGGGCAGTTGCGTAACCAGTCACCCCTGTCGATCAGCGGTGTCATCAACCCCCTGGCGGAAAAGCTTTTCCTCGACCTTAAGCTCAGTTTCAACGATATTGAACTGAGTCCACTGTCCTCCTACTCTGGAACTTATGTCGGCTATCTCATCGAAAAAGGTAAGCTCAATCTGACGCTGGAGTATTATCATCGAGAATGATCAACTCAAGGCTCGAAACGAGGTATTCCTCGACCAGTTCACCTTCGGTGAATCAGTCGAGAGCGAAAAAGCAACCAGCCTGCCCGTCAAACTGGCCGTAGCCCTGCTCAAAGACGGCAACGGCGAGATTCATCTCGACATCCCGGTGTACGGCAGTCTTGACGACCCGCAATTCAGCATCACCGGAGTGGTCTGGACAATCATCAAGAATCTTCTGGTCAAGGCCGCCACCTCGCCATTTGCACTGCTCGGCGCGCTGGTCGGTGGAAGTGATGAAGACTTCAGCAACGTCAGCTTCGAATATGGCTCGACACGTTTGAGCCCTGCAGAAAAAGACAAGCTTCAACGCATGGCACAGGCCCTGAACGACCGGCCCAGCCTTGAAATTGAAGTAAGTGGATTTATCGACCCGGACAATGATGCCGAGGGTTACCGCAGGGAAAAACTCGCCATGCAGATCAAGCGCCTCAAGTACCTGGATCTGGTCAAGAAAGGGGAAATATCCGAGGGGCTCGCAGAGGAAGAGGTGACCGTCCCCGCGGAGGAGTATCCAGACTACCTCTGGAAAGTCTATCGTAAGGCCGATTTTCCAAAACCGCGTAATTTTATTGGCATGACGAAAAAGCTGCCGGCAGAAGAAATGGAGAAATTAATCTACACCAATACGTCAGTCGATCAGGGAACTCTCTCCGATCTCGCCCAGACGCGAGCTCTGACAGTCACAGAGCTTCCTGATTGAAGAGGGCAAGTTGGCACCGGAAAGAATCTTCTTGAAGGAACCGGACATCACGGCGACGCCTGAGCAGGAGACAACCTATCGTGCCCGGGTCGAGCTCGGCGCAACGGTTCGTTAAGTGCAATCGATGCCGTGCTTTCGTACGGCCAGAATCCACTTCTACGATTCTGGCCAGAAAAATATGCCAGAGAAAGCGATTGAAACTCTGTTCTTCAACACTTTTTTGCGTTATCCTGTGCGGCGAGTTACTAAATAATCGGGCCTGTGAATCAGATTTTTACAGGTTCAGGTTAATTCTCAAGGAGCCTACATCATCATGTTCACACGTATTTTTCTTTTTGCCCTGATTGTCGGAGGGGTTTATCTCAATTATACGACACCTAAAATTGAGGAGCATAAGGCCTTCTTGCTTGCTGAACTGCAGCAGAGCTACCCCGTTCCGAAAGACATGCAAGAACAGATCTGGAAACAGGTCGACTATTCAAACTTCATGGTCTGTTCATTCATGAAGACCAAAGAAGACAGCAAGATGATCACTTCCGGCTACCTGAAGAAAATCAAGCTGATCAACACCAAGTGGGTCGATGACATCAAAACAAAACTACAGAAACAAGCCGAAAGTTATTAACCCGCTCAAAACGATTCCCCGGACATCTGCAGGGCCTGAGAGGAGAAGATGTGGTTGTCACCCATCACTACTCGGACCGACAACTTGAGACAACTTCCTGCTGACGGGTGAACCCCGCAAGGAATAAAGTCTGGCAATTGTGACCAACTTAAACATCATTTTCAACAACCTCAGCAAAATCGACTGGCGGCTGCTGACGCGGCCCGTCATCCTCAGTGTCGTGGTCGGTCTGGTCACGGGCAGCGCCGCGGTTCTTTTCTTCTTTGCAACAAACAGCATCGAACATATTTTTCTCAACAATCTGGCCGGCTATCACCCTCCGAAAGAGGGCGCAGAAGCAGTGCTGGCTATGGGTGATCAGGTGATTGACAGCCTGGCTATGAATCATCACTGGTACCTGTTTCTGGTACCGGTTATCGGCGGTTTGATTTCCGGCTTCCTGGTTTTCAAATTCGCCCCCGAAGCCGAAGGCCATGGCACGGACGCAGCTATTGACGCTTTCCACAACAAGGGTGGCATCATCAGGGGGCGGGTCCCGATTATCAAGGGCCTGGCCTCAATTGCAACCATCGGCACAGGTGGTTCTGCCGGTCGTGAAGGCCCGATTGCCCAGATCGGTGCCGGCTTCGGGTCCTTTATCGCCAGCAAGCTGAGATTGACTTCCGCCGACCGACGTATCCTGCTGCTGGCCGGGATGGCCGGGGGTATCGGTGCCACCTTCCGATCCCCTCTGGGTGGGGCTCTCTTTGCTGTCGAGGTGCTCTATAAAAACCCTGAGTTTGAGCATGAAGGTTTGATCCCGGCGATCATCTCCTCGATTACAGCTTTTTCCCTGTTCGGGGCCACCACCGGTTGGAAACCCCTTTTGAAAACTCCCCAGTTCAGCTTCCAGCATCCGCGCGAACTCATCTTCTTCCTGCTGCTTGGCGTCTTCTGTGCCCTGCTCGGCAAGGTCTACGTCAAATGCTTTTATGGTGTTCAGCACCTTTTCAAGGCGTGGGATTTCCCGATCATGCTGAAGCCCGCTGTCGGTGGATTACTGCTCGGCCTGCTGGCCATGGTGGTCCCTCAGGTGCTCGGCTCCGGCTACGGCATGGTGCAGGCAGCCCTTTACGGCAAAGTGGCTCTCTGGGTCATGCTGGTGGTTGCCCTCGCCAAAATTGTCGCGACCAGCCTGACCATCTCCTCCGGTGGCTCAGGGGGTGTTTTCGCACCAAGTCTGGTCATCGGCGCCATGCTCGGTGGTGCTTTCGGCGCGTCGGCTAATCTGCTCTTCCCGGCCATGGTCCACGACCCACGAGCCTATGTCCTGATCGGCATGGCCGGCTTCTTTGCCGGTGTTTCCAATACCCCGATTGCAACCCTGATCATGGTCAGCGAACTGACGGGGAATTATGGCCTGCTAGCGCCATTGATGCTGGTCTGCACCATCGCCATGATCGTCTATCCGCGCAATTCCATCTATCAGAAACAGGTTAAAAGTCGCATTGATTCACCGGTCCATCTTGGCGAATTCATCGTTGATGTTCTGGAGGGGCTCAGGGTTGATGATTTACACGATCACAGCCGAAAACCGACCTTGATTCCCGAAGGGTTGCCCTTGCCGGAGATCCTGAAGCGGATTGCCAATGCCGAGGGTGCATATTACCCCGTTGTTGACAAAGACATGCGCATGACTGCCATTTTCTCTGTCAATGACATCCGCAGGATACTCGCCGAGGACCTTCCACCAAGCCTGGTTCTGGCCAGAGATATCGCCATATCACGCGTTATTACCACAACTCCTGACGAATCCCTGACAGAAGTGATGCGCAAGCTCTCCAGTCGAGGTCTGGAAGAAATCCCGGTCGTCGACTCGGAGGACCCTCGACAGGTACTTTTCATGCTCACACGCCGTGCTGTTCTGGCCCGTTATGCTGCGGAGCTGGAGAAGAAGAAGGAGCACTACACTACAGATTGATATACGTGGATTTGTCGCCGGCGAAAATCGCATGAGCTACTAAAAACCGGATAGTACTATCTATCGTTCAGCGACACCCCTCGGCCGACGACGTTGTCGCTGAATGGTAAAGCTGACAACACTTTAATCATTTATGATAACTGACCCCAGATTAAATCTTGCGCACATTGCGTCTTGTCTTGCTAATCAACAACCCGGGATACTCCATGCCGACAACCGCGGACACGCGGCTGTCAGCATGCTCCTCAGATCAGGCCCACTCTCTCCTGAAGTTCTTTTCATTCTTCGCGCAGAGCACGATCAGGACCCATGGTCAGGGAATATCGGATTTCCTGGAGGGAAGTTGAACTTTGAGAGTGAAACTCCGCAGCAGGCCGCGGAAAGGGAGACTTTTGAAGAACTGGCCCTTGATCTCGGCAAGGCCCGTTTTCTCGGCCGTCTCAACGACCTTTATGGAGCGACATTGCCGGTGCTGGTTTCCTGTTTTGTCTACCAGCTTCTGGAACCGGTAATATTTCAACCCAACCATGAAATTGCAACGACCTTCTGGACTCCTCTTACGCAACTGATGGAACCTGAACGCCTGCAGCAAAGAACCTTCTTCTATCGTGGGGCAGAGCGCACCCATCCTGTAGTCGACCTGCTTGGCCCTCAGCAACCCCTGCTGTGGGGTATTACCTACCGCCTGATTCGCAGCTTTTTCGAATTATGTGACATTGATTTCGGCTCACCGGAACCGTCAGAAATGATTTCGACTTGAGCATCTACTTGCTTCACCATCATTCTACGTTAGACTCCTAGAGTACTAAGACACTCCTCCCCCGCAACAGCAGGTTATCGAAAGGCGAAAACCGTGCATAATCGCCAATTCCGCAGAATCCCCTTTGAAGCCCAAGTCACATTGAACATCGATCAAGATGTTTGGTCAGGGGAACTTCTGGATGTTGCCTTGAAAGGCGCCATGGTTGGTACCGACATTCCACTCCCCTTCACGGTCGGCACCAAGTGCACCCTCTGCGTCACACTACCCGGAACTTCCATTGCCCTCGAATTTCTGGCAGAGTTGATCCACAGCGAGGGACGTCGCTACGGTTTTAAATTCATCAGCGAAGGCCTTGAAACCCTGACTCATTTACGCAAACTGATAGAACTCAACACGGGCGATGCGGAAGCAACCCGCAGCGAATTGTCCATCTGGCTCAACGCGTGAACTGAATCACTGATGTCATATCGACAGGAAGGCAGCCGCTAATGGCTGCCTTTATTTCTTTCCGGGTTCCCTTGAACTCTTTTCTGACACATGGCCAGAAACACTCAGGAGTGCTTCCGGCTTTTCAACTCCACTTCGGGACAAGCATCATCCTCGTCGACAGGTATCATGCCATCGCAAGCGCCGATCGGCGGCGTTCCGCGAACCTCCTGCGACACAACAACCTGATCAAGGGCCGGATGACCACGACGGCTGCAAGCTACAAGGGCTTCGACGCACGGCCATGTCAAGGCGCCAGTTTGCGCCATCCTGGTCAATTCCTCAAGTGCAGTACGATTATCGTATGTATGCGGTCGATAGGGTCGCGGTGAGAGCAGCGCATCGTAGACATCACACGCTGCGACAATTTTCACTTCCAGCTCAAAGTCGGTAATCCCGTGTGGATAGCCGCTGCCATTAAGCCGCTCATGATGATCACGCGCCACCAGCACCGCAGGATGTTGATGATCTCCGAGATAATAAGCAAGCAGGACATAACCGGCCAGGGGATGAAATCTGAATATCTGCTTTTCCCAAGCAGTCAATGGACCCGCTTTTTTCAGGATATCCAAAGGCACCGACAATTTACCAAGATCATGACTTGGCCCGACCAGTAAATCCGCAGCCATCGCGCCTCTTGCAGGATCCAGATCATCAAACAGCATCAGTGACAGGCTGAAAACCACCAGGCTATGCCTGTAAGTATGAAAGTCATTCTGACGGAAATAGTCTAGAGTCTTTAACAACGACAGAGGTAATCGCACAACCTGCATCCGGGCGAGAAGATCATCAACCTCATTGTCAGAGAAAATATCGTGGTAAGGAGGAATGACCAGCAAACGCTTCAAGTCGTCATGAACAGTGCCGTATTCCAGCAGTCCACATTCTACCCGAGGCTGCAAACGACCCAATGCGGCAATTTCAGCGGCAACCTGTTCAGTCAATATGGTACCGGCAGGCAGAAGTTCCTGCTGGTCCAGAGTGGTGACTGCAATCGGTAATTTGTACTGAAGCATAAGCCATCTCTTTTCAGACCAGATTAATTCTTTCGGTTTCGTATTTCCGCACAGTTTGACAAAGTATAGCATCAAAACAGGTCCAGGCTACCCTTTGCCCTCACCTGACGCCAGGCTGGTTCACTGTCTTCAAAAATTACTCAAAGCCCCATCCCCGGAGCAAGAAAAAACAAGACCTGTTTCTTAAAATGTGTTATGAATGTGCGCTATTAGAGTATTGATTCAAATCCGGACCGTAGAATCTGAAAATATGAAGGAGGCTTAAAATGGGACCCATTGACGTGCAAAAGGCGATCAAGGACTCCATCCAGACCGAAAAAGACGCTATGGATTACTACAAGTATGGCGCAGAACGGATGGCGGAAGACAGAGCCCGACAGACGTTTGAGATTCTGGCAAGAGAGGAATATCAGCACGCTGAATCTTTTTTCAGGATCTATCCCGGGGACGACATCCCTTCCTTCCAGGAGTTTATGAATGCACCACCTAATACTGCATCCAACTGGTGGAAAAACCTGCAAAGGTTGCTGGTCCAGGATTTTGACGAGCGCAAAGCACTCGAACTGGCTATAGAACAGGAAGAGACGTTGGAGAAAGAATTGCGCAAGATGGCCGATCAAATTGACAATCCAGAAATTGCCCGGGTTTATCTGGCGAATGCGACTTCGACTCACAATCACCTGGAACTGGTTGAAGAAGACTACAGGGCCATGTTTGGAATGGGTAGCTAATTTTCGCAGGCTAAGGATAAAAATAAAAAAGGCCGCCTCTCGTGAGGACGGCCTTTTTTATTGACATCTAAGACAGGCAGGAGTTGACTCCGGCCAGCAACTGCTTTAGTTGAACATCTTGGCGCCGAGGTAGGCAAGGGCCGGCCAGGCGATCAACGTCGCAGAGACAAAGGCGAAGACGCCAAGCACGCACATGATGGAAACGGTGTAACTGGCTTTGACGACATTGACGATATTGGCTGAGGTTTTCATGGCGTTTCTCCTGACTATCTCTATGCTCGCAAGAGCGTTGATTGCTTCGGGCTATAGTGCTAGTTGAAAAGTTTCGAGCCGATATAGGCGAGTGCCGGCCAGGCGATCAGGACCGCCGAAATGAAGGCAAACACGCCGAGCAGGGCAATAACCAGAACCAGGTAACTACTTTTTACGTTTTCCATAAAGCGGCTTTGAGTTTTCATGACGACCTCCTGTCGTTAAAGTTTGTGAGTTGTTCCTGTTTTGTTGATTAGAGTTTTAACATTAAAAATAATTCATGTCAATCATAATAGTTAAATAATATTAATTATTTTAAAATTTTTTCAACTATCTGTTTTAACGTCATTTTTTATATTTAGACCCAGAACCTTCGGCACCTTTATTAGCAAACCCTTTTTAATTAATCGGACTTACAACCAAAAAAAGGTTAGCCACCAAGTCACCAAGACACGAAGGAAACACTCGTATTTTTCTGCAAACATCACATTGCATGATCAAAATATCGTTCTTTACTCTATATAACGCACTTCCTGGGGCCTTCGCGTCTTTGTAGCAAGCACAACCTTTTTGGGGGTTATAGAACCGTATTTTTATTGTCAGCCCGCACTGAATTGCTTGTTCACTTAAAAAAGAACATGCTATTTTGAAGGCTTTCGTATCGCAATATGATTAAAAATTTCTGTGACATTAAGGCTTTCATGAATACAGCATCTTCTATCTATCATCTGAATCGTCCGGCTCGCTATCTGGGAGGCGAACGTGGCAGCATCTGTAAAGACTGGAGCCAGGTTGACGTAACTTTTGTCCTGGCCTTTCCCGATGTCTATGAAGTCGGCATGAGTCATATTGGCTCAGCCATTCTTTACCGGGTTCTGAACGATGCATCATGGATTGCCGCGGAACGCACCTACGCGCCCTGGCCGGACCGCGAGGCTCAACTGCGTAGAGACGGCAAGCCTCTCTCCTCGCTGGAAAGCGGCCGCGCCCTGGCCGAATTCGATATTATCGGCTTTTCTTTGCAGTATGAGCTCTGCTATTCAAATGTTTTAATGATGCTTGATCTGGCCGACCTGCCGTTGCGTGCCAGCGAACGTACTGACCAGTCCCCATTGATAGTTGTCGGCGGCCCCTGCGCTTTTAATCCGGAACCACTGGCCGATTTTTTTGACTGCGCCGTCATCGGTGATGGCGAAGAAGCCGTTATTGAACTCTGTGCTGCGGTTCGTGCCAGCAAAGCCGCAGGCGAAGATCGGACCAGTCTTCTCAAGCGCCTTGCCATGATCGAAGGACTTTATGTGCCAGCCTTTTTTACCATCACATATCGACCGGACGGTCGAATTGCAGAAATCACACCGAAAATCCCGCAACAGACGAAAGTACGCCGTCGGGTTCTGGCTGATCTCGACTCTGCGCCCTACCCCGAACAACCGATCGTACCTTTTTTGCAAACGGTCCACGACCGGGTTGCCGTTGAAGTTGCACGCGGTTGCACACGTGGCTGCCGTTTCTGCCAGGCCGGCTACATCTACCGTCCGGTGCGCGAGCGGCAACCGGAAACAATCCGCAACCTGATTGACCAGCTGTTGCGCCACTCCGGTTATGATGAAGTCTCGTTGCTCTCGCTCTCCACCGGCGACTACAGCGCCATTGAGACCCTGATGCAGAATCTCATGGGCTGCTATGCCGATCAGCGAGTAGCAATCTCCCTGCCAAGCCTGCGGGTGGGCTCTTTAACCCCCGCACTGATGAATGAAATTAAAAAAGTGCGTAAAACCGGCTTCACCCTTGCTCCAGAAGCGGGCAGCGAACGCCTGCGCCAAGTGATCAACAAGGGGATTCTCGAAGAGGATCTGCTGACAAGTGCCCGGACCGCTTTTGAGCTTGGCTGGCGGATCATAAAGCTATATTTCATGATTGGCCTGCCGACTGAAACTGAACAAGACCTGACCGCACTGGTTGACCTTGCCGCCCGGGTCAAAGCCGCCGGACGCGGCACACAGGGCGGAGCCGATGTCAACGTCTCAGTCTCAACCTTTGTTCCCAAAGCCCATACACCCTTTCAATGGGATGCACAGATCGGCATCGATGAGACACTGACACGACAGGAAAAGTTACGAAGTGCACTTAAGAAAAAGCGCCTGCGGCTAAAATGGCATGAGGCGGAACTCTCCTTTCTTGAGGGCGTCTTTGCCCGTGGCGATCGCCGATTGGGAGAGGTGCTCGAGGAGGCAGTCAAACGCGGATGTCGCTTTGATGGCTGGCGCGACCACTTTCGTTGGGGTTTATGGCAGGAAGCCTTCGCCGCCGTAAACATTGAGCCGTCCTGGTACCTGCGTCAAAGATTGCCCGGAGAGACCTTGCCCTGGGATCACATCGACGCCGGCGTTACAAAAAACTTTTTACTGCATGAACGTCAGGCCGGGCTGCTCGGTAAAGCCACCCCTGATTGCCGGAACGGTCAATGCGGCTATTGTGGTCTTTGTGATTTCGACACTGTTCGACCACGCCTGTCTGACAGCAGTCGACTGGCAATGCCGACAGGAGAAGTGGAGGCGACACCCCCGGTACCGACACTTGTGCCGAAACTTCGCCTGACAGTGACAAAAACAGACCGGGCCGCCAGCCTCAGTCACCTCGAGTACATGACATTGATCCACCGGGCGATCCGCCGTGCCGATCTGCCGGTAAAATATTCGGCGGGCTTCCATCCGGCACCCCGCGTCAGCTTCGGTGACGCTCTACCCCTCGGAGTTTCCAGCGAAACGGAACTGATCGATCTGGAATTAACCATGCCATGCCAGCCACAGGAAGCCATGGCCAGGCTCAACCAGGAATTGCCGGCAGGGGTTTGTGTTCTGAGTGCAGAGATCTGGCCGCGCAAGAACGCGTCACCGGCTGACAGCATCCTGGCAACGACCTTCAAGGTCCCCCTGCCCGAAGACACGGACGATGGACTCGAAAGCCGGCTGAAGGATTTCCTGGCGCAGAAGTCGGTCGTTACGACAAGAGTGAAAAAGAACCGCTCGAGCGAGCTCGACCTGCGCCCCTGGGTGCTTGACCTGAGACGACAGGGCAACCTGCTCTGGATGAGGATGCATTCCGGAAGTCCTCTCTTTCTGGCAGCCTACCTGCTGAACAAGGACGTTGAGCAAGTCCGCGTCCTGGGAATAGTTAAAACTGCAATCGAGTTGAAAGATGCCGCGACAGAGGTTGCTTGATTGAAAGATTTACATTGCCGACGCGGCTGAGACAGAGGAGAAAGACAGGGGCACCTAACTTCCTGGACCTCAGATAATGTCACGACCGCTGTCGTTTTATCCGACAACTGATTTCTCGCTTTTGCCATATATAATTTTTACCTTGAAGGAGACAGAACATGACCAAAGAACTGGTCATCAACACCACGTCCCATGAGACACGGATTGCACTCCTAGAGAGCGGCCATATCGCAGAACTCTACATCGAGCGCACCCGCGAACTCGGCATCGTCGGCAACATCTATCGTGGCCGGGTCACCAGGGTTTTGCCCGGCATGCAGGCGGCCTTCGTCGACATCGGCCTGGAGAAAGCGGCTTTCCTCTATGTCGCTGATGTGCTTGATGAAATTGAAGCTGTCGAGTATTTCGTAGAAGTTGGCCACCGTCACGATCAATCCGGCGAAGAGTCCGGAGAAGAGCGTCCGTCACTGCCACCGATCGAAGAGCTCCTGCAGGAAGGCCAGGACATCCTGGTCCAGGTCTCCAAGGAACCGATCGGCACCAAAGGGGCACGCATCACTTCGCAGATCTCTCTGCCCGGCCGCAATCTCGTATTCATGCCAACGGTCGATCATGTCGGCATCTCGCGCCGGATTGAGCATGAGGAAGAGCGGGAACGCCTGCGCCACCTGGTTGATGTGATGCGTCCTGCCGGAACCGGCTTCATCGTACGGACGGCCGCCGAAAGTCGCGACGGAGAAGAACTTAAGGCCGACATGGACTACCTGGTCAATCTCTGGGACCATATCAGCGAACGCCGCATGGACAAGAAAGCTCCCAGCCTGATCCACTCTGATCTTGATGTCACCAGCAAGGTGCTGCGCGATATTCTGACCGAGGATGTCTCACGAATCATCGTGGACAACCCGGTCGAATTCTACAAAATAGTCCGTTTCCTGAACACCTTCATGCCTGGGCACAACTTCCAGGTCGAGGAATATCATGGCAGCGAACCGATTTTCGATACCTTTGGCCTCGAGGTGGAAATCGCCCGGGCTCTCGGCCGCAAGGTCTGGCTGAAGAGCGGTGGTTATATCATCATTGAACAGACCGAGGCTCTAACAGCAGTCGATGTCAATACCGGCCGTTACGTTGGCAAGCATAATCTGGAAGACACCATTCTCAAAACCAACCTTGAGGCCATCAAAGAAGTGGCCTTTCAGCTGCGCCTGCGCAACATTGGCGGACTGATCATCATCGACTTCATTGACATGGAAAAGGAAGCTCACCGGGAGAAAGTCCATGCCGTACTCGAAGAGGCCCTCAAAAACGACAAAGCAAAGACCAACATTCTCAAGATATCTGAACTCGGTTTGGTGGAGATGACCCGCAAACGGGTTCGAGAGAGTATTGGCCGGACTCTTTGCGAAGCCTGCCCTTACTGCGAAGGCAAAGGTTATGTTAAAAGCCGCATAACCATTGTTTACGAAATTTTCAGGGAACTGCAGCGCGAGATGAGGCCGGCACCCGGCTATCGCATGACTCTACTGGTTCATCCGGACATCGCCGCAATCCTTTACGACGATGAACGTCATGGTATCGAGGAACTGGAGAAGAAGTTCGAAAAACAGATCACGATTTCCGCCCGGCAGGGTTTCCATATCGAACAGTTCGAGATCGTTGTCGGCTGACCCGGCTCTTTTCATGTAGACAGCCTCACTATCGTGAAGGACCGGTACGAGAACCAGCCCGTGAGAACAGCGAAAATATTCTCCCTCCGGGCCACTCACAGAGAGACAGTCTTCCGGCAGAACTCCAATAAGCATCTCTGGTTTGAGAAAGTCTTTGACATTCTTCGGCGCCCTGAAGATGAATTGTATCGAATCACCGGTGCGCGGGTAGATAACACCGCCCTTGCTGATTAGTTTATCCGGCAGTTCATCTCCAACAGCCAGAACCCTTGATGGACAGAAAAGAACCATAAAAGCCGCCAACGACACTAAAAACCGCCTGTTCCACCGAACCTTCGGCCTGTAATTGACCTTTCCTGACTTCTACATCGTACCCAAGACCATGTCAAACCCGCACCCCCGGTTAAGAAAACAACTTAACACCCTGAAACTACAGTGAGTCCTGCAATCTCACACAAACGATCCCCGCACATTCACTCGACACCTTTTTTCTTGACATATCCACACCGACAAAAGTATAAATACCAGTTCCTGAGCGGACCAAGGTCCGCAATCCAAGGTATGAAAGCGAGGTGAATCGGCTATGTACGCGGTCATTAAAACCGGAGGAAAGCAATATAAAGTTTCCGCAGGCGACATTCTCAAGGTCGAAAAACTGGAAGGTGCGGTGGGTGATACCATCGAACTGGACGAAGTCCTCATGGTTGGCGGAGAAGAGGTTAAAATCGGGACACCTCTCTTACCTGATGCGAAAGTGAAAGCAAAGATCGTTGAACAGGGTAAAGATAAAAAAATCCTGGTCTTCAAATCGAAGCGGCGTAAAAATTTTCGCAAGAAGTTCGGCCACCGTCAGCCCCTCACCCGTCTCAAGATCATGGATATTGAAGCTTAAGGAGTAAAATCATGGCTCACAAAAAAGCCGGCGGCAGCACCCGCAACGGCCGTGACAGTGCTGGCAAGCGCCTCGGAGTCAAGCGTTACGACGGTCAACTGGTGACAGCCGGATCAATTCTGGTTCGTCAACGCGGCACGACCATTCACCCCGGCAACAATGTCGGTTGTGGCAAGGATTACACCCTCTTCGCCCTGGTAGAAGGCAAGGTCAAGTTCGAGCGTCTCGGCAAGGACCGCAAGAAAGTCAGCGTCTACGCCTGAGAACCGACTTCTAAAAAGTTAAGAAACCCGGGGTTCTTAGTGAGCTTCGGGTTTTTTATGTTATGACTTAATTAGCTGGAGAAGGGTCCAGGGTTAATGGTTAAGGGAGTTCCTCCCAGAACCTCGCACCCTTCGCCTTGCACCTATTATATGAAATTCATCGACGAAGTTAAAATACACGTCAAAGCCGGCGATGGTGGACGCGGCTGTCTCTCCTTTCTCCGCGAGAAGTTCGTTCCGCTCGGCGGACCCGATGGTGGTGACGGCGGCCGTGGCGGAGATGTCCTGCTCGAAGTGGACACGGCCCTTTCTACTCTTCTCGACTTGCGCTACAAACACCATCTTAAAGCCCAGAATGGCGTGCCGGGCATGGGAAAAAACAGGCACGGCAAGAGCGGTGAGGACCTGACCATCAAGGTACCACCCGGGACTCTGGTCTACGATGATGAAACCGGAGAGCTCCTCGCCGACCTGACCAGGACTGATCAGGGCTTCCTTCTCCTCAAAGGCGGCCAGGGAGGGCGCGGTAACGCCCGCTTCCTCACTTCCACCAACCGGGCCCCCCGGCACACCCAACCTGGGATGCCCGGCGATGAACGCACCCTGCGATTGCAGCTTAAACTTCTTGCTGATGTCGGCTTGGTTGGGTTGCCAAACGCCGGCAAATCGACACTGATCTCCTCGGTATCAGCTGCCCGTCCGAAGGTTGCTGACTACCCGTTCACCACCCTGGTCCCTAACCTGGGCGTGGTCCGCTATGGCGACTTTCGCTCTTTCGTCATTGCCGACATTCCCGGATTGATAGAAGGCGCCAGCGATGGCCATGGGCTCGGTTCACGTTTTCTGCGGCACATCGAACGCACCGATCTCTTTTTGCATCTCGTTGATCTTTCCTGCCTTCAGGAAGGTGACCCGATCAATAATTTCGACACCATCAATCGTGAGCTCAGGCGCTACGACCCGGCCTTGAGTGATCGGCCAATGCTGGTGGTCTTTACCAAGCAGGACATAACCGAGGTCCGCGAGCAGACAGCGGAGCTTCGGCCGGTCTTTGAGAGCCGTGGCTTTCGAACGCTGGCAATTTCGGCAGTCACCAGAGAAGGTCTGCCCGAGCTTGTAAACACTATCGCCGGAGAACTGGATCACATGCGCCAGGGAGACCCGCTTGACAGATTTGGCGTCGAACGGTAGAATTTCTTTGTTTTTTCAACAGGTTTCACAACATACACACAAATAAATATCATATGCGCACAATACTTCTGGCACATGTAAAGCGGATCGTCATCAAGATTGGCAGTGGCGTGATCTCCAATGGCGACAGTCTTGATCTCGCCCGGATCGCCACAATCTGCGACGATGTTCACAAACTGAGGCAACGGGGCTACGAAATCATACTGGTTTCCTCGGGAGCCGTTGCTGCCGGCAAGGCTGACCTGGGGATTATCGGCAAACCACAGACCATACCCCTCAAGCAAGCGGCCGCAGCCATCGGCCAGAGCCGGTTGATGCGTGCCTACACGGATGCTTTTCGCCAGCACAGTCTGACAACCGCACAGATTCTCCTGACCCGTGACGACCTTGCCAACCGGCGCCGCTACCTGAACGCACGCAACACTCTGATGGCTCTCCTTGATTACGGTATTGTGCCGATTATCAACGAGAACGACACCGTTGTGGTTGACGAACTCCGGTTTGGCGACAACGACAATCTCTCGGCAATGACTACCAACCTGATCGAAGCCCAGTTGCTGGTCATTCTCTCGGATGTTGACGGACTCTACAACAGCGATCCCCGGCGCAACCCCGATGCCAGGCTGATTTCCGAAGTTGAACGTCTTACCCCGGAGATCGAAGCCATGGCGGGCAGTGACGACACGGAACTCGGCACCGGCGGCATGAGAACCAAGCTTAAAGCCGCCAAACGCGCCACCCTGTACGGAGCCGGCACGGCCATCATCAACGGCCGAGAACCACACAATCTGCTTAACCTTTTCGACGGTCACGACCTCGGCACTTATTTCCTGCCGGCACGCGACCCCATGGCCGCCCGCAAGCACTGGATCGCCTTTACCAAAAAACCGAAAGGCAAGCTGATTCTCGATAACGGGGCACAAAAGGCTGTGGTCGAACGCGGCACCAGTTTATTGCCGTCAGGTATTCGTCGACTCGACGGCAATTTTGAACGTGGCGACGCCGTTCGCCTCTGTGATCTCGATGGCATCGAGTTTGCCAAGGGTGTCACCAACTACAACTCTGCAGAGTTGAGCCGCATTATCGGCAAAAAGTCCAAAGAGATTGAATCGATTCTTGGCTACCAGTATGGCGATGAAATTGTTCATCGCGACAACCTGGTTATCAACAGCTGAAGCATATGGACGCAAGATCCCACTGACAGGGTCTTTTAACCAGCGGGGTTTGAAGGAGTTGAACGATGAGCGTAGCTGATCAGATGCTGAAGGTCGCAAAAGATGCCAAAGTCGCCTCCCAGACCCTCGCCAACCTGTCCTCGTCAATCAAGAACGAGTTGCTGCAACACATGGCACAAGCCCTCTTGGATCATACTGAAGATCTGGTTGAATCCAACGAGAAGGATCTGATCGCCGCCAGGGAAACCGGCCTTTCCGCGGTAATGATCGATCGTCTGGCTCTTGATGCGCAGCGCATTCGGAGCATGGCTGACGGCTTGCGTGAAGTTGCCGAACTACCGGATCCGGTCGGTGAAGTCACCAGTATGTGGCGACGCCCGAACGAACTGCAGATCGGTCGCATGCGGATACCCCTTGGGGTTATCGGTATCGTCTTCGAGTCGCGCCCCAACGTTACCGCTGACGCCGCCGGCCTTTGCTTGAAAAGCGGCAACGCGGTCATCCTGCGCGGTGGCAAGGAGGCGATTCACTCCAACCTGGCCATCGGCAAGATTCTGCAAAACGAGCTGGAGCGCATGCATCTCCCGGCGGCGGCCCTGCAGGTGATTGCAACCACGGATCGGACTGCGATTCTCGAGCTGCTCAAGCTGGAAGAAGAGATTGACCTGATCATTCCACGCGGCGGCGAAGGCCTGATCCGTTTCGTTAGTGAAAATTCACGGATCCCTGTCATCAAGCACTACAAGGGCGTCTGTCACACTTTTGTCGATGCCAGCGCTGACTACGAGCAAGCTGAGAAAATCTGCATCAACGCCAAGGTGCAGCGACCGGGAGTCTGTAATTCCATGGAGACGCTGCTTATTCATCAGGACATTGCCGAGACTTTCGTGCCTCGCATAGCCGCGGCCATGCGTACCCGGGGGGTGGAACTGCGCGGCTGCGAAACCACCCGTGAGTTTGCTGCTGACACCCTGCCGGCGAGCGAGGAAGATTGGTCCGCTGAATATCTTGACTTGATTCTCGCAGTAAAAGTTGTCGAAAATCTTGATGAGGCCATTGCGCATATCCGCAAATATGGTTCGTTGCACACCGAAGTCATCATCACCCGCGACTACGAAAACTCCCAGCGTTTCCTTCGCGAGGTCAATTCAAGCGTCGTCATGGTCAACGCTTCATCACGTTTTTCCGATGGCAACCAGTTCGGTCTCGGCGCGGAAATTGGCATTTCAACCACTAAACTGCACTCGTTCGGGCCCATGGGGCTGGAAGATTTGACCACTCGCAAATTCATCGTTATGGGCAACGGCCAGATACGACAGTGAGGTGTCAGGAGTCAGGGGTATACATCTCATCCTCTCCCTTCACTCTGCGCGAGACTATGAAAACAGGCGTCCTCGGCGGCACATTCAATCCGATCCACCTTGCACATCTGCGCATTGCCGAAGAAGTGCAGCAGGCGTGTGAGCTTGACAGAATACTTTTCATACCGGCTGCAGAGCCACCTCACAAGCATGTGGCCGGACAAGTCTCCTTCACTCACAGGATGGCGATGGTCGAGGCGGCAATCAGTGACTATCCCAACTTTCAAGCCTCCGACCTCGAAATTCGGCGTAGCGGAAAAAGCTTCTCGGTCGACACACTCGAAATCCTGCGACAGCAAGACCCGTGCGGTGACCGCTATTTCATTGTCGGGCTTGACTCATATCGCGACATCGCCTCATGGAAGGATTTTTCCCGAATATTCAGCTTGTGCCACCTGGTGGTAACAACCCGCCCCGGCGTGGTCATGAGTGAACCACTCGAACCTCTTCCCGTTGCGGTCCGCACAGACTTCTGCTACGCTGAAGCAACAGGGAGGTTTCAGCACAAATCAGGCAACTCGTTGATTTTTTTAACGGAAACACACATGAATATCTCTTCGACACAGATCCGGAGCATGCTGGCCAACAAACAATCGGTTCGCCATTTGGTCCCTTCCTGCGTCGCTGACTATATAAATGAGCACGATCTCTACCACGGAAGATTGTTTTGACACGGCAAGCGAACTATTTAGGACCCAAACAATATAGGGAGTCATTGATTTGATATCGAAAGATCGGGCACAAAAATGTGCCGCCTTTGCCCTCGACAAAAAGGCCTTCAACGTCCGCATCCTCGACGTTCGCAAGATTTCATCATTAACAGATTTTCTCGTGCTCGCCTCAGGCAGCTCTGACCGTCAGGTCAAAGCTGCGGCGGAGTCGGTCCACCTCGGTCTGAAAAAAGAGTATGAAACCATGCCAATCGGCATAGAAGGTCTCAACGAGGGGCGCTGGGTGCTGATCGACTACGGCGATGTCATGGTCCACGTTTTCCACGAACCGGTGCGGCTTTTTTACGATCTGGACGGCCTCTGGCGTGACGCAGAAGAAATCGGGGTGCAGGAGGATGCACCACCTACGGCTCAAACCGCTTCATGAGATTAGCCCTGCTCTGCGTCGGCCGCCTGACCCTGCCCTATCTTAAAGAAGGCTGTGCTGAATTCGCCACGCGCCTCAAGCGCTATATGCCACTGGATATCACTGAAATCAAGGAGCATAAAACCGGCAGCAAGCAGGATTTACACCGCATTATAGCCACTGAAGGGGAGCATCTTGAGCAACGCATCCCGGCCGGGGCCTTCGTAATCGCTCTCGATCAGCGTGGCAGGGGCTTTAGTTCGGAGCAACTGGCCGCCCTAATGAACGACCACATGATGCGTAGCACCCCGGTATGGGCCCTGCTGGTCGGCGGCCCTTACGGCCTGAGTGAAGCGCTGCGGACACGAGCCGACCTGGTTCTCGCCCTCTCGGCGATGACCCTGACTCACCAGATGGCGAGACTGCTACTGCTAGAGCAATTATATCGGTGCTGCACAATTATACGCAACGAGCCCTATCATCATTGACACCGTGAATCGCACGGACGCAGGCCCCAGCATGGAAGGACATTAGCCCTCAGAGATGATTTTTCCTTCGCCTGAGAACCTTCTTTTGTGGTTTACTGCCAAGATATTTATTGAGATGTATTTTTGAACATTTGAAGGAGAGCAGCATGAGCGCAGGGTTTGAACAGGTCAAGGAACGGCTCCTCAAAGAGCGTCGGGAACTTCTGCAGGAAGTCAGCAATTCTTATGAAACCTGTCGAGAAATCGGTCAGGATGGCGTACCCGACATCGGTGACATGTCCTCTGTGGCTTACAGCCGCGACGTGCTGTTTAACGTCAGCGAAACCCAGCGACAACGCATCCATGACATAGACGTCGCCCTGAATCAGATTGAGAAAGGGGATTATGGCATCTGCATGAGTTGTGGCGAAGAAATTTCGCCTCGGCGCATGGAAGTCAGGCCTTTTTCACGTTATTGTATAGAGTGCAAAACCGATATTGAAAAATTTGGGGAGAACCTAAACCCCTGATGATTTCCGGGAGGAAACTATGACACTCATGGCCTTATTACTTCTGTTCATTTTCTTTGTCCTCTTTTTTCTCTACTTCTGGGGCCTCAATCCGCATATGGTGACAGTCTTTTACCTGCCTGAACAGAGCCTGACTTATCCTGTGGCAATGGTCGTGATCAGCTGCATCATTGTCGGCCTTCTGCTCGGCTTCGGGGCTCATATTTACAGCACTGTGGTCCATTTGATGAAACACTGGAGTCGGGATCGCGTGGAAAAAAAGCAACGTGAAATCAGCGCTATCTACAGAGAGGGCGTAGGCCGGCTTCTTTCCGGTGATCTGAAGAGAGCCAGGGTTCTCCTCAACAAGGCGCTCGTTCGTGACCCCCGACGGGTTGACACCTTGATCGCCATGGCCAGCCTCGCCAGTCAGGAAGGCAATCATGAGGAGGGGCTGGAGCTTCTGCACAAGGCCGGCGAAATCGATCCGAAGAGCATGGAAGTCCTCTTCAAGACCTCCGCGATTCAGGAAGAAACCGGTAAGGACGAGGACGCCATAGCCTCTTACCAGAAGCTGCTCGCCCTGGAAAAAGACAACCGCAAAGCGTTACGTAACCTGCGAGATATCTACCTCAAACACAACCGCTGGCAGGAGGCCCTGGAGATTCAACGCAAGGTCCTCAAGGTCGGACCAGGGCCCAACCGTGTCGAGCAGGAAAAGGGGCTTCTGATCTACCTGCGCTACGAAGCGGCTCAACAGGCCGTCAATGAAGGCTCTCCAGAGGAAGCCAAGTCCGAGCTGAAGGACATCGTGCGCCAGAAACCTGACTTTGCGCCGGCACGGGTCTCTCTCGGCGATGCCTATGCTGCGATGAACCGTGGCGACGATGCCGTCAAAACCTGGCAGGAAGGTTATAAAAAACTCGGCAAAGGAGTTTTTCTTGAGCGCCTTGAAGATTACTTCATGGAACGCGAAGACCCGTCTTCATTGCTCAGCTTCTTCCGCGGTCTGGTTCTGGAGCAAGGTGAAGACCTGGTGTTCCGGCTTTTCTATGGCAAGCTATGCCTGCGTTTGGAAATGGTTGATGAAGCCAAGGAGCAGTTGCAGGCCGTGGAAAGCTCGGGCGTCGAGTCTCCCCAGGTCCACCTGCTGCTTGCAGAAACATACCGTCGCTGCCGCCAACCGGAGCAGGCGATTAACGAGTATCAGAAAACGCTGGGCATCTCCAAGCGCCTGCATCTCAACTTCTCCTGTGAAAAGTGTCAGCATGTCACCAATGAGTGGAACAGTCGCTGTCCTTCGTGTGGCGAATGGGATACGACCAGCCTGATTGACAGCAAGATTATTCAGGAAGCCCGCCCGCTTGCGCTGGACAAACTGGTTATTCATCATGGCGAACAAAAAGTATGGCAAGGGGCATGAAGAGACCCGTTGCGCTGATCATTCTTGATGGCTGGGGACTCAACGAAAACTGCGAGAATAATGCCGTCTGTCAGGCGCGGACACCGTATCTCGATGAACTTGCCAGCAACTACCCGACCTCCTGGCTGAAAACTTCCGGTCTCGATGTCGGTTTGCCCGACGGCCAGATGGGGAACTCAGAAGTCGGTCACCTCAACATCGGTGCCGGGCGGGTTATCTACCAGGAGCTGACCAGGATCAGCCGCAGCATCAAAGAGGGCGACTTCTTTACCAACCCGACCCTGCTCGACACCTTAAGACGCATTCGTAGCGCTGGCGGGACCCTGCACCTGATGGGGCTCTTGTCAGATGGCGGCGTCCACTCTCATAACACCCATCTCTACGCCCTGATTGAACTGGCAAAACGTGAAAATGTCGAAGTATGCGTGCACGCCTTTATGGACGGACGAGATACTCCCCCACAGAGTGGCGCAAGCTACCTCGAACAACTTGAAACAGAGATGACACGCCTTGGGCATGGCCGTCTGGCAACTGTGATCGGCCGCTATTACGCCATGGACCGGGACAATCGCTGGGATCGTGTGGAACGCGCCTGGCAGGCAATGGCTCTGGGGCATGGACACCCTGTTGATTCAGGCAGCGCAGCAATTCGGTCGGCTTACGCCGTTGGGCAAAATGATGAATTCGTCGAACCGCAGGTTATTCAGCAAAACAACTCGCCGGTTGGGCTCATCAACGATAATGACGGTATCATCTTTTTCAACTTCCGCGCTGATCGGGCCAGAGAGATTACCCGCACCTTCACTCAACCGGATTTTTCCGGATTCGAAAGGCCAAAAGTCCCGCGTCTTTCAGCTTTTACCTGCTTGACAGAATACGACGAAACATTCAATCTGCCGGTTGCCTATGCTGCCGAAAGCTATCCCAGGCTTCTGGGAGAAATTGTCTCTGACGCAGGCCTGCGTCAATTGCGCATAGCAGAAACTGAAAAATATGCCCATGTCACCTTCTTCTTCAATGGCGGCATCGAAACACCTTTCCCGAATGAAGACCGGGTACTGATCCAATCACCAAGGGATGTTGCTACCTACGATCTGAAGCCGGCGATGAGCGCCCCGGAGGTCACAGACGAAGTGATCCGGCGTATTCAGCAAGGAAGTTATGACCTGATCATTCTGAACTTTGCCAATCCTGATATGGTCGGCCACACCGGTGTGCTCTCAGCAGCCATCGCTGCCATGGAGACGGTCGATAGCTGCACCCGACGCATTATCGAAACCCTGCTCACAGCAGGAGGCGTTGCTCTGATCACAGCCGATCACGGCAACTGTGAAAAGATGGTTGATGATAACGGTATGCCTCACACTGCACATACGTCTAACCGGGTGCCGTTGATTCTGGTCGACCCCGACAACCGCCAGGCCAATTTGCAACCAGGCATTCTCGCTGACATAGCACCCACTATCCTCAAATTGATGGGGCTTGATGTCCCTAAGGAAATGACCGGTAAAAATCTTATTGAGTAATGAGTGGTTTGAACTTTTTTATGTTATTTTGAGTCATGTGGCTCTTTGTTGTTTTCCGCATCTCTGGAGGGGATATCCGTGTGGACCAACTTTCGTCAGGCACTGGCGGCTAGCATCAACCTGCTACTGCCACCGGCCTGTTTGCTCTGTGGGCAACTGCAGCCGTCTGGCCATGGCAAACAACCTTTATGCCTGGGCTGCATGAATAAGATAACACCCTTGCCTGCGGGACATTGCAGCCACTGTGCCCAACCTTTTCCTAACGCCACCTCAAGTCATCACTGCGCCGCCTGTCTGAAGCGGCGCCCAGTCTTCACAAAGGTATACACGGCAGGTCTCTATCAGGGCAGTATTAAAGCCGCTATCCACCGTCTGAAATACCGCAACCAACTCACCCTGGCGCAACCACTCGGTGCACTCCTCGGTAGAACTATCATATCGGGAGGGAATGGCTTCATACCGGATCAGATTGTACCTGTGCCGCTGCACCCCAGTCGACTGAGAGCCCGCGGCTACAACCAGGCCCTCGAAATAGCTCGACCAATCGCCCGGCAACTCGGTACCGCTTGCGACACCACTCTGTTGCTACGTATTCGCAAGACACCTCAGCAGCAGGGTTTGTCTGCAACAGAACGCAGAAGCAATCTGCGCAACGCATTTGCACTCAGTGCAAGCTCTCCAGCGCGCAAAATTCTCCTGGTCGATGATGTTATGACCACGGGGGAAACGGTTCGTGAATGTTGCCGAACCCTCTTGGGCGGTGGCGTTGAAGAAATTCAGGTTGCGATCGTTGGTCGAGCCTAACCAATCAAATCTTGTGGTAAAGAGAATCTTTCTGGTAGAATTTCGAAATATTTTCGGAAGGCTCGCACATAATAATGACAGCCGACAACTCAATCATACAGAACATCACGCTTGAGCAGACTCTGAGAACCATCCCCAGCGGTCTCTTTGTCGTCGACAAAGAGATGACAATCGTCTACTGGAACCCTGCGGCAGAGCAGATCACCGGCTTTTCGGCTGGTGAGGCTGTCGGTCAGAGCTGTTCTTTTCTGCAAGGGATTCCGTGCGCCGAACGTTGCGGCCTGTATGACCCCGATGTTCCAAAACCGATCATTGGCGCAAATTGCTCGATTATCACCAAATCCGGTACAAAAGTTAACATCCTTAAAAATATGGAACACCTGCGCAATAGCACAGGAGAGATCATCGGCGGCATTGAATCCTTTACCGATGTTACCCTCCAGCACTCCCTGGAGGAGTCTTTGCGCGAGCAGGCTGCAACTCTGGAAGAAAGGGTCAAAGAACGGACTGCCGAGCTTAAACAAAGCGAAAACCGCTTCCGCATCGTTCTCGACAATATGGACGACATGGCCTATATCTCGACCGGAGAGTATCTCCTGACCTTTATGAATCGAGCCATGCTGAAAGCTTTCGGTAATCTTGTCGGTGAGCGCTGCTACGATGTTTTACACCACGAGCCCGCGCCGTGTCCCTGGTGTCCTCTGGACAAACTTCTCAAAAATCGCACGTTCCGCGATGAGCGCCACCTCGGCGACCATGGCCGCATCTACGAGATCGTCCATTCCCCCTTGCCAAACGAAGACGGTATTCAACAGAAACTTGCGATATGCCGTGACGTCACCGAACGGAAAAAGGCCGAAATCGACCTAAAGGAAGCGAACCGGGAGCTTGACGCTTTCGCTCACTCAATCTCCCACGACTTGCGAGGCATTCTGGCCCCGGTGGTTACCTACATGGATTTCCTTCGCATAACCTACGAAGAGTTGTTCGATGATCAGGTTCTGCAGATCCTCGGCGAAGTTGAGCGGCAGAGTGAACGGGCCATTGCCCTGCTTGATGATCTTCTCGACCTGGCCCAGGTCAACCATATTAATGCTGGCGAACATCCGACTGATGTCAACGCGATCGTGGCAGAGGTCGTGCACGAACGCAGCATCGAAAAAATAAATAACCTCGAAGTCTTGAGTGAGAGATTACCGCAGACCTGGCTACCGGAAACTCTGGTCTACCAGATCTTCGCAAACCTGATCGGCAATGCCTGCAACTATGTGCCGGAAGGAAGCGGGGCTGTTGAAGTCGGTAGCCTGGACGAGGGCAATCATGTGACTTATTTTGTTCGGGACCATGGCCCAGGCATATCAAGCGAAGAGCAGGAAATTATTTTCGATATTTTCTATCGTGGCAAAGGCTCCGAAAACCTGAGAGGCACCGGCGTTGGTTTGGCCATTGTGCGAAAAATTGCCCTCCGTTGTCTGGGCAAAGCCTGGGTGGAGGAAACCCCTGGGGGAGGGGCGACTTTCTATGTTTCCCTGCCTAAGTCGCCAGTCTTTTTTCAATCAGGCCACACAGATCAGCCGAACAATCTCTCGCAGAACAAGTCGTCTTCCTGACCGCTTCTCCACCCTGTCCGCCACCGCCCTGGCTATTGACATATTTCGCCGGTACATATCACACTATTTGAGGCCTTGCCTCGGGGCAAAGAGCCTGATTTACCTTGACTTATTCAGCCACTTTGATAAGTTGCGAAGTTCTAAATCTGCACCACAAAGGGGCTTGCGGTACTGACTTATGGACTACAAAGAGACTCTCAATCTTCCGGTAACCGACTTTCCGATGCGCGGCAATCTTCCACAGCGCGAACCGGAGATCATGCAGCGCTGGGCTGAACTCGATCTTGATCGACTGGTCAGTGAACCGGTCGCTCACAAACCGAACTTCACTCTGCATGATGGCCCTCCCTATGCCAACGGCAACATCCATATTGGCCATGCTCTAAACAAAATCCTCAAGGATATTGTCATCAAGAGCAAGCGCATGCAGGGCTTCTATGCGCCCTACGTTCCCGGCTGGGACTGCCACGGCCTGCCGATTGAACTGAAAGTTGATCAGCAGCTGGGCAAGAAGAAACAGGACATGAGCAAGGCAGAGGTCCGCAAAAAATGTCGTGTCTATGCGAACGAATGGGTTGACATCCAGAGGGATGAATTTCGCCGCCTCGGCATTTTCGGCGACTGGCAGCACCCCTACCTGACCATGACCCCCGGCTACGAAGCAGCCACAGCCCGTGAGCTGGCACGTTTTGCCAAACGGCAAGGGCTTTATAAAGGACGCAAGCCGATTCACTGGTGCTCCTCCTGCGTCACCGCCCTGGCTGAAGCCGAGGTTGAGTACGAAGATCATACGTCGCCATCGATCTACGTCAAATTTCCCTATACAGAGGAGCTTCCCGAAGGCTTTACCGAACTGACCGGCAAGCCGCTCTCATTTGTTATCTGGACCACAACGCCCTGGACAATCCCTGCCAATCTTGCGGTCTGTCTGCATCCGGAGCTGCCCTATGTGGCTGTCGATACCGGAGAAGAGCTCCTGGTGATGGCTGAAGGCCTTTATACCAAGGTTCTGACTGAGCTCAAGATACCAGATTACAAGGTCGTCAAAACCTTCCAGGCCGACATCTTTGAAAAAAAATCATGCCGTCATCCACTCTATGATCGGGCCTCATTGCTGGTCCTCGGCGACTACGTCACCCTTGAAGCTGGCACCGGCTGTGTCCACACTGCCCCCGGTCACGGTCAGGATGACTATCTGACCGGTCTCCGCTATGGCCTTGAAATCTACAACCCGGTGGACGATTACGGTCGCTACAGCAAAGAGCTGGAGTTCTTTGGCGGCGAGAAAGTCCCGGCTGTCAATCCCCAGGTGAGCGCCAAGCTGTCAGAAGCAGGGGCCTTGCTCGGCGAAGACAAGATCACACATAGTTATCCGCACTGCTGGCGGTGCAAAAAACCGATCATTTTCCGCGCCACAGAGCAGTGGTTCATCTCTATGGAAGCCAACCAACTCCGTCTGAAAGCGCTCAAGGCTATTGACGAAGTGCAATGGATTCCGCATTGGGGACATGATCGCATCTACAACATGATCGAGAACCGACCTGACTGGTGCATCAGTCGTCAACGTAGCTGGGGAGTCCCAATTACGGTCTTCTATTGCAACAAATGCGACGAAGCCATGGCAGATGGCAAAATTATGCATCATGTTGCGGACCTCTTTGAAGAAACCGGCAGCGATATCTGGTTTGAAAAAGACGCCAGGGAGTTGCTTCCGGAGGGAACCGTCTGCCCAAGTTGCGGCCACGCCGATTTCCGCAAGGAGATGGACATCCTCGATGTCTGGTTCGATTCGGGCGTCTCGCATGCGGCCGTGGTGGAGAAGAACGACCACCTTCAGTCCCCGGCTGACCTGTACCTGGAAGGCAGCGACCAGCATCGCGGCTGGTTCCACTCCAGCCTACTGGCCTCGGTCGGCACCCGTGATGTCGCGCCGTACAAAGCAGTTCTGACCCACGGCTTCGTTCTCGACGAAAAGGGTCGCCCGATGTCCAAATCGGTGGGCAACGTTGTCGCACCCGAGAAAGTCATCAGTCAGTACGGTGCCGAGATTCTGCGCCTCTGGGTTGCTACCCAGGACTACCGCAACGACACCCGTGTCGGTGATGCAATCCTCAAGCAGGTTTCCGAGGCCTATCGGCGCATCCGCAACACGGCCCGCTACATCCTCGGCAATATCCACGATTTCGATCCGGCGGTCGACAGCGTTGCAGACTGTGATCTGCTCGAGATCGATCGCTGGGCTCTTTCCCGTCTGGAGGGACTGGTCAAACGAGTTCTGAGGTCGTACGACGCCTACGACTTCCACGTGCTCTATCATGCTGTCTATAATTTCTGTGCTGTCGATATGAGCGCTTTCTATCTCGACGTCCTCAAGGACCGGCTCTACACCTCGCCGACCGCAAGCCTGGAGCGTCGCAGCGCACAGACCGCCATGTACCGCATCCTTGATGCCATCACCCGCATGATGGCTCCGGTCCTGTCTTTCACCTCTGAAGAGATCTGGGGATTCCTGCCCGGCGAGCGTGGCGCAAGTGTCCATCTCGCCGACTTTCCCCTGTTCGCAAACAGCCTGATCGATGCCCGGTTGGAGAAAAAATATGATCGTCTGCTGGCTGTTCGCGGCGACGTCGCCAAGGTTCTGGAACAGGCTCGTACCATAAAAGCCATCGGACATTCCCTTGACGCCAGGGTGGAACTGGCAGCCGATGGCGATTTGGCGGCCTTACTGGAAAGCGAGGCAGACCAGTTGGCCAGTCTTTTTATCGTCTCTCAGGTTGCAGTCTCGACCAGCCTGGACAACAGCAGCAGCGGCGAGAGTCTGCCGGGATTAAAGATCCGGGTCAGCAAGGCTGACGGCGAAAAGTGTTCGCGTTGCTGGAACTACGCCACCACCATCGGCACGAGTGATGAACACCCGGAGATCTGTCATCGCTGTATTCGGGCTCTTACTTAGGAAACCGGGGACGCGGAAAGCGATCCAGACAGAAGTTTGCGTCACTGGGTTAAAACCCTCGCAAGACGAGTCTGGTTAAAAGTTGTTTCGCGTCCCGCGCACCGGGAATTTATGTCCAGATACCGCACCCTATCGATCATCGCCGTGATTATCCTGGTCCTTGACCAGGCGACCAAGCTGTACGTGGACGCCAACTTCCGCCTCCACGAAACAGTTCCAGTGATTCGCGACTTCTTTCATCTGACATACGTACGCAACAAGGGCGCCGCCTTCGGCATTCTTGCCGATAATGCCGTACGCATCCCCTTTTTCATTTCTGTATCAATCATCGCCCTGCTCGGTATCCTCTGGTATCTCAAAGGCATCAGAGATGACCAGAAGTTGCCGATCTTATCCTTGTCACTGATTTTTTCCGGGGCTTTCGGCAACCTGATCGACCGTGTCCGTCTCGGTGAGGTGATCGACTTTCTCGACGTCTTCTGGCAACACCATCACTGGCCGGCCTTCAATGTCGCCGACTCTGCCATTACCATCGGCGTAACACTGCTGTTTGTCGAGATGTGGTGTGAAGGCCGGAATAAAACAAAGGGGAATGAAGCTTGGAAGAGATAGATTGTTCTGGTCCTGGTCATGCGGGCGTTAACACTGTCTGCTGCGAAATCATGCCTCATAAAATCGGCCAAGGGCTCCTTGACTAATCTTTATCCGCCTTGATCTCCTCTCCCTCTCTTACCTCGCTGTCCGACCCTGCTTCCGACTTGCAACGGCAATCACGACCAGTGCTGGGGGTGGGACTGCAGCCACCGCGCAAACCTTTACGTTTGAAGATGAGACCTGCTGCAAGGCCTGCAAAAGCGAGCAGGAAAAACCCGAGTACGGCAAAAAAAATCTTCATTGCTTGATCTCTTTCACAAACATCTGAAACGCCGGGCTGACGTAAACCGATAACGATGATTTTTCATGGATGAGAAGATACGCTGCAATGTGATTTTTTTCGCAGAGTTGACGGCCTTGTTCTTCCCCCATAACCATCAGCGCCGTGGCCAAGGCATCTGCACGTGCGCAGGTCTGGTCGAGCACAGTGACTGATGCCAACTTGTGGCGGGCCGGCTTGCCGCTGACCGGATCCAGGGTGTGGGCATAGCGTTGGCCGTCTTGCAGATAAAAATTTCTATAATTACCCGAGGTGGCCAGAGCGATATCGGTGAGGGGGAAAATCGTGGCCACTCCACGCACTCCCTCCAGTGGCTTTTCGATCGCGATCTGCCAGGGAGCGCCATCGCCGCGGTGACCGGCAATCTTCAATTCGCCACCAATTTCGACAAGATAGTTGCCGACACCTTGTTGGCCGAGAATTTCGGCGAGAGCATCGACTGCGTAGCCTTTGGCAACGGCAGAGAGATCGATGCGCAATTCAGGAATCTGCTTGCTGATAGCTGCTGGCTGGCGGCGCAGCCGAATATTTTCGTAGCCGACCAGGGCAAGACTTTTGTTGATTTGCTCTTCGCTGGGGATATTTTCACTCCGATCCGAGGCGCCAAAACCCCAGAGCTCAACCAGGGGCCCAACGCTGATATCAAAAGCACCACCGGTCAGGCGACTGATGGCCAGGGAAAGTTCAATAACCTCTGCTGTGTCCGCAGAAATGGCAAACCAGCCCGTACTGGCCTGGTTATTAAACCGGGATATCTCCGATGTCTGGTCATAGGTCGACATCAGGCGATTGATCTGGTCGAGGCGATTTTGCAGCAGTTGCTTCAAGACTGCCGCATCTGTCCTGCCGGGTTTGAGGAGCATGGCGACTGACCAGGTCGTTCCCATGGTCTGGCCAGACAGGTGAATAGTTTCAATTGTTTTCTCCTGCTGACAGCCGCTGAACAGGGTCAACAGGAGAACGGTAATTATCAGGTGGCAATACCGGCACAGCATGTCAAAGGTCGGCCAGTCCCTGCGCGTGGCGGATCATCCGTTTCATCGCTTTCTCTTCCTGGGTTTTCAAGGTCTGAAAAAGGTGGAGGGTCTCCTGACCGCTACTGCGCTCAAGCAGATGGGCAAAATATCTGATCAGGTTGCTTTTATAGATAATTGCCGACTTCAGCAGTTGTTCAAGATCCGTTCTAGCTGCCTCCACAATGACATCTGCCTCGGCTTGCGGGAAAGAAATCTCCACCCCCTTAAACCAGTGGTCGAGGACGTGGGGCGAGGCGTCCCGGCAGAATTCCCCCAGAGCCAGCGCCCGGTGCTGTTCATGATCAATCAGGAAATCGAGCATCAGTCGGACACGCGGCGAAACGTCGCCTTCCGCCAGCTCCTGATAGTAACGGCTGACTGTACGGTGGTAATCCGGAGCCAGATGCTGCAGAATTGTTCGTGTCTGTTCATAGCGCATTGTCAGCTCCTGCCGGCAGTTTAGAGTCCGAAATCATCAAACAGGATATTGTCCTGTTCTACGCCAAGGTTATAGAGCATCTCGGTGGCCGCCTTGTTCATCATCGGTGGTCCGCACAGGTAATATTCGCAGTCTTCCGGTGCCGGATGGTCGGCGAGATAGTTATCGAACAGATACTGGTGAACAAAGCCGGTGGCGCCGTTCCAGTTATCCTCCGGCAGCGGATCGGACAGCACCAGATGCCATGTCAAAGTTGTCAAAATTTTCTGCCAGTTCATCGAACTCTTCCACGTAGAAAGCTTCACGCAGGCTGCGGGCGCCGTACCAGAAGGAGATTTTTCGTTTCGAGTGGAGTCGTTTGAGCTGGTCGAAAATGTGCGAGCGCATCGGCGCCATGCCGGCACCGCCGCCGATAAAAACCATTTCGGCTGTCGGTCTCCCTGGCAAAGAATTCGCCGTAGGGCCCGGAGATGATCACCTTGTCGCCCGGCTTCAAATTAAAAATAACGAAGACATCTGTCCCGGGGGCGCGTCGGGAACCGACGGCGGTGGCGGCGAAGACCCGCACGTTGAGCATGATGATGCCTTTTTCTTCAGGATAGTTGGCCATCGAATAGGCGCGCATGATCGGTTCGTCGACTTCGGACCGGTACTGCCAGAGGTTGAATTTGTCCCAGTCGCCTCTGATACTCTTCGGCGATTTCCATAGTCCGGTATTCGACAACATGCGGCGGCGCATCGATCTGTATATACCCGCCGGCGCGGAAAGCCAGATCTTCCCCTTCCGGCAACTCCAGAACCAGCTCTTTGATAAATGTGGAGCGGCTCTCGTTGGAGCGTACCGAGCATTCCCATTTGCTGATGGCGAAGATTTCGGCCGGCAGTTCAAGGTCCATATCCTGCTTGACGCTGACCTGGCAGGACAAGCCGGTAGCCCTCTTTGCTTCCCGCTTGGTGATATGGGCGGTTTCGGTCGGCAGAATATCCGCCGCCACCCGAGGTGATCTTGACCCGGCACTGACCACAGGTGCCGCCGCCACCGCAGGCCGAAGGGATGAAAGATATCATGCTTGCCGAGCACGCCGAGCAGTTTGTCTCCCGGGTCTACCGACAGGCTTTTTCCCGCATCCTGATTGATGTTGAGAGTGATCTCGCCGGCCGGAATCAGCCAGGATCTGGACGACCAGGATCAGGACAACCAGAATCATCACGATGCCGGTAAATATCAGTACACCCAAGCCGATTTCAATCATCATCCTTACCGTTACAGCTGAATGCCGGAAAAAGCCATGAACGCCATGGCCATCAGGCCGGCAATCATAAAGGTGATCCCCAGTCCGCGCAGACCAGCCGGGACATCGGCATATTTCATCTTCTCGCGGATGCCGGCCAGGGCGATTATCGCCAGCGCCCAGCCGCACCGCTCCCGAAACCGAAGACGACGCTTTCGGCAAAGTTGTAGTCGCGCTCAACCATGAACAGGGAGCCGCCGAGAATGGCGCAGTTGACGGTGATCAGTGGCAGAAAAATTCCGAGGGCGTTGTAAAGCGAGGGGAAAAAGCGATCGAGCACCATCTCGAGAATCTGCACCATCGCGGCAATCACGCCGATGTAGCAGATCAGACCGATGAAGGTGAGGTCTGTGTCGCTGAGGCCGAGCCAGGCAAGGGCTCCCGCTTTGAGGAAAATACTGGTAGATCAGGTTGTTGACCGGAACGGTAATGGTCTGCACGACGATCACGGCGATGCCGAGTCCGATGGCGGTATCGACCTTTTTCGAAACGGCGAGAAAGGTGCACATGCCGAGGAAAAAGGCGAGCGCCATATTCTCGATAAAAATCGACTTGATCAGGAGACTGAGGTAATGCTCCATCGTCTAGTCCTCTTCGACCTGGTCGGTTTTCCAGGTGCGCAAAACCCAGATCAGCAAACCGATGATAAAGAAGGCGCTCGGTGGCAGCAGCATCAGGCCGTTAGGCTGATACCAGCCGCCTTCGCTGACGGTCGGCAGGATGGTGAAGCCGAGCAGTTTGCCGGCGCCGAGCAGTTCACGGAAAAGGCGACCAGAAGCAGAACGATGCTGTAGCCGAGTCCGTTGCCGATGCCGTCGAGAAAGCTCAGGCCCGGCGGATTCTTCATGGCAAAGGCTTCGGCGCGACCGAGCACGATGCAGTTGGTGATGATCAGACCGACGAACACCGACAGCTGCTTGCTGATGCTGAAGGCGTAGGCCTTGAGAAACTGGTCGACGATGATGACCAGGGTCGCGATGATCGTGATCTGCACGATAATGCGAATACTGCCGGGAATCTGCTGACGGATCAGGCTGACCGAAAAGTTGGAAAAGGCGATGACGAAGGTCACCGCCAGGGACATGACAATGACGGTCTCCAGCTTCGAGGTGACCGCCAGGGCCGAGCAGATACCGAGAATCTGCAGACCGATCGGATTCTTGTTGAATAAAGGATCCAGTAAAACGTCTTTGGCCTTGTTCATGGTTTTACTCCTTCCTTTTTCAACTTTTCGAGAAAAGGTTTATAGCCGTCTTCACCCATCCAGTAGCGTGAGCAGGTTACCGACGCCACGCGCCGTCAGGGTGGCTCCGGCCAGGCCGTCCGCCTGGTAAACGGCGTCCGCTGAGGTTCTGTCACCGTTCCTTTGAGCACCTCGATACGGGTGTTGCCTTGATCGTCGTAGATTTTCTTGCCAGGCCATTGTTTTTTCCAGGCCGGGTTGTCGATCTCACCACCGAGTCCGGGGGTCTCACCATGTTCGTAAAAAGCGAAGCCGTTGACCGTCGTCAGATCGTCGCCAAGGGAGACAAAGCCGTACATCGTCGACCACAGACCCTTGCCGTGCACCGGCAGGATCAACTGCTGTAATTTGCCATCATCCAGTAGCAGATAGACATCCATGTAGCGGGAGCGTGTCTTGATTGCAGCGAGGTCGAGACTCCGCTGGGATCAGGTAGCTGGTCTCTACGTCGCGCGCTGCCTCACGGCTGTCGAAGGTGGCGGTATCAAAATCACGACTGAACTCCCCCGTCTGCAGATCGACGATCCGGGTTTGGATATTACTGAACTGATCCTCGACCGGGACGCCTGTCTTCGTAAATGCCGGCAGCCTGAAGGATGTTCTTTCGCTTTTCCTCGAGCTTGTTGCGTTCCTGGCGGTCACTCAGCACGACGGCCGCCGCCGAAACCAGAACGGAGCAGACCACGCAGAGGAGAAAAGCAACCGTCAGGACTTTTCCGGTACTATCCCTGGACATGTCGCAGCCTCCGCTTGATGTGGAACTTGAGCACCATCTGATCGATCAACGGTGCAAAGACATTGCCGAACAGAATGGCGAGCATCATCCCTTCCGGGAAGGCCGGATTGACAACCCGGATCAGAATGCACATGGTCCCGATGAGGAATCCGTACAGCCATTGCCCCTCCTGGGTCATCGCTCCGGAGACCGGGTCGGTCGCCATGAAAACCAGTCCGAAGGCGAAACCGCCGAGCACCAGGTGCCAGTGCGGCCCGAGTTCGAACATCGGGTTGGTGCTGCTGCCGATCAGCATGAACAGGAGAGACAGGCCAACCGCGCCGATCAGTCCGGAGAGCATGATGCGCCAGGAGCCGATGCCGGTAAAAACCAGGACGGCGGCACCAAGCAGGCAGGCGAGGGTGGAGGTTTCCCCCATCGACCCGGGAATTGTGCCAAGAAAGGCGTCGAACCAGCTGCTCACAGCGGTCACCGCCTGGACTCCCGCCTTCAGCCGCGCGACTCAACGCCGTCGCACCGCTGAAGCCGTCGACGGCAGTCCAGACGGCGTTGCCGGAGATCTGTGCCGGGTAGGCGAAAAACAGAAAAGCGCGTCCGGTTAACGCCGGGTTGAGAAAGTTCTTGCCGGTGCCACCGAAAATTTCCTTGCCGATAACGATGCCGAAGCTGATTCCCAGCGCCACCTGCCAGAGCGGCAGGGTTGGCGGGCAGATCAGCGGAAAAAGTGAGCCGGTGACCAGAAACCCCTCGTTCAGCTCGTGACGACGCACGATGCAGAACAGGGCTTCCCATAAACCGCCAACAATGTTGGTCACCAGGTAGATGGGGACAAACCAGGCTGCGCCGAGCAACAGGTTGTCGAAAAATCGATCCGGGTTGGCGGTGAAGCCGAGGATCTCGAGCAGGTCGCCGCGCCAGCCATCGACGCTGCCGCCGGTGAGCTGCATGGCGCTGTTCGCCTGCAAGCCGGTGTTCCACATGGCCATAAAAAAACAGGGGACGAGAGCAATCACAACCGTGATCATCACGCGCTTCAGATCGATGGCGTCTCTGACGTGGGGGGCACCGTCGGTCACCTCGCCGGGAGTGTAGATAAAGCTGTCGGCCGCCTCGTAAAGGGGATAGAACCGTTCATATTTGCCGCCCCGCGTAAAGTGAGGACGGAGCTTGTCGAGAAAGTTACGCAATGCTTTCATCAGCCCTCTTCTTCTATCTTGCGCAGGGTCTGCCGTAAATGATAACCGTAATCCATCTTTCCCGAACAGACAAAGCTGCACAGGGCCAGGTCCTCTTCATCCAGCTCCAGGCAGCCGAGCTCCTGCGCCAGGTCAGCATCAAGGGTGAGCAGCGAACGGAGCAGCCAGGTCGCCTTGATGTTGAGAGGCATCACCTTTTCAAAAGCGCCGATCGGCACCATGGCGCGCAAACTGCCATGCGTGCTGGTCGTCATCGGCAAGGGCCGACGTGGCAGCAGGGACGAAGCAAACACCTTCTTGACCGAGAATTTGTTTAAAGCCGGGCATGGCCCAGCCCATAAATTCGCGTTGCCGATCTTCCTCGAGGACGGAAATCTGGTTGTGATAGCGACCGAGAAAATCGTTGGCCTGACCGGCGACGGCGACCGGTCAGCACTGATCCGGAAATAACCCGGTTCTCGCCGGCGTGCAGCTGACCTGAAACCAGTTCAGACAGGCAGGCACCAAGGCGGGTGCGAATCAGGCGCGGCTCTCTAACTGCCGGTCCGCAGAGCGCGACAATCCTTTCGGTGAGGAGCCTGCCGGTGAGAAACAGGTGCCCAATGGCAATCACGTCCTGATAGCCGATGTGCCAAACCGTGCGCTGTTGATCGACCCGCTCCAGGAAGTGGATATGGGTGCCGACCAGACCGGCGGGATGGCATCCGGAAAAATTGCTGGCGGTAATACCCTCCGGCACGACAATCTGCGACTCCGGCTTTTTACACAGATAAACTTTTCCCGTCGTCAGGTGACGAATGACTTTCAGGCCAGCGTCGAACTCTGTGAGTTTTTCGGCAATTGCAATCTGAGGATCAGCGGCCAATGGATTGGTGTCGATAGCGGTGACAAAGAGCGCTGCGGGTCTGGTTCCTGGCGCTGGAATCTTGCTGTAGGGCCGGGTGCGAAACGAGGGCCACAGGCCCGAGTTGATCAGCAGAGTCTCAACCTCTTCAGCAGTCAGTTGATCAAGTTGATCAGCAATCGTTGCCGGGAAGGTCTTTTCTTCGTTACCGGAGATCTCGATAACCAGAGAAAGGAATATGCGGCGTTCGCCCCGGTTGATGGCGACAACTTTGCCGGACGCAGGCGAAGTATAGAGGATCTTTGGATTCTTTTTGTCGGAAAAGAGCGGCTGGCCGAGGATGACTTGTTCTCCCTCGACGACCAGAAGGGTCGGCTTCATGTCCTGATAATCTTCGCCGACAAGGGCTACATGTGAAACCGGCGGACCCTCCTCGACCTGCATTTTTGGTGCCCCGCAAATAGGCAAATCCAGCCCTTTTTTTATATGAGTCATGACCATCAAGCCTCTAAAGCTTCATGTATTGATGATTGGATTGCTCTGCGATTCCATTTTACCGGAATTAAAGCCTCGACACAAACCAGGCTTCTACTCTAACGCACATGACAGGCCACCGCTGCCATCAACGAGTGCCGACTCTACGCGTTCAGGTTTACTGTAGAAGCTGTAAATGATTGAGAACGTTTCCGACCGGCCTGCCGCCCGGAGCTGGGCCATTACCGTCAATGATGATGATCAGGGGATACCCTTGATATACTTTTCAAGCTGCTTTATGACGAAATCCTTCTTTTTAAGTGAGGACTTGACCAGGTCGCCGATCGATGTCAGGCCGACCAGGTTGCCATCCTCCAAAACCGGCAGGTGACGGCTGCGGCTGTTGGTTACGATGGCCATGGCCTCTTCGACGGAAGTCTGTGGAGTGACATAGCAGACATCCGTCGTCATCACCTGGAGAACCTTTGTGTTCTGGGAAGTGCGGCCACAGAGATCAACTTTCAGCACATAATCCCGCTCGTTAAAGAGGCCGACCACCTGTCCGTCTTCCACAACGACCAAGGCACCGATGCCCTTGCCAGCCATCACTTTCAGGGCCTCATAAACAGTGGCATCAGGAGCAATACAACAGACATCACTCCCCTTCATTTTCAAAATCTGCGCAATAGATTCCGACATTACCTCCCCCTGTTGAACAGTAAAAACTGGTAAGTAATTTTTCTCAAGTCGTCTCACGCGAATAGTGCTTGTAGCATTGAAAAAGATGAACCCAATGGCCGACCGGTGTCATCTCCTGACACTTGAAGTCATGCATGGCTGAACCCATGTACGGGGGTTGTCAAACATACAAGTTGTCTGGTTACACTGAAAGGATACTCCCAACCTTTACCTTGTCAATTTGGAGGACGGAGGTCATCCCCCCTTGTTCGTGGCCCGCCAAGTTGACCAAGCTGAACCAGAGCGTCCATGATCTCGGTTTCAGAAAGGATATGACGGAGGCCGAGCAGTTTGAGCAGTCGCGCCGCCCGCTCACGAACCTTGGCTGGCCTGGTCTGCGGGTTGAAAGCAACGCGCGGCCCCGGCAATATGGCGGCGAGGAATACTGCTTCAGCCGGAGTCAGGAGATGAACCGGTTTGCCAAAGTGATAGCTGGCACCATGGCCCATGCCGTAAACCAGCGGCCCAAGCTCAACCACGTTCATGTAAAGCTCCAGGATTCGTCCCTTGGTCAACTCTTGCTCCAGACGTTGGGCGATGACCAGTTCACGCAGCTTGCGCCGTAACGATTTATCCCGGGACAGGAACAGGTTCTTGGCCAGCTGCTGGGTGATGGTCGAAGCCCCGCGCACCAGACGCTTGCGCTTCAGGTCATATTTGAGAGCCTCCTTCAACGCCTGCACATCAATACCTTCGTGCTCGTAAAAGTTGGCATCCTCGGCAACGATAACGGCCCATTTCAGTTCCTCCGGGATTGATTCCAGAGGCGTCCAGAAGGGGTTTTTCGACCCCACCTTGAAGGGGTGCATTGCCCCCTGCCAATCGCGCACCTCGATGGTCAGCGTGGTGCTGCGATTTTTGAGTGGAGTAACATCCGGCAAATCCCAGAAGACCCAGGTGGCGAGAGCCCCGGCAGCCAGGACCAGGCAAGCCATCAGAAGCAGAGAGAATCGGATAAAAACAGGCATCGGGCTTCCTATTCAATAAACCTTCGAAAGACTTTTGTTAAGCTGCTATTCTATCAGGAATATTGTCGCAGTTCCCCAAGCTGAGGAGAGGTATGTGATGTCCGCTGAATCGCTGGCCCTGATTTCGATCCCGATACTGGTTTTTTTCGCCCGCATCCTCGATGTGAGCGTCGGCACGTTACGCATTATCTTCGTCTCGAAGGGTTTCAAGAATTATGCGGCGCTGCTCGGATTCTTCGAGTCGTTGGTCTGGATCCTGGCGGTCAGCCAGGTCATGAAGCATATGGACAACTGGGTGACCTACGTTTCCTTCGCGCTCGGTTTTGCGGTAGGCAACTACGTCGGCATGCTGATCGAGGAGCGCATCGCCATCGGCAACCAGATCATCCGCATCATCACCCGACACGACGCCACCGAGCTGGTCGATTACCTGAAAGAGAACGACTATGGGGTAACCAGTATTGACGGTGTCGGTGAGAGCGGCCCGGTCAAACTGATCTTCACAGTGGCAAAAAGACGCAAGCTCGAGACGATCATCGCCGTCATCAAACGCTTCAACCCGAACGCTTTTTATACCATCGAGGACGTGCGCTTCGTCAAAGAGCCCTTTGTGCCACCGGTGACCGGCCGGGGAATGGTGCCGTTCCGGGCGCTACGGATCAGGAAGTAGCCGTTTGCCGGCGTCCGACACTGGACTGGAACCAGCAAGGTCGCGAATCCAAGAGGCTACAGATGTCCCCGGACACCCCAACCGATCATTTTCCGCCAGCGAGCCTTTTTCAGAGTGCGCTTGAGGGCTTCAATCTGCCGGTCGACCTCTTCTTCACCACGCTCAATGGCCTGTTCGGTGGTGGAAAAATCAGCCCAGTGCGTGACTCCGTTCTGCGGAGAGAGGATAATATCTGCCCCTTTGAGCTGCTCTTTGTTGAGGGATTCACGCGCCAGTGCATCGGCACGGGCGATAACATCAAGAGCGTTGCGCGGTTCTGTGAAGTCGCCGAGAGAGTCACCCACGTCAACGGCGATCACAAAGTCGGCGCCAAGCTGACGGGCCGCACTGATCGGGACAGTTTCAGCCCATCCACCATCGACCAGCAAGCGCCCGGCGAATTTGACCGGCGGGAGCAAACCTGGCATGGCGCAGGAAGCGGCAATCACATGCCGCAATCTCCCTCGACTTAGAACGATTGTTTCGCCACTCCATAGATCAAGGGCAACAGCTGCAAAAGGGATGCGGGTTTGCTCGACTTTTATGTCTTCAAGCAGATAGGCATAACTGTTCGCGGCAGTCTTGGCATTAACCAGAGCCGTCTTGGTCACTATCAGGGCATTAAACATTCCGCGCCGCGCAAGCTTTCCCATTTCGGCCAGGATTCCTTCGTCATGAGTATCAAGCTCCTTGAAAAAGTTGAAACCAGATTCTGCAAATTCTTCACTGGCAACATAGGCAGCGAAACGCGATTTGATGGCGCTGACGTCCGGCAGGGTGGCATACATGGCGCCGATAATGGCTCCCATGCTGGTGCCTGTGACAACGTCGATGGGAATGTCGTGCTTGATAAGCCCGGCGATAACCCCAATGTGGGAAAAAGCCCGCGCCGCGCCGCCACCAAGTGCCAGTCCGACCTTAAACTGCTTCGACATAACGGCTTCTTGCCTCCTGTCGGGCTTTACGAGGTGAAATAACCAGCAGCAGGATAACGCCTTGACGTCCAGAAATTACACTTGGAGAAGGCCTCCTTTCCCTTGCCATCCTTACCGCGACCGCGAACCTTCCGGCAAACATGGAGCCATGGCGCGACTTCCGGAATATTGTCTGGCTCTCTAGATGTCGAACCCGACCCTGAGCACTTTGGCGCCACGGATCCTGCCCTCCTTGAGCTCCCGCAAGGCGCGATTGGCGTCTGCCAACGGAACCTCTTCTATGGTCGGGTGAAGAGGGATTTTAGCGGCGATTGACAGAAAGTCCCGCACGTCGTCACGACTGACATTGGCCACGCTCTGCACGGTTTTTTCCAGCCAGAGATCGCGCGCATAGTCGATCCCGGCCAACAGGTCGCGATCGCTGCTCTCCTTGCGAATGGCATTGATGACCAGCCTCCCTCCCGGTTCAAGCTGCCGCAGGGCGTTGACGACCGGCTTCCAGACCGGCGTGGTGTCGATGATCGCCTGCAGCAATTGCGGCGGCCGGGCGTCGGTATCGCCCGCCCAGGCGGCACCGAGCTGCATGGCAAAAACGCGTTCTTTTTCACTGCGGGCGAACACAAAGACCGGCAACTCCGGGTAGAGATGGCGGACAAGCTTCAGCACCAGATGGGCCGAGGCGCCAAAGCCTGTCAACCCGAGTGGAGCGCCCGGTTGCAGGCGTGCAAGCCGCAGGGAGCGGTAACCGATCGCTCCGGCACAGAGCAGAGGGGCGGCTTCGGCAGAGCTGAATACGCCGGGGATCGGATGGACAAAGGCGGCCGGCGCCACCATGTACTCGGCATAGCCGCCATTAACATCGCGGCCCGTGGCGAGGAACTCGGGACAGAGGTTTTCCCTTGCCGTGCGACACCACTTACATTGGCCGCAGGCCGAATAAATCCAAGCGACCCCGACCCGCTCTCCGAGTTGCCTGTCGCTGACATCCGGTCCAAGCTTGTCAATTCGACCGACAGCCTGGTGTCCTGGAATGACCGGCAGTCGAGGCGGCGGGGTCCGACCCTCGATTTCATCGAGTTCGGTATGGCAGACGCCGCAGGTCGCCACCCTGATGCGAACTTCGCCATCACCGGGCTCAGGCATGGGGTGTTCCAGCAAATGCAGTGGCTCAGACTCCGTCTGCAGATCAACTATCTTTTTCAGAGACATGGCTTTCATCGACCGATCCGAACCTCCTCGCAATCAATTATTGGATATCTCTTTCAAACCTCCTTCTTGACGCTAGCACAACCGGATTCAAGGTCAACCTCAACATACTTTTAAGTATAGTTCAACATTTGGAACGAAAGACAAAAGGAGCTAATATTTAATCAACTCTATAGTCTAATCAGGCCAACAACTGGCGAGGAGAATGAAAAATGCGTCAACGCAGACGGGGAACACAGAGGCTGGTCGTTTCCGAACAGGGATTGGGATGTATGGGGATGTCGGATTTCTACGGGGAGCGCGATAAAAAGGAGGCTATCGCGAGCATCCGGCGCGCTCATGCCGTGCACCCCATCAGTGCCCTGCAAAGCGAATACTCGCTCTGGAGCCGTGACATTGAAGACGACATCCTGCCGACCCTGCAGGAACTCGACATCGGGCTCGTCGCCTGCAGCCCGCTGGCCGCGGCTTTCTGACTGGTCAGATTACGCGCTTCGATGATTTTGCCGAGAATGACTATCGCCGCATGTCACCACGCTTCCAGAGCGACAACTTCCAGAAGAATCTGGAGCTGGTCGCGCGGGTCAAGGCCATCGCCGAACGCACGCCCCGGATATCAGGACTATCCCCAGCTCTCTGATTGCCACTTCCGAACCAAGGCAGGTCAACCGATGACGAAGTTGGCAAGTTCGTCGGTATCGTCGTCTTTAAGCGGGAAATGTTCTTCAAGGAGTTGGCCACAGCTGTCGATGGCGGCACAGAGCGCATTGCAGGTTTCACCGCGCTGGATGCCGGCGGTGATGGTCTGCAACGATGTCGTCCCATTGCTCAACCGGGACGACATTGTTGATGCCGCGGTCAGCCAGAACATGCACCCGGCGTTCGAAGAGGGAGATAAGGATAAGAATTCCGGTTTCGTCGCGGGTGTGATGGAGACCATGTTCCAGAAAAGCGATGAGCTGCCTTCTCCGCAACCTCTTCACTGATTTCAGCCGGATGGACAAGACGTCTCCGCAAGGTTGGAAGGCTACGGATAAGCACCTTGAAGGGAAAGAAACAGAGAGCGAAAAGCCACAGGAAATGCCAGAGGGATTCGCCGAAGAAAGCCCAGCTGAGTGACACCGCGCTCGCCAGGGAGAAGAATCCGGCACCGAGGATTTCTGCCCGGGGATAGTCGTATGACTCATCGACCACCATCGGCACGATTTCGCCGCTGGTGTATTTCTCGGCCTGCTGCACTGCCGACTCGATGCGTTGCCTTTCCTCTTCGGTGAAGAAATCTTTTGCTGTCTTCATACGAAACCTTTGCATTGCGCCGTCGAGAGAGAGCGTTGTGACCTGCGGGAAGCGAATTTCCTGCCTGGCATTTCTACCAACCTCCGGAAGACCCTCCACCGCCGAAACCGCCGCCACCGCCACCAAAGCCGCCACCAGCCACCCCGCCACCAAAGCCACCGCCGCCAAGGCCGCCGATCCAGAAGCCGCCACGCCTTCTGCCGCGTCGGCCTCCACCACCGAGAAGCATCAGTCCAGGGCCGAGGAACAGGAGCAGGGCCAGCGAGCCCCAGGGGTTGCGTCTTTTCTTCTGCCCTGTGCTGCCGGTGCCCTGGTATTCGCCACGCACCGCCTCAGCCATGGCCGTCACCCCGGCGATGACACCGCCGTCGAAATCCCCGGCCTGGAAGCGCGGCTTGATTTCATTGTCGATGATGCGCCCGGTGAGCAGGTCGGTGAGTTTGCCCTCGAGACCGTAGCCGACCTCGATGCGCATCTTCCGCTCCTGTTTGGCGATCAGCAGCAGGGCGCCGTTATCCTTGCCCTTCTGGCCGATTTTCCAGCTTTCCGCGACCTTCAGGCTATAGTCCTCAAGCGTCTCATCCTGCAGTGAATCAATCGTCAGGATCACCAGCTGGGTCGAGTCGCTACTCTCGAAACCACGCAGGAAATCCTCGATCTTCAGTTCCGTCCCCGGCGAAATCACCTCGGCGAGGTCATTGACGTGGCCGCTGAGTTTCGGCACCTCGAGAGCCGCAGCACTGAACGGCAGCAGAAGAACGATCAGAGGTGTGCAGTATAAAACGGCGCACAGGCATCGTTAGAACTTCACCTTTGGTGCTTTTTCAGCTCCCGCTTCTGCCTTGAAGGGTTCCTTGCGCTCAAGGTGAAGCATGAATTTGTTGGTCAGGTTGTTGGGAAAGGTTCTGATCGAGCTATTGAAGGTCTGTACCGCCTGGTTGTAGCGCTGACGGGCAACGTTGATACGGTTTTCCGTGCCTTCAAGTTGATGCTGCAGATCGAGAAAATTCTGATTTGCCTTCAGATCCGGGTAACGTTCGACGACCACCAGCAACCGGGAAAGAGCTCCGGACAAGGCCCCCTGCGCCTGCTGGAACTTTTCCATGGCTGCGGGATCGCCAGAGGTCGCCCGGGTTGATCTGGGTCTTGCCGACACTGGCACGGGCTTCAGTGACCGCCAGCAGGGTGTCCTTCTCATGCGCGGCGTAGGCCTTGACCGTTTCGACCAGGTTGGGGATCAGGTCGGCACGCCTCTGGTAGGTCGCTTCAACATCTGCCCAGGCGGCAAAGACTGCTTCTTCATTCTTCTGGATCTGGTTATAACCGCAACCGGTGAGCGAGGGCAGAATAACCAGGGCGGCGATCAGCAACAGGGCAAAGCGCTTCAACATGGCAGGGGGCTCCTTTTCAAGTATTGGAAATAAACGTGTCTTTTAAAATCAACAGCGGACCAAATATAGTCACCCGCTTGAGGATTTACAACCTGTGAAAAAGGAAGGCCTGATTTTAAGATGTTTTCGGAACCATGATGGAGTCGAGCAGACCGCCCGGGAAAACCAGCTTAGCTGCCAGAGACAAGAAGCTTGCCTGCTTTTCCATGGCAAGATGCAAACCTTGTGGCCCACTGTAAAAAATACTATAATCACCGTTTAAATTTAAAAAGTATCGTTATCTTTATAAAAGCGACTCTGCTGGATCGTGACTATAAAGTTTCAAGGTGATCTGAACAACCGAATCAGGGAGTATCTCTTGCCAGCTTCGCAGCATAAATCGACGGGCCCTTTGGGGATGTTCATCCCCGGCGAACAGGTGTCGTCCGGTCCTGCGCTGGTTGCCGGGTTGCGCCGTCTCAATCAACCGCTCTACATTGTGGAGCAGAACTGTGACAGCAGGGTGATGACCGGCACAGCGGGTACGCCTCTGCAGAGTGCAGAGAGCCAGTGCTTTAACGGTATGGTTCTGCCCTGTCCGCCGGGAAATCTTGGCGATTTCGGATTCTGCCTCGATCACGCTATTTGCTACCCCTATGTGGGAGGGTCCATGGCCAAGGGCATCAGCTCCGTGGCCGTCGTCGAGACTTTGGCAAAGGCGGGCATGCTTGGTTTTTTCGGCGCCGCAGGGCTCCTGATTGAGGAAGTCGAAGCAGCTATTGATCAACTGCAAAACCGCGTGGGTGACCGCTCTTACGGGTTCAACCTGATTCACAGCCCCCATGAACCTGAGTTGGAAAACGCACTGGTCGACCTTTATCTGCGGCGGGGTATTCACCTGGTGGAAGCCTCGGCTTTTCTTGACCTGACCCCAGCCCTGGTGCGCTACCGCACTCATGGCATCACACGCGACTCAGAAGGCCAGGTCGTTGCGCCGAATCGGATTATCGCCAAGGTTTCTCGCGAAGAAGTCGCCGCAAAATTTTTTGCGCCGCCGCCGGAGCGTTTTTTGAAAAAGCTGGTTGTGTCTGGAGAGCTGACTGCCGAGCAGGCCGCAATGGCTACCGGGATTCCGATGGCACAGGACGTGACTGTCGAAGCCGATTCCGGTGGACACACCGACAACCGTCCGGCCCTGGCGCTCTTCCCGACCATCCAGGCCCAGAAAAAAGCTTTCCAGATTGAGTATAATTATACGCAGCCCCTGCGTGTCGGTCTCGGTGGCGGTATTGCCACACCGGCAGCCGCCGCAGCCGCCTTTACTTTGGGTGCTGCCTACCTGGTGACCGGCACGGTCAACCAGGCCTGTGTCGAATCGGGCACCAGTGACGAAGTGCGCCAGATGCTTGCCGAAACCAGGCAGGCAGATGTCACCATGGCGCCCTCCGGCGACATGTTCGAAATGGGTGTGAATGTGCAGGTGATCAAGCGCGGCACCATGTTTTCGATGCGCGCCTCCAAACTCTACGAGCTGTATCGGGCGCACAACAGTATCGAGGAACTACCGGCCGCTGAACGCCAGAAGCTGGAAAAGAACGTGTTTCGCAAAAACCTCGACCAAGTCTGGGAGGAGACACGCCGTTATTTTCAGCAGCGCGATCCGCGCCCGTTGGCCAGGGCCGAGCGTGATCCGAAGTACAAGATGGCCCTGGTGTTTCGCTGGTACCTCGGCCAGTCACCGGTCTGGGCCAATCGTGGCGAATCGGACCGGCGGCTTGACTATCAGATCTGGTGCGGCCCGGCTATGGGCGCCTTCAATGAATGGGTTAAAGGGTCTTTTCTGGAATCACCCGCGCGAAGGCAGGTTGCTACCGTTGCATGGAATATTCTGTTTGGCGCGGCCGTGTTGATGCGTGTCAACCAACTTAAACTTCAAGGGGTTACCCTCGACGATGAGGCTGAGCTAACAGCCCCTCTTGAAATCGAACAGATCAAGGAGTTTCTCAGTTGAAGAAAAACAGTGAAGAAGAAACCCGGCTTGCAGCGGCAACGACGCCGCTGGCAATTGTCGGGATCGGCTGCCTGTTCCCCCAGGCAGAGGATAAAGGCACGTTCTGGACCAATATCAAGAATGGCGCCGATGCGATTATCGAGGTTCCCGAAACTCATTGGCGATCTGATGATTATTTCGATCCGGACCCCAAAGCTGCCGACAAGGTTTACGCAAAATACGGTGGTTTCCTTTCACCGGTCGATTTCAATCCGATGGAATACGGTGTGCTGCCCAACGCCATGGAGGCGATTGATACATCGCAGTTGCTCGGACTGGTGGTTGTCGATCAGGCGTTGCAGGATGCCGGATACACTGCCGACAGAGAATTCGACCGCGAACGGGTCAGCGTGATTCTTGGCGTAACCGGAACGCTGGAGCTGGTGGTGCCGCTGGGTGCGCGCCTCGGCCACCCGCGCTGGCGCGAGGCGTTGCAAGACGCCGGTGTCGCCGATGCAATCGCCGATGACGTCATACAACGCATCAGCGACTCCTATGTGCCCTGGCAGGAGAATTCCTTTCCCGGACTGCTTGGCAACGTGGTCGCCGGGCGGATCAGCAAACATTTCAATTTTGGCGGCACCAACTGTGTGGTCGATGCGGCCTGCGGCAGTTCGCTGAGTGCCCTCAACCTGGCCGCGTTGGAACTGGCCGCCGGCAAGTCCGACATGGTGGTGACCGGTGGTATCGACACTTTCAACGATATCTTCATGTACACCTGTTTCAGCAAGACGCCGGCACTCTCACCTTCCGGACATGCCAAACCCTTTGCCGATAACGCCGATGGGACCACTCTAGGCGAGGGTCTGGGAATTGTCATCATCAAACGTCTGGCCGATGCCGAACGTGATGGCGACAGGATCTATGCTGTCATCAAGGGCATCGGTGCGTCGAGCGACGGCCGCGGTTCGGCCATTTACGAGCCGAGCGCCGCCGGTCAGCAGAAGGCGCTGCGGCGGGCCTATGAGCAAGGCGGAGTCGATCCGCAGACCATTGAATTGATCGAAGCCCACGGTACCGGCACCAAGGTAGGCGATGCTGTCGAAGTGACCGCCCTGAAAGAAGTTTTTGGCGCAGCGGAAACGCCCTGGTGCGCGATCGGCTCGATCAAATCTCAGATCGGTCACACCAAGGCGGCGGCCGGTTCTGCCGGCCTGATCAAGGCAGCCCTGGCACTTTACAACAAAACCCTGCCGCCGACCATCAAGGTCGAGATGCCCCAGGCGACGGTGACCTCCGCAGGTTCGGCATTTTACGTCAACAGCGAGGCCCGGCCCTGGATTCCGCGCGGCGATCATCCACGTCGGGCCGGTATCAGCGCCCTCGGCTTCGGTGGCAGCAACTTTCACTGCCTGCTCGAAGAGCACCGCTCGCGCAAGGCTGCTGCGGACTGGCAGGGTGATGTCCAGATTGTGACGTTCAGTGCCGCCGACGAAAACGGACTTGAATCTGCTCTGCAAAGCTTCCCGGCAGAAGCCTCGTGGTCAGCCGTGCGCCTGGCCGCCGATCTGAGTCGCCGCGAGTTTGATGCGCAACAGCCCTGCCGCCTGGCGCTGGTCGTCGAAAAAGACAAGTCCAAAGTCGCCGCCCAGGTGAAAGGTGCCTTGAGTATGCTGCGTGGCAACCGCGGTCAGAGTACGTGGAACACTCCCGACGGAACTTTCTTCGCAAGGGGTGAAATGAGTGGCGGCCTGGCCATGCTCTTTCCGGGACAGGGTGCCCAGTATCCGGGCATGCTCAAAGACCTGGCGATCCAGTTTCCGCAGTTTCTCGAAGCGTTCATCGCTGCCGATCGCGCCTTTTCGGATAATGCCGGTGGTGAACGGGGCCGCCTGGCTGATCTCGTTTATCCCCGGCCCGCCTTTGACCAGACCACCAGGGACCGGAATGCAACCAGCCTGCAGGCGACTGAAGTTGCCCAGCCGGCCCTCGGTGCGGTCAGCCTCGGCGTCCGGGACGTGCTCGCCGCCTTCGGGGTCACAGCTGGGGCCTATGCCGGTCACAGTTATGGCGAGCTGACCGCGCTATGCTGCGGTGGATATTTTGATATTAACGACCTGCACGCGCTCTCCCGCCTGCGCGGTGAGCTGATGGCCGCCGGTGACGGCGATCGTGGTTCGATGCTGGCGGTCTCTGCGCCGCTGGCCCAGGTCGAAGCGTTTCTCAAGAACTCCGGCCTCAGGCTGGTGCTGGCCAATCGCAACACCCCTGAACAGGGTGTCCTCTCCGGAGCGACGGCCGAGATCGAAAAAGCCGCACCCCTGCTCGATACGCAGGGCCTGCGTTACAAGCGGCTCGCCGTGGCTGCGGCCTTCCACAGTGAACTGGTCGCCGATGCCAGTGAACCGTTCGGTGAACGTCTGCGGGTGATTGAATTCAATAAACCGATCGCCACTGTCTACTCCAACACGACCGGACAGGCCTATCCTGGATCCGCTGAAAAGGCCCGCGCCATTCTGGCCACCCAGCTGGCCCGCCCGGTCGATTTTGTCGCCGAAATCGAGACGATGCACGCCGCCGGCATACGCACTTTCCTCGAGGTTGGCCCCGGTGCCAGGCTGACCGGTATGGTCAAGGCGATCCTCAGCGATCGACAGCATCAGGCGATTGCTGTCGATGCTTCGAATGGCAAACGTTCGGGGATCCATGACCTGGCCCGTGCCCTGGCGCAGCTGACGGTGCTTGGCGCCCCGGTTGAGCTGGCGCGCTGGGATGAGGGCTTCGCCGATTCCTGCCGGTCGCTGCAAAGCAAAAAGCCCGGCATGACAATACCTCTGACCGGCGCCAACTATTTCAAACGTCCGCCGAAGCGCCCGGCCGTATCGCCGCAAGTCGCAGCGCCTTCAATGGCCGCGCCGGCGTCGGTTCAAGTCTCGACCGAAACCCTGATCCCGACCACAGCAGCAGGGTTTGCTAATACCGACTCCCTGCAGGAAGCGCTGCAGATGACCCGGCAGAGCATGCAGGCCTTGCAGAATCTGCAGGAACAGACGTCGCGCCTGCACCAGCAGTTTCTTTCCGGCCAGGAATCGACCACACGATCCTTCCTCCACCTGGTTGAGCAGCAGAGCCGTCTGCTGCAGGGGCAGCCGTTGAGCAGTGTGGCCGTCTCGGTTATGCCACAGTCCCCGGCTACGCCGGTTCAGCCGGTCGTTGCCCCGGCCGTCGCAACAAGGCAACCGAAGCCGACCGAAGCCGTTGTGCCGGTTGCTCCTGTTGTTGACGGCGACCGGGTTGCCGCGGTGCTGCTGACGGTGATCGCCGAGAAGACCGGCTATCCCGAGGAGATGCTGGAACTGGAGATGACTCTCGATGCCGATCTCGGCATCGATTCGATCAAGCGAGTCGAAATACTCTCCGCCCTGCAGGAAAAGCTGCCCGGGGCGCCGGCGGTCAAGCCGGAAGATCTCGGCACCCTGCAGACGCTCGGCCAGATCATCGCCCATCTGACTGCCGGCATGCCCGCTCTGCCGATCATCGCGTCTCCCGCAGTGGTCACCACCGCTGCAGTGGCCGCAGCCCCCGGTATTGACAGCAGTGTCGTCTCGGCAACCCTGCTTGCCGTCATTGCCGAAAAGACCGGTTACCCGGTGGAGATGCTGGAACTGGAGATGGCGCTTGACACCGATCTCGGCATCGATTCGATCAAGCGAGTGGAAATCCTCTCCGCCCTGCAGGAGAAGCTGCCCGAGGCTCCGTTGGTCAAGCCGGAAGACCTTGGTGTATTGCAGACTCTTGGCCAGATCGTCGATCACCTGACTGCGGCCAGCAGTAAAATTTCCAAACCGTCGACAGTCGTGACGGCGGTCAGCCCGCTTGACCGGGACGCTGTGGCCACTGCCCTGTTGGAGGTGATCGCCGCCAAAACCGGTTACCCGGTCGAGATGCTGGAACTGGAGATGGCGCTTGACACCGACCTCGGCATCGATTCGATCAAGCGAGTGGAAATCCTCTCCGCCCTTCAGGATCGGCTGCCCACGGCCCCGGCGATCAAGCCGGAGCATCTCGGCACCCTGCAGACCGTCGGCCAGATCGTCGATTTCCTGGCGAGTGTCTCGGCAACCAGTGAGCCTGTGGCAAAACCTGAAGTTCCCTTCGAGCTGCCGTCTGTGGGCAGCGGTGTTGAGACGGAAAGTTCTCAAGGCGGTCCCCTTGCCGGTTGAAAAGAATCGTGATTCACTCAAGCTGCCTAAAGACACCTTGATCTGGGTCAGTGATGATGGCTCGGCCCTGACGGAGGCACTCTGCACAGCCTTGGCGGCGCAAAACCTGGGCGCGGAGAAAATCAATCTCGAGCGGCTCGATGGTCTTGTTCCGGCAGATAAACTGGCCGGACTGGTCCTTCTGACTCCGCTGGCCGGCGCTGATGATCTTTTCCTGCAGCAGGCTTTTCAGCTGATGCAGTTGACCGCACCGGCGCTCAATGCTGCGGCCGACAAGGCCGGGGCGGTGCTGGCGACGGTGTCACGTCTGAATGGTCGCTTCGGCCTGCCCGGGGGTGGCCCGGTCAAGGATGCCCTGTCGGGAGGGCTGGCCGGACTGGCTAAAACCGCCGGACACGAATGGCCTGAGGTTGCCTGCAGGGCATTCGATCTTGCCGGCGACCTGCTGGACGCCGACAAGACCGCTGAAATGCTGGTCGCCGAGCTTCTTGTTGACGGTGCCCAGGAAATCGGTTTCTCGAGTGAGGGGTTGTATGGCCTGCGACTGGTTGAAGAGTCGCTGCCCGGCGAGCCGCTTGATTCACCGGTCAGTTATGGTGATGTGGTGGTGATCAGTGGCGGTGCCCGTGGTGTGACTGCCGAGGTGGCAGTTGCTCTGGCGGCTTCCAGTCGTGCGACCCTGCTGCTGCTTGGCCGCAGTGAAGCGCCACAGGCTGAACCCCCCTGGCTGGACGGCCTGTCCGGTGAAGCCGAGATCAAAAAAGGCTCTGCTCGCTCATACTCCCGGCACACTCAAGCCGAAAGAGGTTGGTGAGAAGTGTCAGGCGATTCTTGGCAACCGCGAGATCCGCAGGACCCTGCAGCGCATCAAGGCGGCGGGCGGCCAGGCGATCTATCGCTCCGTCGACCTGCGTGATGGTGATGCCGTCGTCGCGGTCATCAAGGATGTCCGCGAAGAGTACGGTCCGATCAAAGGCCTGATTCACGGTGCCGGGGTGTTGGCCGACCGCTTGATCAAAGACAAGACGATCGAGCAATTCGAGCAGGTTTACACCACCAAGATCACCGGTCTGCGTAATCTGCTGGCGGCTCTCGCCGAAGAAGCCCTGAGCCTGATGGTGATGTTCTCCTCATCGACCGGTCGTTACGGTCGAACCGGTCAGGTTGATTACGCCGTGGCCAACGAGATCCTCAACAAGATCGCACAGGAACAGGCCGGGCTGCGTCCGGACTGCCGGGTGCTTGCCCTGAACTGGGGCCCCTGGGACGGTGGCATGGTGACGCCGACCCTGAAAAAAGTCTTTGCCGCGGAAGGCATTGCCGTGATCGACCTCAAGGCCGGTGCCGATTACCTGGTCGAGGAAATTGCCACGCCGCCGGGCGGGCCGGTGGAACTGGTGATCCTCGGCGGACGCGAAGAGGCGGTGAGCGAAAGCCCCGCTCATGCCCATGAAAATATCTATATCTCCAAGGCATTTGACCTCGAAATCTCCATTGAACAGTACCCATTCCTTAAATCTCACGTGATTGACGGTAAGGCCGTTTTGCCGATGGCCATGATTATTGAGTGGATGGCGCACGCTGCGATCCACAATAATCCGGGCTTGCGTTTCCACGGCTTCAACGATCTGCGTGTCCTGAAGGGCGTCACCCTTGAACAGGGCCAGACCCACACCCTGCAAGTGATGACCGGCAAGGCCTTCAAAAGCGGCGGGATGCATGTCGTGCCGGTGGAACTCTCCGGCATGACCACCGCAGGTCAGCAGTTTATCCACTCCCGGGCCAGAATGGTACTGGCAACCAAACTTCCGGACAGAAAGCCGGCGATGGAACGGCTCGAGCTGCCGGTTTATCCCCGCGCCATGGAGGAACTCTACTGCCCGGACCGACTTTTCCACGGCCCCGACTTTCATGGTATTCGTGAAATGCTCGGCTGTTCCGTTGATGGTATCGCATCGCTGGTCCGTCCAGCACCAAAGCCGACCGAATGGATTCGGCAGCCGCTGCGTAACTCCTGGCTGGCGGACCCGCTGGCTTTGGACAGCAGCTTCCAGCTGATGATCCTCTGGAGCTTTGAGCGTTACCAGTCGGGCTCCCTGCCGGTCTTTGCCGGCCGCTACCGCCAGTACCAGGACCGGTTCCCCGAGACCGGGGTGGAAATCAGGGTGCGCGTGACCAGCCAGAGCGCCAGCAAGGCGGCCGCGGAGATCGACTTTGTCGACCCGGCCAGTGGCGCCCTGATCGCCCGTATCGAAGATTACGAATGTGTAATCAATGTTTCGCTGAATACGAGCTTCCAGCGCAACAAGCTGCAGGGAGTTGCCTGAGGATGAAGCACGGCAAATCGGTTGCAATTGTCGGGGTCGGCGGCGTATTCCCCTTGTCACCGACCCTGGACCTTTTCTGGGAGACGATTGTCGGCAACGTTGACACCTCGCGTCAACCGCCGCAGGGGCGCTGGCTGCTCGATGCCAAGGAAGCCTTTGATCCGGCAGTGGGCACCCCTGACAAGATTTATTCGAAAAAGGGCTGCTTCATCGACGACGAGGCTGACCCGACTGCGATTGCCGGCCTCGACATAGATGCCGGTTTCCTGGCCGGGCTTGACCCGCTGTACCGCCTGCTGCTGCGTGCCGGGCACCAGGCTTTCAGCGATGGCCGCATTGACCAGCTCGATCGTGAGCGGGTCGGCGTCATTATCGGCAATCTGGCGTTGCCCAGCGAACACTCCTCAACAATGGCCCGTAATTATCTCGGCCGCACTTTCGAAGAAAAACTTTTCGGCAGGCAACACAGGTCAACGCTACCTTCGGTTGATCCCCTGAATCGTTACGTGGCGGGGCTGCCTGCCGGTCTCCTCGCCAAGGCCCTCGGCCTCGGTGGCACCTGCTACACCCTTGATGCAGCCTGTGCCTCGTCGCTTTATGCCATCAAGCTTGCGGTCGATGAATTGCTGACCGGACGCGCTGATGCCATGCTGACCGGCGGCTTGTCACGTCCTGATTCGCTCTACACCCAGATGGGTTTCTGCCAGTTGCACGCCCTGTCGCCCTCCGGTCGCTGCTCTCCTTTCGATGCCAGGGGCGACGGTCTGGTGGTCGGTGAGGGCAGCGGCATGTTCCTGCTCAAGCGCACCGAGGACGCGGTACGGGCCGGCGATCATATCTACGCCGTCATTCGTGGTATCGGCCTTTCCAACGATCTCGGCGGCAGCTTGCTGGCGCCAGCTTCCGAAGGTCAGCTGCGGGCCATGCGCTCCGCCTACCAGCAGGCCGGTTGGTCACCATCCGATGTCGATCTGATCGAGTGTCATGCAACCGGCACCCCGGTCGGAGATGTGGTCGAATTCTCCAGCCTGAAAAGCCTGTGGGGAGAGGACGGCTGGCAGCCCGGACAGTGCGTGATCGGTTCGGTGAAATCGAATATCGGTCATTTGCTGACCGCCGCCGGTTCCGCCGCCCTGATGAAAATTCTGCTGGCGCTGAAAGAACGCACCCTGCCGCCGACCGCTAACTTTTCGGCTCCGGCCAAGGGCATTGATATGCAGGCGAGTCCTTTTCGCGTCCTGCAGCAATCGAAACCATGGAAACCGCGTAAGAAAGGTCAGCCACGCAGGGCGGCTGTGAGCGCTTTCGGCTTCGGCGGCATCAACGCCCACCTGTTGGTCGAAGAATGGATTCCGCAAAAGCCGGCGAAAAGTTCTGTTGCCTACCACCCGTCCTTCAAAAAGAAGAGTCAGCCGGTGGCTATTGTCGGTATGGGAGCGCATTTTGGTCCATGGGATTCGCTCACCGCTTTGCGCAGTCGGTTGCTGGGGGGGGATGCCGATGTGTCGCCGCAGCGTCCCGCCCATTGGTGGGGTGCGGAAGAGAGCCGATGGTTCCGTGAGGATGGCTTGGATAAAACAGACTTTAAAGGTTTTTTTATTCCCGAAGTACAGGCTGTCCCCGGTGTTTTTCGCATCCCGCCGAAAGAGATCGACGAAATGCTGCCCCGGCAGCTGCTGATGCTCAAGGTCGCCGACGAGGCGCTGCAAGATGCCGGTCTGAAGAAAGAGGATTTGCTCTTTACCGGGGTGTTCATCGGCACCGGCCTGGATCTCAATGCCACCAACTTCAGCTTTCGCTGGGGAGTGCAGAAGTTGGCCCGCCAGTGGGCGAAGCAGCTCGGACGTGAACTTTCCGAAGCAGAACTCGACCGGTGGATTGCCGCCCTGCGCGAGTCTGCGGGGCCGGCCTTGAGCGCCAACCGGGTTATGGGCGCGCTCGGCAGCATCGTTGCCAGCCGGGTGGCCAAGGAATTCCGGGTCGGCGGCCCCAGCTTTACCCTGTCCAGTGAAGAGAATTCCGGACTGAGGGCTCTCGAAGTCGGGGTACGCGCCCTGCAGGAAGGTTCCATCAACCGGGCGATTGTCGGTGCAACCGATATGGCCGGCGAGCTGCGTGCGGTGCTCGGCCGGCACGCGCTACGCCCGTATTCAGCAAATGGTGCGGTACGCCCTTTCGACAAGCACGCCGACGGCACTCTGGTCGGCGAGGGAGCCGCCGCGGTCATCCTCAAGCGTCTCGATGATGCCAAGCAGGATGGTGACCGTATCTACGCCATCATCAGGGGAATCGGCACGGCAACCGGTGGCCGCGTTGAAGATGGCGCGCCGGACGCAAACGCTTATCGGCTTTCCCTGCGAAGAGCTGGCCTGGAGGCTGACATCACTCCGGAGTCGGTCAGCTACCTGGAAACCAACGGCAGCGGCCTGGCCGTTGAGGATGAGCTGGAAGCCAACGTCCTGGGCGCATACTTTGGTGCCAGACAGACCGCAGAATCCCATGCTACATCGGCAGTGCCAAGGCTGATGTCGGCCATACCGGAGCTGCCTCCGGACTGGCCTCGCTGATCAAAGCGACGCTCTGCCTGCAACAACAGATTCTACCGCCGCTGCGCAATCTGCAGGCGATGCGCTATGACTGGGTGCGTGGCAAGCGCCGCTTCATCGCTGTTGAGGCCGCCCAGTTCTGGTTACGCAACCGGGCCGATGGTCCGCGCCGGGCTTTGGTCAGTGGCCTCGGGATTGACGGCACCTGTTCTCATCTCCTGCTCGAGGCCAGCGAGGATAAAAAGTCGCCAACCAGCCCGACCTTTGCCGAACGTCCGCTCGGCGCCCTTGATGAGGGGCTTTTTGCCCTCGAAGCCGACACCGTTGAGGGTCTGATCGCGAAGATCGCCAAACTGCAGGATTTTGTCGCCATGGCCCCTGACGGCGGGATCGAGCAGCTGGCGGTGCTATGGTATCGTGATTGCGCCCTCGATCAGAAACACAAGCTCTGCCTGGCCATGGTGGCTGCGAGTCGTTCGGAATTGCTCGATCAACTCGAGCATGCGTCGCTTTGCCTGCAGAATAATCCGTCCAAAACACTTGGCGGCAATGGTACGACGCGGTCGACCGGCTTTCGCGATCGGTTTTTCTTATACTCCCGAGCCACTGGCCTCGCAGGGCGAGGTGGCGTTCATATTCCCCGGCTCCGGCAACCACTTTGCCGGAATGGGTCGCGATCTTTCTGCTCTCTGGCCGGCTGTCTACAGCAACCAGGATGCCCGCAGCCAGTTTCTGGCCCGTCAGTTCCTGCCCGAGTATTTCTGGAAAACCGAGCTGGCCGAGACCCTGCATGACAATCACAATGCCCTGGTCATCGGCCAGGTTGCCCTCGGCACCGCGGTCAGTGACCTGGTGCGCAGCTTCGGTATCGAACCCCGCGCGGTGAGCGGCTACAGCCTCGGCGAATCGGCCGGGCTGTTCTCCTTCGGCGCCTGGAAAGACCGCGACGGCATGGCGCAGAGGCTCAGTGATTCGACCCTCTTCACGGATGATCTTGCCGGTGAATGCAAGGCCGCGCGCAAGGTCTGGGGGCTGAGCAAGGCTGAAAAGGTCGACTGGGTTCTTGGCCTTGTCGATGTGCCCGCCGCGCAGGTCAGGCAGGCGCTGGTCGGCAAGGACAGAGCCTACCTGCTGATCGTCAATACGCACCGGGAATGTGTGATCGGTGGCGACCGACGGCAGGTTGAAGCGCTGGCCCGTGAAGTTAAAGGACATTTCCTGCCGTTGCGCGGCGTGACGACGGTGCATTGCGAAGTTGCTGAACCGGTGGCAAAAGCCTACCGGGATCTGCATCTCTTCCCGGTGACTGTGCCGGAAGGAATCTCCTTCTACAGCGGTGCTCTCGGCGTGAGATACCGGGTCACCACGGAAAGTGCCGCCGATGTCATCCTCAGCCAGGCTCTGGACACCGTCGATTACACCAGGGTCATCGAACAGGCTTATGCGGATGGCGTGCGGATTTTTCTCGAGATGGGGCCTGGCAATTCCTGCAGCCGTATGATCAGCAGTATTCTGGATGGCCGGCCACATCTGGCCAGGGCGGCCTGTTACCCGGGGCAGAAGGCCGCGTCACTGATCCTGCGCCTGCTGGCCAACTGCCTGGCGGAGCGGCTGCCGGTGAACCTTGCCGCCCTCTATCCGGAGACTATGACTGTGGCCGAGAGTTTCTCCGGGCCGAGGATCAGCACTGTTATTGGTGGGGCCCCGTTTGAACCTGCTGCATTGCCTGAACAAACTCCGGTTGCTGAAAAAGAAGCGATAGCTCAACCTTTGGCGACGATAACAGCCCCGGAGTGTTCGGGACGCGGGACGAGCAACCCGCCGTCGCCAATGAGGCTATGGCAAACAGGTGCGGAGCGCGAAAATTTTAACAGCATGGGGACGATCGTCGATCCGCTGTTCGCACAGATGACCGAGACTGCGGCGTTGAATGTTAAAGCTCATGAAGCTTATCTGCACTTTGCCGACACCATGGAGAAGACGCTGATCGAAAACATCAACCTGCAGATGACGCTGTTGCAGAAAATGGTGGCTAATGGTGACACGATCATGGAAACGGCACGTGGCACGCGGCACGCGGTACGCGAAAATCTCATGTCGGAACATCGGGGGGCAGCGCCTGGCCATCCCCCACTTTTCAATCGAGAGATGTGCATGGAGTTTGCCGTCGGCTCGATCGCCAGAATGCTCGGGCCGGAGTTCGCCGAGGTCGACAGCTACCCGACCCGGGTACGGCTGCCCGACGAGCCGCTGATGCTGGTTGATCGCATCATGACGATCGAGGGCGAACCACGCTCGATGAGCAGCGGCCGGGTGGTCACCGAGCACGACGTCACCTCCGATCGCTGGTACCTCGACGGCGGCCGCATCCCGACCTGCATCGCGGTCGAGGCTGGCCAGGCCGACCTGTTCCTGTCCGGTTACCTGGGGATCGATTTTATCAATAAAGGCAAGGCGGTCTACCGGCTGCTTGATGCCGTGGTCACCTTCCATCGCGGTCTACCGGTGCCGGGCGATGTGGTTCGCTACGACATCAGGATCGAACGGTTCTTCCGCCAGAACCAGACCTACCTGTTCCGCTTCAATTTTGAGGGCACCGTCAACGGCGAGCCTCTGCTGTCAATGAAGAACGGCTGTGCTGGCTTCTTTACCGAACAGGAACTGGCCGCCGGGCAGGGCATCGTACACACCAGGCTTGATCTGATGCCACAGCCCGGTATCAAGCCGGGGGATTGGCGTGACCTGGTTCCGCTGGACGTGGAATCTTACGATGCAACCCAGGTCGATGCTATCTACGCCGGGAATCTTGGTGCGGCCTTTGGTGAACCCTTTGACCGCCTGAAAATAACCAGACCCTACACTTTACCGGGTGGCTACCTGAAGCTGGTCGACCGGGTGATTGAACTTGATCCGCGAGGTGGGCGCTACGGACTCGGTCAGATTCGCGCCGAGATGGACATCCACCCTGACGACTGGTTCCTGACCTGTCATTTCTGCGACGACAACGTCATGCCCGGTACCCTGATGTATGAATGCTGCATGCACACCCTGCGCATCTACCTGCTGCGTATGGGCTGGGTCGGCGAGGCAGGCACCACCTGGTGCGAGCCGGTTCCCGGCGTCGACAGTGGCCTGAAGTGTCGCGGCCAGGTGATTGAGACGACCAGGACCGTCACCTACCAGGTGAGCGTCAAGCAGCTCGGCTACGCACCGGAACCCTTTGCGATTGTCGATGCACTGATGTTTGCCGATGGTAAGCCGATCGTCGAGATCCCCAATATGTCGATTCGGCTGGCCGGGTTGACGCGGGAGAAGGTGGAGGGGTTGTGGGAAGGGGTTCTTGGGACTGCCCCCGGTTTTGAGAAACAGTTCAATGTTGTGGAAACAAACGGGCTTGGGACAGACCCCTTAACTGTGGGGGCAGTCCCTTGCGTACGCTACGATTACGAAAAAATACTGGCGTTTTCGACCGGCAAGCCGTCGGAGGCGTTCGGCGAGCCGTACCGGGTTTTTGACCGGGAACGCAAGATCGCGCGCCTGCCGGGGCCGCCGTTCCAGTTCCTCGATCGAGTCATCGATGTCACCGGCGAACCCTTCGAGCTGCAAGAGGGTGCCACCTGCATCGCCGAGTATGACGTGCCGGCTGACGCCTGGTATTTCCAGGCGGGGCGACAACCTGAGATGCCATTCAGTGTTTTGCTTGAAACCGGCCTGCAGCCTTGTGGCTGGCTGGCGGCTTATCTCGGCTCGGCCCTTTCCAGCGCGACAGACCTCAAGTTCCGCAACCTTGACGGCAACGCCGTTCAGCACCGTCCGGTCACGCCGCAGTCCGGCACGCTGACGACCAGGGTCAAGATCACTCGCATCGCCAGCAGCGGCGGCATGATCATCCAGAGCTACGATTTCGAAATCAGTGATCGGCAGGGCCCGGTCTATTCCGGCGATACGGTGTTCGGCTTCTTTTCGGCCGCGTCGCTGGCCCAGCAGGTCGGCGTGCGTGACGCCCGGCTCTACCAGCCGACAGAGTCAGAACTTGCCCGGGCCGAGCAGTTCGATTATCCTGCCGATGTGCCCTTCCCTGAGACCAGAATGCGCATGATTGATCATATCGAGCTGTTGGTTGCCGACGGCGGTCCGGACGGTCTCGGCTTCATCCGTGGCAGCAAGATTGTCGATCCGGACGAATGGTTCTTCAAAGCCCATTTTTATCAGGATCCGGTCTGCCCGGGCTCGCTTGGCCTCGAATCCTTCCTGCAACTCCTCAAAGTGGTGGCGGTGAAGCGCTGGGGAGGAGATGCTGACCAGGTGTTTGAAACGATGGTGCTTGGTGCAAAGCACTGCTGGAACTATCGCGGCCAGATCATCCCGAGCAACGACCGTGTTCAGGTCGAGGCGGTGATCACGGCGAAGGATGATGAGCAGAGGCTGCTCAAGGCGAATGGTTTCCTGTCGGTGGATGGCAAAGTCATCTACCAGATGAAAGATTTTACGCTACGGATCAAGCGCTAATATCCCGTACGTTGAAACTGGAGGGTAAGGAGGGCCCATGATAATACGATGCTGGGGCGCACGAGGCTCTATACCGGTGTCTGGCTCCGAATACGTAAAATACGGCGGAGACACGACGTGCGTTGAGATCCGAAACGCCGATAACGATGTGATTATCATCGATTGCGGCAGTGGCATCAGAAGGCTTGGCAACCGTTTGCTGGAAGAGAAACGGCGTGAATTCAGCCTTATTTTTACCCACGCTCACTGGGATCACATCCTCGGTTTCCCATTTTTTAAACCCCTCTATTACAGCCGTTCGACGATTCGTATCTACGGATGTGCCTTTGCCCAGACTTCCATAAGAAACATTCTTACCAAAACCATGCGGGCGCCTTATTTCCCCATTGACCTCGCGACCGTGCAAGCGGATATCGTATTCACTGACACTTGTGGTGTTCCCTTCACTCTCGGGAGCATGAGCGTGGAACCTATTGGCCTGAGCCATCCCAACATGGGGTTTGGATACAAATTCAGTGAGAACGGCAAAACATTCGTTTTTCTGACCGATAATGAGCTGGAATACCAGCACCCCGGAGGCAGGACATATGATGAATATCTGGAGTTTTGCCGCGCTGCCGATTTGCTTATCCACGATGCTGAATACACCGACCAGGAATACCTGCGAACCCGCACCTGGGGACATTCACGGTATCGGGCAGCCCTGCAACTGGCACTGCAAGCGGACGTAAAACAACTGGGGTTGTTCCATCATAACCAGGACCACTCCGATGAAGCCATTGACGCCATTCTCTGTGACTGCAGCAGTATGATCGCTGACAGAAACAGCTCATTGGCCTGTTTTGCGTTGACCCAGGACAGCGAATGCGTGCTCTAGGAGTCGGTTCAATTTTTTTCCGGCATAATCTTTATTGGTCCCATGTAAAGTGACCTATAAAGAATTTGCCAGTCCGCTTCGCAGCGGGTAGTATATGCGGGTTCAAGAAGGAGTCTGAAATTAATAGAAACATGGTGGTGTGAATGAGATATTCGCGAGTTTACATTGAATCGGTCGGCTATGAACTGGCGCCGATTGTCGTCACGTCGACCGAGCTGGAAAACCGCCTGAAGCCGATGTACGACGCCTTGCATATCCCGCCGGGACAGTTGGAAGCTTTGACCGGGATCAGGGAACGCCGCTGGTGGAAGCCGAACACCCGGATCTCGGATGGGGCGATCGCCGCAGCAAAAAAAGCCCTGCGTGAGCGAAACATCTCCCCTGCTGATCTCGGCGCGGTCGTCTATGCCGGCGTTTGCCGCGAACATTTCGAACCGGCCACGGCCTGCCAAGTGGCCTCGGCCCTCGGCGTGCAGGGCAACGTGGCCATTTACGACACCTCCAATGCCTGCCTCGGAGTGCTCAACGGCGTGCTCGATATCGCCAACCGCATCGAGCTTGGCCAGATCCGCGCCGGTCTCGTGGTGGCCTGCGAAAGCTCCCGTGAAATCAACGAGATCATGATTCAGCAGATGCTGGATAATCCGACCATGGAGTATTTCACCAAGTCGCTGGCAACTCTGACCGGTGGTTCCGGTGCGGCCGCTGTGCTTCTCACCGACGGTTCCTTCACTCCTTCGCGGCGGCCCCGCTTGCTCGGCGGCATCAACCTGGCCGAGCCGCAGCACCACACTCTCTGCCGCTGGGGCGTCAAGTCGGAGGATCCGGAGAACCATGTGCCCTACATGCAGACCGATGCCGTTGCGGTCATGAAATACGGGGTGGAGCTCGGTAAACGGACCTGGGACGCTTTTGTCAAGGAGTTGGATCTGACCACCGAACGGGTTGACAAGGTCATCTGCCACCAGGTCGGCGAAGCGCACCAGAAACTGATCTTGCAGAAGATCGGCATTGACCCGGACAAGGATTTCAGCTCGTACGAGTTTCTCGGCAACATGGGCACGGTCTCTTTGCCGGTCACGGCTGCAATCGCCAAGGAACGAGATTTTCTCCTGCCCGGCGATATCGTCGGCTTCCTCGGTATCGGTAGTGGTTTAAACTGTCTGATGCTCGGCATTCAATGGTAATGAGCGACCTTTACCCCTTTAAAAATAATTTCCTCGACCTGAACGGCCTGCAGTATCACTACCTCGACGAGGGACAGGGCGAACCGGTTGTCATGGTGCACGGCAATCCGAGCTGGTCGTTTTACTACCGCAATCTGGCCAAGGCGTTACGCGGCAACTATCGTGTCATCGTTCCCGACCACATCGGCTGTGGCCTATCTGAAAAACCTGGTGTCGCTGATTATGCCTATACCTTGCAGCAGCGCGTCGACGATCTTGAGACGCTGCTTGAGCACCTTGAGGTGCGCGAACGGATCACCTTGGTAGTGCACGACTGGGGCGGCATGATCGGCATGGCCTATGCCTGTCGTCATCCTGAGCGGATTGCGCGCCTGGTGATTCTCAATACCGCAGCCTTTCACCCGCCGGCCGGGAAAAGACTTCCGCTGGCTTTGAAAATCTGTCGCGATACGGCCCTCGGCAAGTTCCTGATCCTGAAGCTGAACATGTTCGCCCTGGTGGCCGCCCGTATCGGCTGCAAGCGCAATCCGATGTCTGAACTGCTGCGCGGTGCCTACTGTGCACCCTATGACATCCCTTCCAACCGCATTGCCACCCTGCGCTTTGTCCAGGATATCCCGCTCGGGCCGGAAGATACGGGCTATGCGCTGGTCAGTGAAGTCGAGGCCGGATTGGCGTGCTTTGCCGATCTGCCAATAACAATCTGCTGGGGTCTGAAGGATTTTGTCTTCGACAGGCACTTTCTCAAGGAGTGGCAGCGCCGTTTTCCCAAAGCAGAGGTGCATGCCTTTGCCGACTGCGGACATTACATCCTGGAGGATGCCGGCGATGAGGTGATTCCGATCATCGAACGATTCCTGACGGCGCACCCGATCGACGGACCGATTGGCGAGCGGATTGCCACGCAAGAGCAATGAACCGGTCCGCCACCGCCAACGTTGCCGCGCATCTGCCCGAGATGGCGCGACGCCAGCCGCAAACCCCGGCTCTCTTCATCCCGCAAACCCGCCGCTCCAGTCAACAGCCGCTCCGCTACGATCAATACACCTTCGCCCAGCTTGACCGGCAAAGCAGCCGCATGGCACACGTTCTCGAGACGCTCGGCATCGGGCGCGGCGTTCGCACCGTGCTCATGGTGCCGCCCGGATTCGAGTTCTTTGCCCTGACCTTCGCCCTGTTCAAGATCGGTGCCGTGCCGGTGCTGGTTGATCCGGGCATGGGTGTAAAAAACCTGAAAATCTGTCTCGCCGAAGCACAGCCGCAAGCCTTTATCGGTATCCCGAAAGCACATCTGGCCCGTGTTTTGTTAGGCTGGGGCAAACCCACAGTCAGGACGTTGTTGACTGTCGGGCGACGCCTCTGCTGGGGCGGTTCGACACTTGAAAAACTCCTCGCGACTCTTCGTCACGACAATGATTATGAAACAGCACGCACCGACAAGGATGAAACGGCGGCGATTCTCTTCACCAGCGGCAGCACCGGCGTGCCGAAAGGGGCGGTCTACAGTCACGGCAACTTCTCCGCCCAGGTCGAGCTGCTGCGCCGGGTCTACGACATCCGCCCCGGCGAAGTCGACCTGCCGACGTTCCCTCTGTTTGCCCTGTTCGCCCCGGCGCTTGGCATGACTTCCGTGGTGCCGGAGATGGATTTTACCCGCCCGGCCGATGTCGACCCGGTCAAGCTGATTGCCGCTATCGAAAAATTTCAGATCACCACCATGTTCGGATCGCCGGCCCTGATCAACCGGGTCGGTCGTTATGGAGAAGCGCATGGCATCAAGCTGCCGAGCCTGAAACGGGCCATCTCTGCAGGTGCGCCGGTGCCAGCTGCAGTGCTGGAGCGTTTCACCAGCATGCTTTCAGAAGGGGCCCAGGTCTTTACCCCCTACGGTGCCACTGAAGCCTTGCCGGTCTGTTCAATCGGCAGTGAAGAGATCCTCGGCGAGACCCGTTTTGCCACCGACCAGGGGCGTGGCGTCTGTGTCGGCAAACCGGTGCCGGGACTTGACTTGCAAATCATTGCCATCTCCGACGACCCGATTGCGCGCTGGGAGGAAAGCCTGAAGCGGGGTGCCGGCGAGATCGGTGAGATTGTCGTCAAGGGGCCGCAGGTGACGCGCAGCTATTTCAATCGTCCGCAATCAACCGTTCTCGGTAAAATCGACGACCCGGACCATGACGGTTTCTACCATCGCATGGGCGATCTTGGCTATCGTGACCAACAGGGCCGCATCTGGTTCTGCGGTCGCAAAGCACACCGGGTCGTGACCCATGAAGAGACCCTCTTTACCATCCCATGCGAGGCGATCTTCAACACCCATCGGGAGGTGTTTCGTACCGCGCTGGTCGGAGTCGGTAATCCGGGTGAGCAGCGTGCGGTGCTCTGCGTCGAGCTGGAAAAAGACGCTGACCGTTCGGATCTCGACCGTATTCACAGGCAACTGCTTGCGCTCGGTGCCGAACATACGATCACCAGCAATATAAAAACCTTCCTCTTCCACCCTGCTTTTCCTGTTGATATTCGCCACAACGCCAAGATCTTTCGCGAGCAGTTGGCCGTTTGGGCTGGGGAGAAGCTGTCATGAAGGCGCTGGTCACCGGCGGCGGCGGGTTCCTTGGCAAGGCGATCGTCAGGCTGCTGCGTGAACGCGGCGACCAGGTACGCTCTTTTTCACGTGGTGAGCATCCCGCCCTGGCCAAGCTCGGAGTCGAGCATTGCTGTGGGGAAGTTGGTGACGCCGAAGCCGTCAATCGTGCTGCCGCGGACTGCGATATTGTTTTTCACGTCGCCGCCAAGGCCGGTGTCTGGGGCCCTTACGAGGATTTTTACCGGGCCAATGTTGTCGGTACCAGGAACGTCATCGCCGCCTGCCGCCATCAGGGCATCAAACGCCTGGTGCACACCAGTTCACCGAGTGTTGTCTTTGATGGCACAGACATGGAAAACGTTGACGAATCGGCGCCTTATCCGGAACATTTCGAAGCCTTCTACCCACAGACCAAGGCCGAAGCCGAACGCCTGGTGTTGCAGGCCAACGGCCCGCAACTCGCCACAGTTGCCCTGCGTCCGCACCTGATCTGGGGACCTGAGGACAACCACCTGGTGCCGCGCATTCTCGAGCGTGGTGCAAGGGGTGCCCTGAGGAAACTCGGTAGACACGCTTGCCTGGTCGACACCATCTATATTGACAACGCCGCTCTTGCGCACATCCAGGCCGCTGACCATCTTGACACAGGGTCAGCCGTGGCCGGCAAAGCCTACTTCCTCTCCCAGGGCGAGCCATTGCCAATCTGGGAGGTGGTCAACCGCATCCTCGATGCTGGCGGCCTGCCGCCAGTGACCCGCACCATCTCTCCGACCCTGGCCTATCTTGTCGGCGCCGTGCTGGAGCAAATCTACACGTTCTGCCACCTGAAGGGCGAACCGCACATGACCCGTTTCGTGGCCCGCGAGCTTTCTACGGCCCACTGGTTCAATCTCAGTGCGGCAAGGCGGGATTTCGGCTACCAGCCGGTTGTTTCTTTTGATGAAGGGATCGAACGGTTGCGTGCGTGGTTGTCGAAGCGCTGAAGTTTGGAGGCGGACAGACCGAAGTGCGTGACCAGTCAGCTCACATACTCCCGTACAGGCTGAACAATTTTATTACCTTAGCAATATATTTGCGTCCAGCCGGGAAACCGGCGTGGTCGTGGTGCTGCGCGACGAAAGCCTGCCGACCCGCAATCTGGTCGTTGATAAAGAATAATCTTCCAGTCGCAGAGCTGACAGCGGCAGTTAACCCTGAGCAACCAGGCAAACGCCCTCGTGAGTATTCCGGATGATAGAATATTGGTGGCGGATAACATGGAAATCTTTGACAATTTTTTTATAATAGCCGAATATTTTTTAACAGGGAGTGGTAACATCCGGAAAGCTGAAGACCGCAGGAACCTTATGTCCGCGCCGAAACTTCTGTGCCGTTGACTTTCGACCTTAAAATCTCCCCGGGGATTCCCAATGACACTTCTCCTGCCTCCCTGGCAGACTCCACCCTCAAAACTGCAACTCACCGAACAGGCGGTGCATCTCTGGCGTTTCCCGCTTGAAGGTCAGGACTCTCTTGAGAGTCTTCTTGATGAACAGGAACGGCAGCGTGCCAGACGCCTGCGCGCGCCCGGCAAAGCCAGGGCTTTCATCACCGGCCGTGCGTGTTTGCGCCAAATTCTTGCCAGTTACCTTGATCTCGCCCCACAAGAGTTGCACTTCAATTATGGACCTTTCGGAAAGCCTGTGCTTACCGGGCATGCCGCGGATCTTGTTGCCTTCAACCTGAGTCACTGCGGACGGTGGGGACTCTGTGCCGTGACCGGGGGCACTGAGGTCGGCGTTGATATTGAGAGAGTTGATCGCCCTCTGGACTTTGAAAAACTCGCCGCGCGGTTTTTCTCCTGCAGTGAGCGAAACCTGCTGCAGGACACCAGCCCGCAGCGCCGGCGCCGGCTGTTCTTTCGCATCTGGACACGCAAGGAGGCCTGGCTAAAAGGCAAGGGCGGTGGTTTCTCTGATCCCGATCAGGATATTGGTTCCACACATCTTGCCGGCTGCTGCACCTATGACGGTTCCTGGTGGTTGAGAAGCTTCCCGATTGCCCGCCATTATCTCGCTACTCTTGCCGTGTCACGGCAACTCCCTTTCGTGCAGCGCTTTGATGGCTGGCCCGGCCGTTAAGTTCGCTGTCCACAGGATTTCTTGCCCGTTGCCTGCCAACTGATATACTTGACATCCGAAGTATGTAAATTTAAAATCCCGTTCTAAGTTTAGGTTGACGTGTACGTAAAGGTAATCTATATATCAATGCATAGCCTGCACACGGAGCCTTCTCATCATGTTTGAATTACCGTACAAGTCTCTTCCTGAAATGCTCAAGTCGAATGCGCAGCAGTATGTTGACCGGATCGCGTTCAGTTACAAGAAAGATGGCGCATACCGGACGATCAGCTATGGTGATTTTTATGAAAGTGTGCTCATGGCTGCGCGTGGTTTGCGCAAAGCCGGCATGGCACCGGGCGACAAGGTGGCCATCTTTTCCGAAAATCGTGCCGGGTGGGCGATTGCTGATTTTGCCATCCAGTGCGCCCGTGGGGTCACCGTCCCCATCTATGCCACCAATACAGCAGAACAGGCGGCCTATGTCGTCAAGCATAGCGGTGCGAAAACAGTTTTTGTTTCCAACCGTCCTCAGTATGAAAAACTGCTCAGAGTCCGTGAGCAACTGCCGTTTCTAGAGCAGGTTATCTCCTTTGAACGTTTCCTCGGTAGCCATGATCTGCCGGTTTATACCCTGTACCAGTTGTCGGAGATCTCTTATCCGGTCTCGGCGCAGGAACGCAACGAAATTGAATCATTGATCGATATGGTCCAGGCGGAAGATCTGTTCACCATCATCTACACCTCCGGAACCACAGGCGTTCCCAAGGGGGTCATGCTCACCCACGCCAATGTGATTTTTGATGCCCATTACGGGCTGGAGAAGTTGGAAGCATTCGGCATGAATGAAACTTTCCTCAGTTTTCTGCCCCTTAGTCATATCCTTGAACGTACGGCTGGTTACTACGCGCCACTGATGACCGGATGTCACGTGGCTTTTTGTGAAAATGTCGACAAAGTCGTCGAGAACATGCAGGAGGTCGGGCCGACGGTGATGGTCAGCGTGCCGCGGCTTTTTGAAAAAATCTACGTGCGCATTTACGAAGACGTACACCAGATGAGCCCTCTCAAAAGCAGAATTTTCCACCTGGCGATAGAAATCGGTCGCGAGTTTATCTCGCGCCGTTACATAAATCCGAAACCGCTCGGCCTGTTCGGCATCAAGTATCGTTTTTTTAACTGGCTGGTTTTCAGCAAAATCCGCAAACGTTTCGGTGGCCGGCTCAAGTATTTTATTTCCGGTGGCGCGCCCCTCGACAAAGTCATTAATGAATTCATGTGGGTGATCGGCATCCCGACCTTCGAGGGCTATGGCCTCACGGAAACCAGCCCGGCCGTTACCCTGAACAGCCCCTGGAAAGTCCGCTTCGGTTCAGTCGGAACCCCTTTGCCGGGGACCGAAGTCAAACTTGCCGAAGACAACGAACTCCTGATCCGTGGCCCGCAGGTGATGCGCGGTTATTACAATGACCCGGAAGAGACCGAAAAGGTACTTCAGGACGGCTGGTTCTCTACCGGTGATATTGCCAGGATTGACGAGGATGGTTACGTCTACATTGTCGATCGGAAAAAAGAGATCATCATCACCTCCGGAGGCAAGAACATTGCGCCGCAACCACTTGAAAATGACCTCAGGATGGACAAATATATCTCACAGGCCTTTGTTTTCGGTGACCGGAAGCCTTATCTGGTCGCGATACTGACGCCGAATCTGGAACGCTTGATCCAGATGGCCCAGCAGGAAGGTCTTGATTACCTCGACATGGAGGACCTGGTCGCCAATCAGCAGGTTCAGCAAGCGCTATGCTTATCGTGTGCAACTGATCAACGACAAGCTGCCTTCCTATCAGACGATCAAAAAATTCATTCTACTGCCCCGTGATTTTTCGGTGGAGGGCGGCGAACTGACGCCAACCCTCAAGCTCAAACGCAAGGTGATTTACGGCAAATACCAGGACCGCATCGAACGGCTTTACCTGCATAACGGCAATGGTGCCGAAGATCATCCGCAACCTGACAATGGAGGACACTCATGAGGCAAATCAACCGTGTGGCAGTACTTGGGAGCCGGAGTCATGGGCGCCACGATTGCTGCCCACCTGGCAAATGCAGGTCTTGATGTTCTGTTGCTCGACATGGTGCCGAAGGAACTGAACGCTGAAGAGCAGGCTGCCGGACTGAGCCTGGAGAGTCCGCAGGTGCGCAACCGCATCGCCGCTGCCGGCCTTGCGGGCCTGATGAAGATGAAGCCGGCACCCTTCTATCTGTCAAAGTACGCCACCCAGATTGTCGTCGGCAACTTTGACGACGACCTGCCGAAGCTGCAGGAGTGCGACTGGGTGGTCGAGGTGGTCATCGAGCACCTGCCGATCAAGCTGGGGCTGTTCGAAAAAATCGTCCCGCATCTCAAGCCAGGGGCGGTTCTGACGACCAACACCAGCGGCCTGTCGGTCAACGCCATGGCCGAGGCCCTGCCGGTCGAGGTGCGTCGCAACTTCATGGTCACCCACTTCTTCAACCCGCCGCGTTACATGCGCCTGCTCGAAATCGTCCCCTGCAAGGAGACCGATCCGGCGGTGGTCAACGAGTATGGCCGAATTCATCAGCCGTCGGCTCGGCAAGGGCATCGTCGCACGCCAAGGACACCGCCAACTTCATCGCCAACCGCATCGGTGTCTACGCCATCTACAAGGGGATGCAGCACATGGTCGAGATGGGGATGACCGTCGAAGAGGTCGACGCCATCGCCGGTCCGGCCACGGCCCGCCCCAAGTCGGCGGCCTTTCGCACCGCCGACCTGGTCGGCATCGACACCCTGATCCATGTCGGCAACAACTCCTATGAACTGCTGACCGAAGACGAAGAGCGCGAGGTCTTCAAGGTCCCCGAGTTCATGAGCAAGATGGTCGAAGCCGGGCTGCTCGGCAACAAGAGCAAGGCCGGTTTCTACAAGAAGGAGCAGGTCGACGGCAAACGGCAGATCTTCTACTTCGACTACACCAGTGGCGAGTTCAAGCCGGCCGCCAAGCCGAAGTTTGCCTCGATCACCGCAGTGAAGATGGTCGATGACCCGGCGCAGAAGGTCAAGATGGTGGTCGAAGGGGGGGACAAGGCCGCCGACTACGCCTGGAAGACCCTGCGCGACACCCTGATCTATACCGTCAACCGCATCCCCGAAATTGCCGATGACGTGGTCAACATCGATAACGCCATGAAGTGGGGCTTCAACTGGGAGATCGGTCCCTTCGAGATGCTCGATGCCGTCGGTGTCGCAGCTTTCGTCAAGCGGGCGGAGAAGGACGGCGTGGCCGTACCGGCCGTGCTGAAGACCGTCGAGCGTTTCTACCGCTTCAACGACGCCGGGCAGAAGGAATACTTCGATCTGCTGACGGGCGGATATAAACCCTTCCCCCTCAAGCCGGGACAGATCAACCTGCAGATTCTGAAGAAATCCGGCGGGCTGGTGGAGAAGAACGCCAACTGTTCGTTGATCGACCTCGGTGACGGCGTCTTTGGCTTCGAGTTCCATTCGAAGATGAACTCCATCAGCGGCGACATCCTCTCCATGACCCACAAGGCGATCAAACGCGCCGAAGACGAAGGAGTCGGGCTGGTGATCGGCAACCAGGGGGCCAACTTCTCGGTCGGCGCCAACCTGATGCTGCTTGCCGTCGCCCTGGCCGAAGGGGCCTACGAGGACATCGACCTGATGGTGCGCGCCTTCCAGAAGGCGACCATGGCGGTCAAATACGCCAAGGTGCCGGTGGTGGCTGCGCCCTTTGGCATGACCCTCGGTGGCGGCTGCGAGTTCAGCCTGCACGCCGACGCCATCAACGCCTTTGCCGAAACCTACATGGGGCTGGTCGAAATCGGCGTCGGCCTGCTGCCGGCCGGTGGCGGCACCAAGGAGATGTGTCTGCGCTCGGTCGAACTGGCACAGCAGTTCGAAACCGATCCGACCCCCTACATCTTCAAGCATTTCAAGCAGATCGGCATGGCGACCGTCTCCATGGGGGCTGCCGAACTGCGCGGTCTGAACTACATGCGGCCGGGGGACAGCATCAGCATGGATCTCGATCGCCTGATCGCCGACGCCAAGCAGAAGGTGCTGGCGCTGGCGGTCAACTACCGACCGGGCAAGCCGCTGGAGAATATCCCGGCGCCGGGACGCAGCATCGCTGCCAGCATCAAGACCAGCCTCTGGAACCTGCAGATGGGTGGTTTCGTCACCGCTTACGAGCAGGAGATCGGCGGCATTATTGCCGATGTCATCTGCGGCGGCGACGTGCCGGCTGGCACGCTCGATCTCCGAGGACTACCTGCTGCAGCTCGAGCGCCAGGCTTTCCTCAAACTCTGCGGCAACAAAAAGACCGCCGAGCGGATTCAGGCGATGCTGAAAACCGGTAAGCCGCTACGCAACTAGACCGATACCAGAGCCAGCAGGCACTGAGGAGAATAGTGATGAAAAAAGCTTACATACTTGCTGCATACCGCACCCCCGGCTGTCGGGCGAACAAGGGCGGTTTCAAGGATATGCGCCCCGACGATCTGGCTGCCGCCGCCATCAAGGGGCTGGTCGAGCGCACCGGCATCGACCCGATGAAGATCGACGACGTGCTGATCGGCTGCGCCTTCCCCGAGGGGGAGCAGGGGATGAACTTCGCCCGCATCGCCGTGCATGAAGGCCGGGCTTCCCTACCAGGTACCGGCGCAGACCGTCAACCGCTTCTGCTCCTCAGGGCTGCAGACCATCGCCAGCGCCGCTGAACGGATCATGGCCGGCTTTGCCGACTGCATTATCGCCGGTGGCGCCGAGTCGATGACCACCGTTCCCATGGGCGGCAACAAGTACAGCGCCAATCCCGGGACTGGTGGCCAGCTGGCCGGAATCGTTCGCCAACATGGGGATTACCGCCGAACTGGTCGCCGAGAAGTACGGCATCGACCGCGCGCAGCAGGACGCCTTCGCCGTCGCCAGCCATCAGAAGGCGGCGGCCGCGATCGCCGCCGGACGGTTCACGGATGAAATCATCCCGGTCGAGGTGGAGGAAGTCGCCATCGTCAAGAACAAGCCGGTCAAAAGCAAAAAGACGGTTGCGATCGACGACGGCGTGCGTGCCGACACCAGCCTCGAAGGGTCTGGCAAAGCTCAAGCCGGTTTTCAAGCTGAACGGCACGGTCACGGCCGCGACCAGTTCGCAGATGACCGACGGCGCGGCGGCTACGCTGGTGGTCTCCGAAGAGTTTCTCAAGCAGACGGGCCTGAAACCGCTGGCACGCTTTGTCGCCTTCGCCGTCAAGGGGGTGCCGCCCGAGATCATGGGGATCGGCCCGGTCGAGGCGATCCCTGCGGTGCTGAAGATGGCCGGTCTGCAGCAGAGCGACATCGGCCTGATCGAGCTCAACGAGGCCTTTGCCGCCCAGGCCCTGGCCGTGATCAAGGAGCTTAAGCTCAATCCCGGAGATCATCAACGTCAACGGCGGCGCCATCGCCCTGGGCCACCCGCTCGGCTGCACCGGCGCCAAGCTGACCGCCACCCTGCTGCACGAGATGCAGCGCCGCGACGTGCGTTACGGCATGGTCAGCATGTGCATCGGCGGCGGCATGGGCGCGGCGGGAATCTTCGAGAAAGTCTGAACAGAACACAAACCATTCATGAGGTGACGGATATGACCAAGAAGATTCTGAAAGGCGGCGAGTACCTGGTTGTCGAGACCCCCTGCGAAGCGGTTTTTACCCCTGAGGACTTCAGTGACGAGCAGCGCGCCATCGCCGAGACGACCGACGCAGTTCGTCGAGAACGAAATTTTCCCGCACATCGAGGAGATCGAGGAGCAGAACTTCGACCTGGTGGTGGCAGGGATGAAGAAGTGCGGCGAACTGGGCCTGCTGATGATCGACGCCCCCGAAGAGTACGGCGGCCTGGAACTCGACAAGGCCACCAGCATGCTGGTCGGCGAGAAGATCGCGCCGAGCGGTTCCTTTTCTGTCGCCTATGCCGCCCACACCGGTATCGGCACCCTGCCGCTGGTCTACTACGGCACCAAGGCGCAGAAAGACCAGTACCTTGAGAAAATCATCACCGGTGAATGGCTGGCCGCCTACTGTCTGACCGAGCCGGGCAGCGGCAGCGACGCCCTCGGCGCCCAGTGCCTCGGCGGTGCTCTCCGCCGACGGCTCGCACTACGTTCTCAACGGCACCAAGCAGTTCATCACCAACGGCAGCTTCGCTGACCTGTTCATCGTCTTCGCCAAGATCGACAAGGAGCATTTCACCGGCTTCCTGGTCGAGAAGACCTTCGAAGGGCTGGTGGTCGGCAACGAGGAGAAGAAGATGGGGATCAAGGGGAGCTCCACCACCCAGATCATCCTCGACAACTGCAAGGTGCCGGCTGAGAACGTCCTCGGCGAAATCGGCAAGGGTCACAAGATCGCTTTCAACGTCCTCAACGTCGGTCGCTTCAAGCTCGGCGCCTGCGTCACCGGCGCCTCCAAGTATGCCTTGCGAGAGGGGCTCAAATATGCCAACGAGCGCAAGCAGTTCGGCAAGACCATCGGTTCTTTCGGAGCCATCCAGGAGAAGATCGCCGACCTGACCGCCGACATCTTTGCCGCCGAGTCGCTGGTCTACCGCCTGGCCGGATTGCTCGACGACAAGCTGGCAACCATCGAGAAGGGCACCGACGACTATTACGTTCAGTACCAGAAAGGCATCGAGGACTACTCCGCCGAGTGCGCCATCTCCAAGGTCTTCTGCTCCGATGTGCTCGCGCGCGTGGTCGACGAGGTGGTGCAGATTCATGGCGGCTACGGTTTCGTCAGCGAGTACCCGGCCGAACGCTTCTACCGCGACGAGCGGATCAACCGCATCTTCGAAGGCACCAACGAGATCAACCGTCTGCTCACGACCGGCATGATCCTGCGCAAGGCGATGAAGGGAGAGCTGCCGCTGCAGGCCGAGGCGATGAAGGCCTTCGAAGCGCTGATGACGCCTTCCTTCGAGGAACTCGACGAAGAGATTCCGTTTATCGCTGAAAAGACGCTGCTTAAGAACCTCAAGACCCTCTTCCTGATTCTTGCCGGTACCGGTGTGCAGAAATACATGCAGCAGCTGCAGGAAGAACAGGAGATCCTGATGGCCGCCGCCGATATCGCCATCCAGATCTTCGCCATTGAAAGCGCCGTACTGCGTGCCGAGAAGATCCTGTCCAAGCTGAGTGAAACCAAGCAGACCCAGCTCAAGGCCACGGTCAAGGTCTTCACCTTCAACGCCACCGAGGAGGCTGCCAGTGCAGCGAAGAAGGCCGCCTACTACGTCGAGGAGGGCGACAGCCTGATGATGCTCCTCTCCGGCGTACGCCGTTTTACCAAGTACGACGCCACCGGCCTGCTTGCCGCCAAACGGACGGTCGCCGCAGCCGGCTCTTGATGCCGAGAAATACATTTTCTGAGGGTTATGATCCCGACTCAGCACACCCTTGCAACCCCTTACCCGGTCGGCCCGGTGCTGCATGCTGCGCGACCTTAGAAGGTGGTCCTCATGAAGGCCTTTGCGCTCCTGCCCGGCCTGTTGCAAAAGGCACAATCTTCGTCATTTTATCTCTGGTTGCTCAACCGGCTGCTCGGTCGCGTTGTCCCCTTCAACCGCCCGCATGGTTTTGCCATCGAACGCATCGAGGAAGACCGGATCGTGACCCGCGCCCCTTACCGGCGCATCAACCATAACCATATCCGTGGCATCCATGCCTGCGCCATCGCCACCATCGCCGAGTCCTCTTCGGGGCTGGCCTTGCTCTCGAGACTCGACCCGGCCAAATACCGGTTGATCATGGCACGCCTTGAGATCGATTATCTCTTCCAGGCCCGGCAGGAGATTCTGGCGACCACGGTTCTCGACATGCAGCAGGTGGTGCAGCAGGTGCTCAAGCCGCTGCAGGAAGCCGATGCCGTCAATTTCACCCAGGAGACCCTGGTCACTGACCGGCAGAAAAACGAGGTGGCAAGGGCACTCATCACCTGGCAGATCAAGCCCTGGGCGAAGGTCAAGACCCGGCCGGATTGAGCCTTTGCCCGCCGGGCAGTTCTCCAAGGAGGCATAGACAGGGTATGCCGATCGTTCAACGCATCACGCATGAAGCCGTTGAAGGGCTGCGCGCCGGTCGCTTCGATTTCGGCCTCAATACCGCCTCAACCTGCTTCCGCCTTGGTGACACGCTGATCGACACCGGTTGTGCCAATCGCTGGTCGCAGGTGAGGGCCTTCGTCACCGAGCGCCCCCTGCGGCAAGTGCTGCTGACCCATCACCATGAAGACCATAGTGGCAACGCCACGCGCATCTGGCGGCAAACCGGCGCGCGAATCCTGGCGCCGCAGGCCAGTCTCGCGCCATTGCTGCAAGGCTGGTCCATGCGGCCCTATCAACGATTGCTCTTCGGTCGACCGCAACGGGTCGCGGCCAAACCGGTCCCCGACAGGCTGGAGCTGGCCGATGGCTTCAGCCTGCAGACGATCGCAACGCCGGGACATGCCGCTGACCTGGTCTGCTATCTGGAGCCCGAACGTGGCTGGCTGTTCACCGGCGATCTCTTTATCAGTGAGCGGACCCGCTTCCTGCGCCGTGATGAAGAGCTGGAGCCGCACATGGCCAGCCTGCATCGGTTGCTTGGTTACGATTTCGAAACGATCTTCTGTGCCCACCGGGGTGTCGTCGACAATGCCCACGCCGCCCTGGCGGCCAAGATCGAACACCTTGAGACGCTCTGCGGCGAAGCCAGACGGTTACGCCAACAAGGGCTGTCTGCCAAAGCCATTACGCTACGGCTGCTTGGCCGCGAGGAACGCGTCAGCCTGGTGACGGGCTGGCACTTCACCAAACGCAATCTGATCAACGCCTGTCTGAAGCTTAGGGAGTGAACCATGGGTCATCATGTCGGCAGCAAGAGCAGTATCGTCCCCCTGATCGATCGTCTCAACAAGTACCCGATCGGCCTGCCCGATAGCGAAAAACTGCGAGCTATCCTGACCATGCTGTTCGATGAGGAAGAAGCTTTCATCGCCTCGCGCTTCCCCCTGGAAGAGGCAACGCTCGAAGAATTGGTCAAGGCGACCAAAATGCCCGTTGCGGAACTTCTCCCCCGACTGGAGAAGATGGCCGACAAGGGGCTGGTGATGGATCTCCCCTACGCGGGCAAGACCTTCTACATGCTGCTGCCCGGCCTGATCGGTTTCTTCGAGTTCAGCTTCATGAAGCACCGCAATGATCTGTCGCAGGCCGAACTGGCCAGGCTGATGCAGGAGTACATGCACGAAAACCCGCAGCAGGGGATGACGAAAGAGTTCTTCGGTAACAAGACACCGCTGACCCGTACACTGGTGAACGAGGAGCATATTCCGGTCAGTTCCGAGGTCACCAGCTTTGAGAATGCCCGCCAGATCATCGAGCAGGCCGGTTACGGCGCGGTCGGCATCTGCTACTGCCGGCACAAAAAGGAACATCTGGGTGAGTCCTGCGGCAAGGGGGCGCCGATGTCAGATACCTGCATCTCGCTCGGCACCGGCGCACGCTTTTTGGTGCGGCGCGGTTTTGCCAAAGAACAGACCACCGAGCAGCTGCTGGCGATCCTCGATAAGGCTCGCCAGCTGGGCCTGACCCACATGACCGACAATATCCGGCACAAACCGTCGTTTATCTGTAACTGCTGCAGCTGCTGCTGCGAGCTCATGGCCGGGGTGCAGGGTGGCTTCAGCGAGGGGGTGGGCAAAACGCCGTTCCTGGCGGTCGTCAACGAGGACAAATGCAACGGCTGCGGGCTGTGCGTCGCCTCCTGTAATGTCCTGTCAATTGCACTCAGGGAGGGTGATGCGGGACCGCGCGCCGTTATCGATAAGGCGAGCTGTCTCGGCTGCGGCGTCTGTATCCCCGTCTGTGCCTGCGAGGCGCTGACGCTCGTGGAACGTGAGCACCGGCCGGTGCTGCCGGGCAAACGCAAGGATATGATGGTCGCCATTCTCAAGGAGAAGGGGAAGATGACCCCCTACGTCATCAGCGCGGCAAAGAAAAGACTCGCGAGGATGCGGCCGGGAAACAAATGAGCCGAGTCTCCGGGGAGAACTGACGCCGAAGGCCTGGATCAGGGCACTTCGTTCTGTGATTTCAGCAGCACGCGAATGCGGCTGCGGTAGTTGACAATGTCGCTGCGCAGGGAGACCAGGCGGGAGATCTTATCGTCAACCTTGCCGATATGCAGGTCAAGGATTTCGAGGACCTTCGGCGTGATCGTGTCGAAATTCTGGTTGTGAGTATCGAAGGTGTCGGCCAGGCTCAGCATCTCTTTCAGACTGATGCCGAGTTCTTTCAGCTTGAGGATGAACTTGATGCGCAGCACCTCGTCCCGGTTGTAGCTGCGCGTTCCTCCACTGCTCCTTCTGGAAGAACCCATGAGGCCTATCTCCTCGTAGTAGCGGATAGTTCGCGTGGTGACGCCGAGCTCTTTGGCCAGGGGGCCGATCTGTATCAAGGTTTCCTGAGAATTTGGCATGTGCTTTCCCTTTACGTAAACGCGCCACCGTTTCTATCATTGCTGGTTTATTTCGTCAACACTTCTGCGGTAGCATCGGTGTCGACAGACTCTTGAAGGGAAAGGAGATCAAGATGGTGGAAGAGATTTTTGCCCGCCTGGAAAAGCACTTCCGGGCAAACAGGGTTGCAAAACAGCAGGTTTACTATTTCTCTGTAGACGACGTGAAGAAAACGGTGACCCTCGGTCCCGAACGGATCCTGGTGGAAAACGGCAAGACAGTCGAGGATGCCGATTGCGTCTGCAAGACCAGTGCTGAGTTTTTTCTGAAAATCTGGCAAGAGGGTTATCGCCCCGGCATGGCGGATTTCCTGTCCGGAAAAATCAAATCGAACAACCCCTTTGCCCTGCAGGAATTCTTGCACGCCTTCGACAAAGAGAGTTGATACCAGATTTCAGCATGCAATAAATTTGACAAACCATTGGTTCGCCAAGGATTTGTCTGTTCTCGTCGCAGAGGTGTGAAGATTGAAGGCGGCATGATGATACAGGATTGTTTATTCGTTTATGGGACCCTGAGAAAGGAGACTGCCGGCGCGGCCGGACATCTTCTGGCCAGGTATGCGATATTTTTGGGGGAGGCAACATACCAGGGCCGACTGTACAGGATCAACGACTACCCGGGTGTCGTGACTTCGGACGATGCCGCCCATCAGGTAAAGGGCGAAGTGTACTCTCTCCTTGCGCCTGCCGTCGTGCTCCCTGCGCTTGATCAATATGAGGAGTGCGGTCCAGGGTTTGCAGAACCCGCAGAGTATGTTCGCGTCAGGCAGGAAGTTGTTCTTCTTGGCAGTAACCAGAAGTTATTTGCGTGGATCTATTTATACAATCGCACTACAGAGGGGCTCCCATTAATTATTTCGGGGGATTTTTCAGGAAACGGCGGTCGACAAGACAACTCCAGCGGAGAGGAATAACCACACCGATGATTTGCGAACTCGAGCCTTGATAAAGTTCCACAGTCACGACACGTCAATATACAAAATGGCTTGACCTGAGAGGGGTGGGTCATACTTGCCTTGCAGAGGTTCCTTGCTTCATGATGGCAGACATTACTTTCAAACAATGACACCAAGGAGGAGCCATTATGTCAAAAGTCAAAGTCACAATACAGGGAGAGATCGCTGTTATACGACTTGAGAATGGGACAACCAACGCCATCGATAGCGAGTTGGTTGCCGATCTGGAGTCTGCCCTGTCTCAGATACGCTTGAGCGCTAAGGGTCTGGTGCTGGCCGGCAATGAGAAGTTTTTTTCCATCGGCCTCGATCTGCCGGAAATGATCCACTACAACCGGGCTGGCATGACCGATTTCTTCACCCGCTTTGACCATCTGGCCTTCGACCTGTTCACTCTGTCGATGCCCACAGCGTGCGCCATGACAGGTCACGCCGTAGCGGGCGGCAACGTGCTGGCACTAACCTGTGACTTCCGCTACGCTGCCGAGGGCAGGAAACTGATCGGCCTCAATGAGGCGACAATCGGTCTGCCTGTACCCTACCTGTCTAACTTGATATTGCGTCAGGTCGTCGGTGATCGAGCCGCCACCGAGATGATGTACTACGGTCGGTTGTTTGCCAGTAAAGAGGCCGCTGACATAGGCCTGATAGACGAAATGCTGCCTTTGGCCGAGGTCGAGGAGAAAGCCGTCGCAAAAATCAACGCCTTGACCGCCCTGCCACGCAACGCCTTCAACATCACCAAGGAGAACCGCACCGAAGCCGTGCGCACAAACTATTTACTGCACGGCCAAGCCAAACTGGAGAGGTTGCTGGATTGTTGGTTCGAGGACTCTGCTCAAGCCCTTCTAAAGGCCGCCGCCCAAAAATTCTAAACGATTATTTGTCACGACTGCTGAGACGAAAACAAGCGTGTTATTGATAGAGATATTCAGGACGCCCTGGCCAACGCCGATCAGGACTGGCCCAGGCCGTCCTCGAATTCGACGAGGACGATCTCGGGCGATCATGCGGCACACGATTACCCGAACCAGGCCAAATCCGAACAAAATAGCCACGCTACCCGCGCGGTTTTTTTGTTCGGCCCTGGAAATTTACAACTGACTTTTCCTTTGCGATTCAGATGCTATGATTAACGTTCCGATCAAACAACTTTTAATCAGAGAGGATCCCATGACCCAACTTGACCCCATGCCCATCGCCAAAACCGACGATTTCCTTGGTATCCTGCCACGCATGGCCAACCGTCACGGCCTGATCGCCGGAGCCACCGGTACCGGCAAAACTGTGACGCTGCGCGTGCTCGCCGAGCATTTCAGCCGCATCGGCGTACCGGTCTTTATGGCCGACGTCAAAGGCGACCTGTCCGGACTGGCCAAGGCCGGTGGCGACCACCCCAAGGTCATGGAACGGGTTGCTACTCTTGGCCTGAAGGATTTCGTGCCACAGGGGTTTCCGGTGGTGTTCTGGGACCTGTTCGGTGAGCAGGGTCATCCGATCCGCACAACCATTTCGGAAATGGGCCCTCTGCTGCTGGCCCGTTTACTCGACCTCAACCCCACCCAGAGCGGCATCCTCACCCTTGTGTTCAAGGTCGCCGATGACCAGGGCATGCTGCTGCTTGACCTCAAGGACCTGCAGGCCATGGTCCGCTTCGTCGGCGACAACGCCAAAGACTTCCGCACCGCTTACGGCAACATCTCCACAGCCAGCATCGGCACCATACAGCGGGCCCTGCTGACGCTGGAACAGCAGGGCGCGGAAATTTTCTTTGGCGAACCGGCCCTGAACCTCGACGACCTGATGCAGACCGCGCCCGGCGGTCTCGGCGTGATCAATATCCTGGCCGCTGATCGCCTGATTCAGACCCCGAAGATTTACGCCACCTTCCTGCTCTGGCTGATCTCCGAGCTCTTTGAAAAACTGCCTGAGGTCGGTGACCCGGCCAAGCCCCGCATTGTCTTCTTTTTCGACGAAGCTCACCTGCTGTTTGATGATCCGCCCGAAGCACTGCTTGACAAGATCGAGCAGGTAGTGCGCCTGATCCGCTCCAAGGGGGTCGGCATCTATTTTGTCACCCAGAATCCTCTCGATGTACCGGACACCATCCTCGGCCAACTCGGCAACCGTGTACAGCATGCGCTGCGCGCTTTCACGCCGCGCGACCAGAAAGCGGTGCGTGCCGCCGCCCAGACTTTCCGGCCCAACCCGCCTCTTGACGTTGAGCAGGCGATTACCGAGCTCGGCGTCGGCGAAGCGCTGGTCTCCTGTCTCGATGACAAGGGGATTCCCGCCCCGGTGGAACGGGCGCTGGTCTGTCCGCCGGCCAGCCGTCTGCGCCCGCTCGATTTCCAGGAACGTGATCAGGTACGGGCAGAGTCCATCGTCGGTACCGTCTATGATCGGGAGATTGACCGTGAATCGGCATATGAACAGCTGACGGCAAGGGCAAGACAGCAGGAGAAGGCTACACCGCCACCTGCCAGTCGTAGCCGCTCACGACAGAGCAGCTCGGCGGGGGGGGTTTTTGAGGCCGCCGCCAAAAGCGCCGCCCGCTCCATCGGCACGCAATTTGGCCGCCAGATCATGCGCGGCCTGTTGGGCTCACTGTTCGGAAAGGGCCGTTAGAGTCTGGCATTATCAAGAGAAAGCGCGAGACGGAGCCTGTCCCGAGGTGATCAAGGCCGCTGGTCAAGAACATTCAGGCAGAGCGCAGCGTAGATCCGCGCCGCCGCCTCGACCTCAGACAGGGAAGTCTGCTCGTCTGCAGTGTGGGCTGTTTCCAGTGAACCTGGCCCGAGAATCAACGGCTGGCATCCCGCACCAAAGAACAGGTTGCCATCAGAATGCGAACGGAAGGGGTTGAACTGCAGCGGCAAATTCAGAAGCGGATAGAGACTTTCGAACAATTCCACCAACTGACTGTCTTCCTTTAAAGTGTAGCCTTGCGACGAAAAGTCAAAGCTGATATCAAGGTTCAAACCAGGAATCAACGCCTCAGCCTTAACGACACACGCTTTCAGAATTTCCTGCACCTGCCGGGGAGAGCCTCCCGGCGGCAGGTGCAGATCGATGTAGGTTTCACACTGATCGGGAACCACAAAGCCGGCACGCGACGAGCTCATCTCACGGATCGAATAAACAAGCTGCGGGTTCTCCCGATCGAAGAGCGCCTCTTTGCCAAGCAGCAGAAGGAAACGCAGCATCGACTCAACCGCGTTGTGGCCCAGTTCCGGCAGGGAGGAATGGATGCGACGGCCCTGGGTGGTCAGAGCGACCTCCAGGTAACCGTAATGGCTGAAACAGGGGGATAACGAGGTCGGCTCACCAATCACAACCCATTGCGGGCGGGTAGTTTCAAGAAATCTGGCGCTGCCGTCGCCGTTCTCTTCTTCACCAACCACGAACAGAATCCCGACCGGAGGCCGCTGATTCTCCGGCAGGCCAGTCAGGGCCAACCAAGCCTCCAGCATGGCCGCGCAACCGCCCTTCATATCTGCCGTACCAAGTCCGCGTACAACTCCCCACTCTTCCGTCGCGCAATATTCTTCAAGATCCCAGGCCGGCACTGTGTCGACATGGCCGACCAGGTAGAGCTGCGGCTCGCCCTGTCCCATGGTGGCTATCAGGTTGTAACGGTCCTCGTCAACCTCCTGCCTGGTCACAACGGCTCCGGCCTGCGCAAGCCGGGCTTCAATATAGAGTTGTATATCCTCTTCCTTGCCGGAAGGAGAATAGATATCGACCATATCAATCAAGGTCTGACGCAGACGTTCGACGTCAATGTCGTCCCATATTTTTTCGACCAGGGGCTGGTTCATTCCTTGCGCCTTTTACGTGCCTGTTTCCGCTTCGCCAGGTTGAGGGTCATATAGACATGCTTCTGGATGCTGCCGAAACCATGCTTCTCAAAAAAACGAATCCCGGCCTGATTGTCGGCATCGGTGTCGATGATGATCATGCGCACCCCCTGGTCCTTCATGCGTTTCCTGATTTCGTTGAACAGACCGTCGCCAACCCCCTTTTTTTGTAACCCGGGCCGCACGCCAATCCAGACCAGGTAACCGTATTTCCAAGCGGAGTTATTCTTCTCTACGGTCGTGCCCAGAGCGAAGCCGACGATCTCTTCGTTGATTTCGGCAACCAGACAGAGTTCACTGTCAGAGTTGTAAAGGGTGGTGATCTCATACTCATCCCAGGTTCGGTACATGCTGGCAGAATATTCCGAGGTGAACAACTTCTCGCCGAGATGAAAAACGCTTGCGAAGTCATCAATCGTCATGTCACGAATATCCAGTTCTGCATCTGTGTCGGCTTTTTCCCTGCCCATACCTACCCTCGCTGTTGTCTGTTGCCGAACCTTTATGACCGGCATTCAAGGCAATATGATTACACAATTTACCGGATTGCAAACAAAAACCACACAGAACTCCAACGGCGGTCAACCTCACCTTCATTTGACTTCTGTCTGAAACACGCTTTCTAATTATGGCACACTTTTTCAGCGCACGGACCAACGGTCAGCAAATACGACGGATGATAGGAATAAGTCAATAAATACGTTAGAATACAATGGAGTTTTTTCAGCTAGGACAATTATATGATTGGCTGGCACGAGCGGAAGACGTGTTCGATGATTACACCTCAACACTTACGGAAGAAAATTTCAGTCTGGAGCGTCAAACATCTCGTTAGCGGTTCGGCTCTCGCAGACAATCATGGAGTGTGATGAATATGGCGAAGAGACCATTACTCAACCTCGACTTTCTCAAACAGCCGATCAACAAGGACATGTTCCAGGTTAAGGCGAAACAAGTCGGTCTGCCGCCAGGGACGCTGGTTCACGTCGGCCGTAAGACTACCGAGAAACCAGTCATCACCCTGATCGGCTACAACCAGTCAAGATTCGAGACTCGCGTCGGAATCACTGTCGAGGAAGCCACTGCCTTCAAGGAGAAGGACACGGTCAGCTGGATCAATCTGAGCGGCATCCATGACATCGCACTGATCGAAGCCTTCGGCAAGCACTTCGATATCCACCCGCTGGCCCTCGAGGATATCCTCAACACCCATCACCGCCCCAAGCTTGAAGAGTTCGAAAACTACAGCCTGATCATCCTCAAGATGCTGTTCTTCGATGATGAAACCCAGGAGATCGAGACTGAGCAGGTCAGCATACTGCTCGGCCAACATTATGTACTCTCCTTCCAGGAGCTAGAGGGCGATGTCTTTGACGGAGTTCGCGACCGCCTGCAGCGCAGCAATGGAAGGATTCGCCAGCGTGGCGCCGACTACCTGGCCTACGCACTGCTCGACTCGATTGTCGACAGCTACTTCCAAATTCTGGAGAAAGTCGGTGACCGCCTGGTGCAGTTGGAGGAGCAGCTGATCAGCAACCCCGAATCGTCACTGCTGACGACGATCTATCACTACAAACGTGAGCTCCTGCTTTTGCGCAAATCGGTCTGGCCGCTACGCGAAGTGATTAACCAGGTGCACAAGGAGCCCTCTCCCCTGATCAGCGAGGGGACGCAGATCTACCTGCGCGATCTGCATGATCACACTGTTCAGGCCATTGACACTCTCGAAATTTTCCGCGACGCGATCACCGGTCTGCAGGATCTGTACATGTCGTCAGTCAGCAACCGCATGAACGAAATCATGAAGGTTCTGACCATCATGGCCTCGATCTTCATCCCCCTGACCTTCCTCGCCGGCATCTACGGCATGAACTTCGAGTACATCCCCGAACTCAAGTGGCGCTGGGGCTATTTTGCCATATGGGGCCTGATGACAGGCTGTGCGGCTGGCATGCTCATCTTCTTCAGACGGAAAAAATGGTTATGAGCCTGCGTAGTCACTCCATACCCGCATGCATTAACAGGTTGGTCTTCTGCCTGGTCCTGTTGACCTGGGCGCTCGGCAGCAATCCATGCCTGGCAGAAGACCCGGCTTCTGCAGCGACAAGCTTGGCGGTAAGCTTTCCCGGCCTCGATGAACTGATCCCCAAGGCGAGTGAGGTCACCACCAGGCTGACCGAGGCGAACGCAGTCGTCGACCAGACCGAATCGCTGGAGGATACCCACAAGCAGCTTGCTGACCTGGCCGGCAGACTCAAGACGATCGAGGAGCAGTTCACAAACTGGGAAGACTCAACCAACTGGCCACTCAACCGCCTGATGACAGCAGAAGCACGCTACAAGCAGATCGACAGGGAGCAGAAACAGCGGTTCGAAGTACTGACCGGGCATTTCAGGGCACTGGAAGATCTTCGTGCCACCTGGTCAAAGGAAAAAACCTTCTGGCAGGAATGGCCTGCGTCTCTGCGCAAAAACGGTATCAAGATTCCTGGTGAAACATTCACTAAAACCCGGCAGGGCATCGATGAGCTCCTGCAGCGGATATCGCTGGCCTCGATAAAACTGATCAGTATGCAGAAGGAGTTCTCGGCGGAGCAGGAGACCCTTGCCAGCCGGCTCGGCCTGATCGACAAGACCCTTGGAGAACTGCGCCAGGAGACCTTCCGGCGCAATGCGTACTCCTTGTTCAGCATGGACTTCTACCTCCAGCTCAACGGCACAATGCTCACGGAGTACCGCGACAATTTCATTTCGACCATGAAGCTCCCCGATGGATTCTGGCAGCGCCAGGGATGGATCGTCCTTCTCCAGTTGATCTGTTCCTTTGTTCTCGCCAACATTCTGCTGCTGCGTCGGCGCAAAGCCAAACCGATCAGCACCGAATGGCGTTTCTTTTTCAAGCACCCCATCTCCGGGGCAATCTTCATCATCATTGCCACGACCAGCTCCTTTTATGAGAATCCTCCCCCTTCGTGGGGCTGGCTGATTCTGACCATCGCCACCATCACCGGCACCGTACTGGCCTCGTCGATGGCTGAAAAACAACGTCGCAAATGGCTGATAAGGGTGCTGGCCGTGGTCTACCTGGTTTCGGAGACGCTCAAGGTCAGTGGCCTACCGACCCCGGCATACCAGCTTTACGAGGTCTTGCTCTGCGCGATTGCGGCCCCGATGTGCCTGTTGATTGCCCGGCATACACAGCGTCAGGAGCCCGATCGAACCGGCGTATTCGTCGTCTCTCTTTACCTGATCAGCCTGTTTGCGCTGATCGGTCTGGCCACTGCGCTGCTGGGTTTCGCCACCCTGTCGATTCACCTGATCGATGCGGTGCTCGGCACCATTATCGTCCTGTTCATCGTACGCATGACGATCCGCCTGGTTGATGGTGGCATCACTGAATTCCTGCGCATGAACTGGATCAGGGAACGTCAGTTCATCAGGCGTCTCGGCATCAGCACCGGCGACCGGCTGAAGACCCTGGCACACATTATTATCCTGGTCGAAGCAGGGCTTTTCCTGCCGGTGGTATGGGGTGTCTACAATAATGTTGATGAGGTCTCCGCCCGCCTCTTGAGTCTCGAATACAGTATCGGCGAATTCAGTATTTCGCTCTACATGGTGACTATGATCATCGTCGTGCTCTACCTGACCAACCTGTTTTCATGGCTTGTGCAGGCCATGGCCGATGCCCACTACATGACGCCCCGCAAAATGGAATACGGCGTCAAGACCGCCATGAAGAGACTGCTGCATTATGCCATGTTCACGGTAGGCTTTCTGGTTGCAGTCAGCATGGCCGGGCTCGATCTGCAGAAGTTCACGATTATCGCCGGGGCGCTGGGCGTCGGCATCGGTTTCGGCCTGCAGAACATCGTCAACAACTTCGTCAGCGGCCTGATCCTGCTCTTCGAACGACCGGTCAAGGTCGGTGACACCATCAACATAGATGACCAGTGGGGGACTGTCATCAAGATCGGCCTGCGCTCGACAGTCTTCGAGACCCTCGACCGCGCTGAGATCATCGTTCCCAACTCGGACCTGATCTCGCAAAAGGTCACCAACTGGACGTTCACCTCCAATATTTCCCGCATTGTTCTGCAGGTCGGGGTCGCCTACGGCAGTCCGCTTGACGAAGTTCTGAAGATTCTCCTGCGCGTGGCGAACGAACAGCCAGACATTCTTGACTCCCCGGAGCCTTCGGCCATCTTCACCGGCTTCGGCGAGAGCTCGATCGATTTCGAACTGAGGGTGTGGATCTCCGATATCAACAAGCGACTGAAGATCAAGAGTGATCTGGGACAGGCCGTGGACCGGCATTTCCGGGAGCATTGTATCACCATCCCGTTCCCACAGAGGGACTTGCATTTGCGCAGCATTGAATCTAATCTGCAATCATTGCAGGGGACTCCCACCGTAAACCAATCATCCAAATCAGAAGGCACCACAGAATGAATCTTGCCGAACAGTTCCACGATGCCTGCAGCAGGCCGGGAACACTGACCAGAATGGAAGAGTTGGCTGACAACGGGCTTTTGAGTTATGATCTCCTGCAACCCTGACCATCGGGAATAACCCAGATGCGTATACTCGTGATCGAGGATCAACCTGAGATCCTGCAAAATATTGCCGATTACCTCGAACTGAAGGGCTACCTGGTCGACTGCGCCTACGATGGCCTGGGCGGCCTTCACCTTGCGGTAACCCAGCCTTTCGACCTGATCATCCTTGATCTCATGCTGCCGGGGATGGACGGCATCACGCTCTGCAAGAAGCTGCGTCAAGATGCCAGGCTGGGAACACCGATCATCATGCTCACGGCCAGAGACAGTGTCGACGACAAGCTGAAAGGATTTCAGGCAGGGGCGGACGACTATCTCGTCAAACCATTCTCATTGCCGGAGCTGCATGCCCGGGTCGAGGCCGTGCTCCGTCGTGGCCAGACCGGTCTGCAGACCATATTAACGATCGGTGACCTGGTCTTCGACATGAGCAACCTGGAAGTTTCCCGTCAAGGGATCCCCCTCAAGCTCAGCCCGATCGGCCTCAAGTTGCTCGAAGTGCTGATGAAGAGAAGCCCGCATGTAGTCAAGCGAGAAGCCCTTGAGGAGCTTCTGTGGGGGGAAGATCTGCCGGGCAGCGACAGCCTGCGCAGCCACATTCACACTCTCCGTCATATCATTGACAAGCCTTTCAAATCCGCTCTTTTGCACACCGTACATGGCATCGGCTACAGTCTGAAAGAAACTGATCATGGAATATAAATCCCCCCTGTCGCACCGCATCCTGATTTCGTTCGTGGTGCTGACAACCGTGGTAAGCGGTCTCTTCAGCTTCGGCATCATGGCTGCGATCGACATGGTTGAGGAAGACCTGGTTACAGCCGAACTGAATAGGAAATTCCCGAGCATACTGAACGATTACCGGCACGGTCAGGTCCCGCAACTTGATACGGGGAGCAAATTCTACAGCGGCACGGAAAATCTACCATATTATCTGCGCGACCTGGAGCCCGGCTTCACGGAGGTGCAATCGGAAAAGAATGCCTTCCATGTCATGATGCAGAAGGAAAAGGAATCCGAGACACCTTTCTACCTTGTCCAGGAGCAGACAAATCTGTCACGGCATGAGAATCTGCTGGAGATTACCGTCGTTGCCGGTTTTTTCCTGAGTGTTCTGGCCTCGGTGATTCTCGGTATCATGATGTCCCGGAGAATCATCGCCCCGGTGCGACGCCTGACTCACCAGGTACATCACCGCGAGAAACTGTTGTTCGACGCCCCGCCACTCTCCTCCGATTATGCTGACGACGAGGTCGGTCATCTGTCGAAAGCATTCGATCGGACCATCCTCATGCTGCAGGAGGCCCTGCAACGGGAGACACTCTTCACCAGCGATGTCAGCCATGAGTTACGCACCCCGCTGATGGTCATCAAGAGCTCATGCGACCTGCTCATTGAAAAGGACCAGCTCGACGATTTTTCCCGGCAGCGCATCAACATCATCGGCAAGGCAGCCGGAGAGATTCAAGAACTGGTCGACGCTTTTCTGACCCTTGCGCGCGACAACAAGACCCAGCAGGAGTGTGCGACGCTCGCCGACATTATTCAAGGCAACTTTGAGGAGTGGCGGCAGCAGTCAGAATCGAGAGGGATAACATTTACTCTGCAGGATCAGAAGACCGATCAGGAGAAACCCGACAAACTCTACCCCGTCGCCATGTTGCGCACCGTCCTCAACAACCTGATTCGCAATGCCATTCACCATGCCGCCAAAGGAGAAATAACTTTGGTCGTTCGCGCCACGGGATTTGAAATCAGTGATACGGGCCCCGGGATCTCTGAAACCGACAAGAAGTCGATCTTCAAACCTTTTTATCGTGGCGAGTCGGGCAGTCGAAGCGGACTTGGCCTCGGACTTTCCCTGGTGCATCGCATTTGTCAGCGCGAGGACTGGTCGATTGCCGTGACTGACAACCAGCCAGTCGGCTGCTGTTTCATCGTCACTCTAAAAAAATAGCTTTTCACATTCTTTTCACATTTTTTCTACGCTCCCGTCACGTCCTATCCTCTATTGTACGAACCATGATGCTCGACAGAGCGTCGCGATACTAAGGTTTAACCCGTAAAAATCAGGCTCTCTGCACAATTTTATTGCTGACCCCGGGGCCCTCAAACAGGATCCTGACCCGTTCAAAGGGCACTACCACACCGGGATGACGCAGACTGGAAACTGATTACAGAACAACACCGAAAATCTTCTCACTTGCCAGCCAAAAAGTTGCCTCCGGGGTCTCGATGTTATGAGGCCCCTTTTTTTGTCAGGCTCCTTATAAATTTCAACCGGCCTGCGGCGGATCCGGCAAGAACCTCGTCCAGACCACCGCAAAACCCGTCAGGACGGCAGACGCCAGGTAGCTGCCGGTAAATGTTCCCGTAGACTCTGCCACCATACCGGCCAACGCCGGGCCAAGCGTCTGGCCGATGGCAAAGCAGAAGGTGACAATCGAAAAGGCGGCCGCCGCACGGGCCTTGCCGAGGTAATCGCCCACAGCTGCGGCCATGATGGCCGGGATGGCGAAGACCGCGATGCCATAGAGAACGACGGAACCGAACAGCGCCATGGTTCCCAGGCGACAACCGGCCAGCAGGTATGCCAAGGTCTGCACACCGAACACGATCATCAAACCGCCCTTGCGGCCGACCTTGTCGGAAAGCAGACCGAACAGGGTGCCGGAAAAGAGGCTGAAGAAACCGACCCAGGACCAGAAACGACCGGCACCGACTTCTGCAAATGAATACTCTTCAACCATCGTTGTGACGATAAAGGTGCCATAGATTACGTAAGTGGCCCCAAAGATAAAGTACAGGACACCCAGGTGAGACAAGATCCGTACCGGGCTGAACGGCCCCTTGCTTGTCGATGGATCATACTCCAGTTCCCGGGTCTGACCGACCGGCAACAGACCCTTTTCGGCGGGGTCATTACGAATCAGCAAGGCCGCCACCATGGCAACCAGCAAGACAATCAGGGCCAGCAGCGCCCAGCTGAAGCGCCAGCCATTCCGGGCGAAATTGGCATTGAGAACGGGGATGATAAAACCGGAGAACATAATGGCGAAACCGCTACCAACCACGATCAGCCCGGCAGCCTGGCCACGTTTTTCGCGCCGGAACCAGTAGGAAACAAGCACCATGATCGGGATGTTGGCAAGGCCGCTGCCGATTCCGACGCAGGTGTAGAGACACAGGATCAAAAGGTAGCTATCACCGGCAGCAATACCAAACATGCACAGGGCAATCAGGAACAGCCCCGAGGCAATCAGTTGACGCGGGCTGAAACGGCGCAAAAGAACAGGGGCCACGGCGACTGCGGCGAGGTAGCCGGCAAAGTTGCCGGTACCGAGGAAACCCATTTCATCGTAAGACATTGCCAGGGCCTCACGCATCGAGGGCAGGAGCATGCCGAAGGCAAAACGCGCCAGACCGAGGCAGGCGAAGATCGTCAGGGTGCCAACGCCAACGACCACCCAGCCATAATGCAGACCTGCTGATGAAGCCGAAGGATGTGATTTGTCTGCTTGCTGCATAATCGCGGATGTTACCCCGAATGCCGCTCCCCACCAAGAGAATTACCCAACGCAGAGCTTTATACAAATCGGAAAGGCCTGGCTCTCCAATCTCGAACTGTTTTGAAATTCTTAAAATCTCCAACCATCCTCACCAACATCCAGCCACAGGTAATCGGTGATCTGTTTGGCCGCACTTTCCCGGTCGACCCGGCCAAGGACTTCCGGCAGCAGCACCCGGTAGCTGATTTCAGCTTCCTCAAGCATCTGCCTGGGAATACCGAACTTCCAGGCGTGACCGCTACCGGCCAGCACCACTACCCGGTAGTCCGGGTTCTCGCTGAGGAACTCGACCAGGTTGCGTGCCATCATGGTATCCCAGAGCAGTTGAGCTTCGCAGAAATGGAGGTACTGATCGCCATGCCCGCCATAGCCGCCCAGCGCCTGGCGGATAAAATCGCGGTAAGCCGGACTGACCACACACTGGACATTGCCAAGCATCTGCCGCTGTTCCGCCGGCAGCGATTTGAACCCATCGCGCAGTACTTTGCGGGTAATACTTCGCGGAATGTTAAGTCCGAGCATTTTAACTTTCTGGTCGCGGGCGTGGAGGAAAATCTCCTGATACTTTTCCCACAAACTCCAGTTGTCATTGTAAATTGGCAGAAAATCTGTCAGCGGCAAGTTACTGTTGGTCCAGAGATCGAGCGTTTCCTGGCTGTCCCTGCGAAACATCTCGAGCCCGATAGCAAGGGGTTTTTGATCTTTGCCGAGGGCCTCGATGATGCTGAGTTGGGCATTGTGGTGACCGGAATGATCATGGAATTCACCGATGAAGACAACCTGAACGCGGCGCAGGTCATCGAGCAGTTCATCGAGTGAGATTTCAATCTTTCCGTCGACAGCGATAATGTGCGGGTGAGCCAGGGTTGCCGCCGGCGTGAGCACGGCGAAGCCGGTGGTGAATGCACACCAAATCAAAATACGCACAAAGTTCATGGCACGGATCCCTCATTAAAAAATATCTTCAGCGGAGAACTGGCGGGTTCCCATGTCGACTTGACCTGGTTGCGGCCGTCGCGAAAAGCCAGATAGCTGTAGCGGCCATAATGTGGAATGCGCCGGGCCGTATCCCGCGCTGCGGATGGCGAGCCAGGCAGGAGATATGCGGTGACACGGCGCCGTTCGTGACCGGTCGATAACCAGGAAAAGCACATCCTGCTCCCCGGCGTATAACTGGTCACCGATTTCGAACTGCCGTGCTGCAACAGTCAAGCCTTTCGGAAGCTCGGGGCGAAGAATCTGATTAGCAGGCCATCCCAACACCAAAAGGTCTCTGCCGGTCGGCCGTTGAACAAGATAATTCGCTTCACTCATCACCGGCGCCTGTTGCCACTGCAGGCCGAGCAGCAGATCCCCGGCCGCATCGAGCAACGCCTCTGAGCCGTTGGCAACGACGACCAGCGGCACCCTCGAGGCCCGCAGGTCATTCACCGTGGCCGGCAGTTCTTCTTGATAAAGCTTGCGGAACAGGATGCTCTCGGAGTCGACACTGAGACTGAGCGGACGTTCCGGGACGCTGAAAACAAAACCGTTCCGGCGTCCCACCAAGGCGAGGGTCTTGTCATGCTTTTGCGTCGCCGTTTCCAGCCGCAACGGCACGGCGAGATCGTAGGCTGGCTCATTCTGGAGCAGGGTTCCGGAAACCTGCCAACCGACATCGACCGGAGTGACGCTGACTTCCGCCAATTCAAGCTGTGGAGCGCCGAGTCGTTCAATCCACTGCTGGAAAAAGGTTGCGAGGTCCATGCCGGAGGCGGTTTCAAAGTGCTGTTGCAGATCGCTCCAGGCGTAGCGTTTGCCGAGACCCTGCCGAGCGGCGGCCCGCAGGCCTGACCAAAAAGTCTCATCGCCGATCCGCTGTCGCAGCATATGAAAAATCATGGCCGCCTTGCCGTAGCCGACAGCCTGGTCGCGCCTGGTCATACGACTGCGAAAAGCGCTCAGGGGCAGGTCATCACCGACATCGATCAGGGCCGCATAGTCGCGCAGGATCTTGCGCCGGTACTCAAGCGCTTCGGCGGGATCATGCAGTTCTTTCAGATAATAATCGGCCACATAGGTGGCCAGGCCTTCGGCCCAGTTGCCGGACCGGTAATCGACCTTAATTGCGTTGCCCCACCAGGTGTGGGCGATCTCGTGGGGCAGACTGGTAGTGCGAATAAAGGGCAGCCTGATCACGCTGCTGCCCAGCAAGGTCCAGCCTGGCATGCCGTAGCCGGTGGGGTAGAAGTTCTCGACCACGGCAAACTTGGAGTACGGATAGGGTCCGAACAATTTCTGGTAGAGTTCAAGGTATTGACGACACGATTCAAGGTAAGCCTGGAGCCAGCGCGGCATTCTCCGCGCTGGTAAAGACCAGCAACTGGATCTCGCCAAGGTCATCCCGCGCAACTTGATAATATCCCGCCGCCAGGGCCAGGGCGGACTGTGTCTCCGGCGTCTGCCAGATCGTCCTGTCCCACTCTCGCCCGACTCCAGGGCAATCAGCTGACCATCAGTAACGCCGCACAATCCCGACGGTCCGGCAACCGTCACCCGGAAGCGACAATTCACGCCGACTGGCAAAGGATGCCAACCGGACGCTGCAGAAAGAAAAGCACCTTCGGGCATGATCGTCGCAGTAACGCCCATGGATGGATCTTCAATACCGACATAATCCTGCGGCACGGGATCATCGAAGCGGATCCGGTAATTAATGGTCACTACAGAGGGGCTGTCTTTCGGTTTTATCTGCAAAAGTCCGCGATCGAATTTGAAGGGAACCGGTTTGCCGTCCGTTGTCACGGCCTCGACATCGGCACGTTCTGTCAGAAGAAACTCGACCGGCCAACCCGCGGGCACGTTGTCAAAAGACATGACCGACTGCCCTTCCAGGCGATGGTCTTCCGGAACAAGCCTGATAAACAGTTCCTGTTCAATCAGCTCATGGGCCCAAGCCGTCAGTGGAGCGATACTCAGCAGGATCAGAACCGGCAGAAGTTTTAGAATTCGCAACATGTTTCTGATTATAACATCAAGAGCCAGAGCCGTGTTAGGAGAACCCCTTGATGAGGAGGCCCTGCGTGATTGGCGGAGGTATGAAATAAGAGGGATGTCCCGCACATTCACAATTTGCGGGGCGTTGTCCTGGCGGGGTCCGGTCCCGATGACAGACGGCGCAGCAGCGCGAGGGCTACGGCAACCAGCGACCAGACACCGAGGACCGCGTAGGCCAAGCCCCAGGCCGTCACCGACTCGTTGCCGCCAGCCATATCGAGCGCCAGGCCGAAAGCCAGCGGGGCGAGGAACCCGGCGCCGAAACCCAGCAGGGAATGCAGAGCCATGGCAGCGCCCTTGCGCCCGGGCTCGGCAGCGGCAACCAGGCCAGCGGTGAGAGCCGCCGAATCGCCCATGACCAGCAGGAAATAGAGCGTCATCAGGATAAAGACCACCATGATCGGCAGCGGCGCACTGAAACCGACCAGGCAGGCCAGGGTTCCCGACGCTGCCATCACCGCCAGCACCACGGGTTTGCGTCCCCGGCGCACCGCGACTTCGTTGCCGAAGATGCTCGCCAGGGGACCGATCATGTTGATCCAGGCCGCCAGAGCCGCAGCGCCGAACCAGAAACCGCCCCCGCTCGCAGTCAGGCCCAGGCTGAAGGCGAAGAAGGCCGGCAACCAGGAGCGTAAACCGAACAGCTCCCAACAGTGCGCGGCGTAGCCGAGAATATAGCCCATGGCCTCGCGGTTGCGCAGCACCGGCCGAAAGTCAAACAGCATGCCTGGCGCAGCCCCGCCAGCCTGGATCGGACGCGCGCTAACGCTGAAAAAAACCAGGGGACCGGCAATAAGGGGTCCGAGGGCCGCGGCGGCAAAGGCCCAATTCCAGCCGACCGGTTCAAGAGCGCCGGCCAGGAAAAGGGAGCCGGTCGTACCCAGGCCGAAGGTCGAGGTATAGAACGCCACCGCGCGACTGGGCGTGGCGCCCTGGAATTGATCGGTCAGCAGCCGCAATCCCGGCATGTAGGTACCCGCAAGGCCGGCTCCGACCATAGCCTGGAAAAACATGGCGGACAGCAGATCCTGAGCGAACAGGGCAAAACCGAGGCTACCGACAAAGGCCAGCGTCGTTGCCAACAGGTAAATGCGGCGCGCATCAATGCGGTCTGTCAACCCCACCAGAACCGGAGTCGCTGCCATATACCCGGCAAAAAAAATGCCGCTGATCAGCCCGGCCTCCGAGTTGCTGAGCCCCCATTCAGCGCGCAGCACCGGCAGCAAAGCAGGATAGGTGGCGAATCCGGTCATGCTGAGGATTTCCGCCCCACACATGAGCAGGACCACATTGCGCGGGGAAAACTTTCTCATGGAGAGCCCTCGTGCTTGATGGAATAGAGACATGGATCAAATGACGACGTCATTATGCTTGTTTCCCGAGTAAAATGGTCAATTGATTCCACACTCAACTCCAGCATAGTCAGCGGCCTGAAAGCACAGCTTTTGTGTCGTCTCCCCCCAGCGTCTGCCTTCCGCAATCAACTTCAGCAACAACATACCGTCGTTGACAAAGCGACCGCCCAACACGTCGACACCCCGTGCGAACAGGGGGTCCGGGAAATAGCCTGCCGTAGGCCCCAGCACGGCAATATGTTCGGCAGAAGTGCACTGTTGCAACACGTCGTCAAGAGTATCATTCAGTACCGTCGTGCTGGTGCAAAGCACTTTGTTGCAGTGATTCAGGGCCGTGACATCGAGAGTCACAGGCAGGTTGGTGTAACGCTCGACCAAGCGGGCATCCTTTTCGATGATGGTGAGTTCGGCGTTGCTGCCGCGCAGATATTTCAGCAGCGGCGGGAACAGGCCAACCATCCCCACTCGATCACCATCCTCGATATTCAACAGTCCGAGAGAATCCGTGGCGGCGCCGGGCACGCGTCCTGTGAGGCGCATGACATGCTGACAAATGGCGTTTATGGCAGCCAGCCCCAACATGTTTTGTACAGGGTCTGGTCCACCGAAAGCCTCCGCATACTGTTCCGGACGGGTATTGATAAACGCCTGAGGCTTTAATGTTCTGTAGTCCTCAGCTGCACTGTCGGGCAGCAGAACATAGCTGAGCCCTCCTGCGCCATTTTCAAGGGCCATGGCCATGAATTCAGAGCCTTTGGACTGGCCTCCTTCAGCGAAGGGCGGCAGGACGATCCCGGCAATCTTCGGAATATGAAAACGCGAGCCGATTCCCAGGGCCATCTCCTTCATTTCAGTCATGATACTCATAAATCACGGCTCACTCTACTCATGTCAGGGATCAGTGAGATATCGGGGGTCAGCGCTTCGGGGTTGATCCGGACTTCGATCAGGGACGGGCCGGCATGGGCCCGGGCCTGGTCGAAAACGCCGGCAAATTCCCCGGTTCTGGTGACAGTGGCGCCAAACCCGCCCATCGCTCGCGCCATGGCGGCGAAATCAGGGTTGACCAATGTTGTGGCCGAGACGCGACCGGGATACCGGCGTTCCTGATGCATGCGGATCGTGCCGTACATGCCGTTGTTGACCAGAATCACCACCAGCTTCAAGCCGTATTGAACTGCCGTGGCAAATTCCTGGCAAGACATCATAAAGCAGCCGTCACCGGCAAAACAGATCACCGGCCGGTCGCGATATAACTCTGCAGCAGCGACCGCGGCAGGCAATCCATAGCCCATGGAGCCACAGGTGGGAGCGAGTTGGGTGCGATACTGACGATACGCAAAGAAGCGATGCAGCCAGATGGCATAATTGCCGGCGCCGTTGGTCACAATTGCATCAGCGGCCAGAGTAGCGCCCAGATACTTGACGATGGCCCGCAGCTGAACGGACCCGGGCGAATCCTGGCCGCGGCGGAAAAGCGCAAAGGCCTGCCGCGCTTCACTCAACCAGTGGGGGTCGATTTTGCGCTGCACCGCATCGAGCGCGGACAAAGCAGCGGCGGCGGTCGCCGCTGCCGCATTGATGGCGAGGGTCGGATGGTAGACCCTCCCCAGTTCCTCAACGTCGGCATGAACATGGATCAACGGCATGGCGGTTTGCGGCGGGGTCAGCAACTGGTAGCCGCTGGTGGTCATTTCGCCCAGCCGGGGACCGAGCACGATCAGAAGGTCGCACGCCCTGACGCGTTTTGCAAGGTTGGGGTCGATGCCGATGCCGACGTGGCCGACATAATGAGAGTGTTCGTTATCCAGGTAATCCTGGCACCTGAAGCTGGCCGCAACCGGAACCTGGTTGGCCTCGGCAAAGGCTTTGACATGATCGGACACAGCCGTCGACCAACCGCCACCGCCGATCAGCAGCAACGGTCTTTGGCTGGCAGCGAGCAACGCCGCCAAGGCGCTCATGTCCCGGGCCGAAGGGGCCGGCAGCACGGTTTTTGCCGGTGGTGGCAGGCACGGCTCATCGACGAGCTCGCGTAGCATATCCTCGGGCAGAGCCAGGACCACCGGGCCCGGCCGTCCGGAAGTCGCGGTGGCGTAGGCGCGATTGATAAATTCCGGCACCCGCGTCGCATCATCAATCTGGGCGACCCACTTGGCCATCTGGCCGAACATGCGCCGGTAATCGATCTCCTGGAAGGCTTCGCGCTCCAGCATGCCTCGTCCAACCTGGCCGATCAGCAGGATCATCGGCGTCGAATCCTGAAACGCCACATGCACGCCAGCGCTGGCATTGGTCGCGCCCGGACCGCGTGTTACCATGCAGACACCGGGGCGTCCTGTGAGCTTGCCGTATGCCTCGGCAGCCATGGCCGCCCCGCCCTCCTGACGGAAATTCAAAAAGTGAATGTCATTTCGCCCATAGAGCGTATCCAGAACGGCCAGGTAACTTTCGCCAGGCACTCCGTAGACTCGGTCGGCGCCGTTGACGACCAGGCAATCGACCAGAATTTGAGCTGCGGTTTTTTTTGTCATGTATTCACTCGGCAAGGAAGAAAGCACTCATAGCGGCCAGCTCTTGAAAATATTCCTGGGCGCCGACCCCAACACTCAACAACTAATACATATTTGCAGATTTTACAATTCCAAGTTCGAAACACCCAAAAATATGTGTCCCGATCGGGAGGCCACCTTTTCGTGTCATTGCTCCACCTTGCATCCATCCATATCCTTGTGAGAAGCTCTTTCCATGCACAAAGAAACGCTCCTAAACAAAATCATCGCAATCCTGACGGCCGACCTGGCCATCCTGACAGAGGCGGCCAGAACCGCCCATGCTGCCGCCACGCACGAAGAATGTCTTCCCGACAACAAGTATGACACCACCGGGCTGGAAGCCTCCTATATAGCGCAAGGGCACGCTAACCGCGCCCAGGAAATTCGCCAGTCACTGGAGAATTACCGGAACCTGACGCTGCGTCATTTTGATGAAAAAACACCCATCCGTTTGACCGCTTCGGTTACCATCGAGGCCGAAGATGGCAGCCGCCGACAGGTCTTTCTGGGCCCTGCCGCAGGGGGGTTGAAGTTGGCCGGCGATGACACGGAGTATATTGTCATCACGCCGGAGTCGCCTCTGGGTCGTGCTCTGCTCGGCAGGGTTTGCGGAGAAGAGATAACTATCGGCAGTGGCAAGGATCGGAAAACTGTCACCGTTGTCGTGGTTGCCTGATGATGAGTGCGATTTTATGAGCCTGCCAAGATAATTGCCGAAAACGCCAACCTGCTTTACAATCCCCTCCATGATTTCATTAATTGTCAATGCCGATGATCTCGGCATCAACCCCGATCGCGACCGCGGCATCCTCGAGGCTTTCAGGCAGGGGATCGTCACCAGCTCTTCGCTGCTCGCCAACGGGCAGTCTTTCAATACGGCTGTCGAACAGGTCAAGGCAACCGGGTTGCCAATCGGCGTCCATCTGAATCTCTCTGAAGGCCGGGCCCTGACCGGTCAGATCAAGGGGGTGACAGATGCCTGCGGCAATCTGCCGGGCAAGCAGTGGCTGCGCCAACAGCTGTCAGCCGAAACCTGTGACCACACCGCTATCCGCAAGGAATTTTCCGCCCAGATTGAACTGGTTCTGCATTGCGGACTTGATCCCGACCACCTCGATGGCCATCAGCATTGCCAGATATTTCCGCCGCTGACCGAAATAATTGTCGCGCTGGCAGGCGAGTTCGGCATCGGCGCCATGCGCTCGTCCCTGCCGGCAGAGCCCTGCAGTACGGAGACACACGACTCCCTCGCCGAGGAGATGAACTTGTACCGGCGCCTGGGTGGCACCGCACATGCAACGATCGTTGCGGCCGGCATCAAGGTGCCGCAGGGGCTTTTGGGGATGCCACTGTTGCATGGCCTTGACACCAGCACTCTCTGCATTCTGCTGGAGAATCTACCGCAGGGCAGCTGGGAACTGATGACCCATCCCGGCTACCCCCGTGAGCAGGGCAGACCGTTCGAAAATCCACAACGCCGCATCGAACTGGACGCCCTGTGCTCGGCCAAGGCTCAGGAGATCATCGCACTCCGCAAGATCCGGCTCTGTACTTTTGGGGAACTGCCATGCGCATCCTGATCGTTGTGCCGGAGCAGGATCGCACCAGCGGCAACTGGGTGACGGCCAGGCGGTTTCAGCAGGGGCTGGCAAAACGTGGTCACCATGTAGCCCTGCACGGCACCCGGTTGCATTCGGGCGGCCTGCTCAGGCAACAGCTGCTCGATTTCTGCCCGGACATCACCCTGCTTTTGCACGCCTACCGCACGGGCAAGCCCTGGCTGGAATCAAGCACCGGCCTGAAGCTTCCCTGCGTGGTCTTTCTCACCGGTACCGATGTCAATCACGGTCTGGATGACCCTGCGGAAGGGAAGGTCATCCAGTCGGTCTTGCGTCAGGCCCGAATCGCCCTTCTTCAAAATCCACTCATCGCTGCCAATCTCTCCGCAAGTCATCCGGAATTGGCCGGCAACCTGCGCGTGTTGGTGCCGGGCATTACTCTGGGTACGGCAGACTACTCTCTGCGCGACAGGCATGCCCTGGCAAAGGATCGGACCCTCTTTCTCTGCCCGGCGGGATTGCGCCCGGTTAAGGGAATTCTGGGACTGCTGACCATGTTCGACCGGGTTGCGGCAGAGGGGACCACTTTGCAGCTTGCCTTCTGCGGCCCGGTTCTCGATGAAAATTATGGTCAATCTTTTTTGTCAGAAGTAGCGAAAAGGCCTTGGGCCAGCTACCTCGGCGTCATCCCACAAGCCGCCATGGCGAATGCCATGCGAGGTGCCGATGTCATACTCAATAATTCTCAATCGGAAGGGCTTGCCAATACCTTGCTTGAGGCGGCGGCCATCGGCATCCCGATCCTGGCCCGCAATATTCCCGGCAATGCCGCGGTGGTCAAACATGATATCAACGGTCTTCTCTACAACAATGAGGAGGACTTGACCCGGTTTGCCCGGCAACTGCTCGATCCGGAGCGCCGACGAAACCTTTCCCGTTCCGACCCGGACCGCTACAACCCCGACCGTGAGAGCGCGGAGCTGATGACTCTTCTTCAGGAGGCAGTGGAAACGGCAAAGAGAGAGAGGATCAGCCAGTTTTGATATTGATCAACGAATCAAAAAGGATAAACCTCCGGTTACGGTTGAACCTGCCCACGGATGTTGCATACTATACTCATATGTATGGTGAATGCCCCACACTCAGGAGCCTGTTTTGCTGAAACGCCTTGACGAAAAATTGTCCCCGACAGTCAAATACTGGCTATTCCTGACCGGGATTATCACTGTTATCTTCACTGTCCTCCTTGGCAGCTTTGAAGCGTCTTACCTGAACCTGGCAACGGATGAGAAAGCCCTCTTTGCAGAACTTTTTGATAAACTGATCCCATTCCCGTTTATCGGTTCGATCATCCTGGTCGCTTTCATCTGCACCATGGTCAGCCTGCTCTTTCGCTATTACATCATTCCGGTCTTACGCATGGCTGAACAGGCACGCCTGATCACCACAGCCAACCCGAACTATCGCATCACGATCGCTGGCGCTCATGAGCTGGTTATGCTGGCAAGCGTTATCAACGAATCTGCCGAAGCCTTCCAGAAGTTGCAGAATGAGGTCGATGGCAGGATCCTCCGATCAAGCTTTGCCCTCAAGGAAGAACGCAATCGCCTTGCCGCACTGATGTCGGAATTGCCCTGTGGGGTCGTGGTCTGTAACAGGGACGGCAAAATTCTGCTTTACAATCCCCTGGCCCAGGAGATGCTGCAGCCAACGAAGACGGCTCAGGAAAACGGCGGGGCCATCGGTCTGGGTCGCTCCATATTTGGAACCCTGGAGAGAGGTCCGCTGGTCCATAGCCTGGAAGTCATGAACCACGCTTTTGCCGAAGACCAGGCAAAACCGGCCCTCGGCTTGATGACAAAACTATGCGGCAGCCGCTTTATACGAGTCAATATGGCACCGGTCGCTATCAACGAAGGGGAGACCCGGGCCCTCTCCGGCTTCGTTCTTTCTCTGGAGGACATTACTGGCGAAGTCGAGGCTGACAACGAGCGAGATAGATTGCTGCAGGGCATGATTGACGCTGTGCAGAATTCGCTCGGCAAGCTGCACAAGGGGATCAATGCCGTCGGCGATCTGCCGGACACCGGCGATGTCGCCTGCAATCGTCATCGCCAGGTCATTAAGCAGATCGGTAGTGACCTTGAAGAGCAGTTGGCGCTGGCCAGGAAACTCTACAGTGAACATCGACGTGCTTATGGTAATCGAGAGAATGTTCTGGCCGACACCCTCATGAAACTGATCGCCAGGAATCTTCACGATCGCTTCGCAATGCAGGCTGAAGCCCTTGCCGAGGAAACCATCTGGCTGAAGATAGACAGCTATGCCATCGTGCAGCTGGTTACAAACCTGGCGGGCCTTTTGAACGCCGAATACGGGATCACTGCCATGAGGTTGCAGATCAATAGCAACTTCGGCCCCGCGGCGACCCTCTCATTGCAATGGACAGAGCAAATTGTTTCCAGCCTGACAGTCCGCGACTGGATGGCCTCCCCGCTCTTCATGGCCAGCGAAGGAGCGTCAGACTCTCCGACAACCATTATTACCGGACATGAAGGAGCAATCACCCTTATGGAGGCAGAACGAGACTTCTGCAACGGCGTCAGCCTGACCCTGCCGACCGCACTCGTCGAAGAGCGTGCTGACCTGCATTCTGCAGTTGGCCCCCGGCCCGTCTCCTACGAATTCGATCTCTTCCACCAGCCAGGTCAGGACGCGCTCGGCGAGGTGGCGCTGCGTAAGCTAACCTTCGTAGCCTTCGATACCGAGACAACCGGCCTCAATCCTTCCGAGGGGGATGAAATTGTTCAACTCGGCGCCGTGCGCATCGTCAACGGTCGGCTGCTGCACAATGAATGCATCGACCAGCTGGTCAACCCGCAGCGGCCGGTGCCAAACTCCTCTGTACAGGTCCACGGCATCGACCCCGAGCTGCTGCCGTCACAGCCGACCATCTACCAGGTTTTGCCGGTCTTTCACAAGTTTGTCCAGGATTCCGTATTGGTTGCCCACAACGCCGCTTTCGACATGCGCTTTCTACAGTTGAAAGAGGAGGCCACAGGACTGCAATTTGACAACCCGGTCCTTGACACGCTGCTGCTTTCCTCAGTGGTGCACCCGAACCAGGAAGGCCATTCCCTCGATGCCATTGCCGAGCGCTTCAACATCACGATCGTCGGGCGACATACAGCCCTGGGCGATGCGCTGGTTACCGCAGAGATTCTTTTGAAGCTGATTCCGCTTCTGGAAGCCCAGGGAATACGAACCCTGGAAGAGGCACTCAAGGCCTCGATCAAATCACCCTTTGTCAAGATCAGGTACTGAGTATAATCCGACTCATGACTTACCACGACACTTTGCCGACCCAGACTCACGGCCTGACTGATCAAGAGTTGTCACTTCTGCACACCCGGCTCTGTGAGCCGTTTCAACGAGCCCTGACCGCTTTACAGATTACCGGCCTGCCGGAGACAATCCTGTCGCGCATCTACCTGCCCTTGGCAGCGGCGCTGGCAAAAGCCACAGGCATGCAAACAGCCCCCCTGGTTGTCGGCATAAACGGTGCGCAGGGCTCTGGCAAAACCACCCTCTGCAGCTTGTTGACCGTGCTGTTGCAAAGCGGCTTCGGCCTGCGGGTCACCACTCTCTCCATTGATGATCTCTATCAAACCAGAGCAGAACGTAACCGGCTCGGCTTGAAAGTGCATCCGCTCCTGGCGACACGCGGCGTGCCCGGCACCCACGACGTCGGTATGGGTATGAAACTCCTGAAAGAGCTGTCAGCTCAAAACCCCGGGAAAAGAATCATCATACCGTCTTTCGACAAGGCCATCGATGATCGTTCTCATCGCGCTGCATGGCAGGTGGTTGAACTGCCGTTTGACATTATTCTGTTCGAAGGCTGGTGCGTTGGCGCCCGACCCCAGCATGACGACGACCTGGACAAGCCGGTCAACATTCTAGAAGAGCAGGAAGATCCACGGGGCCTCTGGCGTCATCATGTCAACACGCAACTTGCCGGTGACTATAGCACCCTGTTTGCCATGCTCGACCTGTTGATCATGCTGGAGGTCCCCGATATGAACAGCGTCTTTGCCTGGCGGGGGCTACAGGAGAAAAAACTTGCAGCGCAATCGCCGGGGGTTACAATCACCAAGCTTATGGATGACGCGGCTCTGCGTCGATTTATCATGCACTATGAACGTCTGACCCGGCATATGCTTACCGAAATGCCTGACCGGGCCGACCTGGTGCTGCACCTGGACAGATCTCATCAGGTGGATACCGTTAGGGTCAACAGCTGGAGGACAATAAAAACGGGCAAACCGACTTGACAAATACGTCTCAGGCTGGTGTACTTAAACGTCTGGTTTTACAAGGCAAATAAAATTAATTCCCTTTTATGTTCCACATTCCGTGGCACACAGTATCTGGTGTACATTAAACCCGTGGAGGAGACAGATGAAAAAGCTGAGATTTCTTATTGTATTGTCCCTGGTCGCCCTGTTTGCGACTCCCGCCCTCGCCGCTGACACAATCAAAATCGGCTTCAACATCCCATTGACCGGCGACATTCCAAAAGTTGGCGAAATGTCAAAACAATCTGCTGAAATGCTCAAGGCTGACATCAATGGCGCTGGCGGCCTCGAGGTCGGCGGCAAAAAATACATGCTTGAGTTCATCTACGAGGACAACGAGGCCAAAGCTGAATCGGCCGTGACCACCGCTCTCAAGCTGATCGAGAAAGATGAAGTCCTGGCGATGATCGGCCCCAACTCCTCCAAGCAGGCCGTACCGGCCGGCCAGGTAGCCAATGACAACGAAACCGTTATGGTCACCCCCTGGTCGACCAATCCTGACACTACCTTTAATCGCCCATGGGTCTTCCGTGCTGCTTTCCTCGACCCCTTTCAAGGTCCGGTTGCCGTCAACTTTGCTGTTGAGACTTTCAACGCAAAAACTTCTGCTGTTCTCTACGATCTGTCCAATGACTACTCCAAGGGGTTGGCCGAAATCTTCAAAGCTGAGTTTGAGAAGAAAATGGGCGCCAACACCGTCCTCGCTTTCGAGAGCCATGGCACCAAAGACCAGGACTTCAGCGCCCAGCTGACCACGATCATCGCCACCAAACCTGACTTTATCTTTGTTCCCGACAACTACAACCAGGTCGCGCTGATTGTTCCTCAGGCACGCAAGCTTGGCTATAAAGGTGAGTTCATGGGATCAGACTCCTGGGGCTCCGCAGAACTGATGACCTTGTGCGGCGACGACTGCAAAGGACTCTCCTTTTCCACTCACTACGCAGCCGCTGGCGCCACCGGTGCCACCAAGGAATTCATCGATCGATTCAGCGCCAAGTACGGTGCCACTCCTGACGACGTCGCCGCTCTGACCTGGGATGCAACTCGCGTCGTCCTGCTGGCCATCCAAAATGCTGGCGAGCTGACTGGAAAACTTAAAAAAGACCGCAAAGCCGTTCGTGAAGGCATGGCGGCCATCACCACTTTCGAGGGTATCACCGGCTCGATGAAGTTTGACGAGCAGGGCGACCCCATCAAGTGTGCTGTTGTCGTCAAGATTAGCCAGACTGGTGAGTTCGAATTCACCAAGTCGGTCTGCCCCTAACGTTAATTCACCGGTTGATTAGAAAATCGGATTGAGGTACAACATGACAGGCTGGGACTTAGTTCCAGCCTGTCATTTGCGTAATAAGCGCTTCACGGGATTTTAGCCAAGTGCTCGTAACCATAATTCAAAACATTATTAATGCCCTGCAGTGGGGGAGTTTCTACGCCCTGATCGCCCTAGGCTACACCCTGGTCTATGGCGTACTGACCCTGATCAACTTTGCCCACGGCGACATCTTTATGGTCGGCGCTTATATCGCCTTCTTTGTGGCGACCTTCTTTCTCACCGCAGCCGGGTTACCCGGTTGGGTTGCCTTGGCGCTGACGATTCCACTCACAATGATCCTGACCTCGATGGTCGGTGTCGCTCTCGAGCGTATCGCCTACCGACCACTGCGCCGCAAAGGTGCAAACCGGCTTTATGTCGTCATTACTGCCCTGATGTGTGGCCTGATTCTTGAGAACGCCAATCTGGCCGTGCTCGGTGCCAGCCGTAAAGCTTTCCCGCCGATGATCACTGAAAATATCTACAACGTCGGCGGGGTCATCTTCACCAACCTCAAGGTTGCCGTTATCGTGACGACTATTCTGGCTTTTTTTGCACTGCATAAAATCGTCACAAAAACCAGAGTCGGTATGGCGATGCGGGCAATTTCTTACGATAAGTTCGCTGTGCCTTTGATGGGTATCCCGATGGACAACATCATTGTCATCACCTTCGTGCTCGGTTCGGGCATGGCCGGTCTTGCAGGCATACTGTTCGCGATGTCCTACCCGATCCTTGACCCCTACATGGGAGCACTGATCGGCTGGAAAGCATTTATCGCCGCCGTGGTCGGCGGTATCGGTGACATTCGTGGGGCTTTCCTCGGCGGCTTCCTGCTCGGTGCTGTCGAGATTCTGGTGGTCGCTTTTTTCCCTTCGACTTTCCGGGATCTGATTGCATTCACTGTGTTACTAGTCATCCTGGCGTTCCGGCCGACGGGGCTCTTCGGAATTGCCAAGACAACTAAAATCTAAGATCTGCCACGGAGGCACAGAGACACGGAGAACGGCAAAACGAGAACTATTATTTAAAATCGTCTGCCCTTTTCTCTCTGTTCAATCCGTAGCTAAATGATTTTCTCTGTGTCTCCGTGCCTCTGTGGCCAATGAATCTGACTTTATGTTGAGACGTTATTCAATACAATTGATCCTGGTCGTCTGCGGCGGCCTGTTGACCTACGTTGCCTACGAGGAGCTACTCAGCCTGTACACTCTCTCAGTGCTGATGTTCATGGGGGTCAATATAATCCTCTCCTCCAGCCTCAACCTGGTTAATGGCAACATGGGAGAATTCTCCTGTGGGCACGCTGGCTTCATGTGCGTTGGCGCTTATGTTTCCTCGATTCTCGGTGTCTGGCTCTTTACCAAGGACAAGATCTTTGGCGCGCCGCTACTCGACCCTGAATGGGCCCTCTATGCCTTCCCCTTTATAATTCTGGCTGGCGGTGTTGCCGCCGCAATAGCTGGCCTTTTGGTCGCCATCCCTTCTTATAAGACCCGTGGCGACTACCTGGCGATCATTACCATCGCAGCTAATTACATCGTAATCAGCACCATCGAGAACATTGGTGGAATAGGTGGCTCACGTGGTTTCATGGGGATGAAGCAGGTAATTTCAGCAATGGAAGACGTTGTTGACCTGCCCTGGATGCCGATCTGGGTCTTTGTCTTTACCGTTTTCTGCGTCTGGGTGATCCGCCGTTACGTCTCCTCGACCTTCGGTAAAGGGGTCAATGCCATCTGCCAGGACGAAGTGGCGGCAGAGATTATGAGTGTCAATACCAACAAGATCAAGACTGTGACCTTCATGGTTTCCTCAGGCCTGGCCGGGATTGGCGGAGGCCTCTTTGCGTATATCATCGGCTACGTTAACCCCGGTTCCTTCAACATCCTGAAATCAACCGAGGTGCTGGTGATGGTCTACCTGGGTGGCATGGCTTCGTTGAGCGGCTCGATCCTCTCAGCAATCATCTTCACCATCTTGCTCGAAGCTCTACGCCCGCTGCAGATTATCAAGTGGGTCGTTATCCCACTGCTGCTGATCATTGTTATGCAGTTCCGTCCTGAGGGGATCATGGGCAATCGGGAACTATCAGATATTTTTCCGTGGCTGAAACGATTCTATAAATTCAAGTGATTTCCACCACGAATGTTGTTTAGTTATGAATGAATCAAAACCTGACATAAATTCTGCACCGGTTCTCGAAATCAGGCACCTGACCCAGCAATTCGGCGGGCTGACAGCAGTTTCCGATTTCAACGTAAGCCTGCAGCCGGGAGAGTTGATCGGCCTGATCGGCCCAAACGGTGCTGGCAAGACAACTGTGTTCAACCTGACCAGCGGCTTCTATCAACCAACCAGTGGCGAAATCCTGATTAATGGTGTCAATACTGCTGGCATGAAACCTCACCAGGTAACCGGACTGGGTGTCGCGCGAACCTTTCAGAACATCCGCCTGTGGAATGACATGTCGGTGCTGGACAATATCCGCGTCGCACAGCACGGCAAGCTGGAGTATGGTTTCTTTCATGCGATCGCCCGTAGCAGTCGTTATCAATCACGAGAGCGTCAGATCGAAGAGGAAGCCCGTGAGCTTCTGCAAGTATTCGACCTGCAGGATTTCGCCGACGAGTTCCCCAAGAATCTCCCTTACGGAACCCAGCGCAAGCTGGAGATCGCCCGCGCCCTCTCCAGCAAGCCCAGCCTGCTGATGCTCGATGAGCCAGCTGCCGGTTTGAACTCATCTGACATCAAGGAGCTGATCCGTCTGGTACGCTGGATTCATGGTCACTTTGATGTCACCATCTGGATGATCGAGCATCATATGGATGTCATGATGGAGCTCTGTACGCATATCAAGGTCATCGACTTTGGAGAGACCATAGCCGAGGGAGTTCCAGAAGAGATTCGCAACCACCCGGCCGTCATCACCGCTTACCTCGGAGACGAGATTATCTGATGCTGCTCTCTGTCGAAAATCTTGAAGTCAAGTACGGCAACATCCAGCCATTGCATGGGATCAGTTTCCATGTCAACGAGGGTGAGATCGTGACTCTGATCGGTGCTAACGGTGCTGGCAAGACCACCAGCCTGCACAGTATCTGCCGATTGGTTCCCCCAGAGGCACCCCGGGTGATTGCCGGTGACATCAAATTCCGCGGAGAATCGATTCTGAAAACCAGGCCCAGCGATGTTGTCAAAAATCTTAAGATGGCACTGGTTCCTGAAGGTCGTCGCATCTTCGGCAACCTGACAGTTATGGAAAACCTGGAACTGGCCACCTATTCCCGTGAACGGGGTGCTGATCTCAAACCTGAGTACCAAAGGATTTTTGATCTTTTCCCACGTCTGCATGAACGGCGAAAGCAACGCAGCGAATCTCTTTCCGGCGGTGAACAGCAGATGCTTGCCGTCGGCCGCGCTCTGATGACCGGCTGTAACTTCCTGCTTTTAGACGAACCCTCTATGGGGCTGGCCCCGCGCCTTAAATATGACCTCTTTCGCACCCTCAAAAGGTTGAATGAAGAGGGCATGACTATCCTGCTTGTCGAACAGAACGCTCATCTTGCCCTTCATCTGGCCCACCGCGGCTACGTCCTGGACACCGGAGAAATTGCCGCCGAAGGAACCAGTCAAGAATTACTGGGAAATCCCGAGGTTAAAAAAGCCTACCTGGGCGGCTGATTGTCTGGACCGCGCCATTTTTTCAACTCACCTTCAAGGACTTCATCCTCCGTAACACAATCTTTTCACTGATAACCACTCATGGCACATCAATATTCTGGTATACTGGTATTGTTCAATCTTATACTTGACTATAATGCTGAGTCTTAGTACTGTTCATTTATTACAGTATGAAGATGTGTTTTCCTGAATACAATTTCCTCGTGCGTATGAATTATTGTAAAATAACTGGTTACTTAATCAGAAAAGGAGCTTGTCATGGGTCAGGTGTATAAAGACAATTCGCTTTCGATCGGGCGCACTCCACTGGTACGCCTGAATCGTATAGGATCAGAGGGTGGAGCTATAATCCTTGCAAAAATCGAGGGTCGCAATCCGGCTTATTCGGTCAAGTGCCGCATCGGTGCTTCGATGATCTGGGATGCTGAAGAGAAGGGGCTGCTCGGTCCCGGACGGGAAATTATTGAACCAACCAGCGGCAACACCGGTATCGCCCTCGCCTTTGTCGCAGCAGCACGCGGCATCCCCATCACCCTGACCATGCCTGAAACGATGAGTTTGGAACGCCGTAAAGTTCTCAAGGCGTTAGGTGCCAACCTGATCCTGACCCCTGGCGCAAAGGGCATGGGCGGCGCTATCGCCGAAGCGGAAGCGATTACCGCAGGCGATCCGGACCGATATTTTCTGCCGCACCAGTTCAAGAATCCGGCAAACCCGGCCATTCACCTAAAAACTACCGGTCCTGAGATCTGGGACGATACCGATGGTCATGTCGATGTACTCATTTCCGGAGTCGGCACCGGCGGCACGATTACCGGTATCTCCCGCTATTTCAAGGAAGTCCGCGCCAGGCAGATTCTTTCGGTGGCCGTGGAACCTTCTGACAGTGCGGTGATCACGCAGAAACTCGCCGGAGAAGCTCTGCAGCCCGGCCCGCACAAGATACAAGGTATCGGTGCCGGATTTATTCCTGACAATCTTGATTTGAAGCTGGTTGACCGCGTCGAGCAGGTCAGTAACGACGAGGCGATTGAATATGCCCGCCGCCTGGCCCGCGAAGAAGGCATTCTTGCCGGCATCTCCTGCGGTGCCGCAGCGGCAGTCGCCGTCAGGCTTTCGGCTCTCCCTGAATTCAAGGGCAAAACGATCGTCGTAATTTTGCCGGATTCCGGAGAGCGCTACCTAACCAGCGTTCTTTATGAGGGTATTGTCTGAGTTATTCTGACAAAGAGCAACCAGTTAACGGTCACCATACATTACTTTTTTGGTTGACTTTTAATCCGAGATTCTTTATCTCTATCTTACATAGTTGCTTAACAGCAGCGTCTTTATCGAGAGTGGTGGAGGGACAGGCCCTTTGAAGCCACAGCAACCGACCCGTCTTAGCTCCATGCAAAGGAGGGTGACAGGTGCTAATTCCTGCCCCGGTTTTGCGGGGAAAGATGGGGACGGAGCTTAGAGGACTTTCTATTTCTGTCTCTCCAGGCCCCTTCTCAAGAATCCGAGAAGGGGCTTTTTATTTCCCTTCTCACCAAACGAGGAGGTCAGATGAAACCAGCACACAAGTATTCCCAAGAAACCTGCCTGGTGCAACTTGGCGTCGGTGTCGACAAACGGACCGGAGCAATCAGCCTGCCGATTCACCCAAGCGCAACCTACCGCCATCCAGGTGTCGGCGAATCAACCGGCTATGACTACACCCGTTCTGTAAACCCGACCAGGCAAGTACTGGAAGAAGGGGTTGCGCAACTGGAAGGAGGCGTTCGTGGTCTGGCCTTTTCATCCGGGATGGCCGCCCTGACCACCTTCTTCCTGCATTTTTCCAAGGGTAATCATCTGGTTGTCAGCGAGGATCTCTACGGTGGCACCTATCGCGTTCTCGATCAGGTTTTTGCCAGTTTCGGGCTCACCGTCACCTATGTCGACACCACGAATACCGCTGCAGTAGCTGCGGCCATTTCAGAGCAAACCAAAGCTATGCTAATTGAAACCCCGGGCAATCCTCTGCTCGGGATCTCAGACCTTTCTGCTCTCGGTCAACTCTGCCGTAAACACAAACTGATCTTTGCCGTCGACAACACCTTTTTAAGTCCGATATTGCAGCGTCCTTTTGAATTTGGCGCCGATGTCGTCATCTACAGCGCCACCAAATATCTTGGTGGTCACAATGATCTCTGTGCCGGCATCCTGGTGACCCGAGAGCAGGAGTTTGGCGATCGACTTTATTTTTTGCAGAACTCAACAGGGGCCATTCTGCCGCCGTTCGACTCCTGGCTGCTTTTACGCAGCCTCAAGACTCTGGCATTGCGCATTGATCGTCACTGCAAAAACGCTCTGGCTGTGGCTCGCTGGCTGGAGCACCACCCGAAAGTCACGGCCATCTACTATCCCGGTCTGGAAAATCATCCTGGACACGATCTCTCATGCAGACAAGCGAGCGGGTTCGGCGGTATGCTTTCATTCAGGGTTGAAAGTGACGCTTTGGCAAGGTCCATTCTCAAACGTTTAAAATTGATCTCCTTTGCCGAGAGCCTTGGCGGCGTAGAATCGCTGATGACACTGCCGGCAGTGCAGACCCATGGCGATATTCCGGAAGCCGAGCGCAAGCGTCTCGGCATCTGCGAAAGTCTGCTACGGCTTTCTGTCGGCACGGAATCGCCAGAAGACATCATCGCTGATCTTGAACAAGCTTTCGGAGGATAATTATGTCATCTAGCAACTATCGACCATCGACACTGCTGGTTCACCAGGGCAAGGATCGCGATCCGGCAACCGGCGCATCAACAGTGCCGATTTATCAGGCTTCGACCTATCATCACGAGGCGGGGACCTCCGGAGAGTACGATTACGCCCGTAGCGGCAACCCGAGCCGTGAGCAGGTGGAGGAGGCGATAGCCCTGCTCGAGGGCGGAGTGCGCGGCTTTGCCTACGCATCCGGGATGTCAGCTATCGGTAGTGCCCTCGCGCTGCTCAAAAGTGGAGATCACCTGATCGCATCCAACGCTCTCTATGGCGGTTCATGGCGGTATATCACCGGCGTTCTGCCGCAGCAGGGCATAAACGTAAGTCTGGTTGACACTACCGATGCCAATGCGGTGAAGTCTGTCATCACACCGCAGACCAGGGCGCTCTTTCTTGAGACTCCGTCCAACCCTCTCTTTCAGATCACCGATCTGCGCGCGATGGTCGAGATAGCCAAAAATAACGCCTTGATCACCATGCTCGACAACACCTTCATGACTCCCCTGATGCAGCGCCCCCTTGATCTCGGTATTGATGTGACCATCCACAGTGCCACCAAATTTCTCGGCGGTCACAGCGACATCCTCGCCGGTCTTGTCACAACCGCCGATGCGAGTCTGGCAAAGCGCCTCAAATACTTTCAGAATGCTTTTGGTGCGGTTCTCTCCCCTTTCGACTCGTTCCTGCTTTCAAGAGGCATCAAGACCCTCAAGGTCCGCCTTGAGGCGGCGCAGACCAGCGCCCAAAAGCTTGCAGAGCGGCTCATGGCACATCACGCCGTTGCTCACGTCTGGTTTCCAGGCCTGGCAGACTTTAAGGATCGTGACCTGCATTTCTCACAGGCCAGCGGTGCAGGGGCGGTACTCTCGTTCGAGCTTAAGGAAGAATCCCGGATCAGAAGCCTCCTGGAAAAGGTCAAGTTGCCAATTATCGCCCCCAGCCTGGGTGGAGTGGAAACGATACTTACCCACTGCTGGTCGATGTCTCACGCCGCAATTCCGGCACATGACAAACTTCAGCAGGGCATTTCAAAAAACCTGTTGAGGATCTCTGTCGGCATTGAAGATGTTGAGGATCTCTGGGAGGATCTTGCGGCGGGTCTTGTCTGATTGCTTTGAAGCTTTTCGACAACGCGTTTCGTCGTGACCTGGCTCAGACCGTGTCATGAAAATTGATTGAAAGCGCGGCAGGTTTGTGCTAAATATCTTGACCTTGCCAAAGTTTGCCGCTGTAGCTCAGTCGGTAGAGCAGCTCACTCGTAATGAGCAGGTCGTCCGTTCGATTCGGATCAGCGGCTCCACGATGAAACAGGGACTTTCGGTCGCTAGCGCTACCGTAGGTTCCTGTTTCTTTTTTGTCTGCTCCATCTCTCAATTTTCACTTCCCCACGGGGCAGAGGACTTGGTCCGCACATCAAAACTACTGACCGGCCTTGAGTTTCTCAACCCGGGCTGCGAGGTATCGATCGAGCAGATCGTCGTAAGCGGCCTTGAGGCGCTGTTCCGGCGATTCGAGCAGAACTTTGTTCAGGCCCTCAAGCGCTTCAACATCCTGACCGGCCGCAAACCGGGCGCGGGCCAGGGTTTCCTGTGTCGCCGCAGAGTTACCTCTCTCGACAGCTTTCTCGGCATAACGCAAAGCCTGCTCACCATCTCCCTGTCGTTCGAGAATGACCTGGGCCAGGTTATTTAGTGCTTTGACATTGCGTCCATCCTTCAGGACGGCCTCCTCAAAAGCTTTTTGCGCCTCGGCGAGGCTGCCGTAACGATAATAGGCCACTCCAAGGTTGTAGGCCCCGGCGGCATCATCGGGGCATAGTTCCCTGGCTATAATAAACAATTTGAGAGAGTCGTCGTGATTGCTTTCGAATGTGACGACGGCCTTCTCTGCCACATCGTCGGCCAGACCACAGAAATCGCCAGCAAATGCGCTGCTGGCCAGAACAGTCAGCATAAGCAGAAGAATTGTCAGTCGATAGATGAGCATGAATCAACCCCTTTTTTCACTATCACTACGGCGCCGGGAAAACCAGCCGGAAGCCAAGAAAGTTGATGCGATAGCTCGGGTTGCTCCACTTGCGATAACCTGCACGCAGAGCCTGCGACGTATCCAGCCAACTGCCACCGCGCTGGATACGGTACATCCCCTCCGACGGGCCTTGAGGATTGTCTTTACGGCTCTGTGCGTAATAATCGCCATCGTACCAGTCAGAGCACCATTCCCAAACATTGCCGCTCATATCATACAAGCCCAGCCCGTTGGGCCGCTTCTGGCCAACCGGATGGGTCTGGCCTCCGCTGTTGCTCGTGTACCAGGCGTAGTCGGCGAGGGACTCCTTGCTAACCTCATCGGCCCATTGCTCATTTCTCCCGCCACTACGCGCCGCATACTCCCACTCCGTTTCTGTCGGCAAGCGGTAGCCATGACCATTGATGCGATTCAAGTTTTGCAAAAAATCCTGGCTATCATTCCAGCTGACCTGCTCGACCGGCCGATTGGGGCCCGTGAAGCGCGACGGATTTTCCCCCATCACTTTCTGCCATTGCGCCTGGGTAACCTCATACTTTCCCATCCAGAAGTCATCCACACAGACTTCATGCACCGGCTCTTCATTTGTTGAACATTCTGCAAAAGAGCCACAACCGCTGCCTCCCATCATGAAACACCCGCCTTTTACGAAGACAAAATCCATCGCCGTGAACGAATCGGTATAGGGTGTTGCGGAGGGAAACGCATGCGGTGAATCTGTTGGAGATTCAGGAGTCGTACGAAGGGTGGGTAAATCGTACATGCCGCTCGGCTTGACTACATCTGATTTGAGCTGAGGCTTGTCTCTTACCGCTTTGCTAAGGTCAACGCTCGCATCGTTTTTCGTGACTCCTGACATCGACATCAGGGCTTTCCCGTCCATTGCATCACTCCTCGGAGCAGGGATGACTGCGGTCAGGTCAGGTGTCAGGTCAACGGGGATACTTGGTGCTATGTCGACAGGGAAGGTCTTGGCCGCAATCGTCGTGACGGGGACGTTGCCTGCTGACTCTTTGGAATTTTTATTGTTCGAACCGGCCTCGTCATTTGCAACAAGGGTGTCTTCCACTTCAGCCTGAATACCTGTTTCGATCTTCGTGGCTTCAGAAACCGTTTGTGGAGTGTTGTCAGGGGTCTCTTCAGTGTCCAGTGGGACGGGATTGGATACTGTCTCCTCAATTGTGCTGCCAGGGACACTTGCCGCCAAGACAGGCACTTCCGGTGTCATCTCCAGAGGATTGTCTACAACCTCATTATCATTATTGGCAGCTGGTTCAACAACGCCACCAAGTGCCACCGCATCCTCACCATGGCCGGTATTGCTGTTGCCAGGCGGGTTGTTCATAGGCTCTGTGTTCCGATCGTCGATAACACCTTGATTGTCTTTTTCACCCGTCACGCCTGCATCGCCGACAACAACCAGAATTTCTTGTGATTCAACCACAACGTTGTTATCAGACGACTTGTCCTGTAGCGTCGCCATGACGTCAAGATCAATCTCTCTGACTCGATTATCTGCGACTTCTGTATCAATGCCGATAACCGGAATTTTTTCGACATCAGCCACAACATCCAAACCGATCACCATGGGCTCTGGGACCATCCTTTGAAGGTCGTCAACAGTTGCATGGACGTTTTCATCGCTGTTCTCGGCATCAACCGCAACGACCTGAATTTCTTTGGCCCCATTTTGAGAATCCGGAACGGTTGATGCCTCTTCAAAGCCTGCCGGTTGGATATCCTCATCGAGTTCACTGCCCCCCTGACCGGAGCCCTCTTCACTCGGACCAAACTCTATGGTTTCGATAGCCGCTGACGAGGGATCACCATTCATATTGACTGCCTCCGGGTTGTTTCGAGAAGGCAAGATGAAGTCATCTATAAACCAGGCCGAAGCAACCTGAGGAAGCCACAGGAGAGCCAGCAACAAGATCAAGACATGCGACATGAGGCGAATTCCTAATGGTAACAAGCCAGAAATACTTAATATTGCTACAAAGATTGACGGTAAACTATGCGACATTGTACGAGAAAATGTGTTTAATGGCAAGAAAAGGGCAGAGTATAATCCCGCGTTTTTCATCGTTTTTGCGGGCACCTTACAAAAATGGCCTGCAAAGTTTCATTTGCAGACCATTTTTGTAAAGTAGGCTTTTCTCTACGGCTTTAAGATTTCAAGGCGGGACCTGCGACACGTTCTTTCTGCTAACCAAACTTGTGAGGTCTTTTAACTCAGATGATATCCTCCGGGGCTTAATGCTTCACAATTTCAATCAGATAGCCGTCAGGATCGGCTAGAAAATAAAAACGCACTCCTTGCCCCGGCAGTCCCTTGAGAGGTTTCGGTGCCAGTCCCATCTCTTCGTGTCTTTTGTGCGAGCCTTCCAGGTCACTCACTGAGACAGCTAAATGAGAATAGCCGTTGCCCAGTTTATATGGTTCTGCCTGATCGTGATTCCAGGTGAGTTCCAACTCAAAATCGCTGCCGGAAGAACGCAGATAACTGAGAGAGAACTTGTGCTCGGGGTACTCCTTGCGGCGCACCACCTCGAAACCAAGGGCCTCACGATAAAACTTTTCTGATGTCTTCAGGTCCATGACCCGGATACAGGAATGAATCATCTGGTAAGTCATCAGCTCTTCTCCTTGGCTTCCTTCTTTTCGGCATTTTTGCGGCCGACGACAAATGGGTGCGCCTGGCGACTGACGATATAATCGGCAAAAACCTTGAACCAGAGAGTTATACCGGCAACCGAACTCCATGAACCATATTCATGCAAAGGACCAACACGGATGCCAAAGGCAACCCATAATGGCACGCTCAATAGAATCATGAGGGCGATGCTTCCTGCCGCCAGATTTATGATACCGGTTACCGGAGCCCATTTCTTAGGATTGGCTGGCGCTTCGCCTCCCTTCAGGGCGACTTCAGAATAATCATGCTTGATGAAGATTCTATAGGCCCGGCGCAACCAGATGAAGCACATAGGGATGATGGCGAGAAACAAAAGATATTTTATCGCAGTACTGATATCAAGCATTCTATACTCCCGCTGGCACCTAATTTTTAAGTGCCAGGATAAAGTCGTCTTCTCTTGTACCCGAGGATACCGGTTCAAGCAAACAAAAACTGTAAAAAAACCCCGCCAGGCTGGCTGGCGGGGCGATATGATCAGGCCAAGGCCGAATCAACATTTAAGTCGGAATTAATGCGCGTGGGTTCCATCCACAGCCTTGGAGCCGCGGGGGATACGTACGCTTTCGACCAGGTGCTGAATGTGCTCGGGACATTCCGGGGTCACCTTGCTGACCACGTAGGCCACGCCGAAGTTGACCAGGGCGCCGATGGTACCGAAAGCGTTCGGCTCGATGCCGAGGAAGAAGTTCTCGCCACCAAGCTTGCTGACAAACTCAGTGCCCTTGATGAAGAAGATCCCCTTGTGAGCGAAGACGTAGAACATGGTCACACCGATACCGCAGAGCATACCGGCGATGGCGCCTTCCTTGTTCATCTTCTTGTTGAAGATACCCATCATCAGGGCGGGGAAAATCGAGCTGGCGGCCAGACCGAAGGCAATGGCCACGGTGCCGGCGGCGAAGCCCGGCGGGTTGAGACCGAGATAACCGGCAACGAAAATCGAGCAGGCCATGGCGATCTTGCCGGCCAGGAGCTCACCCTTCTCGGTGAGGTCGGGCATCCACATATCTTTCAGCAGGTCATGGGAGATCGCCGAAGAGATGGCGAGCAGCAGACCGGCTGCGGTCGAGAGCGCGGCGGCGAGGCCACCGGCGGCCACCAGGGCAATGACCCAGTTGGGCAGCAGAGCGATCTCAGGATTGGCAAGAACGATGATGTCAGCATTGACTGTCAGCTCGTTACCGGCCCAACCGGCTGCTGCAAACTTGGGGTCTTTGCTCTTGTCGTTGTAGTACTGGATGCGGCCGTCACCATTCTTGTCTGCGAACTTGAGCAGGCCGGTGACTTCCCAACGCTTCATCCAGTCGGGACGCTCGTCATACTTGAGCTGGGCATCCGGGGCGGTGATGTCGGGATTGGTCATGATTTGCGGGTTAATGGTTGTAAGCAGGTTCATCTTCGCCATGGCGGCAACCGCGGGGGCGGTGGTGTAGAGGATGGCGATGAAGACCAGCGCCCAACCGGCCGAGGAGCGAGCGTCCTTGACCTTGGGTACCGTGAAGAAACGGATGATGACGTGTGGCAGACCAGCGGTACCGATCATCAGCGAGACGGTGTAGACGAACATGTTCAGGGTACTGAGACGGGTACTGGTGGTATACTCCGGGAAGCCGAGCTCAGTGACGATCATGTTGAGCTTGGTGAGCAGTGCGACGCTGGTGCCAGCCATATCGGAACCGAGGCCAAGCTGCGGAATCGGGTTGCCGGTCAGTTGCAGCGAGATGAAAATCGCCGGGATGGTATAGGCGAAAATCAGAACACAGTACTGGGCGACCTGGGTGTAGGTGATCCCCTTCATACCGCCGAAAACCGCGTAGATGAAGACGATGCCCATACCGACGAAGATACCGGTGGTATTGGAGACGCCAAGGAAGCGCGAGAAGGCGACACCGACGCCGGTCATCTGGCCAATGATGTAAGTGACCGAGGCGATGATCAGGCAGATAACCGCCACAGAACTTGCACCCTTGGAATAGTAGCGGTCACCGACGAACTGGGGCACGGTGTACTTGCCGAACTTACGCAGGTAGGGTGCCAGCAACATGGCAAGGAGAACGTAACCGCCGGTCCAGCCCATCAGGAAAAGACCGCCGCCGTAGCCCATGTTGGAGATCAGGCCGGCCATGGAGATAAAAGACGCCGCAGACATCCAGTCAGCGCCGGTCGCCATACCGTTCAGGACGGGGTGGATGCTGCCGCCGGCGACGTAGAATTCACTGGTGCTGCCCGCACGGGCCCAGACTGCGATACCGATGTACAGAGCAAAGGTAGCACCAACAACAAGATAAGTAATTGCTTGAAGACTCATTATATAGCTCCTCCCTTACTCTTCGTGAACGTCAAATTTTTTGTCGATCTGTCCCATGCGCCATGCATAGATGAAGATCAGGGCGACGAAAATGTACATGGACCCCTGCTGACAGAACCAGAAACCCAGCGGGTAACCGCCAAGCATGATGCTGTTGAGCTCCGCAGCCCAAAGGATCCCGAACCCGTAAGATACGATGAACCAGACTGCGAGAACCTGGGCCACCAAGGTTAAAACTGCCTTCCAATACGCTTTGCCACTCTTGTCCATAATAACCTCCTTCAGGTTAGTAAAAAAAACTGTAGAGTTACCTCAAGATCTTAAGCTCCCTGACTCACCTCCTTAACCCTGCCCGGAAGATACTGGGAATAACTCCGACGCCGTTTTGGCCTCCTTCACTAACCACATGGAAAGATTGGGAGACAAAGTTTTAAGTTCCTAAATACTTCGTTTACTTCAGAGCCTGAAACCAACAAATTAACCGTAAATCAAGCCGTTCATAAAAGACCAAAACAATCTGAATTTAACCAACGTTCTCTTTGCTCTGAGCGCAAAAACCCTCAATTTAAAGAGGTTGAAAGTGAAGATAGCTTGAGTCTCGGAGCCGAGTCAATAAAAAAATATAACGTTGTTTCGTTTCTGTAAAATCAAGACTTAAAAACAGACCGGAACATAGCCTTTCTATTTACTTTTTTGATCTTCGACTGAGTATAACAACAAAACACAAGTTTGCTAGTAAATGTGTCGTTTTGTTTATCTTGCGGCAAGTTTTTTCAGGTTCAAAGAGAGGAACAAGCTGTTGCATCAATCGTTCAAAAAGTAGACAATGGCCCGAGTTTTGCTGTTTTATTTCTGGAGTCCGTGTATTGAACAGTAACTTTAATGAGCAGAGTTTTTTCTTCCAGCATGTCTGCAACACCTGTCGCAGCCCTGCGGTCACCTGTCCCCCCGACATCAGTGTAATCGAAGCGGCCCGCCTTATGCGGGAGCAAAACGTTGCCGGGCTTGTGGTTGTTGAGGATGAAGTTCCGAGAGGTATCCTGTCCGTGCGCGCACTGCGCGACCTGATCGCCTCCGCAGGAGAAAATCTTGCCGGGTATAGAGTTCGCGACATCATGCATGCCGGCGTAACAACTGTCCACTATCAGGCCTATGTTTTTGAGGCTATCTTCATGATGGCCAAAAACAACATTCATCATCTGGCCGTTGTCAATGACGAGCAGAAACTGATCGGGGTTATCAACGCCATCGACCTGCTCAGTCAGCAGACCAGCAGCCCGCTCTTTCTGATCCAGGAGATGGAGGCCGCCGAATCGATCCAGGAACTCAGGGAGATCAGCAGTCGCATTCTCGACATGGTGAGAAGTGCCATGAACGCGGGAGCCGAGACCAGAAGCCTTGTCCATCTAATCGCCCACTTCAACGATGGCTTCACGCAACGCATCATAACCCTGATGAGGGAGGCGGAGGGAATAACGCTTCCGGCCAAAGCCGCCTACCTTGCACTCGGCAGCGAGGGACGTGGCGAACAGACGTTACGGACTGATCAGGACAGCGCCATGATCTACGCCGACGACCTCTCCCCTCAGGAACTGGCAGATTGCACCCGTTTTGCTGACAGGCTGGTCGAGGCACTCGAGTTCGTCGGCATCCCCCGCTGTCCTGGCAACACTATGGCCAGCAATCCACAATGGCAACACAGTCTCAGCGAATGGCAGCAACTCCTCGAACAGTGGATCTCCGTTCCCACAGGTGAGAACATGGTCAACTTCGGAATGTTCCAGGACTTCCGCACCATTCATGGCGACAATTCCCTGGAAAAAAACCTGCACGACTTTATCCAGGAGACAATTCGAGGCAATAAACTTTTTTTCCCTTATGTCGCTAAAAATATCGTTCGATTTCCCGCACCACTGGGAATGTTCGGTCGCATTAAAGTAGAACGGATAGGATCTAATCGGGGCAAAATCGATCTCAAAAAATCCGGGATCTTTGCTATCACGGAAGGAGCAAGCCTGCTCGCTTTGGAGCATAATATTGATAGGGGAACAACCTGGGACAAACTTGAAAAACTCGGCGAAATCGGCGTCCTCTCGACAAAGGCCACAGAAGCACTCAGTGACGCCTTCACACAACTGGTCGACCTTCGCCTGCGACGGCAATTGAGCGACCTGGCGGCTGGCAACAAACCAGGCAACGCCATCGATCCGCTACGGTTACCCGAGAAATTACAAAAACAGCTTCGCGAAGCCTTGCGGGGCGTCAACCAGCTCCTGCGCATCATTCGCGATCATTATCGTCTCGACTCAATTTCCCGTTGAGATAAAACACAGGAGCCCGCAGATTCGCAACCACCGTTGTTAGACAATACTGGTTATCACTACTGACTTACAGGATCAAAGAACCAGATGCTTTGCTTTTTATGCCAGCCTTTCTGCCACATACAGCTTTCATAACTCACTCTTTCCTTGCCCGGCTCTATGCCTTGGTAAGCACCGCCAGTTTCTGATTGACAGTCGCTGTCATCAGCATAAAACGCGCTTGAACGCTTGGTAGCATGCTCCCATTGAGAAGCACAGCCCATCAGAAAAAGCAGAAAAAACCCGATTAAAAGCAGACGCATCATTGTTCAACTCCCAACCTGAAATTTACATCCAAGGATGCAATCATAACACCCTCGCAAAAAATTGACAGTAAGTTAGCGTCTTCCCATAAGAAAAATTGTAAAATAACTGTTGCCAGAAAAAGATTGCCAGAAAAATCTTGACCAGCTGCATTAGATCACATAAATTAACAAAAGCTTATTGCTAGTCACCAACAAACATGCGTCACCAACACCCCCCTAAGGAGAGAGACATGAAGAAACTGATTGTTGCTGTAATGCTGGTTGCCTTTACGTTCACCCTGGCCTACGCTGCTGACTCTGTAACTTATGAAAACAAGAAAGGGTCTGTCACCTTCAATCATAAGGCGCATAGTGAGAAGATGGAGTGCACCGCCTGTCATCAAGGGACACCGGCCAAGATCGCCATCGATAAAGATGCCGCTCATGGTGCAGCATGCAAGGATTGCCACAAGGAGAAAAACGCCCCCACCAAGTGCAACGACTGTCACTCAAAGTAACCCGGATTTCAAACGGACAAAAAAGCCTCCTAAATTCTATGGGGGCTTTTTTGTTTTCATCTGCAAGAATCACTTGTCAGCAATTAATAATAAAGTCAAGCTACCCCGTACAACCTCTTGACTAGACAACTTATTTAGTCATAAATTGCATGCCGCTCACATTGTGCTATAATCCCGTCTCCGAGTTGCTGCACACTCATTTTTGCAGGGAGGGATCTAATGTCTATCAATGACACCCGGACTAAAAACAACATACTCACTGCATTCTGCGGCTATCAGCATGAAGGTCACTAAGCCCCCGAGTCCTGCCCGACATGTGCTCATGCTCAGGCTCAGGCTCACTTTCAAATATCACCGAGCAACTATTAAACTAAGTAAAGGAGAAAAATGATGCCTCAATTGAATGAAGTCTACAAGTGTGAGTTGTGCGGCAACATGGTTGAACTCGTACACGGTGGTCCAGGTGCCCTGAGTTGCTGTAATCAAAAAATGGTTCTGCTTACTGAAAACACGACGGATGCGGCCCAGGAAAAACATGTGCCAGTTATCAATATCGGTGCAGGAAACATCACGGTCAAGGTTGGCAGCGTCCCTCATCCCATGTTGGAGGAACATTCCATCGAATGGATCGAGCTGATTGCCGACGGCAAAGTCTATCGTCAGAATTTGCAGCCTGGCGGAGCCCCCGAGGCCACTTTCCCGATTGTCGCTCAGCAGGTAACCGCACGCGAATACTGCAACCTGCATGGCCTCTGGTCAGCAAAGAAATAAATGTTTACAGCAGAAAGTTCTCGAGCCCTCGATCCTGGGGGCTTTTTTAATTGCGCGTAAGGCATGACACAAGAAACAGAAAAAATCTCTGACCAGCAGAGAGACCGATCGAAGGTTGACCGTTTAACTGGCAACTGGCAGAATGGCCGAGCGTTTTACTGAACCGGAGAGACCGCCCAGCGTGAGCACAAATCCCCATTCCAGGCCATTTACGAAACCACAGCCCAAAGGCAGCCGTAAACCGGCAGCCTGGAGGCTGCGTCTGCACGAGATCATCTTTGAAGCCGACACCCCAACCGGCAGACTCTTCGACATCGCCTTGATTGTTGCCATCATCCTGAGCGTCATCGCCGTTATGTTTGACAGCGTTGCGGCGATTCGCGAAGAACATGGCCAGGCGCTCTATACAGTGGAGTGGTTTTTCACCCTGCTCTTCACCCTCGAGTATTTTGCCAGAATCCTTTCTCTCGGAAAACCGGCTCGCTACGCGCGAAGCTTCTATGGCGTGATCGATCTTATCTCTATACTGCCAACCTACCTCAGTCTGCTAGTGCCAGGTTCGCAGTACCTGATGGTCATCAGGGTTCTGCGCCTGCTCAGGATCTTCAGAATTCTCAAGTTGGCACAGTACCTTAACGAAGCCGAGACTCTTCTTAAGGCAATGCGCGCCAGTATACGCAAGATTTCGGTATTCCTCTTCGCAGTCATGACCATGGTGCTGATTTCCGGTTCCCTCCTTTATCTGATCGAAGGAGATGAAAGCGGATTTACATCGATCGGCGTCTCATGCTACTGGGCTATCACCACCCTGACAACAGTTGGCTATGGGGACATCTCACCACAATCGCCACTCGGTCGCGCCGTTGCAAGTGTCATCATGATCATGGGATACGGGGTGATTGCTGTTCCGACAGGAATTGTCACAGCAGAACTGGTCTCGCCAATCATCGGCAAAGTTTCGACCCAGGCCTGCCCAGACTGCGGCGCGGAGAAACATAGTTACGACGCCCTCTACTGCAAATATTGCGGATCTGAACTAAACCCTTCCTGACCACATAATCCTGCCTAGTATGCGCGATCAATCATCATGCTGACAAGAAGAGATATTTTACAGTTTACAAGAGGAGTTTAAGCCAGCCACACCGGTCGCCACACAAGGGCCAGAAACAGGGCAAAAAAGGGGCCGCCAGAACAGGCGGCCCCGGATATTTAGCGCGAGGTTCAGGTGAAAGAGAGCAACTCAATCTCAAAGTGCAGTTCCTTGCCCGCCAACGGATGGTTTCCATCAATCACAAGCGATGTCTCTGACAGCTCCACGACCTGGACCTCCAGAGACTGGCCATCTTCCATGCTGACTTCAAGCATGCTGCCAAGGATCAGCTGTTCATGGTCAGGGATCAGATGCCTCTCAACCTCGGCAACCATCTCCGGAACATGAGCGCCATAACCGTCTTCAGGAGCAACGGCCACCGTGCAACTTTCACCTGGTTTCAAGCCGAGAACAGCCCTGTCAAACCCGGCGATAACCTGCTCGGCGCCGACCGTGAACTCCAGAGGTTCGCGCCCTTCCGACGAGTCAAAGATCGAACCATTCTCAAAGCGGCCGACATAATTGACCCGGATCTGATCGCCGGCGACAACAACCCGTTCCTTCTGAGCCTTCATCAGTTTGCGACCTTTTCTACGCTGATCAACTCCACATCGAACAGCAGGGTGGAATTGGGGCCGATGTCCTGACCAGCACCACGCTCACCATAGGCAAGCTCGGCAGGAATGAAAAGTTGCCACTTTGCGCCCGGCTTCATCAACTGCAGAGCTTCAGTCCATCCAGCGATGACTCCCCCCACAGGAAAGGTAGCCGGTTGACCGCGATCATAAGAGCTATCGAACTGGGTTCCGTCGATAAGGGTGCCGCGGTAATGCACTGTTGCGACATCCTCGACTCCCGGCGAAGGCCCATCTCCCGGCTCAAGAACCTTGTACTGCAAACCGCTTGCGGTGACTATGACACCTTCCTTCTTGGCGTTCTCGGCAAGGAAAGCAGCGCCAGCCGCCTGATTCTTTGCCTGCATTGCTTCCATTTCGGCAACCATTTTGGCCTGCATCTCCTTCTGGAAGGTTTGGATTTCGTTGGCCATCTCCTCATCGGAAAGGCGAAGTTCCTTACCGGCCAGGCTTTCTTTCAGCCCCAGCAATAAGAACTCCGCATCAATATCCATCTTCTGGGATTTAAAGTCCTGGCCAATATTGACACCGATCGTATAACTGATACGGCTCTTCGGTGTCTCCAATTTCACCTCTGGTGCAACCTTGACCTCCTCGGTAGCACAACCGACAAAAAACATCAGCAAAAACGTTACATAAAACAATCTGAGATACATACGAAATCCTTTCTTTGGGTAATATTTAGGAAACGGCTGTTAAAGATAACCATGAGCCTGTTTAGTGTCAATATAATCCCGTGAGAAACTTCACAGGAGAGGATCTTTCATCTCTGGATGGAGCAGAGCCGCTATTCGCGACAAGTGCACCGCCAACAGCAGGGAAATCCCGACGACGACCATCAGACTCGCCATAAAACCACCCCAGCCAAAATCCCGGTAGACATAGCCGGGCAAATAGGAGCCAACGGCACCGCCGCCATAGTAAAAGGCCACATACAGCCCATTGACAACCCCCTTGTACTGTGTAACGTAACGATTCAGGTAACCAGTTGCAGTAGCATGGGTCAAAAACGAGGCCCCGCAGAGTATAAACATGCCACCGACAAGAGCCGCAACATGTGGCACAGTCATCACCAGCAGGGCCAGAAAAAAGATAGCCAGACCGCCAATCATGGCCCGCTCTGCACCACCGCAACGTCTGTGGATACGTAGCGCATTGAGCGAGGCGACGATCCCCATCAGGTAGCCGGAATAAGCCAGGCCGACACGAAATTCGTCGGCATTTGGGCTCAGTTCCGTCAAACGGAACGGCAGGAAATTCATGACGGCTGCAAAAACCAGGAAAAAGCAGAAAACCATAGCATAGGCAGTACGCACCAATGGATCCGCCAGGACTTTGCCAAGGGCATGTATACTTGGTCGAGCAACTTTCACGGTACCCGCATCAGCGATCTGACCCAACCAGAGCCAGGCAGCAAACAGGCCAAAACCGAGCAGGAGAAAGCTGAAGCGCCAGTGCAGTAAACTGGCAATCAAGCCCGAGAGAGCCCGTCCCGCAAAACCACCGAGTATAGTCGCCGCTATGTACCAGGCCATGGCCCTGGCCATGTCACTCTTTACCGTAACCTGCGAGGTATAGGTCATCAGCGACGTCAATATCGCCGGTATCAGCAGTCCCTGGAACAGACGTAGCATCATCAGCCCGGCAAAGGGCTCGACAACAAAAATCAAGCCTTCAGTAATCGCCAGCAGCAAAACGGCCAGACGCAGCATGCGCAATGCTGAAACCGTTTCAAGCAGCGCACCATAAAAAAGGGGCGCCAGACTCAAAGGCACAAAAACGATGGTCGTCAACAGGGCAGCCGTTTCCCTGGTAACGTCAAACTCGGCAGACAAAACCGGCAACAACGGCTGAGGAACATAGAGGGCGGACAGCGCCAGAATCGTGGTAAAGAGAATCGCAGCCATGCTGGTCAGTTAAGTTTACGCGGAGGAGACAAGCGTGCGATCCGATCGACCACGGGTGGATGCGAATAGTAGAACCAGGCATAAAGAGGATGCGGATGAAAATTGCTGAGATTCTCTTTGCAGAGTTTGACCAGAGCCTGGGCCAGGGGTTTGCCTTCACCAATCAAATTAAGAGCGAAAAGGTCAGCCTGCCATTCGTGACGCCGGGAAAGAGCGCTCGAAAGAGGCGTCAAGGGGAAGCTGATCAGACTGGCCAAAAATACGAGTAAAAACACCTGGCCAACAAAACTGAGTTGATCAAGACCAAACAAACTTGCCAGGCCACCCCATTCAAGCACCCTCCAGGCAATCCAACATACGCCAAAAGCAACCAATTCCATGGTCAGCAAGCGTTTCCAGATGTGTCCCAACTTCCAGTGACCAGCCTCATGGGCAAGAACTCCAATAATTTCATCATCGGTCATCTGCTCCATGAGCGTATCGAAAAGGACAATACGTTTAACGCGCCCAACACCGGTAAAATAAGCGTTTGAATGTTTACTGCGTCGCGAAGCATCGACCTGCAGCACCCGGTCAATCCGCAGCCCGGCCTGCCTCATAATGACTTTGACCTGTTCAGCCAACGTCTCTTTTTGCAACGGCTGAAATTTGAAAAAGAGTGGCTCAATCAACACTGGCGATAAATACATCAATAGCAACGTGACCAAGGCAAAAAAACCCCACACCCATAGCCACCAACTGGCTGGGCAGGCCTGCACCAATGTGAGCGCCCCGGCCGTGACCAGCGACAACAAGAGGGTACCAATCCCCAGGGACTTGCAAAGATCGGCGAGCCAGATGCGTGGCGTTGAGGTGTTGAATTGAAATCTCTCTTCAAGAATGAAAGTGCGATAAAGGCTGAAAGGAAGGTCAAGGACAACCTGGGCCAGCATCAGGACAAGGACAAAAATCACCCCCTGGCCAACAAAGGATGCCGTCAATCCACGGATCCAGCCGTCATACCAGCCAATCAGGCCACAAAAAAGAAAGACCAGCAGCAGCAAGCTGGCAATAAGGGCCTCAATCAGTCCGATGCGGCTGTTCGCCACAGTGTAATCGGAAGTTCGGGCGAGGAGTTTCTGGTCAACGACCCCGGCAAAACCGGTTGGCACATTGTGACCATGCTGCTGCAGGTGCTGCAAGTTCAGATGCCGCAACCAGAGACGAAAGGCAAAGATCAGGAGATAGAGGACGAGCAGAAGCCATTTCATGCTGTAGGTCATTACCATAAAAGTGGAGCGTAGCGAAAGAAGAGTGACGTGCCAGAGCAATGCAAAGAAGGGGCACTCTCCTGACAGGGGACACGGGCTGGATTCACAGCAACATCCCGTCTATAATACGATAACATTTTCAATCATAAGGAATGCCCCATGCGTCCGTTAATATTAACAACCCTTTTCCTCACAATGTTCATCTCATCCGGCTGTCGTGAAGAGGCACCACTGCCTGTTCAGCCGACCAGCGACAACAAAACACCACAGTTGGCGGTGGCTCAAGAAACAACCACAACGGCAGAACAGCACCAGACAGAAACCCAGGAACAGCCCGGCACAACAGCCAGGAAACCGCCCACACCACCGGTTTTTGAGGATTTTCAGGGAACGCCACAGTTCGCGCTCTTTCCCTGGGCAGGAGACTTTCGCCCTGCAGAGAGCAATGTTCGTCTACCCAACTGGAAAACCTCTATCGACCATCTGGTCCAGACAACCGGCATCGCTGAAGACCAGACAACCGGCGGCCGCTCCTGGGTCTTCGGTAGTATTGAGGACAGCGCCTACGTGGGTTATTTCGCGCCGTTGGCCGTAAAACCACAAACAACGTATCGGGCTTCTTTCTCGATAACGGCGGAGCTCGCAGAAGGGGTTTCGGCCGGCATCAACATTCTCGAGTTCAAGACATTCCTGTGGATTCCTGCACAGTACACCGAGGAGACATTCAGCCAGAACTTTCGCGGCTCACATGAAGGCAAGCGTCTGACCGGCACGGTCAAGGGCGTGCAGACCTTCAGCTTCATCACCGGTCCGGAGACCAGCATGATTCATATGATCCTTTTCCGTGACGGAACACACGACAGCAACAGCGTGATGTTTGATGACATCAAGATTGAGCCGGTGGCAAAAGACTAAGTGACAACAGCCGGACCTAATTCAGAAAGCCGAACTTCTTCATCCGGTAGCGAAAAGCATCGATGCCAAGGTTGAGTTTTTGGGCTGCTTTCGACTGATTCCCTTCGGCGATTTCCAGAGACTGGCGGATCAACTCCCGTTCAACATCCTCTATGTCAATACCTTCCGGAGGGATGCGCAGATTCATAAAGCCGGAGGCAATATCGCCGGTCTTTGAAACCAGTTCACGGGGCAGATGTTCGAGCATGAGAGTCTCTTCGCTTTCAAGGATAATCGCCCTCTCGATAATGTTACGCAGTTCGCGCACGTTGCCGGGCCATTCGTACTCCTCGAGAAATTTGCGCGCCATCTTGGAAACTCCCTTGACGTTCTTGCCGAACTCCTTGTTGTAATATTTGATAAAAAATTCAACCAGCATCATGATGTCATCACGACGCTCACGCAGTGGCGGTAGATAAATAGGGATCACCTGCAGACGATAGTAGAGATCATTACGGAAGGTCCTTTCCTCGATCTTCCTGAGCAGCTCCTGGTTGGTCGCAGACACGATGCGCACATCGACCGGAATCTCTTTATTCCCGCCGACCCGACGAACAGTTCGCTCTTCCAGAATGCGCAGTAACTTGGCCTGCATCCCCAACTCCATATCTCCGATCTCATCGAGAAAGATTGTACCGCCGTCTGTCATTTCAAAAAGACCACGCTTCTGGCTCTTGGCATCGGTGAAGGCGCCCTTTTCATGCCCCATCAATTCACTTTCGAGCAAAGTTTCCGGCACGGCGGCGCAGTTGATCGCCATGAAGGGCTGATCCCTTCGCGCACTCTCCATATGAATCGCTCGGGCAATCAACTCCTTGCCGGTACCGCTTTCGCCCTGGATCAGAACCGTACTGGCATCGCTCCTGGCCACTTTGCGGACCATGTCCAGCACCTGTTTCATGTGCCGACTCTCGCCGATGATATTATTGATACCGAATTTGCTCTCCTGAGCGGAACGCAGATGGGCAACTTCTTTACGTAGTTGGCGTGTCTCAAGGGCTTTTCTAACAATAATTGACAGCTCATCAAGGTTGAAAGGCTTGTTGATATAGTCATAAGCGCCGAGTCGCATCGCCTTGACAGCTGTCTCGAGAACACCAAGAGCCGTGACCATAACGACGAGAATTTCGCTGTCGATCTCCTTTGTTTTTTCCAGAACCGCCAGCCCATCCATCCCTGGGAGCTGAATGTCAAGCAACATCAACTCCGGAGCATCTTCCTGGACCTGCCTGATAGCCTCCTCGCCACTGGCGGCAGTCATGACGTCGTAACCCTGCTTTTTCAGGGACTGCTCCAGAGACCAGCGAATCAGATGTTCATCGTCAACGACTAAAATTCTAGTATTACGCACGTTTTACCTCATTCATACCCGGCGCAGTGTCTTTTCTGACCGGTAGTTTAATGATGACACGGGTTCCCTCACCAAATCGACTTCGGACTTCAAGGGTTCCTTCCTGCTGCTCCATGAGCTGCCGACAAATGGCAAGACCAAGACCTGTTCCCTGAGCTTTGGTGGTAAAAAATGGTGTAAAGATCATCTGCAGCTCTTCCGGCTTAATGCCAGGCCCAGAGTCCCCGACCAACACCCTGACAAATTCTCTGCCCTCTTGCTCGATAAGATCGGTCTGCAGCAACAGCGTGCCACCGTCCTGCATCGCCTGGATAGCGTTGATAATAATATTGAAAAATACCTGTTGCAGTTGCTTCTCGTCAACCCACACCGGGGGCATCTTCCGGGTATACTCCTTAATTTGGTGCACATTTCTTGCTTCCGGGTGCTGGCTAACAAAGAACATCGTCTTATTAAGAAGATCATTGGTATCGACATAATCGAAACTCGGTTTGCCGGGACGCCCGAAAAAGAGAAGGTCTGTCGCGGCTTTATCCAATCGGGCAATCTGCTCAAGAACCTGGCTGACGATCTCGCGACGGGGATCATCTTCGGCAAAATCATCTGCCAAAACTGTAATCGCCCCGCCGATCGCGGCGAGAGGATTCTTGATTTCGTGGGCAATGCCAGCAGACATTTCTCCGACTGAAGCCAATCGATCAACCCGTTCCATCTGTTGGTAGTGACAGCTCTGAAGTTCATCGTTGGCCATGCGCAGGCGATCAACCATCGAATTAAAACTGACCATCAGACAACTGACCTCATCTTCTCCCTGTGGGGAGAGCATGACGGTCAAATCACCGTTCTCAACCTCGGCCATTCTGGCAGACATTTTCTGCAGCGGCTGCCTGACGAAGCGATGAAAGATCAAAGAGATTCCGCCAGTCAGCAGTAGCACGATGATCAGCATGGTCAGCCCGAAGAGCTGCGAGGACTCCAGTAACTGCGCCTCCATGTCAGACAGAGAAAGATCGAGGTTCAAGACACCCAAAACCCGGCGACCAGCACCGTGACACGGCGTGCAGATTTGTTCAGAGTAGATCGGTTTGACAACCCCCATGACCTCTCCGCCGGTCGGACCGCGAAAAATGTCGTTCTTCTGACCTTGCAGGAAGATTGCCAGGCTGTGAGGATCGACCCGGCGGCCAATCTCGTCAGGTTCTGATGATTTGAGGACGCGGCCATCGGGATGAAAGATTCGGACTCCGGCCAACCGCGGATCACTGCCGACCATCTCCAGAATCCTCTGCACATCGCGACTGTTACCGGCCGCCATGGAACTGGCGAGGGCCCGTTCGATCACTGACATCATCAGGTCTGCGGTACTCAGGCTGGTTGCAGTGATATGAGTATGCTCGCGACGGACATGAAACAGCGTCACAGCACCGATCGCAATGAAGAAGAGCAGAAAAGAGAGTATGACGATCCGGCCGATCAGGCTTTTGAAAAACATCGTGCTCCGTGCTTTATTCCGTCTTGCCGCCCGGCACAGCGGCGGAGGAAGTTTTTTTGGCCGTCTGATTCGCCTTTAATGGTACAAACACAAACTCCCATTCAAGATAAGAGTTCTTGCTCCGTAACTTATCAAGTCCTTCAGGGAAGCCGTCCTTCTGGAAGGGTTCCAGGTCGCTGCTGCTACGTACGCCGATGATCCGCTTTGCCGGATCGGTGACCGGTTCCCAACGTTTTCCGGTCATTGGATCATCGTAGAGCTTACGCAGGTGCCTGACCTTGTTCGGAGAGTTCGGATCACGCACCAGGTCCTCAAGTGTGGCGGGAAACGCCTTTCTGGTTTTGTAATAGCTGGAAATGGCCTGCTGATATTGCTGCCCGCGCCACAGCAGTTCAGCCTCCCTTGCTCTCTGCATGGTGCTGCGCCAGGTTTGCCCGGCCAGTCCGGCAGCAAGGCCCATGACCACGGCCATAACCAAGAGCAGCAACAGAATAGCCCCTCGCTGTTTGTCGTTCGATGAAACCGTCATGAAGAACTCGTTACAACGTATCACTCGTCACTCATTGCGGGTCACTTGTCATCCCCCAGCAGATAAGAGAGGATCACTTCATCGAGGCTGGCTTCGACTGCCGAAGAAGGTCCTTTTCGCACGACCGCGGCCGATGGCTGTGTTTTGGGTAATGCTCTCGGCTCAGGCGACACTGCTGTGGACGGAACAACGGGGACTGCAGACTTCACTGCAGGGGGCACCCTCACTATTGGAGGGACCTCCGTTGCCACCGGCGCAGTTACAGCCGTGGAGATGCCGCGCTGCTCATCTTCCGGCCCCTGAGGAGCAACGGTTCTTCCTGACTGGAAACGCTCAATCACCGCGTCGAATTCACCCGTCTTGAGGCTGCGCAGCATATTTTTGTGCTGTTCCTTCATCAACTCTTCGACAACCTGGCCCAGGTTGTCGATCCTGACGATGTCGGCATAGGAGGTTTTCTTTGAAGCGAGGATTGTTCCGCCATGATAAAGCAGTGTGACGATGTTGGGACTTTTCAGCCCACTGTCCTCGGTCTGGATATGGTAGACCTCACCTCTGTAGCGAAAATTATGATTGAACCCAACGACCATCTGCAGCGCTCTCCATGCCTATCCAGCAAATCCACTTTAACCCCGTCATTTTGTCACAGGCATCAAACCAGCGCAAGCCGGTGCATCAGTGACCGAGAATCGCCTTGACCTTTGCAACCGCCTCCAGCGCATCCTTGGCATAGATATCGGCACCGATACTGTCGGCGTAATCCTGGCTGACCACGGCACCTCCAACCATGGAAAAAACCCTGATCCCGGCTTCCCTGAGCTTGCGCAGAGTGATATCCATCTGCTGTAAGGTGGTGGTCATCAGAGCAGACAGGCCAACAGCATCGACATCCTTTGCCATTGCCACTTCAAGAATTCTGGCCGCCGGAACATTTTTGCCGAGATCGATCACTTCGAAACCGTGGTTCTCCAGCAGGGTGCAGACGATATTCTTGCCGATATCGTGGATATCCCCTTCCACCGTTGCCATCAGAATACGCCCGAGTGAGGGGCCGCTCTCGTTGGCGAAGTTTTCCTTGATATAAGCAAAAGCGGATTGCATCGTCTCAGCTGACTGCATGACCTGGGGCAGGAAGATGCGATTATCAGCAAAGCGGCGTCCGACCTCCTCGAGCCCCGGCAGAAGTCCCTCGTTACTGACAGCCATAGCGCTCATCCCTTCGAGCATGGCTTTCTTGACCAGAGGCACAATGCCTTCGCTGTCACCGGCAAGAATTGCCGCAGCAAGCAGTTGGCGCATATCGGGTGGAGCGCTACTCCGCTCTGTTGCAGGTGTCACAGAAGCTGTCTGCCCTGCATAGTGGCTGATGTAGTCTTCGGCCCGCACATCCTGGCAGAGCAGAACCAGCGCCGACCGATAAACATCCATCATCCGCTCATCTCTGGGATTGACAATTGCCGCCTTGAGCCCCGCTTCCAGTGCCATGGCAAAAAACGCCGCAGAAAGAACCGGACGGGCCGGCAGTCCGAAAGAGATATTGCTGACGCCGAGGACGGTGGCAAGACCAAGCTCATCCCGGACTATTCGCAAAGCAAGCAAGGTTTCAAGCGCCCGTTTCTGTTCGGCGGAAACGGTCAGGGTCAGGCAGTCGATCACCAGGTCCTGCCGTGGCAATCCTGCGGCAAGGGCGGCATCGAGAATCCGCCTGGCAATCGCGACCCGGCCTTCGGCCGTTGCCGGGATACCTGTTTCATCAAGGGTCAGGCCGATGACAGCGGCGCCGTAGCGGCGGGCAAGCGGCAGAATCCGTTCAAGGCTTTTGGCTTCTCCATTGACCGAGTTGATCAGAACTTTGCCGTCGACAGCCTGCAGGGCTTTTTCAAGGGCAACCGGGTCAGAAGTATCGATCACCAGTGGTGCAGAACAGGCACCGGAAGCGGCATAGACGGCCCGTTCCAGAGCCGCGACCTCGTCAACGCCCGGGGCACCGCAGTTGACGTCAATAAGGTGCGCTCCAGCAACAACCTGGGCGGTCGCTTCACGACGAATATAGGCCGTTTTACCGGCAAGCAGTTCCGCCGTGTAGCCCTTCTTGCCGGTAGGATTGATTCGTTCGCCAATCAAGGCGCAGGGGGCTTCACCGCCGAACTCTGCCACAGCACTCCGGCTGGAAAGAAACCCACGCCGCTCGGGCGGTGTCCACGTTTGAGAGAAGTTGCCCAGGGCAGCACGCATGGCCCGGATATGACCGGGAGTCGTTCCGCAACAGCCACCGATAATCCTTACCCCGAGAGCAATCAAACGTTCGTGGTAAGCAGTCATTTCATCGGCGGTCCCGGGAAAAACAGTCCGGCCGTCTTTGAGCACCGGCAGACCGGCGTTGGCCTGGGCAATCAACGGCCGGGAGGTCACCTGACGCATCTGCACAAGAACATCGTGAATGCCATCGATGCCAAGACCGCAGTTGGAACCGATCACATCAACTTGCAGGGCGTCAAGAGTGACCGCAGCAGCGGCAGGCGGGGTGCCGAGCACCGTTCGGCCGTCATCATCAAAAGTCAGCTGGGCGATGATTGGCAGGTCGCAGACATCACGACAGGCAATAATTCCTGCGCGCAGCTCACGGATATCGAGAAAAGTCTCAAATGTGATCAGGTCGGCCCCGGCCCCGGCCAATGATGTAATCTGTTCGGCAAAGATATCGACCATCTCGGAAAAACCAGCATCGCCGACCGGCTCGACAAAACGTCCGGTTGGGCCCACCGAACCAGCGACAAAGAGCTGGTCTCCAGCTACTTGACGGGCCAGTTCGACGGCGCGGCTGTTAAGTTCATCCAACGCACCGTCCAGCCCGTAATGAGCCAGCTTGGAACGATTGCCACCGAAACTGTTGGTAACCAGAATATCGGCGCCGGCTGAGGCATAACCGGCGTGGATAGCGGCCACGGCATCCGGCGCCGTCCGATTCATCTCCTCTGGGCAACCGCCCGGCAGCAACCCTCGCTCCTGAAGCAGGGTTCCCATGGCTCCATCAAGAACCAGCACCCTTTCGGCGATCGCTGTTCTAAAACTATTCACTCATCTCTCCCGGCGGGTAAGTTAATCATCTTGCCGACAGGCGCTACCCCCTTTTGCACCAGGCTGAAATCGGGATTGACCGGCTGGCGCAAATCGACATGGCCCTTGAGCGTCGTGACTGGAGTTCCGTCAATCAGGATCTGCATCTGGCGCAAGTGAGGGAAATTAACTGCCAGGGTATCAGCCAGGCCATAGATTGTAAGCAGTTCACTCTGGGTGCCTCCAGGATGCATGGCGATCAGTTGCCGGCTGAAATCGACGCTCACCAGACTGCCGGCCACAGTGACACCATGCAGTTCAACGCGTGCAGGCAAAATTGGCACAAGACTGCTTTCCGGGCCGGCAATCAGCGCCTGAACCGTATCGCGCATGCAATCCTCATCACGTTGACATTCGCTTATTTTGCGTGTCTCAGCCACCAGCATCCGGCCATCGACAGAGGAGAAATAAAGAACCACATCCCTATTTAATGGCGACAATTTTTCCACGGCAACCGGAGGCACCCCCGGAATCTGCCGGAGATTTAAATAACCGACCACAAGGCCGACACAGAAAAGCAGAACGACGAGGCCGCCCCACAGAACCACTCGTTTACGCCATGGCTTGTGATTTGATTTACGTGGATTATTATAGGTCTTGGGCATGGCTCACTCCAGGCAGACTGTTGTGACTCCTTGCAGTTTCTCACCAAGAAAGGTGCCGCCAACCCGCTCGAAGCGGTCGGGGATATCAGTCACAAAATAACGTGGTGGTTGGGTGATCGTTGACCGTTGCAGCAGTTGGCGCTCTTCAAGTTGAGTGACGACAGCCTTTGCAGTCTCCTGCGCGGAGTCAACAAGTGTGACAGCCGGGCCAACAACCTCCTGTAACGTTTGCTTGAGTAGCGGGTAATGGGTACAACCCAGCACCAGGGTATCGATTCCCCTGTCAAGCAGCGGCGCAAGATACTCATGTGCAATCAGACGAGTCACTTCATGCTGGACCCACCCTTCTTCAGCAAGAGGGACAAAAAGCGGACAGGCGGCAGTGTACACCACGACATCGGGTCGCCCTGACCGCAAAGCCCGCTCGTAGGCACCGCTTCGTATCGTTCCTTCCGTACCAACCACCCCCACCCGGCCGTTGCGGGTTACTTCCAATGCTCGCCGGGCACCTGGCTCGACAACGCCGACCACCGGCACACGAAAGTGCTCCACCAGCTCATCAAGAGCAATCGCCGAAGCTGTATTACAGGCCACAACCAGCAGCTTGACCTTCTGGGCCAGGAGGAAGCGTGCGGCTTCGTGAGCATAACGCAACACTGTCGGCGCGCTTTTCGTGCCATAAGGAACACGCGCCGTATCACCAAGATAAATAAGGGGTTCCTCCGGCAGCTGTCTGCGCAGCTCCCTCAAAACGGTCAGCCCACCTACCCCTGAATCAAACACACCAATAGCTCGTTCCGGCACCGCTTCAACCCTCTTTTCATGAGCTCCTTAACAGGTGGTCACTCTAGTGAGCAAGCTGGCAAAAGTCAAGAAATATGGAGGTTTTTTAGCCTTTGTCACATACTGAAAAAGTGATATCATGCTCATCGACATATTTCTGTCAGCAGCATGGAAAACTAAAGGGAAGCTCATGGATTTTTCTTCAATTATTGAATTTTTGCAGAAATTTGAAACGTCCAAAATCATGGCAACCCTACAGTCCATGGACCTCAAGGAGATCATGGAACATCCCTTCTTTCTGGCCGGGGTTGGGGTTTCTGCAGTGGTTGCTTACCTCATGCGCTGGCGCTTGCTGCTGGTCATTGTCATGACCATTACCGGCTTCATTTATCTGCTCGGATACACACTCTCCCACGGGACCTCACTGGAGGGGGGCATGGCAAGCGACTCCCTCATGGTCCTGGTTGGCGGTGGCGCCTTTATCGTTTTTCTGGCGATCTACCTGCTCTTTATTCGCACAGAATAACAACCCGCGCTTCTCGTGAGACTTCCCCCAAAAAAGCAATGTAATCCTGATCTGCAGCGATGAGTTTGTCGAATAAAGGAATTAAGGCAGGTTGCAGTGTTTGGCAATGGATGCTATCTTTTCTCTGATCTCATGGATCAATAGGATGCGGCGGCAATCTCCTGCAGAATCAAATCAACATGATATTTTATTGAGGTTCCCATGGCTTTTGCTCTTAAAAAACGTGATTTTCTTCTGATCGGAATTGCTATCTTAATTCTGGCTGTTCTATGGCAGGCGCCACCCGAGTCGACCAGCCGCGTGCCCTTTGATGACGCTCATCGCCGGTTCCATGATATCGTCAAGAACGAGGGCAAGAAAGCTGCAGAGAAATTCTGTGAGGAGTGTCATAACAAGGACAACGTCGCCTTCCCTGAGGGACACCCGGCCAAGTACCGTTGCCTCTTTTGCCACAAGATGGGGAACCCTTAATCACTCAAGCAACGAATTGCGACTCAGTCTCTTGACTCAGCTCGCCAGAAGGCGTCGTCATTTCACCATTCTGTCGGTTTTTGCAGTTACAAATTTCCCGCCAAGACCTTACCCCAAGCAAAGACAACTTATGTTTCCAATCATTTAGACCGATCTGCAGTACGATCGGTCTTTTTGGCATAAGCATTGCTTTCCTCTTGATCTCTACGAATCGATTGGGAGACTTCAAGAACATAAGCGACGGAGTTCTTTTATGACAAAATCAGATGACACCCGCGAGGCCAGAGCACAAATCAATATTACTGACGCATTATTTTACATTCTGTCCGGTGGTTCCATGGCGATAAGCAGCGTCTCCTTTCTGCTCTGGTTACGTTTTTGAATCACTTTTTTCCCCCACAAATAAAAAAACCCGGCAGATTGGCCGGGTTTTTTTATAATCTAAAATCCTGCACAAACGGTTGGCGCTCCTACTAACCGCCAAGGGCACAGAGCACACGGAGCAATCACAAACCTCGCACGATGACCCGCTGTGCATAGCGGCTGGCAAGATCAGCAAAAGACCGGATCTGCTCTGAAGAATAAGGATTGATTGCTCGCGCCTGCTTGCACAGAGCGTGCTCAGGATGGTACTGCTGCAGGGCCCAGAGCGGCGCGCCGTTGATTAACCCTCCCAAGGTTGCGATCACCTCATCATCAACCCAGCCCGGAACACACGTAGTGCGATACTCCAGTTCAATCGGCGCTCCATCACAGAGGCGCAGGGTCTCAAGCAGTTTATCGGGGAAAACCGTCCCGGAATGTAACTCAGGGTAGCGCTTTGGGCTGGTCTTTAAATCAATCGCCAGGTAATCAATCAACTCCCCGGAGATCAGTTCGTCAATAAGCTGCGGTGCCAGTCCATTGGTATCGAGCTTAACCGCCAATCCCAACGCCTTGACTTCCTTCAAGAAAGGCAACAAGTTTCTGTCCAGCGTCGGCTCTCCTCCCGAGACGACAATCCCGTCAATAAAAGATTTACGAGCGTCCAGATCAGCCAGCAAGTCAACAGGATTCAGGTCAGGATACGCTGTCGGGTTAAGAACCAACGAGGGATTATGACAGAAAGGGCAGGTCAGATTACACCCGCCCCAGAACACCAGAGATGCAATCCGCCCTGGGAAATCAAGCAGACTCGTACCCTGAAAACCTTTAATACCCATAGTAACTACAACGTGGGGCTGTCCCCGTGCGGGGACACCTTTTAGCCTCGCCCTTCTTCGACAATATACTCCCGACGATCCTTAAACTCTTCCTTCTTGCCTTTGTTCCACTGCTGGACAGGTCGAAAGAAACCACAAACACGAGAGTAGACTTCTGTTTTGGCATTACATCGGGTTGACATGCTTTTTCTCCTTCTGTGGCACAATTTAGGGACAGGCAGCTTTGCAGCCAGTCTCTAGGCGGCCTGGCCTTCGTGAAGATGCGGACAGACAAAGTGTTCGCCAGAGATGTAGCCATGTTCCGGGCAGATGGTAAAGGTCGGACTGATGGTGAAATATGGCAGGTGGAAATTCTCGGCAATCCGCCGCACCATCAACCGGGCGCTCTGCCAGTCGTCAAGCCGCTCACCAAGGAAACCATGGAACACCGTGCCACCCGTGTATAGCGTCTGTAGGGAGTCCTGGTGGCTGAGTGCTTCGAAGATATCATCAGTGGTGCCAACCGGCAGTTGGGTCGAGTTGGTGTAATAAGGCTCGGAATCTCCGGCGGTGACGATGTCAGCATAAAGGGCCCGGTCGGCACGGGCCAGACGGAAGCTGGTGCCCTCTGCCGGCGTAGCCTCGAGATTGTAAAGATGACCGGTTTCTTCCTGAAAGGCTTCCAACTGGCTGCGCATGAACCGCAGGGTCCGCACGGCCATGCTCTTGCCTTCCGTGGTCTCGATTCCCTGACCAATAAGGTTGAGCATTGCTTCGTTCATGCCGAGCAGGCCAATCGTAGAGAAGTGATTATCCCAATAACGACCGCTGCGTTCACGGATCCCCTGCAGGTAAAAGCGGCTGTACGGATAGAGGCCTTCTTCGGTCAGACGCTCCAACTGCTTGCGCTTGATTTCGAAGGATTCGTAGGCCATACGCATCAGCTCGGAGATCCTGGCAAAAAAACCGTCAGCATCTTTGGCCTGGTAAGCGGCCCGTGGCAGGTTCAGAGTAACCACGCCAATCGAACCGGTCAGGGGGTTGGAACCGAACAGCCCACCACCACGGCGACGGAGTTCGCGGTTGTCGAGCCGCAGCCGACAGCACATGGAACGAGCATCTTCCGGATCCATATCGGAATTAATGAAGTTGCTGAAATATGGAATGCCGTACTTGGCCGTCATCTCCCATATAGGCTGAAAGCGAGGGCTGGTCCAGTCGATTTCCCTGGTGATATTGACCGTCGGGATCGGGAAGGAAAAGATACGGCCGGAAGCATCACCAGCCATCATCACTTCGCAGAAAGCCCGATTGAAAAGATCCATCTCGTCCTGAAATTCACCGTAGGTGGCATTTACTAATTTACCGCCGATAATGACGGCCTCTTTGCCGATGTCGCGAGGCGGCAAGAGGTCAAGGGTGATATTGGTGAAGGGCGTCTGGAAACCGACCCGGGTCGGCACATTCATATTGAAGATGAATTCCTGCATCGACTGGCGGACTTCATGATAAGAGAGGCCGTCATAACGAATAAAAGGGGCGAGCAGGGTATCAAAATTGGCAAAAGCCTGAGCTCCGGCAGCTTCACCCTGCAAAGTGTAGAAGAAGTTGACTATCTGGCCGAGCGCCGTGCGGAAATGCTTGGGCGGTGCGCTCTGGATCTTGCCGTAGGCTCCGCTGAACCCCTTGAGGAGGAGATCTTTGAGATCCCAACCACAGCAATAGACGGAGAGCATGCCGAGATCGTGGATATGAAAATCACCGTTACGATGCGCGTCAGCTACATAGTGCGGATAAATCTTGTTCAGCCAGTAGTTGCTGGTAATGTTGGCCGCGATATGATTATTGAGTCCTTGCAGGGAGTAACCCATATTGGCGTTCTCGTTGACCCGCCAATCTTCCTGAGAAAGATAGGAATCCATCGATTCGATCGATTCCTTGATGAACGCCTTGGTTTCACGCAGTGAGGCATGTTGCTGGCGGTAGAGGATATAGGCCTTGGCCGTTTTGGCGTGTCCATTCTCGATGAGAATCTTTTCAACCAGGTCCTGGACATTCTCAACCGTCGGGATACGCCCGTCCTTGTAAATGACTTCCAGGATTCCAACGACCTGACGGCCGATGCCGACCGCCTGCGCCATGTCGGTGCCACCAACGGCCTTGACCGTCTTCTGGATGGCAGAGACAATATTCTTCTCTTCAAAGGCAACCAGCCGACCATCTCTTTTGCGAATAAATTCCAACACGACTCCCTCCCCCACTGAAAACAAACACTTTTTGAAAATTACCATATGACTTCAAAAGGTCAAAGGCAAAAACACAACATATAGCTAAATAAATCAGAGAGATGCACAACATATTGTGCAAAACTTCGTGGAAAGCCTGTGGATGAAATTTTCACATCAGCCACTAACCCAGCAAGATCCTTGATTATTAAGAAAAACTCGTGTCAGAATCGTTCATCTCCATCCGACAGTGAGGATAATTATGGCTGAGCTCGCCAGATTTGGCATTTCCATCGATCAACGCTTGCTGGACAGCTTTGACCAGCTGATTTCCACGAAGGGCTACGACAACCGCTCTGAAGCAATCCGCGACATGATTCGCAACGCCCTGGTGGAAGATCAGGTTGAGCGAGCCGACACCACTCCGACCGTCGGTACCGTCACGCTGGTCTACGATCATCACACCCGAGACCTGGCCGATAAGCTCACCGAGCATCAACACTCTCATCACGATGCCATTGTTTCGGCATTACATGTCCATCTTGACGCTCATCACTGCCTGGAAGTTGTGGTAGTACGGAGCACGGCCGCCCAGGTCAAGCGCCTGGCTGATGAGTTGATAGGCACCAAGGGGGTGAAGCACGGCAAGGTTGTTTTGACGACGGTGGGGGCGGAGTAGAGAGGACATCAGATTGCGATTCTGCTGCCTTTTGATTTTGATGGGCTTGATTTATAAGGCAAAACCGGCGGGTTGCGTCCCGCCAGCCGCCCTACTTTTTTTGCAGGCGCCAAAAAAAAGTAGGCAAAAAATGGCTATTTCTCCTGCGGAGGGCATGTGTTTGCTAGCTTTTGTATTTTGTTGTGTTGCGTCCTTTGATGATTAGGGCGGTTCTGCGTGGAACCCAATGGCGGGGCCCCCGATTTTTTTCGGGGGCCTTCTTGTCTACGCTGCGGCTCAAGCAGACAAGGATTTGTGATGTTTACCTATCTCCAGAGACTTTAAAAAACAACAAATCTTTAAATTCAACCACCGTTGTGACGTAAGGAATGGGGCTCGAAAAAGAATCGAGCCCCCGTCATTATCTTCAACGAAGCACTACTCGTGTAATCAAGACGCGACATGCATAAAAAACCAGCAAACCTCGCCAACACATGTCAAGCGCCGCGCAAGGCCCTTTTCTGCTTACTCTTTTGGGCCAGCAAAAGAGTGAGGCGTCTGCGGGACGCGACCCGCGGTTTTTCGCCTTAAAGGTTGATGGTGTTTCAGCAGGGAACCATAAAAATAGAGGGCAGCAGATTCGCAATCCGCTGCCCCGAAAATCAACACAACCCCCTGTTCACAAAATACCCATTAACATTTCCGCCACCACGCCCTTTTTATTAAACCTTCACCGCCGTCAGGACAAAAACCGGGTTGAACGCCTCGAACATCTTGTAATCGGTCAGTGGCCGGGTGCGCGAGATGTTCACCGTGGTTACTTCCAATTCGTAGTTGGCATTCTCGAAAAACTCGGTTGCGGAGGTGAGAGTGTCAAGAGTGACTGCATTAAGCACGACTCGCCCGCCGATCGACAAACGTCCGTCGACCGCGGCAAGAATTTTCCAGAGATGGCCGCCTGAACCGCCGATGAAGACACGATCGGGATCCGGCAGGTCATCCAGGCAGGCCGGGGCTTCCTCTTCGACCAGGGTAATATTTCTGGAGTTGAATCTTTGCAGGTTCTCTTTAAGGAAAGCCAGGCACTGGCCGTTGCGCTCCACCGCAAAGACCCGCCCGTTCGGCATCAGATGATCGGCCTCAATACTGACGGAACCGGAACCAGCACCGATGTCCCAAAGTGTCATATCCTGGCGTAGTCGCAGTTTCGCCAAGCTTACGGCCCGCACCTCCTCCCTGGTAATCTGTTTCTTTACTGTAGCGAAGTCTTCATCAGGGATCCCCAGGCAAGGCCCGGCGCCATCGTCACCAGCTTCGTATTCCTTGATCAGAATCAGGACGTTCAAAGAAGCCGCCGGAAGAGCCAACAATCCCTTGAGGTCGGTATGGGTGATCGCTTCTTCAGTTGTCCCGAGATTTTCGCAGAGATAGGCGGTGTAGCCGTCCCTCCCTCGCTCGATCAATTCCCTGGCAATTGCACGCGGAGTGTTCACTTCATCAGTAAGGATCGCAATCTTGTCGTGAGCCACAATCTGGTCCACGGCTCCTTTCATGCCTCGACCATGGGCAGAAACAAAAACGGCATCGTCCCAGGGCTCGCGGATTTTGGCAAAGGCATACTGGACCGAGCTGACATTCGGCACGAACTCGAGATCAGCCTCCGGCAGGTTGCGTAGCAGGTACCGACCAATGCCGAAGAAGAGCGGGTCTCCGGACGCGAGAACCACCACCGAACCCTCGGTCTGCTTCAGGCACTCGACCACTGGGGCAAGGTTGGTTCCTATGGTGAGCGTCTTACCGGAAAAATCGGGAAAAAGCGCTAGCTGGCGGGCACCGCCAATCAACATATCCGACTGATCCACCAGCTCCAGCACCCTGCGGCTGAAGCCCTCCTGGCCCTCTATCCCAGCGCCGATGACATAGATCGTTTTCATCTGCCGACATCCTCCCTCTTTCCCAATTTGGAAATGCGCCAACTCTAGCTGTTCGATTGCCGCCCCGTCAAGGCCGTCGTCACCGGCTGGTGCAACGACGACCAAAGCATAAATCTGTCTCCTGATGAGCAGTACTGTTAAGCAGTTTCACGACCGCCTTGCCATCATCAAAATAATCAATGATATTCAAGCAGCCGTAATCCTGCTCTATGGCAAAGGCCTGATCTAACGGAGCTCCGATGGCATCGAGCAGAATGATCCGGTTGACCCCGCCATGAGCAACCAGAGCGACATTACCACCCGGGTGACATTTAATAATTCTCTGGTATATCGGCAAAAGGCGATCAGCCGCATCCTGCAGGCTCTCGCCGCCAGGCACCTGGAAACTCCCCAGGTTATCCAATCGTGCTTGCCACTCTTCCGGATAAGCCTGCTGCAGTTCGGCCCAGGTTCTGCCCTCCCAGTCACCGATATGCAGTTCGCGCAAGAACCTGTCCTGACTGGCTTTCAGATTATGCGCTTCAGCAATCAGATCAGCACAGTAACGGCTACGATCCAGGTCACTGCTATAAACAGCATCAAGTGAAATGTCCGCCAAGCAGTCGCGGACACGATCAGACTGTTCTTTGCCGAGTTGAGTGAGAGACACATTACCCTGGCCATTGTAACGTTTCTCACCATGACCTTCAACCTGGCCATGTCGAACCAGGTAAACACGTGTTCGTTGCATATTAATCCTCTAGATAACTGTATCAGGGGCAGCATGGGTCACTCTGCCAGCTCCAGGGCCATGGAGATCAGATCCCAAACTTCGCTGTGTCCCTGTCGGGTCAAGACAGAAAAAGGGGTCAACAAGTCCGTCGCCAGTCCTGTGCTGGCAGAAATTTTCTTCAAACGACGGCCCAGTTCGTTACGGCTCACTTTATCAACTTTGGTTATCACAGGAATGGTTGGAATCTCATTTTCCTCCAGCCAATCCAAAAACTGCAAATCTTCTGGGCTCGGGTCACGGCGGACGTCAAGCAGCCAGACGACAGCCCGCAGACTTTTGCGCCCCTGCAGATAACCGTGCACCATCGGCTGCCACTGTTCACGCACAGACCGCGGGGCCTTTGCAAAACCGTAGCCTGGGAGGTCAACAAAATAAAGGGTCTCATTGATCTCGAAGAAATTCAATAGTTGTGTACGCCCCGGGGTTGATGATGTGCGGACCAGGCCCTTGCGGTTGAGCAAACAATTGATCAGGCTGCTCTTGCCGACATTGCTTCGTCCGGCAAAAGCAATTTCCGGCATCCCGGGGAGAGGGCAACTGGCGAGGGCCGGGGCACTGGTTATGAAATTGGCGCTCTGAATTATCATACTGGCATCCATTTCCGGTTTTTCTCTGGGATAATTTACTCTTGCATCTTGGTTATCGTATCATAGAGCTATAAAAGCTCCGCGTTTTTTGTGTACGGCGTTGCGCGACTGCGCCCTCTCGGGTATAACTTCTAGAAACCTTAAGAGATTTGTCACGAGAGACACCAGTCAGATATCGAAACAATCCTATAACTGAGGAGGCACGCAAATGTTCAGCCCAAAATTGCTCGACGCTATGAATGAGCAGATGAAAAACGAATTCCTGTCCGCTTATCTCTATCTTGCCATGGCCGGTTACTTCCAGGCGGAAGACCTGCCCGGAATAGCAAACTGGATGCGCGTACAAGCACTGGAAGAACTTACCCACGGTGAAAAATTCTTTCATTTTATCTGTGATGCGAACGGCCGCACTGACCTGCGCTCGATCGATGCACCACAGAACGATTACAAATCGCCCCTTGACTGCTTCGTATATTCGCTGAAACACGAAAACTTTGTCACCGACAGTATCAATAAACTGATGGACCTGGCACGTCAGGACAACAACCATGCGGCCCAGATTTTCCTGCAATGGTTTGTTACTGAACAGGTTGAAGAAGAAGCCAACTTTGGCCTGATCGTGAAAAAACTGCAGCGCATAGGTGATGATGGCAACGGTCTGCTACGTCTTGACGAGGAACTCGCACAGCGAACTTTCATTCCTCCCGTGGCAGGGGCCTGATCGACACTGGCAATATGTCGAGGACCGCAATACCAATGTAGGTGATAAGAGGCCTGATTCCCCGGGCCGGCCAGAAAAGGATAATTTTATTTGGCAAAATATTTTTTTCTGGTAAGATTCCCCGGCTTTGAATCTCTTAAATCACAGATAGAGGAGGATTTACATGTTTGACAACATTGACTTGAAAGACGCGGTGCGTCGTGCCATGCAAACAGAAAAGAATGCCATGGACTTTTATCGACGCGGCGCAGAAATTATGCGAAATGCCGAAGCCAAAAAAGTCTTTGAACTTCTGGCGCGTGAAGAGCGTGAGCATGCCGAGTGGTTTTACAATGTCTATCCTGGCGATGACATTGCCGACCTGCAGGAGTTTCTGAATACCGGCGCCGACCAGGGCTCGGAGTGGCTGACCGAATTGAACCAGATGAAGGCCGGGGATTTCAACGAGCGCAAGGCGATGGAGTTGGCCATGGAGAAAGAAAAGAGTTTGGCGGCTCATCTGCGTGCCCTGGCCGCAAAAATTAAAAACCCCGAAGTTCGTAAGGTTTTCGAGCAGAACGCCACCTCGACCGACTACCACTATCAGATCATAGAATCCGAGTATGCCCGCTTGATGGGCATGGTGCACGAAACAGATATTGACACTTACGTTCGTGAGTAACTTTGTATAAATCCCCGATTGGAAAAGCCGGAGGCCAAGGGGTCTTCGGCTTTTCACTTGCCAACTTTACGTCTGACCCCTTTCCAAGCTTCTCTATCCTCTCTTTTTGTCTTCTTCTAAACATACAGCACTTCCGCAGTGTCGAAGGTTGCTGACACCTGACACTCAACGCTTTGTCTTACATTAAAATCCTCTGGTTATTTCACGGACATTAGCGGTCTTTTAACTTGATGCATAGCTACGCTATAAAAGTGGCTATCTCCCTCCATCTGGTATTTTTTATTTAAATACAATAACTTGAATATATGTTTATTCAATTTGGCATAGAATATGTAATTCGCATATTCAACTATCAATATTAATGTCGGGATGCTTCTTCTGCGGCACACGGCCACCGACAAAGCAAGCCGGCAGCAACAACCAACGGAGGTATTTCAGTCATGAAAAAGTTACTCATGCCCTTCCTCTTCCTGACTCTTTTGGCGTTTATTGCCACATCAGTCATGGCCGCCGAAGGGGGCAACCCGCGCAAAGGCAAACATCTCTTCAAGAAAACCTGCAAAAGCTGCCATACCAGCGGCGGAGCAGGCGGTGAGGTCACGCCAATGACCAAAACTCAGGCCCAATGGGACCGCATCTTTGAAAAGAAAAAACATAACGAGGATGCATGGAAAGATCTTTCTGAACAGGACCTGAAAGACATCCAGCAATTCCTCTTTGACCACGCCGCCGATTCACCGCAACCGCAAACCTGCGGTTAACACATTCAATTTTTTGGGAGGCATTACAATGCAGAAGATTCTTTGCCTGGTCATGGTCGCACTGTTGGCGCTACCAATGACCAGCTTCGCTACGAGCCAGGAGGCCGCCATGATTGCGGAGCTGCAGAAGCAGATCCAGGAGTTGAGTGGCAAACTCAAAGAGCTCTCCGACCGTGTAGCCGTTTCCGAACGTCAATCGTCGCCCGACAGTAATGAGCTCTCCGAGCTCTCCGACCGTCTTGATGATACCGAGCGGCACTCAGCACTCGACCGTATTGAATTCAGTGGTGACCTGCGCGCCAAAGCTCACAGCCTGCATTTCCAGGATGTGACTTACAATCCCGGAATCAACGTTAACTTTCAGGATTTCTACGAAAAACTGGCCCCGGCTGCAGGAGGGTTCCAAAGTGGTCCTCTCGGTGGGTTTGTTGCATTTAACCCTCAAATCCCCGATTTCCAGGACTTGAATGGCATCCCAGGCCCGGACGGGATTGCTGACTGGGGTGGTGGGGCCCTTAACCCTCTTGAGATGGCGTCGGTGAACCCTTCCCCGCTCGACAGCATGTTCGCTAATATGTACAACTCAGACCCAATGGGGTACCAAGCACTATTTCAGAACTTTCAAAACTGGGCCGAACACGGCATGGTCGGAGCCGGCGTTGTACCCATGGCTCTGGCCATCCCCAAAACCTACGACATCAACAATGATATTCTTTACACGTCCCGTCTGCGCCTGAACATGAATGCCAAGGTCTGGGACAATGTCAAGTTCTCCGGCCGCCTGCTCATGTTCAAGAACTGGGGCGACTCCACCAGCTCCCAGGTCTTTGATTCCTGGAACAGGTTCACCATGGACGCCACCAACAGCGGCAACACCACCGGTGACGGGGTGCGGGTAGACCGCGCCTACTTCGACTGGAGCAATATCGCGGACAGCGGCTTCTACCTCTCGATCGGCCGTCGGCCGTCCACTGGTGGTCCCCCCCTCCAATACCGCGAAAACGAAATGCGCGGGGGCACCCCGACCGGCAACGTGATGAGCCTCAACTTTGACGGCATCACGATCGGTCGCAATCTCGAAGACCTGACCGGTATTGAAGGCATGGTCGCTCGTTTCTGCTACGGCCAGGGGTTTGAATCCGAGTGGGGCAATGGTGAAATGTTCAACGAAATCGTCACCAAGGACACCCACTTTGCCGGCTTCAACGTTGACCTTCTCAATGATGGCACCAACTTCCTGCAATTCACCGCTTTCAGGGCCATGGACCTCAACGATGGTTTCAAGGGGGTGATTGCTTTCCCGACCCAGTACGGAGCGCTGTTTGCCCCGACCCTGTATAACGACATGCAGAAGTTTCCCAATTTCAACTTCGTCACCCGTGTACAACCTAGCACCACGATCGGTGACATCGATCTTGGCGGCATTGTCTTCTCCCGCGAAGAGGAGAATGGCATCAACTGGTTTGTTTCCGGCGGTATGACCATCACGAGACCTAACAACAATGCCGGCATGTTCGGTGGTATGGGTAGTGATGCGATCTTTGAAGCCAAGCTGAACACAACCGGTACGGAAGTCATCATGGCACCCCAGGTCGCGACTAAAGCCGATGATGAAACCGGTTACGGCTTCTATGCCGGAGTTCAGATTCCAGCCCCAATGGGCAAATTTGGTCTCGAATACAACTACGGCTCGGAGCACTGGACACCATTCACCCAGGCCCAGGATGACGCCATTGGCAGCAAGCTGGCGACCCGCGGTCACGTCGGAGAAGCCTACTACATCTTCGACATCAATCCGAATATGTTCATCAAGCTCAGCGGCATCTACTACGACTTCGAGTACACCGGCAGCGGTTCGCCGGTCGGTAAACCGAAGAAGGTCGACGATGTCAAGGATGGCAAGGAATTCTCGCTGCTGCCCGTCGTTGACACGGCTTATGACTTAAATGCATCACTAACGGTAAAATTTTAATCCCACTATCAAGGGGGGAGAGGCACGCCTCTCCCCCAATTATTTGCGCCGATTAATCAGTTTATTAATATATATGCCGTTATAGCTACAGAAGGTATTTTCAACACAAATCCAGCGTTCAAGGAGAAGCACGCATGCAAAAATCATTCTGGTCAACAGCCATCCTTTTTCTCGCTCTGGCAATAATGTTTCCAGGCGTGGCCCTGTCTGTCGAAAACGACCATTCCTATTTTCTGCAGGGGCCTTTGGAAACCGGCCCGGAAGTGACAGCACAATGCCTGAAGTGCCACGAGAAGCACGCCACTGATTTCATGAAAACCACCCACTGGACCTGGGCCCAGGAGCAGGTTGTCGATGGCAAGAAAGTGGTCCGCGGCAAAAAGAACGCTATCAACAACTTCTGCACCTCGATCGCTGGTAACGAACCGCGCTGCACCAGTTGCCACGCCGGTTACGGCTGGACCGATTCCAACTTCGACTTCACAAATCCGGGCAACATCGATTGTCTGGTCTGTCACGACACCACCGGCACCTACGTCAAGGAGGCAACCGGGGCGGGCAATCCAGCCAAGCGCGTTGATCTGGTATATGTTGCCCAGAGCGTTGGCAAACCCAGCCGCTTCAACTGCGGCACCTGTCACTTCTATGGTGGCGGCGGTGATGCGGTCAAGCATGGCGACCTCGATTCTTCCATGGAATATCCAACCCGCTCGGTGGACGTGCACATGGATGCCGACGGCAATGACTTTACCTGTCAGGAGTGTCATGTCACCGACAAGCACGCCATCCCCGGCAACTCTCTGGGTGTTTCTCCCGGCGGGACCAGCCATTTCTCCTGTACCAAATGTCATGATGCGGCCCCCCATGCACAAAGCAGGCTGAACAGGCACGCAGAAAACATCTCCTGCCAAACCTGCCACATCCCATTCTACGCCAAGGAAGTGCCTACCAAGCTTTCCTGGGACTGGTCAACGGCCGGTCAGGACATTGATCCCCCCGTTGATGAAAACGGCAAGCATTCCTACAACAAGAAGAAAGGCCACTTCACCTGGGGCAAGATGGTGACACCCAAGTACCTCTGGTACAACGGTAGCGCCCATGCCTACAATCGCGGCGACAAGATAAACCCGGACAAAGTCACCTTGCTGACTTACCCGAATGGCGACATCAAGGACGGGAAATCCAAGATTCATCCCTTCAAACTGCATTCCGGCAAACAGATTTACGACAAGAAGAACAAGTATTTCATCACCGCCAAGGTTTTCGGTGAGGGGGGCTACTGGGTTGATTATGATTGGGACAAGGCGGCACGTCTCGGCATGGCCGCCAGCGACACCCCTTACAGCGGCGAATACGGTTTTGCAGCCACCGAGATGTATTGGAGCATCAATCATATGGTTTCTCCCAAGGAAGAAGCACTTGGCTGCCTCGACTGCCACGGCGATAATGGTCGCATGAAATGGCAAGACCTCGGCTACAAGGGCGACCCGATGGACAACCGGAAATTCGCTCGCTCCAAGTAAGCCTCTAGAACTTGTTTGTATTTGACGGGGACCGGCCCAGTCGGTCCCCGAGTTTATTCCCGCTGGCGTCTACCTCCGGGACAAAATCGCAAATCAGTTGATTTTTCCCCAAATGTGACTATGATGATGGCTCAAACAACCTAACTCTAAGGAGTCACTTCCATGTTCGGATTGGGCACAACAGAGCTGATTATCATCCTGGTCCTCGTCATGATTATTTTTGGTGCCGGCAAGCTGCCATCGGTCGGTGGCGCCCTTGGAAAAGGGTTGCGCAACTTCAAGGACGGCGTCAAGGAAGGCAGCGAAGAGAAGTCTGAAAAGGATCCGGACAAGATTGATAGTGATGGCAAGAAATAGCCGTCACGGACACCTCAAATATAGAAACAAAAAAGGCGCCTCCATAACGGGGCGCCTTTTTTTTGGTTCTCGGAGGACAGGTCAATAAGTCCCCCCCTGCTGGGGTGCTATGGTCACCACGACCCGCCGGTTCAACTGACGGCCAGCTTCGGTTGAGTTATCAGCAATCGGCTGGCTCTCACCAAAACCGATCGCCCGCAAACGCGCCGGCGCAACGCCCTGGTTGAGCAAGGCATTCTGCACACTCATGGCCCGACGTTCGGAGAGCTCCTGGTTGTAAGTCTCTGCTCCACTGCTGTCAGTGTGTCCGGCAATCTGGACATTGGTCTGCGGATACTTGCATCAAAACGTCGGCCACCCGATTGATCTCCGTGTAAGCCCCTGGCTTGAGTGCTGCTGAATTGACATCGAAGAGCACGTCCGACTTGAAGGTGACCGCCAACACATCCGCATTACGTTGGATATTGACTGCCTCCGACGTCGCAAACTGTTGCTGCAGAGCCGCTTCCTGATTGTCCATATAACGACCGATACTACCACCGGTCACACCACCCAGTGCGGCACCGACCCCGGCTCCGATCAGTGTTGACTTGGTATTGCCGCCGATAGCCTGACCGGCCACGGCGCCGAGTGCTGCACCGATCCCCGTGCCGTAGAGAGCCCCTTTCTGAGTATTGTTTTCCGGCGGCGGCACATCCCCAGAGAGTCACTGCAACAAGGGCAGGATGGAAATTCTTTTCGCCACGAACATAATACAACCTCCCAATTCATGAGTTAAGTTGTGTTAGTTGCCAAATGCCTCGAGTGTTTGGCAACAAGACTATTAATAAACTTCTTGTCTGCCTGATCAAACGTCGACTTGTAACATTGTGCCACTACCGTCGATTATATCAACAAGTTTCCACACAGAAGTGGAAAAAACATACTGAATATCGCCGGCACGGCTGCGACTCACCCTTGCCATATCATGGGAGCCCGTGCTAATTTTCCCTATTGTCCGTTTGGATAAGATCAAGCTTTGGAGGTTTACCGGTCAATGAAAATTACCCGCACAGAAGTCGAGCATGTCAGTCGTCTTGCTCGCCTGGCTTTAAGCGAAGAGGAGCTCGACTCTTTTACCGGCGAGATGGACGCAATCCTCGACTATGTAGAACAGCTTAATGCTCTCGATACCGACGGTATTATTCCGACAGCTCATGCCGTACCCATGGAGAATGCCTTTCGCCCCGATGAAATAAGACCCGGTTTTACTACAGAGCAGGCCTTGAGCAACGCTCCCGACGCGACAGATAGCGCGTTCCGGGTCCGCCGGGTTATTGAATAACTTTAAATTCACGGACAAACCATTATGACGATTTACGACCTGACCCTGGCGCAACTACGCGTCAGACTGGACAACCGTGAGCTCTCGGCGGTTGAAGTGACAAATGCTTACCTGGAGCGCATTGCGGCAACCAACCCGCAAATCAACACCTTCATTACGACTTGCAACGAATCTGCCGTTATCGAGGCCCTCATCGCTGACCGCGCCCTCGCTGCCGGTGAGATTGCGCCTTTGACCGGTCTGCCGATCGCAGCAAAAGACATTTTCAACACCGCCGGCCTGCGCACCACGTGCGGCTCCCGCATCCTGAACAAATACATATCACCCTACGACGCCACGGCAATTGCCCGCATCAAGGAGCAGAAGGCTGTCATCATCGGCAAGCTGAACATGGACGAGTTCGCCATGGGCAGTTCCAACGAAAACAGTGCCTTTGGCGCCGTTCGCAACCCCTGGAATCTTGACTGCGTTCCGGGTGGCTCATCGGGAGGCAGTGCCGCATGCATCGCCGCCCGCCAGGCAGCAGCGGCGCTGGGCACCGACACCGGCGGATCGATCCGTCAGCCGGCGTCACACTGCAGCGTAGTCGGACTGAAACCAACCTACGGCCGCGTCTCCCGTTACGGAGTGATCGCCTATGCCTCCTCTCTCGACCAGGTCGGCCCGATCACCCGCGACGTGCGCGACTGCGCCCTGATGTTGCAAGCCATTGCCGGCTACGACCCGGCAGACTCCACGTCGGTGAACACACCGATCCCTGATTATCAGGCCAGCCTGACCGGCGACCTAAAGGGTCTGCGTATCGGCCTGCCACAGGAATATTTCATCGAAGGGCTGGATGATGACGTGCGCAAAGCTGTCGAACAGGCCGCTGCGACATACCGGGATCTCGGTGCCGAGATTATCGAAGTCACCCTGCCGCACACCGCCTATGCCGTAGCCTGCTACTACCTGATTGCCACCGCCGAGGCCTCGAGCAACCTGGCCCGGTACGACGGCGTACGTTATGGCCTGCGCGCCGACAACGCCGAGAACCTGATCGACATGTACATGCAGAGTCGGGCCGCCGGCTTCGGCACAGAAGTCAAGCGCCGCATCATGCTCGGCACCTACGCCCTCTCTTCAGGCTACTACGATGCCTACTATCTTAAAGCACAAAAAGTCAGGACTTTGATTCGTCAGGATTTCCTGACGGCTTTTGAGAAGGTCGACACCCTGCTGACACCGGTTGCACCGACCCCGGCTTTCAGGCTGGGTGAGAAGGTCAACGATCCTCTGCAGATGTATCTGTCGGACATTTATACCATACCGGTCAACCTGGCTGGCACCTGCGCCATGAGCCTGCCATGCGGATTCTCGACGGACGGCTTGCCAATTGGACTGCAGCTGATCGGCAAGCCTTTCGACGAAGCGACCATCCTGCGCGCCGCTCATGCTTTCGAACAGGCAACAGAATGGCACAAACGGAAAGCAGAATTTCAATAGCCACAAAGGCACCAGGACACCAGGACAAAAGCGGAGGGGAAAGTATATCTCTTTGTGCCTTGGAGACCTGGCGGCAGAAAGTTTAATCTTATGACCCAATGTTACGAAACCGTCATCGGTCTGGAAGTCCATGTCCAGCTGACCACCAACACCAAGATCTTCTGTGGCTGCTCTACAGAATTCGGCCAGACGCCCAACTCGCAGACCTGCCCGGTCTGCCTGGGGCTGCCGGGCGCCCTGCCGGTTCTCAACCAGAAGGTGGTTGAATTTGCTATCAAAACCGGGCTGGCGACCAACTGCCGGATCGCACCACGCTCGATCTTCGCGCGCAAGAACTACTTTTACCCGGACCTGCCGAAAGGCTACCAGATCTCCCAGTTTGAATTGCCGGTCTGCGAACATGGCTGGCTGGACATCGACCTTGAAGATGGCAGCAGCAAGCGTATCGGCATCACCCGCGCCCACATGGAGGAGGATGCCGGCAAACTGATTCACGGTGACAAGCCAGAAACCGCTGGCAGCTCCCTGGTCGACCTCAACCGGGCCTGCACGCCATTGCTGGAAATTGTCTCCGACCCCGACATGCGCTCGGCCGACGAGGCGATTGCCTACCTGAAGAAACTACATCAGATCGTGGTGTATCTCGACGTCTGCGACGGCAACCTCGAAGAAGGCAGCTTCCGCTGCGACGCCAACGTCTCGGTCAGGCCTTACGGCCAGGCAGCGTTCGGCACCCGCGCCGAGTTGAAAAACATCAACTCGTTCCGCTTCATCAAGCAGGCGATTGAATACGAGGTGGAACGCCAGATCGACCTGATCGAAAGCGGCGGCAAGGTTGTCCAGGAAACCCGCCTGTTTGACAGCAACACCGGCATGACCCGTTCCATGCGTGGCAAAGAAGAAGCCCACGACTATCGCTACTTTCCTGACCCCGACCTGGTACCGCTGGTGGTCAGTCAGGAGTGGATAGAAGAGGTGCGCGCCACCCTGCCGGAACTGCCCGATGCAAAACGCACCCGTTTTGTTGCAGAGCTGGGCCTGTCGCCCTACGACGCCGAAGTACTCGCCGCCGACCGTGCCCTTGCTGATTACTTCGATGCCTGTGTTGTCCTCGCCAAAGATGCCAAGAGCTGTGCCAACTGGATCATGGGAGACGTGCTGCGCAAGCTCAAGGAAACCGAGGCCTCTATCAGCGACGCGCCGGTTTCGCCGGAGACGTCTCACCGGCCTGCTGGCCCGTATCGCCGACAACACCATTTCCGGCAAAATTGCCAAAACAGTCTTCGAAAAGATGTGGCAAAGCGGTCAGACCGCTGACCAGATCATCGAAGCGGAAGGGCTCAAACAAGTGACCGATACGGGTGCAATTGAAGGACTGGTCGATGACGTGATCGCAGCCAACCCGGACCAGGTCGCAGAGTACCTGGGCGGCAAGGACAAACTGATCGGTTTTTTCGTCGGCAAGGTCATGCAGGCCAGTCAGGGTAAAGCCAATCCCGGCATGGTCAATCAACTACTGAAGAAGAAACTCACAGGAAAATAAACAATGAGCAATTGTGGAGCTTTTCCAAATGCCGCCGGCATCCGCCCGATCAAATACCATGAGGGTGTCCTGCGCCTGATTGACCAACGGCGCCTGCCCACCGAAGAGGTCTGGCTTGAGTACACCGATTACCAGGAGGTTGCAGAAGCAATTCGCAGCATGGTGGTGCGTGGCGCGCCGGCAATCGGCGTCACCGCCGCCTATGGAGCCTACTTCGGTGCACGTGACATCGAGGCCGATAGTTATGACGACTTTATCCGCCAGTTCGACCAGGTGTGCGAGTTGCTGGCCGGAACCCGCCCAACTGCCATCAACCTCTGCTGGGCCCTGGAGCGCATGAAGAGCCTGGTTCAGGCCAACCCTGATCAGCCGGTCGGCAATCTGAAGATCGGCCTCGAATACGAGGCCATGGCCATCAACGAAGATGATATCCGCATCAACATGAAGATGGGCCGTCATGGTGCGGCACTCCTGCCGGACCAGGTGCGCATTCTGACGCATTGCAACGCCGGCGCCCTGGCCACCGGGGGCTACGGAACAGCCCTCGGTGTAATCCGTGCAGCAGTGGCTGCAGGCAAGCAGGTCTCGGTCTTTGCCGATGAAACCAGACCTTTTCTGCAGGGCTCCCGGCTGACTGCGTGGGAACTGCAGCAGGACAACATCCAGACCACATTAATCTGCGACAACATGGCCGGCTACCTGATGTCCAAAGGCGTGATTGAGGTGGTGATCGTCGGCGCCGATCGCATCGCGGCCAACGGCGATGTCGCCAACAAGATCGGCACCTACACGGTCGCGGTGCTTGCCAGGGAGCACAACATCCCCTTCTACGTTGCAGCGCCGACGTCAACCATCGATCTGCAGATCCCTGACGGGTCGCAGATCCCGATCGAAGAACGTGACATCCGGGAGGTCACCCACATTGGCGAGCAGCAGCTGGCCCCGACCAGATATTGCCGTACTCAACCCTGCCTTTGACGTCACCCCGGCCCGGCTGGTCAGCGCCATCATCACCGAGCACGGTGTCGCCATGGGCGACTATTTAAGCCAGCTGGCAGCCTTTGTCCGGCAGTCTGGATAATTGACCTGATGACCTTTGCAGAAGATCCGATCTGGACCGAACAGCTCCTCGCTGGCAATCAAGCGGACCTCGCTGAGGTCGCTGTCCAGGCAGGGTTTACGGAACCGGCAAAAACCGCAACCAACCTGGCCCTGCTGCAGAAAGTCTTTGCCTCTCCGAAGCTGATCATCAACCTCGCCCGGCAAGCACTTATAACCGCTGATCCTGATCTCGCCCTCAATAATCTCGAGCGCTTGAGTGGAACGGTCAAAAAGGAGAGGCTTTGTTCCATCCTTGGCAATCCAACCCCTGCAAGCCAGTTATTGGCAATACTGGGGGCCTCCCCTTTTTTGGCTGGCATCCTCTGCCGCCGTGCCAGTTTTTTTGAAGGTCTGTTTATCCAGGCCCAGATCGATTGCATCAAAACCGAAGCAGCAGATGATCAGCGACCTGCGTCAGTTGATAGCCGATGAAGCCGACACAGCGGCCCTGAAGAATGGCCTGCGCACCTACAAAGCTCAGGAGATGCTGCGCATCGGTGGTCGCGATCTGTGCGGCCTGGCAGAGCTTGAGGAGGTCACCGCTCGAACTCTCGGCGCTGGCAGCGGCAACCCTGCAAAGGGCGTTTGAAGTCTGCAGCCTTCAGTTGCAGGCCGAATACGGCGTCCCCCTGCTCGATGCCGAGTGAGCAAGCCCCCTCGGAGCAAGCTGAGTTCACCATCCTCGGCATGGGCAAGTTCGGTGGCTGTGAGCTGAACTTCTCTTCCGACATCGACCTGATCTATTTCTACAGCTCGGACCGTGGTCAGACTGACGGGAATTACCGATCCCGTTCGCGGCCAACGAAACCGGATTTCACTCCACCAGTACTTTGTAAAACTGTCGGAGAAGATTACCCGGGCGATCAGTCAAGCGACCGAAGACGGCTTCGTCTTCCGTGTCGACCTGCGCTTGCGCCCTGAAGGCAACAGCGGCGAGATGGCCAACTCCCTTGCCGGTGGAGAAATTTATTACGAAAGTTGGGGGCAGAGCTGGGAACGTTCAGCGATGCTCAAGGCCCGACCCGTAGCCGGATCAATAGCGCTCGGCGAGCAGCTCTTGCAACGGTTGGAGCCATTCGTCTACCGACGTCACCTTGATTACGCCATGATCGATGATATCAAGATGATGAAACAGAAGATCGACCGCAGCCTGACGCGCGAAAAAGAAGGCGAACTGAACCTCAAACTCGGCCGTGGCGGCATCCGCGAGATTGAATTCTTCATTCAGGCCCTGCAACTGATCAACGCCGGCAAAAACCCTCGCCTGCGCGAACGCAACTCTCTCAAGGCCCTGCAACTCCTCTGTGCAGAAGAGCTCATTACCGTCGAAGAAAGAGACAACCTGAGTGCCGCCTACCGTTTCCTGCGCACGGCAGAGCATCGCATCCAGGTGGTCCACGAACAGCAGACGCACAACCTGCCGACCCGGCCGGAAGAGCTCACGGCCCTGGCCAGACGTTGTGGCTTCGCTTGCTGCGACGACTTCTATGGCCGATCCTTGCAGCAACACAGGGAGAACGTCTCGGCCGTTTTCCGCGACCTGTTTTACACCAGCGACGAAGAATTGCCTTCCCAGGTCAGCTCCGAGGTCGACTTTCTTTTCGACGCCAACGCCGATCCTGATCTCTGTATGGACATCCTGGAAGAAAAGGGCTTTCGTCCACCGGAAAGAGCCTATGAGAGCCTGACAGTCCTGCGACAGGGTGGCACCAAAGGTTACCTGACGGAACGGGCACGTCGACAGCTTGACCGGATCGCGCCGCTGCTCTTCCAGGAAGTGCTGCACAGCCCGGACCCGCCGATGGCGCTGGCAAATATGGAAAAGTTCCTGGAGGCCTGTCGACGGGCGCGTGGCACCTATTATGCCCTGCTTGCCGAAAACCCGGAGATCATCAAGGTCCTGGTCTCGCTTTTTGCCACCAGCCAGTTTCTGTCCCGCAATTTTATCCAGCATCCGGAAGTTCTCGACTCACTGGTCTCAAGAAGCTATGCACAGGATGTCAAGGAGCCGGAAGAGCTCACCGCAGAATTATCGGGGCATCTTGATAACGCCTCTCATTACGAAGACAAGCTGAACATCCTGCGCCGCTTTCGCAATGAAGAGTTTCTGCGCATCGCCCTCAACGACATCCACGGTCATATCCCCGCAGGGACAAACCACCCGCCAGCTCTCACTGCTCGCCGATGTCTGCCTGCAGCAGGCCCTCGCCATAGCACGCCAGGAACTCCTGGAACGTTACGGTCGGCCCTGTTGTCAGGGCGACAACGACGGAGTCTCACGAAGCGGCCTTCGCGATTGTCGGCATGGGGAAACTTGGCGGCATGGAATTAAACTACCATTCCGATCTCGACATCATCTTCATTTACGAGGGTGAAGGAAAAACCCGGCCGGCCGAAGGAACCGACCCGGAACGATTCAGACCCCAGACCAACCAGCAGTACTTTGCAAGGCTGGCCCAGAGGATCATTTCGATTCTGACCCTGATGACCCAGGAAGGACACGTTTACCAGATCGACACCCGGCTGAGGCCGTCTGGCAATCAGGGGCCGCTGGTCTCCTCGCTGCCTGCCTATCGCGAGTACCACGAAAGTTCTGCCGCGCCCTGGGAGCGTCAGGCCCTGATCAAGGCCAGGGTGATCGCGGGGTCAGCCGATCTGGCAGAAAGCTATGACGCCCTGACCACCGAGATCGTCTACGAGCGCCCCCTGCCGGACAATCTTGCGGAGGAGATCTATCGTTTACGGCAGCGGATGGAAAAGGAGCTTGGCAAAGAAGATCAACTGCACCGTAACATCAAAACCGGCCGCGGCGGCATGGTTGACGTTGAATTTATTGCTCAATACCTGCTGTTACGTCACGGTCAGGAGCGACCGCAACTGCGTTGCCGCAACACGGTAAAAGCGCTGGCCCTGTTGCAGGGAGCAAACTTGATTTCGGCAACGGACTATGAGAGTCTGATGAATGGCTACAAGTTCCTGCGTCGTCTGGAAAACAAACTGCGACTGGTTCATGACCAATCGGTTAACGAGCTGTCTGCCGATCCCGCATACCTTGCAAAACTGGCCCGGCACCTCGGTTATCCTGATGCTTCGGGACAACCGGAGAAACTGTTCCTGGAAGAGTACGCTACGAAGACCCAGACCATTCGGGAGATATTTGAGCGTGTCCTGAATCATGCGGAGCAGATTTAATGGAAAGCGTATCAGGGCGGGCAGAAAACTATTTCACCAGAGATTCAGCAGAGAGTCCATGTGCAGCACCCCAGGGATCGGTCGGCACCTCAAACCAGCTGACACAGAGATCTTTCAAGGAGATTCCCTCTCTCTCACAGGCGCGTTCGATATAGACCTTTTCGATGAAACCTTTGAGAAAACGGGGCTCCCTTTGGTCGGATGGCCTGAAGAGCACACCGATTTGGGGTTGCAAACGCCCCGGGAAATCTCCCGCAGGAATACGATAAAGCACCTTTGAGGAGATCCGGAGAACCCTGCCTGCCAGTTTTAATTCGATTTCCAGCGGTTGCCCAAGCGGTATGTCACTCGAGCAGGCAATCCGACCGCCACGAGCAGAGAGAGAGAGCAGCTGTCCTTCCTGCCAACCGTTCTCAAGCCCCAAAGCGACAGGGGTCTGGATGGCAAGCCGGAGATGGCGACGGGGAGTCGTGTAAAAGTGAACCTCGAGCAAATGATACAGATCGCTCAGAGAGACCGGAACTGTCAGGAAACTTCCTTCAGGAAGAGGCATGGAAGACAGCCAGACCACGTGGCCGTCATGAGCCGGCAATTCGAGCCCTCGCTCGGCAAGGACAACCTTTGCAGCAGACAATTCGCCACAGGACAAAAACTTCCATTCAGCAAGAATACTGCCCAAAAGCTTATTGAACTTTGGGTTACGGGTCACCAGGGCAACTGACTTGACCTCAGATTTAACGTCTCCTAACAGCATCTCATCTCTTCCACCATCATGTATTCTGAAAGCTTTCCCGGGCCATCTGCCCGTCGAGTTCCATCAGTCTGCTCATCTCGCGATCCAGCAGGTGCCGCGGCTGTACATTGCCAAGGGCGTGAAGCATACTGCGCTTCAAACCGCTATTTTCCTTCTGTAACACAGAGAGCAGTTGTTTCATACTGCGACGCTTCTGATCGACCTCTCCCATCACCGGGCAACCACAGTCTATCACCGGAAATTCATTCTGACGGGCAAATTCGACTATATCGGATTCCTCAACATAGACCAGCGGCCGGATCACGGTATGCCGGCCATTGTCGGCCAACAGCCTGGGGCTCATAGCCGCCAACTTGCCACTGAAGAACTGGTTGAGAAGGAGTGTCTCGATAAAATCATCAAGGTGATGACCAAGAGCAACTTTATTACAGTCAAGGCGATCTGCCACGGTATACAGAACACCCCGCCGCAGGCGCGCACAAAATGCGCAGTAGGAAGTGCCAGGCCGCTTCTTTTCTTCAATGATCTGCGCGCAATTCGTGCTTTCCATATGCACATGGAAACCACAGCCCTGCAGATACCCCTGCAGGACATCTCTACGATAACCTGAGAAACCGGCATCCACATTAACCGCAATCAGCTCATAATTGATCGGGGCACGCCGGTGTAGCTGGTTGAGAATATGCAACAGGGCGTAGGAATCCTTACCGCCGGAAACAGCGACGGCGATCCGGTCACCATCCTCGATCAGGTTGAAATCACCGATAGCCTGGCCGGTCAGCTTTTTGATTTTACGAAAGAGGCGATTATCAAACAACAAGGGTGGACTCCTGCCTGGCCCTCGGACCGGTCTGCTCGTGCCGGTTGCAGAGCCAATGAATTACCAGGTCATTTAACGACATGCCTCGGAATATTTCAAGACAGAAGGCAACGGCGGCCAGAAGGCCGCCGTCGAAATAGCTTTATCAGCGCTGTGGCAAGCTCTCTGTCTCAACATGATGTTCGGCATGGGTCGGTTTTAGGCCAATAAACTTCCGAGCGTCTTCAAGCACCAGGTAAAGAGAGGGGATCAGCAAAAGGGTGATGCCGGTGGCAAAAAGGATGCCGAAGGCCAGGCTGATCGCCATGGGCACGAGAAACTGGGCCTGAACGCTCGTCTCTAAAATCATCGGCATAAGGCCGAAAAATGTCGTCAGAGATGTTAACAGAATCGGTCGGAAGCGTCTTTGACCGGCTTCCATGAGCGCTTCCCGTAATGGCCTGCCTTTACGCCCGACACGATTGACATAGTCGATCAACAGCAATGAATCGTTGACCACCACACCGGTCAAGGCGACGATACCGAACATACTCAGGATGCTCAGATCGTAACCAAGGATAAAATGGCCAAGAATCGCACCGACAATCCCGAACGGAATCGCGACCATAATCAGCAGCGGCTGGGAGTAGCTACGGAAGGGGATCGCCAACAACGCAAAAATGACGATCAGCACTAACTTGAAGCCCTTAAACATACTCGCCATCGATTCGCGGCGGTTCTTGTCTTCTCCCTCCATATCGAAGCTCAAGCCGGGATAATCTGCCATCAGCTTAGGCAGGTCTGTTGCTTTGATTGCGGCAAGGACTTCCTCTGCATTGGCTGTATGGCTGTCGACCGTTGCCGTGACATTAATCACTCGCTTCCGGTCGCTCCGGTTGATCTTGCTGAAACCGCGACTTTCAACCAAGGTCGCAGCCCTGTCCAGCGGAATCTCACCTCCATTCGGCACCCGGATACGCATGGTTTCGAGATCCCAGAACCGTCTTCGGTTCTCTTCCGGGTAGCGGACCAGAACCTTGACTTCATTGCGGCCACGCTGCAAACGCAAGGCTTCGGAGCCGTAAAAAGCTCCGCGCAGTTGTCGGCCAAGATCCTCCTCTGTAATCCCGAGCGTACGCGCTTCGGCCTTCAGGCGAACCTTCACTTCCCTCTTGCCCAGAGTGTAATTATCTGTAATGTCGCCCGTCCCTGGATACGTGGCTATCAGTCCCTTGAGACGCTCGGCGGCCTCATCCAAAACCGCAAAGTTCTCATGAGCCAACTGGATGTCAATATTCGCGCCGAGGTGTATCAGGTTAGAAACAAACGTTAACTTCTCAACAGCAGCAATCTCTCCGACCCGCTCGCGCCAACGGTTAGAGATCTCGGTCGCCGGTACCCCGCGCAGTTCACTCGCTGTCAGAAACATGGCAATAGTGGCAAGATTTCCACCCGCGCTGGAGCTTGCTCCTCCTGGACCTCTATCCGTGGTAGAGGAACCAACCGCTGCATAAATATGACGCATCACGGAATCAGACTGCGGACGCTCTTTATCATATTCAGCAATTACGGCAAGGCCAGCGTTGACGACCTGTTCCTGAATCCGCATGGTCAATTCCACCGGGCTGCCCGGAGCCAACTCAAGAGCGACCTGGATGACGTCGCCATCAACATCCGGCATAAAACGAAACTTGACGATACCGCCACCGACCAGTCCAACGCCGGCCAGCAATAACACTGCGCAAGCGGCAGCAATCGTTGCGTAGCGATATTCCAGGCAAAGTCCCAGAGTCTTTCGATAGGGTCCATCGATAAATTTTTGCAGAGCTTTTCCAAAACGCTGCCGGTTTTTGTCGAGGCCGCCCAAAAACCCGCCTGAGTCCTGACGAGGTTGGCCAAATGCCAGATGTGCAGGCAGAATGAAAAGGCATTCCACAAGAGAGACCAGCAGAATCGTAATTACGATCGCCGGAATAACCATGATGAATTTACCCATAATGCCGCTGGTGAAGAGCAGGGGTAAAAATGCCGTCACCGACGTCAGGACGGCAAAGATAACCGGCTGAGCGACCTCAATTGTGCCATCTACCGCAGCGTTGAAGATAGGATTTGCCGGACTGTCGATGGTCATAAATGTTCTCACCGACGACAATTGCATCATCAACCACGATGCCAAGCGCCATGATAAAAGCAAACAGCGAGATCATATTGATCGAGACATCGATCGCCGGCATGAAGAGCAGGGCCCCGCAGAAAGAGATGGGAATGCCAAGCATGACCCAAAGGGCCAGGCGGATTTCAAGGAAAAGGCCGAGGGTGACAAAGACCAGCACCAGGCCGATCATGGCATTCCTGGTGAGCAGATCCTTGCGGCTCTTGAAAAGCTCCGAGTTATCATTCCAGGTGGCCAGATCGACCGATTCCGGGAGTTGGCGACGTCTGGCTTCGACAAACTTTTTAACCGTGTCGGAAATTTCCGTCGGCTTCTGGTCGCCAACCCGGTAAACCTTCGCCATGGCTGCAGGCTGGCCATCGAAGAGTCCGAACTGGTCGGTCTCCTCGAACCCATCCTGGATGGTTGCAATGTCACCGAGGGTTACCTCTGTGCCATCAGCCGTAGTCAAAACGACGATACTGGCGTACTCGTGACCAACATAGCGGCGCTCTTTGGTCCGGATCAGAACCTCACCCGAGCCCGCTTTAATGGTTCCACCGGGCAGATCGAGAGAGGCTTGACGAACCCTTTGGGCCACTTGATCGAAGGTTAGACCGTATCGACGCAAGGTGGTCTCATCAATCTCAATAGAAATTTCATAGGGTCGCACCCCGCTCAAATCAACCTGGGTGATCCCTGGCTCCAGCAGCAGCTCGTCACGGACCTGTTCGGCCAACTCTCGCAGGCTGCGTTCTGGAATGTTTCCAAAAACAACCACGGAGATGACTTCGCGCCGATTGAGAAGTTTGCTGACCACCGGCTGTTCAGCATCCTTGGGGAAGGTGGTGATCCGGTCAACTTCACTCTTGATATCTTGCAGGACCAGATCGATGTCAGCATCCGTCATGACTTCTGCGATGACAGTTCCATAACCTTCGGCAGCCACGGACTTAACCTGTTTGATGCCGTCAACCCCGGTCAGGTTTTCCTCAATCTTGAGGATGACACCTTCTTCGACTTCTTCTGGACCCGCGCCTGGATAAGCGACGCTCACCTGAACCCGATCAAGCGTAATATCGGGGAAAACCTCCTGTTTGATGTTGAAACCAAGGATCAATCCTCCAATGATCAAGACCAACATCAAGAGGTTGGAGGCGACGTGATTCTCCGCCATCCAGCGAATGGCGCCGTTCATTGACCAGCCTCCTGCAACTTCGGACGCAGCAGCATGCCTTCAGCGGCTCCGGAAAGATTGGTCAGGATAATCTTTTCTCCGGCGCTGACTCCAGAACGAACCAGAACTTCATCACGCTCGCGGCGGACAATGTCAATCATACGGATATGCAGCTTGTTTTCATCGTCAACGACCCACACGGTGTCGTTATCATGCAAAGCACCCCTTGGCACGGCGATAACATCAGAAATTTCTTCACCTTGGAGTTGAACCTCAACAAACATCCCGGGCAAGAGGTTGCTCAGGAGCTTGGTGTTCTCCTTGTCCATGGAAAAAGGGTCGGCAACCGTTACAACGACTCGCGCCATGCGGTTGTGTGGATCAATTTCGCCGAGTGCCCGAGTGATCTTTCCCTGCCAATGGAAAGTTTGTTCACCGGATTGCAGCTCAATCTTCGCCAATGAGCCATGATCAGAAGCAGCGTTACTCGGCACCTGCAACCAGGCAAGCTCATCGAGCGGTAGCGGCACAACAATCTCTATCTGATCTATCCCGGCCACAGTTGCTACCGGTGCCCCCGCGTTGAGAAACTGGTTAATCTCGAGCTGTTCGCTGCGCACATAACAGTTGAATGGGGCAAACATCCTGGTTCGTTGCAGGTTGATCTCGGCCTGTTTGACATTTGCCTGTGCAGCATCGCGCTGCGCTCTGGAACTTTTCAACTGGGGTTCATAGACGACCAGCGGGTTAGGCTCTAGCGCACTATCAATGTTCAGTGCGTGCCATTCTTTGCGGGCCAGTTCAGCCAGGTTTTCATTGCGCAACAGCTCAAGTTCCGCCTGAGCCAGATTCGATTGCGCAAGAGCTATCGCCAGCTGATAGTCAATATCTTCGATGGCAAAAAGCAATTCGCCTTGAAGAAAAATCCCGCCGGCAACCATCTGCGGTGAAAGCTCGCTGACGCGGCCTTTCACCTGTGGTGTAATAGCGACTTCATAGCGCGATTGGGCGCTACCGGTAGCACTGACGATCACCTGGCGGTTGGTTTTAACCAACTCTGCAACTTCGACCAATGGCCCGAGGTAAGGAGTTTCATAAGGTTTGGGCGTCTTGCGCGATTTAAGCATAACAAAAGTCAATCCCAAGGCGATCACGATAACCAGAAGTGGCAGTATGGCACGTTTCATTTTCATTGTTTCTTATCCTTCTCAACCTGCAAACGTGAATTCATTTTGTTCTGCATCCAGGAACCCCCCAAGGCCCGCGCCAGACTGATGCGATCGGCAAGCAGTTGTCGTTGCGCGGCGAGCAGACGGTTACGGGTCTCAAAATCAGAGCGCTGGGCAGTCAGTACCGGGAGATAATCAACCAGACCGGCAAGATAACGATCTGTGGACAACCTCAGGGTTGCGCCAGTCGCTTGCGCAGTTTCGGCGAGACGTTTGACACGCTGCTCAGTTGCAAAATTATTGACTAATGCGTCCTCAACTTCCTGAAAAGCCGAAAGCACTTTTTGTTGATAAGCAGCAACCGCCTCTCGCAGAGCAGCCTCTTTTCTCTCCACTTCGGCCCGACGACGGCCACCATCGACAAGTGGCAGGGTCAGGTTGCCCAGCAGGGACCAGAATTCACCCTTGATTAAACCTGCGGTAACATCCTGACGAAGAGAACCGTAACCGCCGGACAGACTTATCGATGGGAAACGATCGGCAATGGCCGCAGCAACGCGAGCATCAGCGGCCTCAACACGCTGCAGCGCCGCCTGAAGATCGGGGCGTTGACTGATCAGATTGGCAGGGATACCGGTCGAAAAAAGGTCTGGGGCACCGGGCAATTGTTCGAGACTGCCGTCAGGGCCTCGTTGCGGATATCGGCCAACCAACACAGCTATGGCATGTTCAGCTTCAGCTAAGGTTGCCTCGAAAAGATAGCGTGCCGCCTGTGCCCCGGCCAAACTCTGGCGTGCCTGATACATATCCACAGCAGGAACCAGACCCAGGTTATAGCGATTTTCAACACGTGTTAACGTGTCAGCAAAAGAGGCAATTGACTGCTCGGTCAGAGCCAGTTGGGCACGCTGTTCAACAGCAAGAAAATAGAGGTCCGCCAAACGCGCTGACAACCCAAGGTAAAGAGTCTGCACATCTTGACGACTTGCAGACAGTTCCAACCCTGCCGCCTGGCTCTGCGCCGCCAGCTTTCCCCATAGATCAAGCTCATATCCAGCGGCAAGCGACAGCTGCCGGCTGTCGCCGACAAAATCGTTTGTCAGACCCGGCTGCCTTGAGCGGCTTAAGCTTCCCCCGGCAGAGAGTACCGGTGACTGGGCACTGCGCGTGATTTTAAATGCGGCTTCGACCTGTTCCAGTCGCGCAATTGCCTGAGTCATCTCCAGGTTTTGATCAAAGAGTTCAGTCATCAACAGGTTGAGAGACTCGTCATTGAAAGCCAGCCACCACTGATCGAACGGCAACCTGGGACCATCGGTCGCTTGATTTTCCAGATATTCCGGTGGCGGATCTACTGGCAGGAGAACCTTGATCGGGTCATGTAAAGAACAGCCCGCCAGCAGCAGGATCGTCAGGAGAGCGCTAAGACGTATCATCGCTTTGTCGCCTCCATGCCAGCGGTAGCAAAGTCGAGGAAGAGCTCGACGAGAACATCGACAGGCCGATCGATACTGATATCCTCAGGAACCATTGCATGCCGTTCATGACAACGCATAATGTGGCTTAACGAACCAATAGCAAAATGCAGCCGCCAAAAAAGAGTCTCACGCGGCAACTCAGGTAAAGACAGAGACAAGGACTGAAACAGCCGACTCATCAGCGGTTCCATGTGACGCATGAAGATCGACATGGCAACACCACGCGGTTCGGCCAGAATCCTGCCAATCAGGGCAATAAAATTCTCGGTATCAGAACCCAGTTGACGCAGGGAGAGAGTTGGCTCGATAAATGTGCGAAGGATGTCACGACACCCCGGCACTTTTCCGACCTGCCCGGCCTTTTTCAGGAGTGTCTCCAGTTGATCACTACGGACTTCATTAAGAGGACCTAGCCGACGTAAAATCACAGCCTCGAGAAGAGCCTCCTTGCCGCCGAAATGATAGTTGACCGCAGCCAGGTTAACCGTGGCCGCATTGGTTATACTGCGCAGCGAGGTGGCATGGTAGCCGTCTCTGGCGAAAAGGTGCTCCGCAGCGCTGAGGATTCTCTGCTTGGTATCTGGCTGGCTCATCAGATGGCTACACCTCCATTGGAAATAAAGTCAGGAAAACAATCATACGTATGATTTAAACGATTGTTTTAATCCGGTCAAGACTATTTTCTACTACAGCCCGGAATTTCAAGGGGAAATAATTAAGGGGGGTTTTTCACTTGGAAATTCGGCCAGAACCTTTAGAATGGAGGTGTTGTATTTATTTAACGATGGCTACTAAATTAAGGACATTTTCGTGCAATCTGAACTGATCATCAAACTTTTAAACGGCGACGAACGTCGTGGCATTCTCAATCAGAAGTTCGATCCGACCTCGGGTTGCATCGATTTTTTCTGTACGACCAAACAACACAACGACATTCTCGCCCTCAGCGAAATCTGCTTTATCAAGCTCCTCGGCAAGCCTGACCTTGTAGACACTCACTGTGAAAATACATTTTTTGAAGACGTTACCACGTTCGTCGGCGAACAGTTCCACCTGCGGCTAAAAAAGAGTGGCAAACGTCTTGCCCACGGGTTCTACGGCTATCCCGCTGAAGAGGACAGCGACTTCAAGTCAATTTTTTTTACGGCAGCCGGCCTTAATAAACGCAGTCATGACCAACCCCTTGGCGAAGTCCTGAAACGCCAGGGGTTGGTGGATAAAATCGCTCTCGAGGGGGCGTTGACGGAACAACAGAAATTAAGAAGTCGCCGGGTCGGAGAGATTCTGGCCGAGAAGACGGAAGTGCCCCAGGTCGTCGTAGAACAGGCGATCCTCAATGTGACACAGAATATCCCGAAGAATTATCAGGCCAGAGTTGGCGCTATTCTCGTTGAAGCTGGCCTGGTAACGGAAGAACAGGTCAGCGCCGCTCTGCGTGAACAAGCATCCGGTAAACGCAAAAGGATCGGATTGATTCTCGTCGAGCAAGGTCTGATCACTGAAGACCAGCTTCTCGCAGCACTGGCTCATAAATTCGGAATGCAAGTCGTAAATCTGGATGAGGTTACGATCAGTTCTGAGGCTCTCAGCCAGGTTCCTCAGGAGATGGTCGAGAGTATGCAGGCGCTGCCAATTTCCTTGCAGGGCAGTTGCCTGACCGTCGCTACATCCACTCCTACGGATCCGACCATCAGCGAAAACCTGCGCTTCGCGACCGATTTCAGGATCAGGCTGGTCTGTGCCGGCGCGACTCAGATCGGCGAAAAAATCGCGGAGCTCTTTGACAAGGGCGAAGACACGATCAAGGACCTGATCAATGAACTGGCAGAGGTTGATATAGAAATCGATGATGTGCCGGAACTGGACATGATCACCGAGTCGGATTCCAAAGTCATCAAGCTGGTCAACAGGGTTTTGCTTGACGCCCACCAAAAAGGCGTCTCCGATATTCACTTTGAACCGGGAATGGGTTCCCAACCGCTCAAAATCCGTTATCGCAGAGACGGCATCTGTTCGAATGTGCACAAGATCGCTGCAACCTACAAGAAAGCTGTTATCTCGAGGCTCAAGATCATCGCCAAGCTCGACATCGCCGAACGTCGCCGGCCGCAAACCGGCAAGATCCTGCTCAGGCAGGGCAAGGAACGGATTGAATACCGGGTCGAGATCACCCCGACGATCGGCGCCCAGGAAGATGCCGTGCTGCGGGTATTGTCTTCGACGCGCAGTTTCGCCCTGAACGAACTCGGGTTTTCCGCAGGCAACCTGGAAAACTTCAAAAAGCTGCTGACGAAACCCTACGGCATCATTCTCTGCGTCGGACCGACCGGTTCCGGAAAAACCACCAGCCTGCACGCGGCCCTGGCCGAGATCAACACACCGGACACCAAGATCTGGACAGCAGAGGATCCTGTAGAAATCACACAAAAAGGGCTGCGCCAGGTTCAGGTCAACCCGAAGATCGGTTTCACTTTCGAGGAGGCCCTGCGTTCTTTTCTGCGAGCCGATCCCGACGTCATCATGATCGGTGAAATGCGCGACTCGCCGACAGCCAAAACAGCCATTGGTGCAGCACTGACCGGCCACCGGGTCTTCAGCACACTGCACACCAACAATGCTCCGGAAACTGTCGTCAGACTGATTGAAATGGGTATAGATCCGTTCAACTTTGCCGATGCCATGCTCGGCATCCTGGGCCAAAGACTGGCAAGACGTCTGTGCAACGTATGCAAGGAGCCGTACCACCCCACCCGTGACGAGTATGATGAATATGCCAATGCCTACGGCACCAGGCAATTCATGGAAGATGGCCTGCCGGAGTTTTCCGCAAATCTGACCCTGATGAGGAAAGTCGGCTGCAAGGCCTGCGATGGCTATGGCTACAGTGGCCGGCTTGCCATTCAGGAACTGCTCGTCAATTCCCCGGAGATCAAACGTGCGATCAAGCAGAGCGCAAGCGTCGAAGTGATTACCGACGTTGCCTTGCAGCAAGGCATGCGCAGCCTGCGCATGGACGGAATCCAGAAAATCTTCCTTGGCCTGACCGATCTTCACCAGGTAAATCGGGTTTCCATTTAAACGTTATTTTAGAGATATGGTAGACTGCACTCAGGGTTGTCTTTTTGTCGTCTGGCAACCCTGGGTGAACACGCCAGCCAAACCCTTTGAAAGAGCGTTGCCATGTCCTCACGATCCGCCAAGACTGTACTTGTCGCGACGATCGTCATCCTGATTATCGTTTTTTTCGTCTTCGATCTGCAGCGTTTTTTGACCCTCGAATATCTCAAGGGCCAACAACAGTCTTTTGCCAACTTTTACAGAGACAACCGCCCGCTGACTATCGCCATCTACTTTGGCCTCTATGTCGTGGTGACCGCGCTCTCCTTGCCCGGCGCGGCGGTTATGACCCTGGCCGGCGGTGCCCTGCTCGGCTTCTGGGCCGCCCTGGTGACCGTCTCCTTTGCCAGCACCATCGGCGCCACCCTGGCTTTTCTGGTATCACGTTTCCTGCTTCGTGACTGGGTTCAGAACAAATTCGGGAACAAGCTCAAAGCGATCAACGCAGGAGTGCAACAGGAAGGCTCCTTCTACCTCTTCACACTGCGCCTGGTCCCGCTCTTCCCGTTTTTCGTCATCAATCTGGTGATGGGTCTGACACCGATGCGGGCCCTGAGCTACTACTGGGTCAGCCAGATCGGCATGCTTCCCGGCACTGCGGTCTATGTCAATGCCGGCACGCAGCTCGGCCAGATTCAGAGCGCGGCAGGGATTCTCTCGCCCGGCATCCTGCTGTCCTTCGTTCTGCTCGGCATTTTCCCGCTGATCGCCAAACGCATCATCGAGATTGTCAAACGCCGCAAGGCCTTTGCCGGCTGGGACCGTCCGAAAAGATTTGATTACAACGTCGTGGTGATCGGTGCTGGGTCCGGCGGGCTGGTCTCCGCCTATATCGCCGCCGCCGTCAAGGCCAGAGTGGCCCTGATTGAAAAAGACAAGATGGGCGGGGATTGTCTGAATACCGGCTGCGTGCCGAGCAAGGCCTTGATCCGCTCTGCGAAGATGGTGTCCTATGCCCGACGGGCCAGTGAGTTCGGCTTCAGATCGGCGCAGGTCGATTATGATTTTGCCGCCGTCATGGAGCGGGTGCAGAGAGTGATAGAAAAAATCGAACCGCACGACTCCGTGGAACGCTACACCGGGCTTGGTGTCGAATGTCTTGTCGGTGCAGCCACCATCACTTCACCCTGGACGGTCGAAGTCAACGGCCAGACCCTGACCACACGCAACATTATCATTGCCACCGGCGCAAGCCCCCTGGTGCCGCCGATTACCGGCATCGAAAAGGTCAATTATCTGACCTCTGACAACCTCTGGGCTCTGCGCGAAAATCCCGGCCGTCTGGTCGTCCTCGGCGGCGGGCCCATCGGTTCGGAAATGACCCAGGCGTTTGCCCGCCTCGGCGCCAAAGTCACGCAGGTCGAAATGATGTCCCGCATCATGGGACGTGAAGATCCGGAAGTCTCTGCCTACATGCAAAAGCAATTTGAAACAGAAGGAATTTGCGTTCTGACAGGTCACACCGCCAGAGAAGTTATCCAGGAGGAAGGTCAAAATGTTCTGCTCTGCGCAGCAGGTGACGAGACCGTCAGGATTCCTTTCGACCATCTTCTCATCGCCGTCGGTCGCAAGCCCAATGTGACCGGTTTCGGCCTCGAGGAGCTCGGTGTTGAACTCGCCCCACGAGGTAGCGTCGCCGTCGACCCACTGCTGCGCACCAACTTCCCTAACATCTTCGCCGTCGGTGATGTGGCAGGCCCCTACCAATTCACCCACACCGCCTCGCACATGGCCTGGTACGCCGCCGTTAATGCCCTCTTCGGCAGCGTGAAATCCTTCAAGGTCGATTACAACGTCATCCCTTGGGCAACTTTTACCGATCCGGAAGTCGCCCGGGTCGGTTTCTCCGAAGAAGAAGCCAGGGCCGCTGGCGTGACATATGAGGTGACCCGTTACGGCATCGATGATCTGGATCGCGCCATCGCTGACTCAGAGGACCACGGCTGGGTGAAGATACTGACCAGGCCGGGCAGCGACAAACTGCTCGGGGTCACCATCGTCGGCAGCCACGCTGGCGATCTGCTCGCCGAATACGTGCTGGCAATGAAACACGGACTTGGCCTCAACAAGATTCTCGGCACCATTCACACCTATCCGACCCTGTCAGAGGCGAACAAGGCGGCCGCAGGGGTGTGGAAAAAAGCCCATGCGCCGGTGAGACTTCTGGAATGGGTGGAGAGATTCCATAGCTGGCGAAGAGGATAGTCAAGGTCAGAGGAGTAACCCTCATGCTTGAAGAACAGCTACGAAATATCCTCGTTTTTCTGCAGACAAATCCTATCGTCGCCGTCGTTATCGGCGCCGTTATATTGCTGCTTTTTTATTCCAAACCAAAGGAGATGTTCAAGTTGGTGGGCTTTTGCCTCTTCATCGTCGTTGTTTTCTACTTCATCACCCTTTTCGCGTCAACAGTCGGCACAGGCTCAAAACAGAAAGACCAGATGATTTACAAGACCAAGAAAGAACTGGGAGAATGATTGCCGTGTCGCGAACCGACAAAAGGATAAACCGGTCTCACTTGATGAAATAACCCGCGACACGCCAGTGACCGTCTTTATCGAGCATTGTCATGACCGTTTCAACAGCTGACTCCTTATGATCAAACGATGAAGAGAAAACAACCTTGGCGTATTCTCCATCGGGAACACCGGGCGCACTGGACATGAACTTGCTTGACGTCACGGAACGTTGAATTGACTGTCCCAAAGGCGGACGAACACCGCTGAGGGTTTCGACCCATTCCTTTTTTGAAACAAGGCTGATTAAAAGGCTTGAAGCTTCCTCCCAGCTTTGATCGTAGTCTCCCCGATCGACAAGTTTCAGGAAGGACTTGGCCGCCTGTATGGCTTCATCCTGTCTGGTTGAGGTTGTGCCACTCAAGGCTGAAAATGGAAAAGCCAGACAGAGCATGACGGCCAGAAAAGCTGTTCTCTGAAAGTATCCCACAGACTATCCTCCTGGTTTATGATTGTCTCTTCATTTCAATATCGCTTGCTAGCGCGGATAGAGTGGAGGCAGTTGATCAAGGCTTTTTTTCCCCTCCGCCTCGCGCTCCGCCTGTTGTATGGCCAGCAGCATCTCTTGAGCGTCCCAGGGCTCGGGCACGCGGCTGTAAAGGCTCCTGCTGAAGGCCTCCAGTCTCTGCTTGAGAGGGTTACTGCAGAGGGCCGCCAGCTCTTCCAGGTTGCCGGGACTCTGTTCAGGAAAGAGCGCTGCGCCCCAGCCGAGCAGTGCTGCCCGTACCTGGGCTTGATCAGCTGATCGAAGTGCCTGCTGTAATTGCCGGCGGGCATTTTTCAGGCTGAGGCCTTCCTCCTCCGGGGCCTTTTTATTATCCTTTCTGCTTTGAGCCCACCTGCGTTTAGCCAGCAAAAGCAGGGTCAACAACCAACCACTGCCGAGCACCAGGCTCAGCCAGGGCCAAAAACCAGGGTCGACAGCCATTGCTGCACCGGGCAACAACGCTGGCGGTGGTTTGTCAACCTCCGCTTGCTGGTGCTGCGCGGCAGGTGGCGCGCCGGCAACCTCAGGCTGGGTCGCCGCCGGCAAAACTTCGAGATCGATCGCCGGAAGTATGGCCTGTTGCCAACGCTCGGCTCGCAGATCCCACCAATCAAGCCTGATTTCCGGCAAACGCAGGTGTCCCGGGAGAGTCGGCACCAGGGCCAGTTTCTGCTGCAGGATACCCGTCACGCCGCTCTCGCCGATCCGGTCTTCACGGTTCGGCTGATCCGGATAGCTCTTGACGTCATCGGGAATTTCGACAGTCAGCACCGGCAACTGGGCGGCGGGCAGACCATTGACGCGCAGGGTCAAGGTACGGGTAGCTGGCTCGCCGACGGTCAGCTGCGGTGGTCGTTGCTGCCAGTCGTCTTCCAGCTGCAGGTCGCTGGCCGGCAGCCAGTTGCGGCCACCGGTCTCCGCAGCAGGCAACACCTCGACACTGATCGCTTCGGATTGCTTGCGCAGCTGACGGGTGCGCCGATTGAAAGGATCGAAGCTGCTGCGCCCGCCTTCGGCAACCTGGGCACCGAATCGCAACGGCGGAACCGTCAAACGACCACTTTGCTGTGGAAAGATGGCGTAACTGCGCTCGATAACCCGGTAACGCAGCCCGTTTCGCTCAGTCTCGAAATTGCGATCATCACCGAGTTTCTGCACCACGGCTTCAGTTCCGGACGGTTCCGGTTCGGAAAGGCTGGCCTGCAGAATACTCAGCCGGGTCAGTAGTCGCACCTTGTAGAGTAGCTGCGATTGCACACGGACCTTGTCCGGCTCAGCGCTGACTTCGAGCAGCAGCTCATTTCCGGCGCTCGCGGCGTCGCTACCCTGTCCGGCGGGCAGGACTTCGATGGCAATCGGAGCGCTGCAGTCGTTTTCAATACAGAGCGAGGGGATCAGTTTGCTGCCGGCGCTGCGTGCCAGCAGGGAAAGGCTCCAGGTCGTTGACCGGCTCATGTCACCATTGATAATCTGGACCTGAGAAGACTGAGAGCGGCCGAGCAATTCGAAATCTTCTTCCAGAACGCTCAGGTCCGGACTGCCGTCAACGCTGCCGCTTGCGCGCAACTCCAGGGTGAAACTTTCTTCAAGTCCGACCCGGCTCCGATCAGGCACAGCTTCGAGTTGCGCCGACAGACCCAACGCCGGGATCAGTAACAAAGCCAGAATCAGGATCATGTTAAAGAGTCGCATTACCATGGTTTGTCGCTCGTCTTCCGCCCCTCGCGCTGGCGGTACTGATAGAGGAATTTGCGTCGCAACAGACCACCCGGGTCATCGGGAATGCGCTGCAACCATTGCTGGCTGGCCCGCTGTTCCTCGCTGGCGGGTTGGTCGTCCGGCAGCTCGGAGCGCCCAGTCTGCTCTTGCTTCTTGCTGTCACCTTCACCATCCTCTGCTTCTGTGGGCCGGGCCTGAGAATCCTGTTGCTGTTGATCACGCGGTTCTGAATCGTTCTGCTGTGCCTGCTCCGGCGAAGCAGGGGTCGACTCCCCCTGTTTGCTAGGGTCTCCGTCCTTTTTCGACGTGTCACCATTCTGTGAATCACCCTGCTGCTGCTGTGACTCACTTTCCTGCTTCTGGGAGTCGCTGTCCTGTGACGAAGACTCTTGCTGCTTTTGCTTGAGAGCATCTTCAACCAGTTGCTTATTAGTCAGCACATCCTGGTCCTGCGGGTTGCGCTTCAAGGCTTCCTTGTATGCATCAAGAGACTCCGGCAAGCGGCCGCTTTTGGCCAGGGCGTTGCCCCGGTTGTACCAGTCGTCTGCCGTTTCAGGATTCTGCAGAAGTTCGGCAGCTTCGGCATACTGACCATTGCGGTAGTGGGCGCTGGCCTGCCATCTCTGGTCCTGAAACTGTTGCGCGGCCGTTTCGTAATCCTGCTCGGCGAAGGCCCGCGCGCCGCGTTGGTCGGGGCGCTGCCAGAGTTGTTGCCAGTCAAGGGCCTCTGCCGGCTGGGTCATCAACCCGCAGAGGATGATGACCATCAGCCAGCCGCGCCGGAAGGCACACGCCGCCAGCACTGTCAGTGGCCAGAGCAGCCAAGCCCCGGCTTCCCGCCAGCGATCGCCGAGCTGATCGCTCTGCTGCTGCTCACCATCAAGCCGCTCGAGCACCGATCCGGACAGCAATTGTTGCCAGTCCTGATCATCGACCCGCATGGTTTGGTAACGCCCGCCGCCGGCTTGCGAAAGTTGTTGCAATGCTGCGAGGTTGAGGCGCGGCAAAACGACCTGACCGCCGGCATCCTTGAAAAAGCCGCCGGCCGGCAAAGGAATCGGAGCACCCTGTTCCGTACCGACACCGAGAACCGACAACCGGTAACCATCCCGCTGCAGCTGCGCGGCCGCCGCCATGGCCGCTTCGGGCTGATCGTCATCGGTGATCAGCAGCAGGTCGCCTCCGGTCAGTCCGGCCTGCTGCAGCAGACGGTGCCCCTGCTCAATGGCCAGTGCCGGTTGACTGCCGAAGACCGGCATCAGTCCGGGATCCAGGCTGTCGAGCAGTGCCGCGATAGTCTTGCCGTCGTCTGTCAGTGGTGTCACGGTAAAAGCCTCGCCGGCAAATACCACCAGGGCAGTCTGCCCCTCGCGACGTTGACGCAGGATGTCGGCGATCTTCAATCGGGCCCGGACCAGCCGGTTCGGTTTGAGATCGGCGGCGTTCATCGAAGTGGAAAGATCGAGCAGCAGGACCAGTGCCGACTGCTGACGGAACAGCGGCTGCGGCAGCCGCTCCCAGGTCGGCCCTGCCAGAGCAATGACTGCGAGTAGCAGCGCCAGAAGCAGCAGGTAAAGTGGCCAATTGCGTTGTCTTTGTGAACGGCCGAGCAGCAGGAACGGAAGCAGCTGCTGATCGCAGACCGCCTGCCAGCTGCGGCTGTGCAGCTGCTGGCGCCAAAGCCAGAACAGCAGCAGGGCCAGGACAGGTAGCAGCCAGAACCATTCTGGACGCAGGAAATGGAACGGGGTCATCGCCACCCCCAGCGCTGACGCCCCTGATCGACCAGACCGAGCAACAGGACACCGAACAGGGCCAGGCCGAGCGGCCATGGGTAGAGTGCGCTGACCGGGCGGAAGACCTCCTGCTCCTTTTCAACCGGCTCCAGCTTGTCGAGCATGGCGTAGATCTGTTCGAGTTCGGCGGTGTCACGGGCGCGGAAATAGCGGCCGCCGGTCTGCTCGGCGATTGCACGCAGGCTCTTTTCGTCAAGATCGACCGAGGGATTGACCCGCCGTTCGAAAAAGAAAGAACCGACTACCATCTCGTCGGCGCCGATGCCGATAGTGTAAATCTTCAGCCCCTGCCCGGCCGCAAGCTCTGCCGCCTTCAAAGGGCTGACCTGACCGGCGGTATTGGCGCCGTCGGTGAGCAGGATCAGAATCCTCTCCTGCGCCGGACCACCCTGCATCCGTTTGACTGCCAGACCGATGGCGTCGCCAATGGCCGTTTTCTCTCCGGCCAGCCCGAGCACCGCTTCTTGCAGCAGCTGTTCGACGGTCTTGCGGTCGAAGGTCAGAGGAGTCTGCACATAGGCCTGGTCAGCGAACAGGATCAGCCCCAACCGGTCGCCCTGACGGCGGCGGATAAACTCGACAGCGACCCTTTTCAGTGCTGTCAGCCGGTCGACAGTCTGCCCTGCGAGGATAAAGTCCTTGGTCTGCATGCTGCCGGAGAGATCGACCGCCAGTACCAGGTCGCGGCCGCTGACAGGTAATTCCAGCGGTTCACCGAGCCATTGCGGTTGCGCCGTTGCCGTGACCAGCAACAACCAGCACAACAGCATCGGCAGCAGCAGCCACCACGGCCAGCGCCGCCGACTGCGCTGATGGCGGTGGTCGGCAAAGGGTTGCAGCGAGGGAACCCAGAGGGCGGCTTCTTCTGCGGCAAGGGCCGGAGGCATGAAGCGATGGACCAGATAGGGCAGCGGCAAAAGCAGAAAGGCCCATGGCCAGACGAACTCTATCATCTCGGCCTCCGCAGCGGTTTCGGTGCTGGCGGCAGACGCTGCAACCAGTCCCGGCAAACAGCCAGCAGCGCTTTTGCGTCTATGTCTTCTGCTTGCGGCAGGTAAGGTCCATTTTCCAGCAGCCGGCCGATTCCTTGTGAGAACGGCTCGCCCTCAAGCGGCCGGTCGAGAAACGACAACCAGGCTTCGCCAACCAGCCCGGCACAGGAGTCCTGTGGATAATGCAGCAGGGTTACCTGGCGCAACAACCGGGAGAGGCCTTGCAGCAGTTGTCGCGCATCCGCCTGCGCATCGTATTGCCGTGCCAGCCCCTCCAGCCGCAAGATGGCCAGCGCTCTGTAATGACGGCGTCGCCGGTGTTGTCGAAGCGCGTAGAAGACGACTGGCAGCAACACGAGGCCGACTAGCAGCAACCACCAGCCGATGGCAGGCGGCCACCAGGAGATCGCTGGCGGCAGGTGGATGTCGCGCAACGGCAGGTTGTCCGGGTTCAGCGATCCGGTTGGCATATCAGCCTCCGCCTCGACTGAACGGGCCCTGGCGAAGACAGTCAAGGGGGCTCTGGTTTGTGGCGCAGGCCAGAAACAGGCTGCGCTTTTTGTGACAAAATTGCTCAATCTGTTCGAGATGACTGGCAAAGTTCTGCCGATAGCGATCGCGCCCCGATCGATCAAGGGTGTTGATGGTCAAATCGCTCTCGCCATTACTGACCCGGTAGCTGCCGGCAGGCGGCAACTCCTTTTCAAGGGGGTCATAACAGAAGATCAACCCCAGGTCGTTATGTCGTCTGAGCAGGCTCAGCTGCTTCTCGACCTGATCATCCCACTGGGCAAAGTCACTCAGAAGCACGATCAAGCTGCCGGGGCGGGCTACCCGCCGCAGCCGCATCAGGGTCAGAGCGAGACGTTGCTGTGGCTCAAAGGGATGGTGTTGCGGCCGCTGCCAGGCAGGATCGGCAACCATCTGCCGCAGCAGGTTGAGCACCCCTGCCTTGCCAAGCTGTGGCCGCAGTTCACACTGCCGTTCTTCGGAAAAAAGAAAAGCACCGACCCGATCTCCCTGTTGCAGAGCGTGCCAAGCCAGCAAGGCTGCAAGTTTGGAGGCTTGCACCGCCTTGAAACAACCGCGGGTCGCAAAAAACATCGGTCGCCGATAATCGACCGCCAGCAGCACCGGCCGCTCGCGTTCCTCCTGGAACAGCTTGGTGTGCGGTTTGCCCTGGCGCGCCGTGACCCGCCAGTCGATGCTGCGAACATCGTCGCCCGGCTGGTAGCCGCGCACTTCCGCAAATTCCATGCCGCGGCCGCGTATCCGGCTCAGATAACCGCCGTTCAACGCCGCGCGAACCTGGCCGGGACGCAGTGAGAAGCCGCTGCTTTCGCTGCGCAGGGCGATCAGGCCAGCCAGGTCAGGGCTGACTTCAGGAGGCCGGACCAAGTTTTTGGGTTGATGCAGGATCATGGAATCAGGGCACCGGCACCCGGGCAATCAGTTCATTGACCAGTCGGTCGACGTTGATCCCCTCGGCTTCGGCCTCGTAGGTCAGCAGCACCCGGTGGCGCAGCACGTCGAAGGCCAGGGTCTGGATGTCTTCAGGGGTGACGAAATCCCGCCCGGCCAGCCAGGCCCTTGCTCTCGCACAACGATCCAGGGCGATACTCGCTCGCGGACTGCCACCGTACTGAATCCAGCCGACCAGGTCTTCGCCATAAGGCTGCGGCCGTCGTGTCGCCAGCACCAGCTCCAGCAGGTATTCTTCGAGGTTGTCTGCCAGGTAGAGCTCGAGAACCTGGCTACGGGCCGCTTGCAACTGTTCGATGCTCAGCTTCTCGCCGTTACCGGTCTCCGCCTGCCTTCCCGCTTTTGCCTCGCCACGTGCCAACTGCAGAATCTGCCGCTCAACCTCGACTTGCGGGTAGCCGACGTTGACGTGCATCAGAAAGCGATCGAGTTGCGCCTCCGGCAGGGGGTAGGTTCCCTCCTGTTCGATCGGATTCTGGGTTGCCATGACCAGGAAAGGGTCGTCGAGAAGATAGCTGGTCTGGCCGATGGTTATCTGCCGTTCGGCCATCGCTTCGAGCAGTGCTGACTGGACCTTGGCCGGAGCGCGGTTGATTTCGTCAGCAAGAATCAGGTTGTGAAACAGCGGCCCGCGCTGAAAGACAAAGCTGCCGTCCTGGGGACGGAAAATATCGGTGCCGGTCAGGTCGGCAGGCAGCAGATCAGGGGTAAACTGTATGCGGTGGAAGCTGCCCTGCAGCAACTCGCTGAGTTTCTGTATGGCACGGGTCTTGGCCAGTCCAGGAGCCCCTTCTACCAGCAGATGGCCATCGGCGAGCAGGGCGATCAGCAGCCGCTCGATCAGCCGTGGTTGTCCGAGAACCTTGCTACTTAACGCCTTCGACAGTTCGCCAAACAATATTTGCAGTTCATTCATAAAAACACCTTTATTCTTGGTAATTTGAATGTTCTTCGGGAACAGACTTTATAGATAATTTTGTTGCGGAAAGCAAGGCTGGTGGGACGCGAAACCAATGTGATCGAAGCTCGCATCAACGGGTTGCGTTTGCTCATCTTTTGAATAACAGCCCGGCAGCATAGCTGAAAGCAGCCAGCAGAACAGCCATTATTCCGTCACCGACAGCCGCGAGGATGATAACTTCAGGCCGGATGACCAGGTGTGCGTTAGTGATCAGGAAGAGAACTGCCAAGGTTTTTGTGATAATGATGAGGTCAACGGCGCGGTGTTGTTTGTTCAGGTCTTTTAAAGGCGCAAAATAAAACATGCCGACACAAAAGATGAACAATCCCGCTTGCTTGACAAAGAAGAAATTTTCAATCTCCACTCCAAAGAAAAAATCATAAAAAGGTTCTGTAAAAAAAAAGATGCAAACGCCGAGGACCAGGCTATGGACTCCAACCAGGAAGATGCACACCGAGAGACGTTGCATGTTCCTTGAAGTGTATTGAGTAAATAACGTGCTCAAAATGAATTTACGGCCCCGTTTATGTCGCACTTAAAACCAACCCATATAAAGTGCATCCACCCTGCTATCGTTGTGCAATTGTCATTATGTTGGATATTTCGCAACCCGGTGAGCGATGTGAATGTGCGCGCATATTATCATCAAAGGATAAGCAGGAAAAGCAGGGATGTGACAGAGAGGATTCCTTGATGCATCCGAAACACAACAGGCGAAATCGAGTGCTTTTCAGCCAGTTTTGCCAACATGAGCAAGGAAGAGACTGAGCCCATCAATGTTAATGCGGGAATCAGGGCTTTCAATGTCCCGAGGTTAGGAGTAATCCAGCCGGCAGGGACAGCATCCTCCAGCCCTGTCTGCCCGGCGATCCAGGGCCCGAGGTTATGTCCATGGTAGGCAAACTCATGAAAATATATGTTGAATAGACCTGCAAAAGCGAGGAACAGATAGGCATACCCTGAAACGGAAAAATTATGTTTCCATGTGAGACTCTTGGGAAACCCGGAAACAAAGAAGACCAGGACAGTGAACACGAGACCGATCGCAAATGACGTTGCCAGATTTTTAATCTGCAGGTTGTCCGTAAACGACCATGATAAAACCGGCAAAAAGGTCTCCCATGACGGGAGTTTCGTCGCCAGTATCAACGCAACGAGAATGACCGCAAAGAAAGCTCCTGCAAAATCTACGGTTTTTCTGGCCAGGAGGTCATCCCAGGGCAGGCGTGCATTGATACGGACAGCCTGATGCTTGCATCTTTTGACACAGGTGAGGCAGAAAATGCAATCCTTGTTTACCCCGGCGGCAGAAGGATGCAGGTTCATCGGGCAGTTTCCGTCCTTGACGCAATCGTGGGTCTGGCAATGGCTCGAACAGACAGTACTGTTGCTTTTTAACTCAATGAACGAGAGTGTCGATACCTGCGAGACCATGCTTCCAAGCGGACAGATGTGCTTGCACCAGGCCCGCTTGCCGAAGAAAAAATTCGTGACCACGGTGCCCGCCAGGATGCTTAAGAGCAAAATGCCGGTCGCGTACGCCGCCACGAACATGTGGGCGGCATATTCTGAAAGCAGAATAACTGCGAATCCAACCATGCCAATCCATATGCCGTTTTTTGAAAGGAAACCAGGCACTGGCAGGAATTTTTTCCGGAGGCCGTTAAACCCGTCGCTGATGATCGGCAACGGGCAGTATCCACACCAACTGCGTCCACAGAAGAGGATGGAGAGGATAAGGAGCGGCCACCAGAAAGCCCAGACAATCAGATTTGCCGGGTTGTTCTCCGGAGGTCCTGCGAGCGTAAAGAGAATCAGGGCGAGAATGAACGGAATCGTGATGAACCTCAACCCTGTCGGGAAAAACCTGCGCTCTGCGAGTTCCCTGATAAACGGTTGTCTCAGGAGGTTATACTTTCCCGAGGCGTGAAAGGTGGGAATGTTGAGGAAAACCTGATTTTCCTCAATGACGTTACTGGTGTTTATGGCCACGGCCCGTTCCACCACCTGGCGAAGTTCATCCACATTCAGTGGCCAGTCATGGTCAACCAGGAGGTTCAAAGCCTCTTTGGAAATACTTGATACTTTTTTGGCAAACTTTTGATTGTACTCCTGTAAGAAATACTCAGCTATAACCGAGATATCCTTCTTGCGTTCACGGAGAGGTTTCAGCTCAAGTATCTCCGCTCCCACAAGCTTGAGAAGCTCGGTGTTAACCTTTTTCTCCTCTTCCAGTTTCGCCAAAGGTTTTGACGTAGTGGCAAAAAGCCTTACCTTGCTGACAATCTGTTCGGTTTCACCCGCACGAATGAACACCCCTTCCTTAATATATTGAACGAGAAGCCTTTGTGTCCGAAGCGACAGCAGGTCGATGTCTTCAAGAATAAGCGAGCCGTTGTCGGCAAGCTCGAGGTAGCCTCTTCTGATGCCTTTGGCATAGCTGCCTGCATTGTCTCCGTGACCAAAAATTGCAGATTCCTGGGCGATTTCCCGGTGCAGGATATCCTGGCCATCATGGCTTTCCTCCCAGGCTGCACGCTGAACCACGGGCGGGTTGGCACAATCCAGATGCAATAACGTCTCTGTTTTTGAAGGTCCCCTGAAATGGATCAGACGTGCGGCAAGATCCTTGCCTGTTCCACGCTCGCCAATGATGAGTATATTTTTCGAACTGGTGGCGAGCAGATTAATCTTTGCATTGGTTACGCTCGTCCAATTGGTTTTCCCAATGAATTGGTCGATTTCAGGGGGAGGTTGCGTGAAAAGAGTGGCGATATTCAACTTCTGCGCTGCAGAGACAGCCACCGTAGTCTTCGACTTGCGCTGCACCAGCATTCGAAGCAGGTTTTCATTCAATGCAGGATTGGCCGTAACCAGTTCAAAGAAATCCTTTTGGTTGAGTTTAAGCAGGCGGGCTGTCGTGATGGTCTTGACATCTGCTGTGCGGGGTTCACCTGTCATCAGCGCCATTTCGCCGAAGACGTCGCCTTCTTCCAGCGTGCTCAGGGTGTACTCGAAACCTTCATCATTCTGGATCGTGACAACGACCTTGCCGTCGAGGATCATGAACATCGATTGTCCGGGATCTCCACGGTGTATGATTGTAGTGTCAGCAGGGAAGGTTTTTTCGGTCAGAAGTGGAATGAGCGCAGAAAGATCCCCTGAAGACAGGTCTTTCAAAATATCGATATGAAGGAGGTCAGCCAAGGTTATCATACAGCCTCCTAAGAAATTATTCCTGCTGTGATAACGAGGGTTTTCTTGATCATGGATTTGGGTTATCCCGCCCTCCTCCAAACATTAATGGTAACAAAAAGACTGCAAAATCGCAATATTCAGTCTCTTTGAACCGAAAGGGGCCTGAAGAGCCATCTGCCGAGTTAAAGATTTCTGTACAGATTCTCGTGACAACTTTGTCAGGGGGAATCGTATTCGGAACCTTTATTTTCTGCCGTTTCAGGACTGGATTGATTGCCCGAAAGCGACAATATCAGATATCCAAGAACTCCGGAAATCATGGATCCGGAAAGAATACCAAGCCGGTGCGTAGTCAGATAGGGAACGGCATCGCCACCGGTGTGCTCAAAGGCCAGGCCACCGATGAAAAGGCTCATGGTAAAACCGATACCGCAGAGAGCTGCAACTCCGAGCAGGTGCTGCCATGTCGCATGTCCCGGCATCCTGGCCAGTCCCATCTTGATTGCCGCCATCGAGAAGCCGTAAACGCCGACCAGTTTGCCAACGATCAGGCCCAGCATGATGCCGAGGGGGACCGGATGAAACAGATCGCCGATCTCCATGCCGGCCAGGGATATCCCTGCATTTGCGAAGGCAAATACCGGCAGGATCAAATAACTGACCCACGGATGCAGCTCATGCTCAAGAGATTCAAGTGGCGAATGATTTGGGTTTTTACTGCTTTTGATCGGGATGGCGAAGGCAAGCGCAACCCCGGCCAAGGTGGCATGAACACCCGATTTGAGGACGAACACCCAGAGGAAAATGCCTACCCAGAGATAGGGTGCGAGGTTGTCGATCTTGATACGATTGAAGACGACGAGCAGCACCAGGCAAACCGCCGCGAGCACAAGCATTGTCATGGAAAGGTCGCCGGAATAAAACAGGGCGATAATGACAATGGCGCCGAGATCATCCATGATTGCCAGGGCCAGGAGAAATATCTTCAGTGACGAAGGCACACGGTCGCCGAGCAGGGCGAGAACTCCCAGAGCAAAGGCAATGTCGGTAGCGGCTGGTATCGCCCAACCGTCCAGGGCGATCGGATCGTTAAGGTTAATCAGCACATAAACAAGGGCCGGCACCAGCATGCCACCCAGGGCAGCGACTCCGGGCAGCATGATCTGGGCTTTGCTGGAGAGTTGACCGGACAGGACCTCGCGCTTGACTTCGAGGCCAATCAGAAAGAAGAAGACTGCCATAAGACCGTCGTTGACCCAGAGCAGAAGTGGCTTTGCTATATGAATCTGCCGACCAAGGCGTACTTCAAATGGGGTTGCCAGAAAATAATCGTAAAGGCCATGCAATGGTGAGTTGGCCAAAAGTATCGCCGACAAGGTAGCTATCATCAACAGGATGCCGACAGATGATTCTTTTTTGAGAAATTTGTTTATAAAATCCAGCAAAAGATTGTCCTCTTCATTTGCCACCACATCCCGGCTGAAGCCTTTCTCACATAATCACACTATCCCATTTAATTGCAAGTATACCCGGGGAGTCCATCTCTTTGTTAAGGTGTCAGGCAGTTTTTTCGGTTATAATCCCCGACAGTCGTCAAGGCTGATTCCACAATCATGGTGCGAGGAGAAAAACATGGCCATCGCCGGTAACCCGAAAAAAATTGCGCAAGATATCGCCGATGGCTTTGTCAGCCTGTCGCCTCCAGCGCTGAAAAGATATACCCCGGCCGATCTGAAAGTAATCTTGGCAAATCTGGGTATTGTGCAACGTGAGACTCGAGCGCTTCAGGTGACACAGGAGGATGTCGTGCAACTCAAGGCCAGGAATATGCGTCTGACGCGGTTGAACCAGGCGGAAGTTGTACTGCGCAGCTTCTTCAAGAAGTACCGGATTCCGATCTGACCAGCATTTCAGGTGTTCAGGCCCTCGATCCCGATCTCTGCGTCACGGGATTCCGCCTGACCGAAGTACAATGTTGTCACTCTGTAATAGCAGATAGAATCCCGCTTATTTCTTTCTTCTGTGATAGCAACAGCGATGACCCCTCCATCCTGCTCAGCAAGTCTTTTTTTTGTGCCCTGATTTCAGGCAACTGCCTCCTGGCCCTTTGCTTCTCTTTCAACAATGTTGAGCGGAGAGCCCCTTTGTGGGCTGAATCAAAGCTCTGAGCCAAACTCTCCGCTTCACTTTTGAAAGATGAAAAGGATACTTCCTCACTCTCCGGGTGTTCTGAACTATCTGACGGAGCAACCGGTAAGACCCTGTTACTTTGATTGGCTGGGGAGGCAACCCTGGCGGGCACCACATTGAGTGCTGGTAACGTAATGATCTGTTCCGTAACACAATCTCGTGGTGCATTTGTCAAATTGTCAGTATAGACAGTGCTTCCTTGAGCATTTTTACATTTATATAGTTCCGCGAGGGACTGGCCTTCGACCAACACCAGTAGAAAAGAACATAGCAGTAAACATTTCAACATTGCCTGACCTCTTTCGTGTTTTTACATGCCGTCATGATCCTGGATTAACCTACGCAGGTGATCCGACTTGTACCCAGAGTCATTATACACCTTTTGGGTGTTTTAATATTCAGGAGACTTTCTGGCGATCAAACAGCCGTTTTAAGTGTCAAATCCTTATTTTTCTCCAGACCTCCAGCACTTTGCCGATCATTTTCGTTTCCGGATCCGGTTTGAACGGGGGATATACCGGGTTGTCCGAAACTAGAAAAACCTTCCTGTCCTTCAGCCTGTATTTACGCAGGATCGCATCTCCCCATCGGTTGTTTACCAGTACGATATCTCCGTTTTTAATTTCTCCTGCCGTGGAAAAGATCGCCAGATCTCCGTCTCGGATGGTGGGTGACATGAAATCACCGTATGCGATCATGGCGTAGCATCCTTCAGGGACATCGGGAAGAAAAACATAATCTTTTATTTCATCTTCGTTGACCTTCTCCGGGAATCCTGCCGGAATCTTCCTGAACAGGGGAATTTTAGCAGTAAGGAATTCTTCTCTTGCGGCACTCGACTCACGGAACATATTACCGATACCGGTGAAAAGCCACTCCTCGTTAATACTGTAGTGGTGGCAAAGGGCGATCAGGAGAGTATCCGAGGGGGCTTTTCTTTCTCGCTCAATCCCGCTGAGGAATCCCTGGACGATGCCCAGAGACTCTGCGAATTCCTTCTGAGTCAAACCCTTGGCTTGACGGACGGCTTTTATACGACTGCCGATTGAAATTCCATGAGCATCTTTTTTATCAGTCATTATATTTCCTTGTAATATTTTTGTTGACATAATATATCATAGTAATATATAAGGAGGCTAGAGTTGGTTAGGCTGGTTATGGAAGTGCTCGATTAAACCATCATAACCAGTGACTTTGGAAAACATAGCATGATGGAATCGACGTTTCAACCAGAAAATCACTATGAGATATTTTCCAGGGTTCATCAAGTTAAAAAATGGCGTCCAAGAGTAATGATCAACACGCAAACGATGTCGAAGGAGACGGCTATGGAAGGCGCTCATAAAAGATTGTTTGAAATTTCGGAACTGATACAGGACGACACAGAGGGAAATTCCCTCATGGAAGATGTCCTCAACGCTTGTTTTGATTATTCCCTGCTTTCGATAGATGCGAAACCGGAACTGACTGATGAGGTCAGGGCTGATCGTCTGTCCAGGCTGAGAGCCGTCTTAGAGTCTTTCAACAACTATATCTCGCGGCGTTTCTCAGCATTCAAGGATGGCCTTTTCCTGGGAACCGATAACGAAGTAGCCTCATGGTCGGAGGATCTGACCTGTCAGATACTCTCGAACAGGCCAAACTGAGCCATTTTTCACGAAGATTATGATGGGGCGCACGGGTGTCGGTTATGATCACGCTTGCCCCTTCGCCGACTTGATCAATCTTCAGAACAGCACAAAGAGTTGGACAAGCATTGTTCTTGCACCGGCACTGATCAAGGCCTGACATCCGGGCAGGTTGCCAGTTTACGTGGCAAGAACTGCAAAACCGTTTGGTAACCGGAATGGTAGAGTTCCTCTTTTTGCTGCACGGTCAGATCAAACTCCAACGGCGAGACATCACCCGTTTCAACGATCAGCGTCCGTAGCCAATACAGGTCGTGAACATACTCGCGGGAGATGGTCGTCAGGAAAGTACGAATCAAAAGGACGAGATACAGAGGTAGAGGGAAAAGGGGTCGTTTCTCAGAACGACGACCATCCTGGCTGGAACGCAGACGAAACAGGATTACCGGGGATTGGTCTCCGGCCCAATCCCGGCGCAGAGCGTCTTCGGCGAGAATACTGCCATCAACCAGCCATTTGTCATCCAATATTTTGAAAGTGAAGAGTAAGGGGATACCCATTGAACAGCGCACTGCACTGGCGACATTAAAGCTCGGAGTGCGTTCACGATCAAATATTACCGGGCCTTGAGAGCGAACGTCTGTAGCAATAACATGTAAATCATGCGTAAGATCTTCAAAGACCTTGCCCTCTAGACATTCGTCAAGCCAGGATTCAAATTTGCCTCCCGTTGAGAGACCTCCCTGACGAGCCAATCGCAGAAGGGAGCGGCCTCGAAAACGGGCGAAGTCAACCTCCTTAGCCACCTTCAATATATCGGGAATCTCCCAGCCGGAGGCCGCCAAAGCCGCAACAATACTGCCGCCAGAAACACCGACTAGATGACTGTAACCAATGCCCAGATCAGCAAGCCCCTGCAGAATCCCGACATGGGCAGAAAGTCGAGTGCCACCACCGGCCAGAACGGGAACGATTGTTCCGGGAAGAGACTCCATGTCCATCCCTCCGAAGCTTTGCAATGGTTGTGCTGATTAATCCAACTCCAACTATAGCCGATTATTGTCAAGTCGTTGTTTGATGAAAGAAAAGATTTTTTCTTTGTGCTGCATAGAGAAAAGGTTACTTGAAAAAGATGGAGATAAAAGTTGTTATGTCACCCAGTTTGCTGCCTTGTTATGTTCTATTCCTTGAGACCCTTTGAGCCACTGTGAAGCCATAGATCACAAAACACAATGAGGCAAGTTGCTGAATTGACAACCATGGTTTGTGCTGAAGCAACATCAAGGACGCCATGCTGCCATTCATGAGCATAAAGAACAACCATCCGTACGAATTTTGCCGGGCAAGCAAATAACTGCCTACCAGAAAACCAACCATGACGCCAATTTCCAGCAGTTGAGATCCCGATGAGAGCCCACCGTAGTCATACAAGCTGTAACTGATACCGAAGAACAAAGAGGCATAGGTGAACAGGGCTGCGACAAAATTAAAGGCCTTATTTGGTGAATCAGCATTTTGATAAACATGAAACAAGCCAAACAGCATTGCGGGTACACCGCCGGCTTCTATGGAGGCCGCTATCCAGTCATGCTTGCCGACCAGGATCATGACCCATGCCGGGACACCCAGGATATAAACTGTCCAGCCAACGATTCTCAGCTGTCGTTTGACCTGTTCACTTTTGCCTTCGGCAAGCGCGAAGAGGATTTTATTGAGAAGGTAAAGGCCTCCCCCCCATACCTGTAGAACAAAATCCATTATTGACCGTTTCTATTTGAGGATTGGAAGCCGGGAGTTCCTTTCAGGCTAGATCGCCTCGCTAAAAGAGGCCAGTGATACGCGTGGCACGATGGCGTGCAGGGCAATATTGTGAATCATTTCGTCGACCGTCGTACAGCAATCCGCAAGGACAGTCACATTATATTTTTCGGCAGATTTTGAAATCGCCGTATGGGTCACGCAATTCTGAGTCATCATGCCACACACCAGCAACTCGGTGACCCCAAGGCCCGACAGGGTTTCCTCGAGGTTCGTCTCCAGAAAGCTGTCAGCAAAGTGTTTGATGACAATGGGTGCCTCGGGAGCCGAAGCGAGTATCCGTCGGTGTATCTCTGCACCTTTTGATCCTCTGTTAAAGAAAGGCGCAGTTCCCGTCTCCGGGTTTGCAATATGTTGTACATGAATGATGCTGATCCCGTTCGATTTTGCGCCGGTTATCGCAGCCACGATGTTGTTGATAACTACGTCTGTATTCCAGAGCGGGAACTTACCACCGGGAAAATAATCATTTTGCAGATCGATTATCAGGAGTGCTTTCATCTTGATCTCCTGTGAAAAAATTCATTTTAAAGGTGAAATCTATCATAGCGTTTGGAGAGAAGGGGCAATTTTGACAAACAACCAGTTATGAGGCAAGAGGCACATCCCCTGTAATAAGACCGGAATGTCCCCGTAATCAAACAGCAACAAGCCACAACGACGATAGCGAAAACGTAAAATAAGCGGCTGTGTTTTTCTGCAAGGACGCTGAAAGAGGAGCAGGAAGCAGCTCAAGGGCGACCGAACAGTCTCACTTGCCGCTGTCAATAAGAGTATCACGATCAAAGCCGTGGGAACGACTGGAACGCAGTGCCTTGCAGAGATAAAGGGGGCAGTTGTCATAATCATCAGTAGCACAATAACGCATCTGCTGAGACGGCCGGGAACCATCTGCCGGGTTGAAGCCAGACAGATCTGCTTGCAGCGGATCATACTCCGGACAGCCTGGGTTGGTTGCTGTTTGCAACGTAACACTCTGGGGATATCTGATTGTCATGGAGATTTTCCTTGTCCATAAATTGTCAATAATCTGTCACGACTTCATTTCCCCACAAAATGTTAACAATCTGTAAGATCTCTGTTATTTTTTAAAAAATCGCTGCTTTTTCCGATATTTTAATAAAATCCTAACATTTGACCGGTAGCTATACAGGAAACATCCTGCAAAGGACTGCATAAAGCTGATGAGCAAAAAACAGATACTGGTCATCGAAGACGAAGAGGACATCCTGGCCCTGATCCATTTCAACCTGGTCAAGGCCGGCTTCCGGGTGGAATGTGCCGCGACCGGCGAGGAAGGCTACAAGAAGGCCAGGGACCTCCGCCCCGACCTGGTCCTCCTCGACCTGATGCTGCCGGGCATGGACGGCCTCGAGGTCTGCCAGCGGCTCCGCCAGGCCCCCGACACCAAGGACTGCCCGATCATCATGCTGACCGCCAAGGGCGAGGAGCACGATATTGTCAGGGGACTGGAGACTGGGTGCCGACGACTATGTCCCCAAACCCTTCAGCCCACAGGTCCTGCTCGCCCGGGTCAAGGCGGTTCTGCGCCGACGCAGCAAGCCGGACGCTCGCGATGACCATGACGAGCCGATCCAGATCCACAAGCTCTACATCCACCCGGGGCGCAACAAGGTTGTCGCCGACGAAGAGAACTGTCGAACTGACCCATACCGAGTTCAAGATCCTCATGCTGCTGGCCTCGCGGCCCGGCTGGGTCTTCACCCGCTCGCAGATCGTCGACGCGATCCACGGCGAGGGCTACGCCGTCACCGACCGGGCTGTCGATGTGCAGATCGTCGGCCTGCGTAAGAAGCTCGGCGCCTGCGGCGACTACATCGAAACCGTGCGCGGGGTCGGCTACCGGTTCAGGGAATGAACTCGGGACGCAGAAACACCTGGGAGACGCAAAGCCAAGAGCTCACTGAAGTTGCTGTCACTGGTCACTGGCAACGCATAACGGGTTTGAAGTATAATTCGCCGAAGTCATTCAAAATTTAACATTCCAAATTAAGAATTGGTTTCCCATGGCCCGCAAACGACTCATCTGGCAGATTTACCCGCCGTTCCTGTTGATCATCCTGATCGCCCTGCTGGCGTTCACCTGGGTCTTCTCCAGCTCGCTCGACACCTTCCAAGACCAGGAGACCAGACTCGACCTTGAAGCCCGGGTCCGGCTGATCATCCCCCAGGTGCAAGGCAACCTGCAGGCCAGCCAGAGTGCCTATCTCGACGCTTTGAGCAAAAACCTCGGTGAACAGACCAACACCCGGATCACCATCATCCTTCCGGACGGCCAGGTCGTCGGCGACTCCAAGGAAGACCCGCGGCGCATGGAGAATCATGCCGATCGTCCCGAAGTCATCGAAGCATTGCAAGGCAAACTGGGCGCGGCCACCCGCTTCAGCCACACCTTGCAGCAGCGGATGATGTATGTCGCCCTGCCCGTCTCCGAAGACGAGCAGGTCCTTGGCTGCGTGCGCGCCGCACTGCCGGTCAAGACCATGACCACGCACCCTCGAATCAGCCGCTCTACCCGGTCATCAACAGTGGCCTGGTGATCGCCCTGATCGCCACCCTGCTCAGCCTGTGGTTGTCGCGCCGCATCAGCCGCCCCCTGGAAGAGATGAAACGCGGTGCCGAGCGTTTTGCCCGGGGAGAACTGGACGGCCGCCTGCCGAGCTACAGCGGCGAAGAGATGGGCGGACTGGCTGAGGCCATGAACCAGATGGCCGCCCAGCTCGACGACCGCATCCGCACCGTGGTCCGGCAGCGTAATGAACAGGAAGCGGTGCTCTCCAGCATGATTGAAGGCGTCATCGCGGTGGACAAGGAGGAGCGGATCCTGCGCATCAACCAGACGGCCGCACATCTGCTCGATCTCGACGCCCGGCGAAGCGGTTGGCCGACGCATACAGGAGAAGATCCGCAAGCCCGAGCTGCAAAAATTCATTCAGGAAGCGCTGCAGAGCCAGTCAGCTATCGAAGCGGATCTCTCCCTGCTTATCCGCGGGTCGAAACTCTTCCTGCAGGCGCACGGGACGCCCTTGCGTGACTCCCGGGGCAAGGACTTCGGCGCGCTGGTGGTGCTCAACGACATCACCCGGCTGCAGCGCCTCGAGAACATCCGCCGCGATTTTGTCGCCAACGTCTCTCATGAACTGAAAACCCCGATCACGGCCATCAAGGGCTCCGTGGAAACCCTGCTCGGCGGTGCCATGGACGAAACTGAAGACGCCAACCGTTTCCTGGAGATCATCGCCCGACAGGCCGACCGGCTGAATGCCATCATCGAGGACCTGCTGTCCCTGTCCCGCCTGGAGCGGGATGCCGAGGCCAACGAGATCAGCTGCACGATCCAGCCGCTGCAACCGATTCTGGAGTCAGCCCTGCAGGCCTGCTCAGCGCTCGCCGACATCGAAGCAGGTGCAGGTCAACCTCTTTTGCTCGGAGGAGTTGACGGCAAAAGCCAACGCGCCGTTGCTCGAACAGGCCATCATCAACCTGGTGGACAATGCCATCAAATACAGCGACAACGGCGAAGTTGTCACGGTCGAAGGGTGGCAGGACCGCGAACAGGTCAAGATCAAGGTCCAGGACCGCGGCCAGGGGATCGCGAAAGAACACCTGCCGCGGCTTTTCGAACGCTTCTACCGCATCGATGCCGGCCCGCAGCCGGGCCGTCGGCGGCACAGGGTTGGGGCTCGCCATCGTCAAGCACATTATCCAGGCCCATGACGGTGAGGTCACCGTGCACAGCACCCCCGGCGAAGGGAGCGTGTTCACCATCACCCTGCAAACGCCTGAGCACGTTGTACAGCGTGCGAGACAGACCGCACGCCCGAATTCAGAAGCCGTCCTGTCGCTGCATGACGCGCTACAGAAGCCAGGCCTTATGTGGCGCCGGCACAAGATTGCGCCGGGCCTTTTGCTGGGCACCATCTCTTACGATGTCAGTGCCCTTCACCACAGCTTTCTCATCTTTTCTAACACCGCCCTAACACAATGCTAACAATTGCTGTCAATAATTACCTAGTTTTATGCAGCTTGACCTGCGACGGCAGAACAGACAGGTAAATCAGCATTTTACCAACTTCTTATGCTGCGCTAACACAACTACTAACGGGCAGAGCTGAGATGATCACCGGTCAGTTCACACATGACAGCACGTCCGGGATGGTCCCGGCAGACAGCTAGCGTCCGTTAGAAAAGGAGAAAACTGATGAACAACCGCTTCAAGAAACTGGTCCTCTCGGTCGGCTCTCAGCATGCTGGCCCTCGGCCTGGTGGCCACCAGCAGCTTCGCCGACCAGATCAAGGTCGATGCCAACCTGGCCGATTACGTCAAGGTCCAGGGCGTTGCCGGCAACCTCAACAGCGTCGGCTCCGACACCCTGAACAACCTGATGACCTTCTGGGCCGAGTCGTTCCGCAAGCAGTACCCCAACGTCAACATCCAGATCGAAGGCAAGGGATCGAGCACCGCACCGCCGGCCCTGATCGAAGGCACCTCCCAGCTCGGCCCCATGTCGCGCAAGATGAAGGACCAGGAGATCGAAGCGTTCGAAACCAAGTATCGGCTACAAGCCGACCGTGATCGGCGTGGCCCTCGACTCCCTGGCCGTCTATGTCAACAAGGACAACCCGATCGAGAAACTCGACCTGGTTGAAGTCGACGCGATCTTCTCCAAGACCCGCAAGGGTGGCGCCGCTGCCGATATCTCCACCTGGGGCCAGGTCGGCCTGACAGGGTGAATGGGCCAACAAGCCGATCAGCCTCTACGGCCGCAACAGCGCCTCCGGTACCTACGGCTACTTCAAGGACCATGCCCTCTTCAAGGGCGACTACAAGGACACCGTCAAGGAGCAGCCCGGTTCGGCTTCGGTGGTCCTCGGCGTGACCGAAGACCTGGGCGGCATCGGCTACTCCGGTATCGGCTACAAGACCTCCGGCGTCAAGGCCATCGCCCTGTCGAAGAAAGGTGGCGAGGCTTACGAGCCGACCTACAGCAACGTGCTCGAAGGCAAGTACCCCCTCGGTCGCCTGCTCTACATCTACGTCGCCAAGGAGCCGAACAAGCCGCTGCCGAAACTGGTCAAGGAATTCCTGAAGTTCGTCCTCTCCAAGGAAGGCCAGGAAATCGTGGTCAAGGACGGCTACCTGCCGCTGACCGCAGAAGTGGCCGCCAAGCAACTGGCACTGCTCGACTGATGATTGCAACCGGACAACGTTCCGGTACAATCTGAGATAGACAAAGGAGGTCCCGCCGTTGTCCGCAAGACAACGGCGGGGCCTTGCTTTTTGACTGCAACTGGGCACATACGCAATGAATGAAAAGTTTCGCCTCCGCGCCAAACGCAATGACCGCATCGCCAAATGGGTGATCACCCTCGGCGGCATGCTGGTCATCTTCAGCGTGGTCTTCATCCTGGTTCTGATCGTCAATACCAGCCCTGCCGCTCTTCCAGAAACCGCAAGCCGAGATCTTCTCCAAGTTCCTGCTGCCGAAAGAACCGGCCCAGGAGGTCCTGGGGCTCGGCATCGACGAATACCTGGAGACCGGCTTCTTCGTCGACCGGGAAGGGCGTCTTCAATTTCTTCGAAACCCAGCAGGGGCTGGCCACGGATCAACTGCAGGCAAGCCTCCTGCCCGGAGCAGCAACCGCCTTGCTGCAGGTGGAGAGTTTCGGCCGCATGCAGTTCGGCCTGCTCTGGGATGACGGCTCCCTGACCCTCGAGCGGGTGGCGTTCAAACCCTTCTTCGACGAAGACGAAGGCAACCGGCGCACCATCGAACACGCCCTGAAGCGCGACGCCGAGTTCCCCCCGACCGATCATGGCATGCCGGAGCGTGCCATGGGCCGCATCGCCGAAGACGGGCGCAAAACCCGGGTCGACCTGCTCGCCGATGGCCGGCTTGTCAGTCAGCCAGATCGCCGTCACGCGAATCACTGCTTCGGTGACGACGGAAGAAGAACTCGTTCAACGAGCTCATCGATGTCCCCGCACAGGACCAGGTCACGGCCATGGCCCTCAGCAGCCAGGGGCTGGCCCTCTATGCCGGCACCGCCCAGGGGCACCTGCTGCGCTGGTCCCTCTCGGAACCCGGCGAGGCCGAACTGCTCGACGACTTTCATGCCTTCGACGGACGAACGGGCCATCACCGCCCTCGCCCTGGTCTTCGGCGATTATTCCCTGGCCGTGGGTGATGCCAACGGCGGGGTGACCACATGGTTCCCGGTTCGTGTCGAAGAGAACAGCGCGCGCAAGGAGCTGAAGCGCATTCACGACCTGGCCGCTCACAACTCTGCCGTTGTGGCGATCCAGCCATCGCTGCGCGACAAGTCGCTGCTCAGCCTCGACCAGGACGGCTTGCTGCATCTCGACCACATGACCAGCGAGCGCCACCTGCTCGACCTCGGCAACCATGTGCCGCTGACCCACTACGCCTTCAGCACCCGCAGCGACGGCATCATCGGCATGACCTCCGAGTTTCGCGCCATTATCTGGCAGCTCGACAATCCGCACCCTGAAGTCAGCTGGTCAACCCTGTTCGGCAAGGTCTGGTACGAAGGTTACGACGAGCCCGCCTTCGCCTGGCAGTCGTCCTCGGCCAGCGACGATTTCGAGCCGAAGCTCAGCCTGACCCCGTTGATCTTCGGCACCCTCAAGGGCACCTTCTACGCCATGCTGCTGGCCGTGCCGCTGGCCCTGTTCGGCGCCATCTACACCAGCCAGTTCTGCCGGCCCCGGCTGCGCCAGATGATCAAGCCGGCCATCGAGATCATGGCGGCCGTCCCGACCGTCATCATCGGTTTCCTGGCAGCCCTCTGGCTGGCACCGCTCATCGAACGGTCTCTCGGCGCGGTGTTCCTGTCGCTTCATCTTCGTCCCGGCCGGGCTGATCATCGCCATCATTCTCTGGCAGGCGCTGCGCAAGCTACCAGCCGATCAAGGGGCTTGAACGCGGCTACGAGTTCCTGGCCATCGCGCCGATACTGGTTCTCGGCCTGGCCATTGCCTCGGTCCTCGGACCGATGGCCGAGCAGCTGCTCTTCGCCGGCGACCTCAAGCAGTGGCTGTTCACCGAGATGGGCACCCGCTACGACCCGCGCAACTGCATCATCATCGCCTTCGGCATGGGCTTCGCGGTCATCCCGATCATCTTCACCATCGCCGAGGATTCGCTCTCCAACGTGCCGCCGGCCCTGAAAGCCGCCTCGCTGGCCTGCGGCGCCAGCCGCTGGCAGACGGTCTGGCGGGTGATCCTCCCCTCGGCCAGCCCGGGGATCTTCGCCGGCACCATGATCGGCTTCGGCCGCGCCGTCGGCGAAACCATGATCGTGCTGATGGCCACCGGCAACACCGCCATCATGGAATTGAGCATTTTCAACGGCATGCGGCCGCTCTCGGCCAACATCGCCGTCGAGATCCCCGAAGCGCCCGTCGACGGGACCCTCTATCGCACGCTGTTTCTGTCGGCAGTCATCCTCTTTCTGATGACCTTCGTGGTCAACACCGTGGCCGAGGTGATTCGCCAGCGGCTGCGCAAGAAATACGGACGGTTCTGAGCATGAAGAATTACTGGCGTACAGGTGAACCCTGTGTCTGGGCAACCGGCGCTGCCCTCGCCATCACGCTGCTGATCGCAGCGACCCTGATCGTCGTGGTCATGATCAACGGCCTCGGCGTCTTCTGGCCGAGCACCCTGGAAAGGCTCGAGCTCAAAGACGGCACGGTGGTCCTCGGCGAACAGATCCAGCGTGAAGCCGCCTACCAGAGCGAGGGCTTCCGCCGGCAGTACAAGGTGGCCAACCGCGACCTCTACGGCCTGGACTTCCGCTGGGTCGACGAAGCCGACATCGCTTCCTCCAGCCGGCCGGAAGACGCCATCGTCCTGGAACGTGAAGAGTACGGCAACTTCTTCGGCTTCCTCAAGCAGCTCAACCTCGGCGACCTGGAGATCCGCAAGCACCGCGAGCCAGTACGATGCGCTGCTGGCCGCCAACGCTCAAATCCACGCAGATGAAAGCCTCGGTCAGAGACCTGGACGAGGAAATCTCCGCAGCTCAGCTACCAGCTGGAAAGCCTGCGGCGCAAGCTGCTCAAGGCCGAATACCAGGGGGTGAGCGCCAAGGCCCCGGAAGTGCTCGAGCTGCAGCGCAACCAGTCGATCCTGCAGGACGACTTCCAGCACCTGGTCGAGAGACAGAACCGCGAGACGCCCAGATGCGCAATTACACGGCGATCTTCACGACGCCAATGGTCAGGAGCGTGAAATCGTCCTGGCTGACATCGTCGATGTCTACCAGCCGAACCGCATGGGAGTCGTCCAGAAGAGCCTGCTTCTACCTGGTCAAGCTCAAGGAGCTGATCCTCGGCGAGCCGCGTGAATCGAACACCGAGGGGGGTCTCTTCCCGGCGATTTTCGGCACCATCATGCTGATCTTCATCATGAGCCTGTTCAGCTTCCCGCTCGGCGTGATCGCCGCCGTCTACCTGCGCGAATACGCCAAGGAGGGGATGATCGTGCGCCTGGTGCGCATCGCCGTCAACAACCTGGCCGGCATCCCGTCGATCGTCTACGGCATCTTCGGCCTCGGGCTTCTTCGTCTACGGCGTCGGCAGCACCATCGACCAGATCTTCTTCCCCGAGACGCCTGCCGACCCCGACCTTCGGCACCGGCGGCATCCTCTGGGCCAGCCTGACCCTGGCCCTGCTGACCGTGCCGGTCGTCATCGTCTCGACCGAGGAGGCCCTCGGCGCCATCCCCCGCGAGATTCGCGAAGGTTCGCTGGCCCTCGGTTCCACCAAGTTCCAGACCCTGATGCGCATCCTGCTGCCGATGGCCTCGCCGGGGATCATGACCGGTCTGATCCTGTCCATGGCCCGCGCCGCCGGCGAAGTCGCGCCGCTGATGATCACCGGGGTGGTCAAGCTGGCCCCGTCGCTGCCGATCGACGGCAACTTCCCGTTTCTGCATCTTGACCGCAAGTTCATGCATCTCGGCTTCCATATTTTCGACATCGGCTTCCAGTCGCCGAACGTCGAGGCCGCCAAGCCGATGGTCTTCGTCACCACCCTGCTGCTGGTGCTGATCGTTCTGACCATGAGCAGCATCGCCATCTATTTGCGTAACCGCATGAAGAAACGCTATACTTTCGGCACTTTCTAGAAGGATCCCAACGAATGAACAACGCAGCAACCATGCAGATCGAAGATCCGATCATCGAAGTCGAAAACCTCGATTTCTACTATGGCAAGTCCAAAGCCCTGCACGGCATCAACATCAGCTTTCCGCGGCGCAAGGTGACCGCCATGATCGGTCCTTCCGGCTGCGGCAAGTCGACCCTGCTGCGCTGTTTCAACCGGATGAACGACCTGATCGACATCAGCGAAGTGCAGGGCAAGATTCTGCTCAACGGGGCAGATGTCAATGCTTCGTCGATGGACGTCATCGAGCTGCGCCGCAGGGTCGGCATGGTCTTTCAGAAGTCGAACCCTTTCCCGAAATCAATCTACGAAAACGTCATCTACGGTCTGCGCATCGCCGGCATCAAGAACAAGACTGTGCTCGACGAGACCGTCGAACGCAGCCTGAAGGGCGCCGCACTCTGGGACGAGGTCAAAGATCGCCTGCACACCTCGGCCCTCGGCCTCTCCGGCGGTCAGATGCAGAGGCTCTGTATCGCACGGGCCATTGCTGTCAACCCGGAAGTGATCCTGATGGACGAGCCGTGCAGTGCCCTCGACCCCAAATCGACCGCCAGGGTCGAGGAGTTGATCGGAGAGCTGTGCGAGGACTACACCATCATCATCGTCACCCACAACATGCAGCAGGCCGCCCGGGTCTCCACTCACACCGCCTTCCTCTATGAGGGAGTTCTGGTAGAGTTCGGCCTGACCAAGGGCATTTTTATGAAACCGCGGAAAAAACAGACAGAAGATTACATTACCGGGCGTTTCGGTTAAGGGGCAAGGACCATGGCACATCTGATCGGACATGAACTAGACAGACTCGAAAAACAGCTGCTCACTCTGTCGGCTGTTGTCGAAGAGAGTGTACAGCAGGCCATCAAGGCACTGGCCGGGCACGACCGTGAGCTGGCACGAAAGGTGATCGACAACGACAGACAGATCAATCGCCTCGAGGTCGATCTCGAAGAGGAGTGCCTGAAGGTGCTGGCGCTGCACCAGCCGGTCGCCAATGACCTGCGCATGATCGTGGCCATATTGAAGATCAACAACGATCTGGAGCGGATTGCCGACCAGGCCGCCAACATCTGCGAACGCGCTCTGGCCGTCATAGAGTCGCCGCAGTTGATCTGCCCACTGGAACTCGATCTGATGGCCGACAAGGTCATCGACATGCTGGAAAAGGCTCTCGATTCGCTTGTTAACGCTGACCTCGAACTGGCCCGCACCGTTCTGGACCTCGACGATGAAGTCGATACCATACACAGCCAGAATTACCAGGCATTCAAGGATTTCGTTCGTAAGCACCCGGACACCGTAGACTCGGTATTGAACTATCTGACCGTCTCCCGGTATCTGGAACGCATCGCCGACCTGGCAACCAACATCGCCGAAGATGTCATCTATCTCAACGAAGGGACGATCGTGCGGCACACGATTGCCTGAATGATTACACTTCAGGCATAACGACAGGAGCTCACGTTTAAAGCGTGGGCTTTTCGTTTGGGTTATTTATCCCAGATCCACAAAAAATCTCGCAAACGGACTGGATGTATGCCTGGGAACAAACGCAAGAGCGACCCCGGGAAGGTCGCTCTCATGTAAACACTGGTCGGGATGACCGGATTCGAATCAGCGATCCCCCGCTCCCGAATTCAGGACTGACACCGTTTCACCCTTTTGGATAATTGCTCTTTGTTGCTTCTATTGAACGCCCCAGCCAGTCAATCACCTTGCCAAGGTGACGCATATTTGCCATGCCTTCCTCATCATCCTTCACCTCTTCTTTTTCGCGGCCAATTCCCATATTCCAGTAGGTTGAACCTGGAATGATCATTCTCGACATCTGGAACATGTGGTTGATACTGTCAAAAGCATGGGTTGCACCACCTCTTCTGACAGCCACAACCGCAGTGCCAATCTTTCCGGAGAATGCATGACCATTGGCATAGGCAACAAAGCCAGCCTTTTCAAGCAACGCTTTTAAGTCTGCAGATACAGCCGCAAAATAGGTTGGCGAGCCGAGAATCATAGCGTCAGATCTCAGCAGCTTTGCAAAGACCTCGTTGAAGCCATCGTTTTTGATGATGCACTCGTTATCTTTGTTCTCAAAGCACTTGTAGCAGGCGAGACAGCCTCGAATTGCTGTTCCACCAACTTTTACCAGTTCGGTTTCCCAGCCACTCTCTTCCAATTGACTGAGCGTCTCCTTAAGAAGTATTTCCGTGTTACCCCCCGTTCGGGGGCTCCCATTTACAGCAACAGCATACATATCAACCTCCTTGTTTCCAGGGCATCAGTATAAATTGTTTTATGGCCTTTCCCACTAAAAAATACCAGTCTATCCCGATGTCCACAAATCACAACTCTATCCGTGAGAACGCCCAGCAAAAGGACCGGAGCTCAATAGAAAAGAGCGACCCCGGGAAGGTCGCTCTCATGTAAACACTGGTCGGGATGACTGGATTCGAACCTGCGAACCCTGCTCCCGAATTCTTTGTAGAAAAAAAAAAGCTAGCCGCTCAACCTTTGAACGCAGAAATCATCAGCTCGAAATCTTCCAAGAGGGCCTGCAAGTCCTCTTCGTGCTCGACTTCCTGTTCTATGATCTGCAGCGCAATGTTATAGGTGACCGGGTCCTTGTCCCTGGTCATGTCCATTAAACGCTTGTAGACGCCAATGGCACACTGTTCGCCGGCGATGTTCTGTTCCAGGAGCGTTTTCACAAAGGGATCATCAGGTGGTTCGTAGGCACAGTTGGTGAGCTTGAACCAGTCGCGAGGATCTGTCACCGGGTCACCGCCCAGCTGGATGATGCGATTGGTCACCATGAGAGCATGGTTGAGTTCCTCGGTAGCATGCAGCTCAAGTTCGGCAATGACAGCTTCCTTCATAGGTCCCTTGGCGATCTTCGCCCCCACCCAGTACTGGTAGTAAGCGAGCCACTCGTCTGAATAGGCTTTACGCAGCACCACCAGTAGTTCGTCGACGTCCAGACCAACAATTTCACGTCCCTTGCTTCCCATATCTCCTCCTTTCAACATGATGTGTATGTCCTCGAACCCCCTCAATCATACCCTTTTTCCGAAGAGTTTCCAGAATCTCTCTGTAGAATTTTGCGACCTCATTTGCTTGCAAAGAGAGGCTTCGGTGAAAGGGGATGCGGACGATCTAGTGGGGAGGGCGATTCATTCCGTTGCGGTTACTGGTCAGACAACAGGCGATCTCTGAAATCGTCATTGATTGGACTCTTGCCAAGCCAGATGCCGAAATAGGCGACTGCAAAATCGGCCCCCGGAACGGAGCCCAAAAGCACATTGTTCAGTCTGAGCTCGGTTCCTGCCTCGGGTGTGTAGGTCAAGCTGTAACGATCGCCCGGCTTAACGTCCTGGAACAAATCGCAGAAGTTTCGCAAACGCTCTGCAAGGTCCTGATAAGCTGCTTTCGTTAGATTTCGTTGCAGGAGCTTGTACGATGTGTCGGCAAAGTCAGAGCCGTTGATCTCTCTGGAGTAAGAGAGTTCAAGTCGCTTCGGCAAATCATCAGTCCATGAACGACCCGGTGTATCCTCCGGCAGGTAGAATGCTCCTGCATAAACATCAAACAGCATGGCCCATTTCAAAATGGCGACACCCTTAATTTTCATCTGATACTGATCGACTGTAACGAGATCTCTAAACTGAACATTATTAATTTCTGCTGCGTGGCTCAGAGTCGTTATTGTGAACAGTGCACCAAGTATCCATAGCTTTATATTTTTCCGATTACTGATCAACATCATCACAACGCCTTTCGTTTTATCTCGGAAAATCATTATATCAGACCTTTAATATCTCCTGCTATTGGCACTATTGACGATTGGTTTTAAACGAAACAACTCTCTGTAAATATTGTAAAAAAAAATACTTTAGATAGACTTGTAAACAACCAGAAGAGCGTGTCAAAGGAGCACGTAACTGTTTGTATAAATGTGGTTGGAGGGCGGGAATGAATGTTCTTCTGTTGGCAGCAACCGTTTTGTTTCTTTTCATGTTTATGCTCTTCGCTTTGGGCATGTATCTCAAAGACAACAGCATTGTTGATATCGCCTACGGTCTGGCGTTCGTGCTGGTTTGCTGGGCTGCGTTTCTTGGTTATGGTGACAGTCATCCCAGACAATTTCTGGTCCTGGGCCTGGTGTCGATATGGGGGGTACGTCTGGCGATACATATTTTTTTGCGTAAAGCTGGAGAAGGCGAAGATTTTCGCTACCGCCAGTGGCGTGAAGAGTGGGGCGGGACATTTGTCTGGCGGAGTTTTCTGCAGATTTTCATGTTGCAGGGGGCTGTGATCTTCATCGTGGCTCTGCCGATATTGCTGGTTATTAAAAATCCCGGCAACAGTCTTGGTTTGATTGACATGTTGGGCACTCTGATTTGGGTGTTTGGTTTTGTTTTTGAGGCTGTTGGTGACTGGCAGTTGCTGCAGTTCAAAAAAAACCCCGAGAACCAGGGGCATATCATCCAGAGTGGTCTCTGGTCTTTGACCAGGCATCCTAATTATTTCGGTGAGGCCACGCTCTGGTGGGGCCTGTTTCTGATTGCGCTGCAAGTGCCTTACGGTAGTATTGCCCTCATCAGTCCGGTTTTGATCAACCTCCTCTTGCTTAAAGTCTCCGGTCTGCCGATGTTGGAAGCCAAATACAAAGGCAATACAGAATTCGAAGCATATAAACAGCGAACCAGCGCGTTCTTCCCCTGGTTCCCAAAACTGGACAGGTGAATAACTTTGGCAATGGATAACATTGAGAAGAACCAGAAGATTGCCGTCATCGGGGGTGGGGTCGCCGGTATCGTGGCCGCCTACCTTTTGCAGCAGGAACACGAAGTCACCCTGTTCGAGCAGAACGATTATCTTGGTGGACACACCCATACCCTCGAGATTAAAGAGGGCCCTGATGCAGGTCTCGCAGTCGATACCGGCTTCATTGTTCTCAACGATGCCACCTACCCGCTGTTTAAAAAGTTTTTGTCCCGGTTGGGTGTTGCTACCCGACTCTCCGAGATGTCTTTTGGTTTCCAGTGCATGCAGACCGGCCTGGTCTATGCCGGAACCGATCTCAACGGACTCTTTGCGCAGCGGCGAAATCTGTTCAGTCCGACCTTTTTTCGTTTCCTCCTCGAGATCAAACGCTTCTGTGATAGTGCGCGGCAAAGTCTTGCCAAGAAAGATGTGCCGCCGGTCACTCTCGGCCAGTATCTCGAAGACGGAAAATTCTCGCCATTCATGGTCAATAACTACCTGCTTCCGATGGCCGCTGCGATCTGGTCGACACCGGTGATGCAGGTCACGGACTTTCCCGCCGAACCGTTTCTGCGTTTCTTCAATAACCACGGACTGCTGTCCTTCAGAAATCGGCCGCAATGGAGGACCGTGGTCGGCGGCAGCCATGCCTACGTTAAGGCTTTTGTTCGTGAATTCAGTGGCCGCCTGCATCTCGAATCGCCGGTGCAAGAGGTTCAACGTGACAGTCATACTGTAAAAATTCTGCTACGCGACGGAGAGACTCAATCCTTCGACCAGGTCGTGATTGCGACTCATGCTGATCAGGCACTGAGATTACTGAAAGAGCCGAGTGCCCTGGAGAAAAGCTTGCTCTCGCCGTGGCATTATCAGCAAAACCATACGGTTCTGCACACCGACTCTTCACTGTTGCCCAGGCAAAAGCAGGCCTGGGCAGCATGGAATTTCACACGGGGTTCCGGGCCCGCGTCTGAAGGGCAGGTCTTTGTGTCCTACTACATGAACCTGCTTCAGGGCCTTTCGGCACAGCAAGATTACTGTGTCACTCTCAATCGACGAGACCACTTCCGGCCGGAGACGGTGATCGCTGAAATGAATTATCACCATCCACTCTACAGTTTCGAGTCGATGGCGACCCAGGCAAAATTGCCGCAACTCAACGGCCTGCAAAAGACCTGGTATTGCGGCAGCTACTTTGGCTACGGCTTTCATGAAGATGCTGTGCGGGCCGGAGTCGACGTGGCCACCGCGTTTGGGGTCACGCTATGAATTCCAGGATTTATCTTGGCGAGGTTACTCATGCCCGCCTGGCACCTGTCAGGCACAACTTCCGCTACCCGGTCTACTTCTATGCCTTTGACCTGGACGAGTTGCCGCATTTGGCTCGCCAAACGCTCTTGTTCGGCTACAACCAGCTGCGGCCAGTCGCTGTTCACGACAAGGATTATCTGTTGCCTGGTGATGAATCCCTTCGGCGCAAACTCGAGACAGTGCTGAGCCAAGCGGGGATGAATCCCCCTCTTGGCAAGGTCGTTCTGGTGACTGCGGCACGTTATTTTAACTATATTTTCAATCCGGTCAGTTTCTTCTATTGTTATGACCCCGACGGTCGCCTGGCTTGCGTGGTGACCCAGGTCAACAACACCTTTGGTGAGATGCACCTCTACCTGTTGGATACGGAGAAGGCTGAGATTGCCGATGGCCGGTTGCGATCCCGGGCCGACAAACAATTTCATGTCTCGCCATTTTTTCCTCGTCAGGGTCACTATGAATTTCTTCTGACAGCGCCCGTCGAAGCTATCGACATCACCCTTCAATACCATCTGGATGGTCAGCTTGCTCTGGTGGCTCGCATCCATGGCCAGGCCAGACCCTTCTCTGCTGGCAGTCTGGCCCACACCATTGCCGCGCATCCTGTCTGTGCCGTGCTGACCATGCCGCGAATTCTCTGGCAGGCAGCTAAACTTCATTGGCAAAGGAGGCTTGCCGTGTACGAGAAGCCCGTTCCCAATAGCACCATGACCGTTCGCCCGGTACCGTCGACTTTTGTCGACCGAATCGGCATGAAGATGACTTTGAAATTCCTGGCCCGCCTGCCGCAGGGCGAGCTTAAGCTGACCACTCCGGATGGCGGTCAATACCGGTTCGGGCAATCGGGAGCAAGGCCGTCACTGCAGATGTCGGTCAAAGAATATCGCTTCTTTCGTCGCGTGATGGTCTCGGGAGACATCGGTTTTGGCGAAGCGTTTACCGATGGCGATTGGACAACTTCTGATCTGCCCTGTCTGTTGACCTTGCTGGCGGCCAATGAGGGCGTCATGGATGATCGCAGCATCATGACTTCTCTGGTCGGACGCCTGGTCAATTATGTCCGGCACCTGCAACGTCCGAATACGATCAAAGGCAGCTCAAAAAATATTCGTGCGCATTACGATCTCAGCAACGATTTTTTTGCCAGCTTCCTTGATCCGACCATGACCTACTCGTGTGCGCTTTTCAAAACCGGTGAAGAAACTCTGCAGCAGGCGCAGCACGCCAAGTTGCAGACAATCATCGACAAGGCCGAGATTACGGCAAACGACCATGTCCTTGAAATAGGCTGTGGTTGGGGCAGCTTTGCCCTTGAAGCCGTTCGTCGGACGGGCTGCCGGGTTACGGGAATCACCGTATCGCAAGAGCAGTTAAAACTTGCCCGACAACGTGTTCAAGAAGCCGGGCTGGATGATCAGATCGAGATACAACTTTGCGACTATCGTCATATCAAAGGGCAGTATTCCAAGATTGTATCGATTGAGATGCTTGAAGCCGTTGGACATGCCGGGTTGGGGCAATTCTTTGCCGCTTGCGATGATGCCCTGGAGCCCGGAGGGCGAGCGGTGATTCAGGTCATTACCATCCCGGATCGTAAATACGCGGCCTATCGCTACAGTTCCGACTGGATCCGCAAGCATATCTTTCCCGGTGGCCACGTGCCCTCGATCGGGGTGATGTCGAAAGCCATGGCGAAATCGTCCTCTTTGAATATATTCGAATTGGAACACTATGGCCTTGATTATGCGAAAACACTTGATCTCTGGAGTCAGGCTCTGCAGACCCATCGTCAGAAGATCATGGCACTGGGGTATGATGAGACTTTTTTGCGCAAGTGGGAATACTACTTTGCCTATTGTCAGGCCGGTTTTGACGCGAAGATCATCGATCTGACGCAGATCGTTTTGACCAAACCAGCGCATTCATGAAAGATCTTTCGATATGCCGATGACCTCTTCGGCGACCAAGTTGATCAATTTTCTGCTCTACCAGGTGGGGTGGTTCTGTTGTGTCCTGGGCGCGGCCTGGGACTACCCGGTCGCGGGGGCTCTGAGCGCCCTGGCGCTGGCAGGAGTTCATCTGTTGTTGGCGTGCTCGCGAAAAGCCGACGCCATTCTGATGCTCTCTGCTTGCCTGGTCGGTGTCGTAGTGGATAGCCTTCAGCAGAGTTTCGGTGTCTTCACCTTTAAGGCCCATCCCGGTTGGCCGCTCTGGCTGCCGCTCTGGGTTTTTGTCATCTGGATACAGTTTGCAACCCTGTTCCGTTACGCTTTGTCCTGGCTGTCGGGGCGCTATTGGCTGGCCTCATTGCTCGGTATGGTCGGTGGTCCCCTGGCGTACTGGGGAGGCGTCAGGTTTGGGGCGGCGGTGTTCGGACAAGAGCCACTATCGAGTTTTCTCTCGCTCGGCGTGGTGTGGGCTTTAGTGACCCCGGTGTTGCTGTGGTTGAGTGCCCAACTTAGCCGGGAAGAGGGTCGATATCGCCGGTTGAGGAAGAGCTAAGGGTCAATTGAGCCAGCGGCCGATCAGGTAGCTTGCCGAGGCCACCAGGGTGCAGAGCAGGGTGCCCCAAATAACATCAATCACGACAATTTTAAGAGGCCAGTCTTTGAGCGTCGCGAGGTTGGTCAGGTCGTAGGTGGCGTAGGTGAAGAAGCCGAACAGAGCCCCCCAGATGGCGGCCTTGGCCAAAGTCTGGTCAGCAAGAGCCGGCTTGACGGCGAAGAGCAGGATCCCGACGATATAGATCAGGTAGAAGGTGATAGCCGCCGGCCAGTTGATCGCCGGGCTCAAAAGGTGCCCCAGATTCTTCTGGTAAAGCCCTTTGGCAATCACTCCCAGCCAGATCAGGTCGATCGCGAAAAAAACCGGGATCGTCAGCAGGTATAGTTTCAGGTAATAAATTGCATTCATCTCAGACCTCTCCAGGGGGTGAAGTCTTCAAAAAACGGAACCCAAGATTAGGCCATCGTGATGTCGGGTGTGCCGTCACCGATAAGGTTAAGGGCTTTCTCGATGTCGAAACAGACTAAAAACTTGGGCCCTTTGGCTTCATCTTCCTCGGGGCTCAAGCAGCGCCGGGTCATCTTCTGGATCAGCTCGGCATCTGTCTCCTCTCTGACTTTTTTGAGAAAGAGCCGAATCCCTTTGTAGCCGCTCACTGCTTCTATGAAAAGGTAGACCGCATGAGGATTTTCTTTGAGATTATAGTGGGTGAGGCGGTCACGCATGATAAATGCAATGGTTCCGTCTGCCATGACATGCGGTTTCGCGTAGATCGCCGCATCAACTTTACCGGTCTTGTCTGCCGTTGACAGAACGCCGATCCCCTTGGCTTCTGCAAAATAATCTTTTAGTTGCATTCTTGATCTCCTTGATAGCTGCTTGCCTCTAGCGTAAGCTTAACCCAAAAATGCCGGTGTACAATCTTGATAATGTGAAAACAAGTCGGTCTTTTTTATTCAGCCCATCTCAGGAAACTTGACCATGATTCTGGGCTTTAAGACTTCTTCTGATATATTTCTACTTTAGGGAAAGAAATTTCGACAAAGCAATTCGTCCCTGCCGGGACAGACATCGCGGCGACATTGCTGGCTTCAAATGCCGTGTTTCTGCGGCGCCTACATTTGAGGGCAGAAGCGTTCAAGTGGACACTGTTTTATTTGGGCTGCGCGTCAAAGGCCATCGGCCATCAGCTAACGGTCGAAACTGAGAGTGTCTTATGACAACCAAATCATCCTGGAATCTCGTCTTGCAACTGCTTAAAGAGCAGCAACTCGGGGTCCTTGGGACCAATCACCAGAAACAGCCCTACACCAGCCTGGTGGCCTTTGCGGCTGCCGAGGATGCCCGTTGCCTCTATTTCGCGACCACCCGTGCGACGCGTAAATACAATAATCTGGCCGAAGACCAAAAGATTGCTTTTCTGGTCGACAATCGCTCGAACCATAAGATGGTTCTCTATGAGGCTGTCGCGGTGAGTGCTTATGGTCAAGCAGTGGAAATCCCGGCTGAAGAACTTGAAGAGGTTCTGGCTCTTTATCTGACTAAACATCCGCAGCTGAAAACCTTTGTGTCTTCTCCCTCTACGGCACTGTTTAGGGTCTCAATAGAAAGCTACCACCTGGTGCAGCGGTTTCAGAATGTCACCGAATTTCGGATGGAAGAATGACCTTGCTGATTCCTTTTGCTGACGCCAGTCATACCGCTGCCAACGTGATCGGTAGCAAAGCCCTGATGCTGGCTGAGACTGCAGCGGGCCGGTTTTCAAGTGCCAGACGGTTACTGCCTTCCCATTCATGTCTATCATGATTTTCTCGCCGACACCGGCTTGGCCGCATTCATCTCCATGGAGCTTCAGCGCAAGGATTTTGCGCAGATGCGCTGGGAGGAAATCTGGGACGTCTCTCTGCGGATTCGCAACCTCTTCATCAAAACGGCATGGCCACCCAAGCTGAAGCAATCATTGCTGGAGGATCTCGAACAAGGGCCCGCCGCATGGGATGCCGTTGCGGTTCGCTCCACGGCACCTGGCGAGGATTCTGCTCATCAGTCGTTTGCCGGTTTACATGACAGTTGCGTGATGGTGCACGGTGCAGAGGCCATGCTGGATGCGATTCGAGTAGTCTGGTCTTCACTCTGGTCTGATGGCGCTCTGATTTACCGCCAGAAGCTTGGCCTTGATCCGACCACAAGCAGTATGGCCGTAATTATCCAGCAGATGATCGAGGGAGAGCGGTCGGGAATTTTCTTTACCGAGGCACCGCATGACGACAACCGTGTGATGATCGAAGCGGTCTGGGGCCTCAACCAGGCCTTGGTCGATGGCACCCTCGAGCCCGATCGCTGGCAACTCGACCGCGCCGATGGCCATGTGCTTGAAAAGCACCAGGCCAAACGCTCCGCAGCGCTGCGACCGACGCGATGTGGGACCGAACTGGTTTCGTTATCTGTCACTCAACGCTGCGAGTCACCGCTCGACGTGCCGCTCTGTAAGGAGCTGTACCGGATCGGCATGAAGCTCGAAAAGCTGCTAAAAAAAGCAGTCGACGTTGAATGGACGGTGTGCGACCAGAATCTATATATTCTCCAGGCTCGTCCGATCACAAGTGGACACCGTGCAGAGAAAGTCGATGAGCAGGTGTGGTATCGAAACCTGCATCTCAGTCTGCCGAACCTGGAGCACCTGCGTGACGAGCTTGAACAGGACCTCCTGCCAGGAATGATGCACGATGCAGAGACCATGGCAGAAACCGATCCGTTGGGTCTAGATGATGATGAACTGGCTTCTGAAGTTTGCCAGCGTCGTAAACTATTGAATAAGTGGCTGAATATTTATACAGATAAATGCATCCCGATGGCTCACGGCATTCGCGTGTTTGGTGAATTCTACAATGACACGATGCGCCCCGAGGACCCTTATGCCTTTATCGATCTTCTCCGCTCTGATGAACTCTTGGCGGTAGAGAGGAACCGGCAGCTGCTCGCAATGGCGTGCCTTGTACGAAACGATGCCGCCTTGATGGACAGTTTGACACAAGGGAGGGGAATCCCGAATGCTGGCCTGCTTAGAACCCTGGCCGAGGCTTTTCAGGAGCAATTCGGTCGTGTCGACTGGATCGCCCAAGGCGCATTCGATCTGCCCTCCTGGTTGGTTAAAGCTTGCTAAAGAAAGCAAAAAGATTGGGGTGGGTTCAGCTGCAGATCGGTCTGAGATGCTGGAAAAAGAGTTTCTGGATAATATGCCTCAGGAGGTGAGATCGCTTGCTGCGCGTTTTTTATCTGTCGGTCGGGCCAGCTATGTCCTGCGTGACAATGATAATATCTATCTCGGTAAAGTTCGGTCCCAAGTCTTAGCTGCCGAGCAGGAGGTTCGGCGGCGTCTGCTAAATGGCGGCTCTAAAACTTTACAGTCGCTTCTTTCTGAAGCCACTGACCCGGATTCTTTGTTTGCTGAGCGCGAGACCTCTTCGGTGGAAAAGGAAGATAAATTGCCGGTCCGTCAGATTGCCCGGCAAATGGTCGGCCAGCCTGCTGGGCCAGGTGTTGATTCCGGGGTGGCCAGAGTTCTCCTGGGCCATTTTGACCTGCGCGATTTTAGTGCCGGAGAGGTATTGGTTTGCGACGCCATTGAGCCGAACATGACCTTTTTAGTCCCTCTGGCAGCCGCCATTGTCGAGCGACGCGGCGGCATGCTGATTCATGGAGCCATCATCGCGCGAGAGTATGGCATCCCCTGTGTTACCGGGATTCCTGGAGCAACACAAGTCATTCATACTGGAGACAAAGTGACGGTTGATGGCTACTTAGGGATCGTCACGATTGATCACTTCGAAGGATGAATGCTTAGCTTGAACTTAGTTCGGAAAGCTGACTTGAGAAAGCCGATGCGAATTAATGGAGCTAGAGCATTGTGCCCCAGAAAAGGATCGGAGCAAAAAGAGGGACCGGAGGCGTTAGTTGGCTGTCTATGAGGAAAATCGTGCTATTCCCTTGAAATATGCACATAGCGCAGCGACTCAGGATGCGGCGACCAGAGGGCTCATATCTCAATGACTGTGACCTGCAACACATCTCCGCTAGTGCGGCTGTTGGAGAGGAAACTCGGGATAATTGTGGACGATTTCGATAAAGAGCGTGACCAGGGTCGGGTCGAGAGTTGTTCCACTCATCGAGAATAGAATCTCAATGGCCTCGGGATAAGTATAGCTTTTACGGTATGAACGATCGTTGGAAAGAGCATCAAAGACATCGGCAACGGCAACCAGTCGCGCTTCCAGGGGGATGTCCTCTCCCTTTAGACCGTCGGGGTAACCGTTGCCATCGAAGTGCTCATGGTGATAGCGGATGATGTTACGGGTTGAGGTCGAGAGATTTGCCATGACCGCAATTTCTGCCCCCCATTGCGAATGCTTCTTCATGGTTTCGAATTCTTCGGGAGTGAGGCCACTCGGCCCGTTGAGGATGTCCTCGGCAATGCCAATTTTTCCGCAATCGTGTAGCCAACTGCCATACTTGATATCTCGCCTTAAATCTTTGGGAAGATCAAGGGCTTCGGCAAGAAAGTCGGCATAGATGGCGACACGATCACAATGTCCACGTGTGGAAGGATCTTTCAACTCAATGGCTTGGGCCAGAGAACGAAGGATGGCCTCGTCTTCATGTCGCATGGTCAGCATGAGACGATGACGGTGCAGAGCATCGTTGACGGTGGATATCATTTCGTCGTCCTTCCATGGTTTGAGGACGTAGCGAAAAACTTCACTGCAGTTGATGGCGGCCAGGGCGCTGGCCAGGTCGGCGTAAGCCGACATGAGAACTTTGACGGTATCGGGGGAAATCGTTTTAAGGGAAGAGAGAAACTCCAATCCCCCCATGTCGGGCATGATGTTGTCTGAAACCACTACCGCGATTTCTTCGCGGCGAATAAGCTCCAAAGCTTCTGCCGCACTTCCAACGGTAAGCACCCGGAACGGAGACCCCGCAAAAAGATCGGAAAGAACCTTGAGTGTAAAGGGTGTGTCATCGACAAAAAGTACTGCTTCTTTTATCACTTTTTCCAAAATTATGAATCACTCTGTTTCCATGCTTGAATATGCTGCTTGCTCTTTTGTCTGTCAATAGCTTCTTGATTCTCCGGTCGGGTCTTCCATGTTGCCGAAGTCTGCGCAGTTCAGGAGGACGTGCAGCAAGGAACGTTTATCTGGCGCGTCTGTATATCAACAGGCTTTGATTACGTTCAACAAGCTCTCCGCTCTGGGATAACGGAGGTTTGTGAGCCATTGCTTCTGCTTCGGATGGCGTCGCGACCAATGACAGCCCAAGTGTCAGCGCGCTTAAAACTGGTCACTCTCTTTGTGTCCAGCAAGGTATCTAGCAGATGTGGCTTAACCATGTCGAACCTGCCATCATCATATATAACTCGTATTAGCATGATGGACACCTCCCCATATTGTTCAGATCTAAAGCAACAGACACAAACGAAAAAACCGCTGGCCAGCACGTAGCTAGTAACAGCGGGCAATTAAAGTCTATCTATCCTCGTCCATTGTGCCTGCATCGTCACTCCCAGGAAACACCTCGAATTAAGACCTTGCTAATCTACGTCAGATAATCATTAAAGTAAAGCAATATCAAAATGTTAACAATCTCCTCCTGATGGAAAATTTCCTGTTAAAGGACATCGCATAGGACGTCAGCGACGTCAAAGCACCAATAGCGCACCTGTTCCCGAATCCTTTGGGAAATTTTTAGCGCAGTTCTGGTTTGCAATGGTGTGAAAATTCTTTGGTGTGGTCGTGATTTGGAACCGAAGGAATCTTCCTGTAATTCTATAAGAGCTGTATGAATTCGTTACGAGAGGATATGTCGGAAGCTGTTGTCACAGGCGGCTGCATTGCAAAAAAATGGCCGCCAGAGAACTAACCCCGGTGGCCATTTTTTAGAGATGTAACAGTTCGCTTCCGGATGAGTTAAAAACTCAGTATTTTTTTATATAGTTCTTAATTTCCCAATCAGTAACCGCGGTGCGATAGTCATTCCATTCTTTGGTTTTGCCCTCAATATATTTTTTGAAAATATGCTCTCCCAGCGTTTCTTTTGCCAACGGACTTTCTTCCAGCGCAACGATCGCTTCTTCCAAACTGCCGGGAAGACTGTCAATCCCAGCAGCCTCTTTTTCGGCCAAGGTCATTTTGAAGATATCAACGTTAACAGAAGCAGGGGCTTGGAGTTTGTTCTTAACCCCATCAAGTCCTGAATTAAGCATCATCGCCAAAGCAAGGTAAGGATTGCAAGCGGGGTCAGGGCAGCGCACTTCCGTTCTCGTCCCAAGCCCACGGGAAGCAGGAATACGGATCATAGCGGAACGGTTGGAAGCCGACCAGGCAACGTAAACTGGAGCCTCATAGCCTGGGACAAGACGCTTAAACGAATTGACTAATGGATTGGTGACTGCAGTAAATCCACGAGCATTCTTTATAATCCCGGCAATGTAGTGATAAGCGATTTGACTCAGCTTGAGAGGCCCATTCTCATCATAAAAGGCATTTGTCCCATCCAGGGTAAACAAAGACTGATTGGTGTGCATGCCTGAGCCGTTGATACCAAAAACCGGCTTTGGCATAAAAGTCGCGTGAAGTCCATGCTTGGCCGCTATGGAACGGACAACCCATTTGAAAGTGATGGTATTATCGGCCGCGGCTAGTGCGTCGGCATACTTGAAGTTGATCTCATGCTGTCCTTCTGCGACTTCATGATGTGACGCCTCAATTTCAAAACCCATCATTTCGAGGGTCTCAATGATTTCTCGACGACAACCGATCCCCGTATCTTCAGGGTCAACATCAAAGTAACCGGCAACGTCATTGGTTTCCGTTTTCAGATTGCCCTTTTCATCCTCCTGGAAGAGAAAAAACTCACATTCGGTGCCAACATTCATCGTATAGCCAAGCTCTTTGGCCTCAGCCAGAACGCGCTTTAGATTAACACGCGGGCAACCACTGAAAGGGGTTCCGTCAGATTTATAGACGTCACAGATAATGCGGGCGGCATTAACCCCTTCCCGTTTTCTCCATGGAAGAATTAAGAAGGTGTCATAGTCCGGCTTCAAATACATATCAGATTCGTTGATGCGAACAAAACCATCGATCGAGGAGCCGTCAAACATCATCTGACCGTCGAGGGCTTTTTTGATCTGGCTGCGAGGGATAGCGATATTCTTCATAAAGCCGAAGATATCGACAAACTGCAGGCGGAAAAAATTTACATTTTGTTCCTCAACAATTTTCATTATTTCTTCGCGTGTCATGTTCAGAATCCCTTTCGTTGGGTCTGTCGACGAAATCCGGCAGACTGAAGGCAGTAAAAATATGTGGGCTCAGAATATTGATGCTTCTGTTCTGGTGGTAAAAAGCTCAAGAACTTTCATACCCCGGTAAGAGTTGCCTTTGGCATTCAACCTGGGACTCCACACCGCGATACAGTATTGACCGGGAAGAAGCGCAATAATGCCGCCACCGACACCACTTTTCCCGGGTAAACCAACCTTGAACGAAAACTCCCCAGCCTCGTCATAAAAACCGCATAACTGCATAATCGCATTGGTCCGCTTCGATTTACTGACACTGACAACACGTTTATTGGTGAGCGGGTTCATACCGCCTGCGGCGAGAAACAAAAAGGCTGTGACAATTCCTGGCAGGTCATCTCGATTGAACACAAGTCACAGTACAGATTAAATACCGTATCGATATCGTTGTAAATATTGCCGTAGGACTTGATGAGATTGATCAGCGCGGCATTTTTGTAGCCGTTTATTTTTTCAGACCGAGCAACTCTGGGACAGTAATCGATCGATTGATCCCCGGCCAGGTCACGGATGAAATCAATCAATTCCTGCCGTGGATTTTTCAACCGGCTGACCAGAACATCGCATATGACCAGTGCCCCTGCGTTTATCAGTGGGTTACGCGGAATGCCTTTTTCATATTCCAGTTGCAATAGTGAATTAAAAGGAGTTCCTGAAGGTTCGACTCCAACCCGCTCCCAGAGTTTATCATCTTCAAGATTAAACGCTAGGGTCAGAGCAAGAACTTTGGCGACACTTTGAATGGAAAATTTTTCGTTAGCATCGCCGTAAGAATAGTTCCGGCCTTTCACCGTTGTTAAGTGAATTCCAAAGCGATTGGCATCAACACGGCTGAGTTCGGGAATATAGGAAGCCACCTGACCGGGGTTGCCTGCCGTGTTGATTTCATCGGTTATTTGCAGAAATATTTTTTCATAGTCCATGCGTTGCTGTCCCTTATAGATACTGTCAAATTAGATTCAAAGCTAAAGTCTACCGTAAAATAACTGCATGTTTTGCTATGAATTAATTTCCACCTAAAAAAGGGGTGGGAGATCGGCGATGTTTTTCAGTGTACTATTTGGGAGAACCGAGGCTTTAGCGCCCCTGCGTAATTCATTGAAACATACCTACAGCGCACCAGTTCCCGAAGTCTGTGCAATAACGTGAAGCAGGCCAGCGGCCTTGGTAGTTATTTGTGTCCCGAAAGGGAATGCAGAGTCGAATGGATATAAAAAAGCCCCAACCGGGGTGGCTGGGGCTTGATGAGCATTTGCAAGGACCGATCAGGAGAGGTCGAAACGGTCAAGGTTCATTACCCTGGCCCACGCCGCTACAAAGTCATGCACGAACCTCTCTTGGGAGTCTTCACAAGCATAGACTTCCGCGACAGCCCGGAGCAGGGAGTTCGAACCGAAGATGAGATCGACACGGGTGCCGGTCCACTTGAGCTCACCCGTTGCGCGATCACGACCCTCGAATACGTCGTCGGTTTTCGAGGCCACCTTCCACGTCGTACTCATATCGAGCAGATTGACGAAGAAGTCAGTAGTAAGCATCTCTGGGCGCTTGGTGAAGACGCCGTGCTGTGACTGTCCAAAGTTGGCATTCAAGACGCGCATGCCACCAACCAGAACCGTCATCTCGGGAGCAGTCAGTGTCAGCAATTGCGCCCGGTCAAGCAACAGTTCCTCTGCCGATACGGAGTATTTGGTTTTGAGATAGTTCCGGAACCCGTCTGCAGCCGGTTCGAGTACGGCAAAAGAATCCACGTCGGTTTGCTCCTGCGACGCATCCGTGCGTCCCGGCGTGAAGGGAACAGTCACTTCAAAGCCTGCATTCTTTGCCGCTTGCTCGACAGCTGCGCACCCGCCTATAACGATCAAATCGGCGAGCGAAACCATCTTTCCGCCTGACTGCGCGCTGTTGAACTCCTTTTGGATTCCCTTAAGGGTTTGCAGCACAGTCTTCAGTTGAGCGGGTTGGTTAACGTCCCAATCCTTTTGCGGGGCAAGGCGGATGCGCGCCCCGTTTGCCCCACCGCGCTTGTCGGAGCCGCGGAAGGTGGACGCCGATGCCCAGGCCGTCGAAACCAGTTGGGAGACAGACAGTCCCGCAGCGAGGATCTTGTCTTTGAGGGCGGTGATGTCTTGTTGGTTAATCAATTTATGCGTGACAGCGGGGACCGGGTCTTGCCAAATCAGCTCTTCTTCAGGCACTTCCGCGCCGAGATAGCGCGAGCGGGGGCCCATGTCGCGGTGGGTCAATTTGAACCAGGCGCGGGCGAAGGCGTCCGCGAACTTATCCGGGTTCTGCTGGAAGCGCCGCGCGATCGGCTCGTAGACCGGGTCGTAGCGCAGCGAGAGGTCCGCCGTGGTCATCATCGGCCGGTGCTTCTTCGACGGGTCGTGCGCGTCAACCACCATATCCTCATCATCCACGTCCTTGGCCAGCCACTGATGCGCGCCGGCCGGGCTCTTGACCAGCTCCCACTCGTATTTAAACAACACCTTCAGGTAGCCCATGTCCCACTTGATCGGGTTCGGCTTCCAGGCTCCTTCGATGCCACTGCTGATTGTATCGCCGCCTTTGCCGCTGCCGAAGCTGCTCTTCCAGCCGAGGCCCTGCTCCTCGAGGCCAGCTCCCTCAGGCTCGGGGCCGACATGCGACGCATCGCCGGCACCGTGGCATTTGCCGAACGTGTGTCCGCCAGCGACCAGCGCGACGGTCTCTTCGTCGTTCATCGCCATGCGCGCGAAGGTTTCGCGAACATCGATGCCTGAGGCGACCGGATCCGGCTCGCCGTTCGGACCTTCCGGGTTCACGTAGATCAGGCCCATCTGCACAGCGGCGAGAGGATTGTCGAGCTCGCGATCGCCTTTGTAGCGCTCGTCACCCAGCCAAGTGTCCTCAGAGCCCCAGTAGATGTCTTCTTCCGGCTCCCAGATGTCTTCGCGCCCGCCGGCAAAACCGAAGGTCTTAAAGCCCATCGACTCCAGAGCGCAGTTGCCGGTGAGGATCAGCAGGTCGGCCCAGGAGATTTTCCTGCCATACTTCTGCTTGAGCGGCCAAAGCAAACGGCGCGCCTTATCGAGGTTGACGTTGTCGGGCCAGCTGTTAAGTGGCGCAAAACGCTGGGAACCCGACCCTGCCCCGCCGCGGCCGTCGCCGGTGCGGTAGGTGCCTGCGCTGTGCCACGCCATCCGGATGAAGAGTCCTCCGTAGTGACCATAGTCGGCCGGCCACCAATCCTGCGAGTCGGTCATCAGCGCGTAGAGATCCTTCTTCACGGCATCAAGGTCGAGACTCTTGAACTCTTCAGCGTAGTTGAAAGCCTCGCCCATCGGATTGGAGAGAGGGGAATGTTGGTGCAGGAGATGAAGGTTCAACTGGTTCGGCCACCAGTCTCGGTTCGACGTCCCGCTGCCGGTTGGGTGTTTGCCCGTTGCGCCCGTTACCGGACACTTGCTCTCTTTAGTCATAAGGTTGCCTCCTCATTCTCTTATATGCGTATTTCTCATAGCACTGTAAGTATAACCTAATGGTTGATTTTATCGAATGTATCGAGAAGTTTTAGTAACAGTGAGAGCCTTGAGGGCCTCAGAAGTACGTCGTACTATTCGACGAGGGCAGAATCTGTGGTCAAAGCAGTATCACCTGCACGGATACTGGGCGAGAATTTTTGAAACATTATTCATGTAATCGAGCAACTGGATTCGCACCAGCGACCCCCTGTTCCCGAATCCTTTGGGGGAGAAGCTGTTTCATCCTTTCGAAGGATCGATTGGTAAACGGAGGGTGATGGTTGTGCCTTCCCCTTTTTTGCTCACGATGTCTATCTCGCCGTGGTGTTGTTCGACAATATTTTTCACCACGACCATTCCGAGCCCCACCCCAAACCCCTTTGTCGAAAATAAGGGTTCAAATACCTTCTCTTTGATATCGTCTGACATACCGATTCCATCGTCGCTGAGACGAATCTCATATTGGTCATCAAGAAGAGCGGTGGAAATCCTCAACAACTTTCTGCCAGAGGTTTTTTCCTGAAGAGCGTGAACGGCATTGGTTATGAGATTGACAGCGACCTGGCGGAGTTTCTCTTGATCAAACGAGGCCCGTACGCCGCTGGTGAGATCCAGCTCGCAGATTATCTCCTCTGGTAGACTCTGCTCTATAATCACAGTTTTCAACCAATCGTCAACTGATGTCTCTGCAATATTCAACTCTTTAACGCGTGCATAGCTGTTTAATTCCTCAATGATGGTGACACATCGAACTATGCTTCGCTCCGCCAGTTCGAGAGAACGGACCATCTGGGTATAATCCTTATGCTCAAGAAAGTCCTCGATTGAAAATAGTGCCGTTTGGATCGTTCCGAGGGGGTTGCGGAGCTCATGGCTAACCGTGGCGGTCAACCGTCCGAGGGTGGCCAAGCGTTCACTTTGAATCAACTCATCCTGTGCTTCTTTCAACTTTAAAGTTCGATCCTCTATGAGAAGTTCCAGGTGTTCGCGATGTTTGAATAACTCTTCTTCCACGAGCTTCCGGTCAGTGATGTCTTTGTCTCCGCCACGGTAGCCTACGAGGTTGCCTTCCTCATCATAAAACGGGCCACCGTTTGTCAGCAGGCAGACATCAGAGCCCTCTTTGGTGATATTCCAATTCTCCAGATCAACAATTTTTTTCTTGCCGGCAACAATCTCGGCAAATAAACCTCTCATCCTGGCGGCTTCCTCAGTCGGCATAAAATCGAATGGTGTCTTGCCAAGCATTTCCTCAGCAGAATAACCCAAGGACTCTACGACGTTTTCCGAACAATAAACATAGCGACCTTCCGTATCCGTCTCCCATACCCAGTTTGTCATTGCCACCTGACGAAAACGTTCTGCGCTCTCGGTTAATTCAGAGATCTGTCGCTTGATCTGGTCTTCCATCCCCGTGAGAACGGTCAGCAGGGGTTGAAATTCTCGATAACTCTTCGGCATGGCATTAAAATCCACGTGAGGCCCTTGGCCAAAGGATCTGGCGACAGTTGTAAGCTGCTCTATGGGGCGTCTGAGGAGTCGATTTATGAGGAAGATCGTGCTCAAGGAGATCGTCACTAGAACGGCCAGGAGGATGATAACGTTGGCCCAGAGTAACTTTTCCGTTTGTACGCGCACCGCTTCCTCGGAAAAATTCACCTGCACTGTTCCGACCACACGGTCTTCATGCTCGATTGAAACGAGATGACTCAGGGCGATGGACTCATTGTCCCGATATTTTGTAAAGATGGTGTTGCCATCGGAATCCTGGATATTGACAGCGTTAAACGCGCGATCTTCCATCAGGGTCTGGCCGATCATCTTGACTGCCTGGTCATCTATTTCCCACAGGGGAAGAGACAGGACCCCCTGGAGATATGTGCCTATTTGCCTGGCTTTTGCTTCAATTCGTGCTTCCGCCTTGTGGGTGGCGTCGAAATAGAACCAAACGTCAGCCAGCAGGGTGACCACGGCGACCACTGCGGTTAGCGCCAGGGTCAGTCTACCGGCAAGAGATATGCTTGATTTTCCTGGGTCATAACTCATAAGGGTTATTGACTGCATTCAGGAATTAACCTGTTGAATTTGTCCATGAACGAAGGACGGGATTTTGAAAATTCTTTTGAAAAGTAAACGTACAGAGGTTTGTCTATGTTTAAATAGATCTTCACTCGGTCTTCTGCCGCATACTTTTCAAGCAGTGCTTGCATTACATGATCGTTTGCCATAACGGCATCAACGCGCCTTGCCAGAAGCATTTTCAGCAATCCTTCTGTATCGTTCGGCGTGGTTGTTACGTTGTAGTTATACTCCTTCATCCATTCCAGCATGTTTGCCCCCAGGAAACCACCAACAGTAGCTTTCTCCTTAAAGGATGGATCCTGAGGAGACAGGGGGTTTTCTTTGAGAAGATACCAGTTCCATTTCTGGTCCGCGATAACTGATGATTTCACTCCATATTCATCCCTTGTATCTTTTTGTGATGCGGCAAAAAAGCCATCAGCAAGCCCTCGCTGAAAAAGCAATTGCGCTCTTTTCCATGGGACAACCTGAATTTCCAAAGGGATGTTCATCTTACCAAAAACACAGCGCACTCGATCGACAGCGACACCTTTAAAGGTGTCGTCCGCTATGATCTTTCCTTCGCTCCCTGCTGGATAACTGCCGTAAGGGTATAAATTATGCGTTGTTAAAATCACCTTTTCATTCGATGCTGCAAAACACGTCCCCCCCACTATTAAGATTAAGCAGATAAGGGTCACCAATAGATTGTCTCTGTAGCTAACTGATGTTGACATGGTTTTTTATGTGTCGTTCAAGAAAGTCCACGTGTCGAGTTTCAAGACGAAGTGTACATTATTAGAGGTATTTTGTCTTAGCAGAGAGTATTTTTCGTTTGGGCTTTCCGCGCCGAGAGCAACCGGTGTCACAGAATTTGATTGTATCTCGCGAAGGTTGAAAAACGCTTTTGTGGGTGTCATGAGCCCTGAAATGTTGGAAGAATGGATTCGAACCAGCGGCCCTCTGCTCCCAAAGCAGAAGCGTTCGCTCTGCTCACTGTGCGCTTACGTACCAGAGAGGACGTCATCCAGAGGTGTTCCTTAGGTTGTGCAGCAAAGAATGTTTATCTAGCACACCTGCTTTTGTATGATCATTGCGCATTTGTCCTCGAATCAGAAGAAATTTTTATGGGTCATGACTAGTTTAGAGGTTGATTTATAACTAAATAGGTGTTATTTTTTAATCGTAAATTTCGATATCGAAATAAATGGAGCTTTTATGAAATACAATCAATTGCCAGAAGATCAACGTCGTTCTTTGAACCTCTTTGTCAAGTTGATGCGAGCCACAAATCGAGCGACCAATCGTGTTCACAGGCACTTGAGTGACGACAATCTTACGGTAAGCCAGTTTGGTGTGCTCGAAGCACTGTATCATCTAGGTCCACTCTGCCAGGGTGAGTTGGTCGAGAAAATTCTCAAAAGCAATGCCAACCTTACGACAGTTGTTGATAGCCTGGAAAAGAAGTCTCTGGTTCAACGTGACCGGACTGGTAGCGACCGAAGGAAGGTCACAGTGCATCTTACAGAATCGGGCGAGGCTTTGATTGGTCGTGTCTTTCCCCGCCATGCAAAAGTGGTTGCAGAGGAATTCCAATTTTTTACCGATAAAGAACAAACAGATTTAGCGAAAATCTTGAAGAGGTTCAGTAAAGACGATTAGTTTTTTTGGGTAAATATTTCGACATAAAACAAATGTGAACGTGACGATGTTCGAGATACTTAATAGATAAAAGGTGACGAAATGAAAGAAATCCTCCACAAAAATGAATCCCGTGGCCTTGTCGACCATGGTTGGCTGTTAAGCCGCCATACTTTCAGCTTTGCTGATTATGATAATCCTCGGCGTATGAACTTTGGTTTGTTGCGGGTGATCAACGACGATATCGTCAAGCCCTCAATGGGCTTCGGCACTCACCCCCATGTGAATATGGAGATCGTTTCCATCCCGCTAGCAGGCTCTTTGCGACACCAGGACAGCATGGGGAACAAACACGTCATCAACGCCGGAGAGGTTCAGATTATGTCAGCCGGAAGTGGTTTGACTCACTCCGAATACAATAACTCCGATAAGGATGATGTTAATTTCCTGCAAATCTGGGTGCTCCCAAAAGAAAAGGATATTGAGCCACGCTACGGTCAACGGTATTTCGATCGTACTGACAGGCAAAACAGGTTCCAGGTTCTGGTCTCTCCCGTAGCCTCTGAAGAAGAAATCTGGATAAATCAGGACGTCTGGTTCTCTATGGCAGATCTTGAAGCAGGCAAACAAATAACTTATCAGAGACATCACAATGCTAATGGCGTTTACTTCTTTGTGATTGAAGGCAGGCTCGAGATTGATGGGAATTCGATCGAACGTCGCGATGGATTGGGTCTTGTGCAGGGTAAGAACTTTACCGTCAGAGCAGAGTCCGATGCTCAACTGCTCGTAATTGAAGTGCCGATGACTGGGAAATGATTTCAAAGAGAAAGGAACCGTCATGGAGACAATGAAAGTACTGGGAATTTGTGGCAGCTTACGTCGACAATCAACCAACCTTGGGTTATTGAGATATGCACGCGAAAATGCTCCGCAGGGAATAGACGTCAAACTCGCAGACCTTACCGAAGTACCATTCTTCAATGCAGATTTAACTGACATACCGACTTCAGTTCAGAGGTTGTTGGATGATATCGAGCAGGCGGATGCATTACTGCTGGCATGCCCTGAATACAACTACTCGATGGCACCAGCGCTCAAGAACGCACTAGATTGGGCTTCGAGAGCGCCTGAAAATCACCTGCTTGCCGGTAAGCCGGCAGCGATAGTTGGTTCAGGAGGGGGCATGGGCTCAGCGAGAGCCCAGTACCATCTTCGTCAGGTGTGTGTATTCCTCGATATACGGCTACTGAACAAACCTGAAGTCTTCAGTAACGCTTTCAATGGAAGCTTTGATAAAGAAGGCAATTTAACCGACGAAAGAATTCAACAATTGGTTATTGAGCAAGTGACAATTTTACAGTCCTGGGCGCATCTGCTGCGTCCATAGTTCAAAGAAGAACCCAAACAGAACAAGGAGTCTTACAATGATAAACATACTTCCCCATACTGATGGCGGGCTTTTGTCCCCCGATAATTGTGCAGTCATCTTTATCGATCATCAACCCCAAATGACCTTTGGTGTTGCTAATATCGATCGGCAATTGTTGGTCAACAATGTTGTTATGCTGGCCAAGGGTGCCAAAGAATACGGCGTACCAGTTATTCTCACTGCCGTTGAAACAGAATCATTTAGTGGCTATATCTGGCCGGTCTTGATGAAGCGTTCTTCGCTCTGCTAAGCGCTTTGCTCTCTGTGCGTACAGACTGCGGAACATCCCGTATGCTGTATTTGATGGACGTGTCGTAATGAACGTTTATTTCTGGCAGAAAAAGTGGAAAAAAATCTTTCCTAAATCTTGACAACCATATTGTTGATACTTAACTTCATCGCAAGAGAAGAAGTGACCGTTATTCACGCTCTTCTTCCTTCGCTGAAAGGTTGTTTTTGTGCTGCTTTTACAGTTTCAAGCGGGTTGGATGTTGCTAGTTTAACGTGGCGAATATACTCATTGTCAACACAACAAAAAACGAAAGGAGGTCTTGAAAATGGCAATGGATATTTTGAGAGAGATGGAAAATCTTCGGCGGGAAATTGATGGCGCTTTCAAAGGGTTTGGAACGGGTGCGTTTTTGGAGCCGTCCTTTCTGCCCGGTGTCGGTCTGCAAAGGTTCCCGCAAATCAACCTGGCTCAAGACAAGGACAACGTCTACGTGGAAGTTCTTGTCCCCGGTGTCGATGCCAAAGATCTGGAATTGACAGTAATGCGGGGAACTTTGACACTCTCAGGCGAGCGCAAGGACATGACGGACACCGAGAAAACCTGGCTGCGGCGTGAGCGTGGGCTTGGCAAATTCATGCGGACCATAGACCTGCCCGGCGAAATCGATTCCGACAGAGTTGCCGCCAGATTTGAGAATGGTGTCCTGCTGGTGACGCTGCCGATCCAGGAACAAGCCAAGCCAAAGAGAATCAGCGTCAAGGCCCATTAGATTACAAAGAGGAACAGACGACATGGGAGGTGACATCATGGCACAGAAAAATATCTCTGAGAGCCGCGGCCGTGAGGCGGAGAGGCGGCAACAGTCGGAAGAACTTATCATCCGGCCCGCTGTCGATATTTTCGAAACCGACAAAGGGTTGACATTGGTGGCCGATCTGCCGGGAGTTGATAAAGAAGAGTTGAAGATTGACCTGGATCAGGGGCTTCTGACCGTTCAGGCCAGAGGCAGGTCACATCTGACTGGCGAACCGATTCGACGCGAATTCCTGCATGGCAACTTTTATCGACAATTTCAGCTACCGAATGAAATCGATTCGGAAAAGATTGCCGCAGAAATGAAAAACGGGGTTCTGACCCTGCTCTTGCCCAAGTCAGAAGCAGCCAGACCCCGGCGCATCGAAATCAGGACAACTTAGGCAATTGAAGAATCTGGAATTTAGCCCCACCGCCCACCGGGTTGTGGGGCTTTCCTTTGAAACAATTGAGATACTCAAAGCGAATTTAAAACGGCGACAACCAGCATCTTGATTGAGCGGCATGATTGAACTGCCGATCAAAATGAGGAGCAAAACATCCTCCACAGCTGTTCTGTCAATGTCAAAGGCCTTGTTTCTATCTCGGTTCAGGTCCCTCGGCACGAGGGGATCCAAGGCCGAGGCCGAAAAGGCACACCGGGATGGTGAGCCATACGAGTTCTTGCAGTTGTTTCTTTACATCAATAGTTGTGCTTACTAAATTGTCCCTTAATATTGATAGTCAGTTATGGTGTTTCCAAGGAATTGATATGGAGCTGAGACGGGAAAATGCATGACATCATTATTTGGCTGATAGGTGTAGAGACAACAGCCACTAAGATCTATGAAGAAGCTGCAGTTTTTTTTCGAGAGGATGAAAATTTCTCACAATTGTTATCCCAGATGTCATCTGAAGAAAAGGAACACGAAAGACTCCTTCAAAAGATTAGTGGCCTTATCTCTGATGTTGAAATGAAACGGGCAAGCTTTTACTTTGATGAAGGTTTCCGTAACAAAATTGAAGCCCCCTTTTCGCGTGCTTGGCGGCTTTTGGAAGACGGTACTTTGAACAAAATCACTATGCTGGAAATTCTTGTTGATGCAGAATTTTCAGAATGGAATGAAATTTTACTCTACATCTTGGACAGATTGAACGTATCAGATGAAGAGGTTCAGCAGGTCATGTCAGATATCGAGCAACACCGAAGACATGTTGAGGAGTACATTGCTTCGTTACCTGACAGTGATAGTTATCTTCGGAGGGTCAGAAAACTATCTCAAGCTGGCGGTAAACGTATTCTGATAGTTGAAAACAACCTCTCAATTGCTCGTATGCTCAAGGCATTGGTTCTCTATGATGTTGAAGTGATTATTGCCCGTGACGGTCAAGATGGGATTATGAATCTCCGCCAAAAGCACTTTGACTTGATCATCTCAGATACTGAAATACCAAAAATGAGTGGCATTGAAATGTACAAACAAGCATTGGTAATAGACCCCTCTTTAGGTCATAAATTTATTTTCTTCACAGGGACAGAAAATCAAGAGTATTTAGATTTCATCAAGGCTCGGAATATCGTGATGTTGCCAAAGCCGTCTCCTGTGAAACTCATCAGTGAAAAGATGCATGAAGTTCTGGATTCAGCATCTACTCCGCATGATTCGACTCTCCATTAGGGTCTGGGAGCTTCCCTGACAGCCATGTCAATCAACCCCGACATGAGTTCTTCAAGAGCTTTTCAAGAACCTTGGCAACTCCCTTTTGGTCAGATAACGCTCTCTGTGCGGCAAAGAACAAGCAAATCATCGGACAATGCCAGAGGTATTCATCAACATCATCAATGGGAGCGGGGATCGAGTCAGTCAAGAACAATGGCCCTGGTGCCTCCGTTGATGATCTAAGTTGATTGATGTCATAACGGTATAAAAGGATGAAAATTAAGGTGACCCATAGAGGTTGCCGTCTAGGCATCAGATATAGGCTGTGCGTGCGAAAGGAGCGTTCCTAACTTGCACTTGAAGACTGTTTAGATTTTGAAAGCTTGTTTTAAACTGAGCAGTCAAACAATTCAATGGACAAGACAATTCTGCGTTTCGTAATACAAGGCAGGATCGTGTTTTTCGAGAGAGCATTCTAAGCTCTTGATGCTGATCAGATAAGGAGCCCGCAGCCCGTGATAATCCCGGGCAGGCCCTATCTGTTCAAAGCTGATGCCCCAACGTCTGAGAATGACATATAACCCCTTGGCCATGACAGTGAACCAGTGCGTAAGCCCCCTGATTTTGCTCTCTCGATACAGGGAGATGTACAAACCACGCACAAGTTGGTGTTCGAACTTCCGACGAGAATCGCGACTATTTTCCATCATGGGGTGGAGATGATTGGCCGGAGCCTGTTCTGTCCCGAAAATTGCGTGCTCGATTGCGCGGCATCGAAATTCCTTGGATATCGCCAAACGGGAAATTTCGGCAGACTGCTCACGACTTACCCCTGGTGGGAATTGACTTATGTCGAAATGCCGCTCGATTGGCAAGGACCGCTCTGATCCCAGGATAATTCTTGCCGTGCCGATCACATCGTCAGAATGATTTGCGCATGCACATAAGTGTATTGAATCTTGGTCATATTCATCCCGTTCCAAACCACACGGATGGTCTTCTGGCCTTTCGAATCCCCACTCGTTAACATAGACCTGATATCTCAACTGGCAAATAGCATCGAGGGAAGAGGTAAAACCTCCCCTGCCATCAACCACCCTGTAAGTAAAAAATTCACCGATCATGACGATGACCCTCGTTGATTTTTCCCGAAATTTGGTAGAATGCGTGTTCTACCAAACACTGCGAGAGGGTCGGGAAGGTTTGTGCCAGCAAACATCCTATCAAGAATTTCATATTAATAATTGAGTGTGCCTCTTTTGATGGTTTCGCTCCTTAAATTTCTGAGCAAATGTAATGCATCCATGGTGCCATGTTGCCACAGAATCGACTGGCCAAACAGTGCGGCAATGATCTAAAAATCCAGAATTATAGAAGAAATGATCAATAGAAAAAATTATCTGGTGAGAGAAACCCGCACATGTGCTGTCGCAGAAGGTATTGATGCGCAGTTTCAGGCCGCAGCATAGGTAATTTTTACACAAATATGCAACAGGCAAGCGGCTTTTTCGACACAGTGGTTGTTGTTTTAATTGGGAGTTGATAAAAAGTACAGATTATTATTTCTTGGTGAATTTTGCTTTATCCCATGACAATTTTTTGCCTGTATATTCTAATTTCACAATTTCGAAATCACTTTCATTGTAAATGCTGACTAAACGTCCATTCTTCTCCATTCTCCACTTGTATTTGCCTGACCCTTCTGAAAAAAAAGGGAAAAATGCGTCATCCACTATATTCTCGGAAACATTCACATATGAAACTTTCACATAAACCTCTCCATTCGCTTTGAAATCAAATATAACTGCCTTGCCAGTGTTGTGACTTGTGTGTTGATAGATTCCCTCAGGTTCTGGAGTTTTAGATTCACACCCGAGAAAAATAGCTAGGATAAATAATACACCGAAGAATAATTTGAAATTCATAAGGCCTCATAATCTATATTTGATAGCGCACAGGTTCCCGAAGCAGAAGCGATCGCTCGGCTACGCGCTCGCTCTCAGTGCGCTTACGTACCAGAGAGGACGTCATCCGATGATGTCTTCAATTGACGTCAGCGTTCAAACTTCATACAGAATATATTGCAAGTATGAGCATAGAGCACATTACCTAAAATTGAGTCTCGTGATTTTCTGATTGATATCATACGCTAGGTTTCTGGACTGTAATCAGAAAGACCGGATAGACGTGCTCTTCGTTGCCATGTTGTTTGCGGATCGTGTGAACGGTTTGTAACTTGAGGGAAATAAAACCCAGTTGCTCCAGCATGGTTATCAACACTTGCGAGTCGAAACCGAAATGGGCAATCTCTGTGGGATCGTCATGAAACGTGCCATCTTCCTGTTCTAGGTCGGCGAGGGCCAGAAATCCACCTGGTTTCAGCCCATGTTGAAAGTTTTGCAGCAGGGTCTGGATATCTTCGATGTGATGTAACACCATACTGGAGAAGACCAGATCAAAGGCTGCAGCAGGCATCGTCCAGCCATCCGGCGGGATTTTGACCAGTGTCACATTGCCCAAGCCGAGAGTCAGACATTTTTTTCGTAGTTCTTCCAACATCCCTGCTGAGGTGTCGGCTGCCGTCAGATGCCCGATTTCTGAGGCTAGCTGCAATCCGCAAAGACCGGTTCCGCAACCATATTCCAGAACCTGTAACTCACGATGCAGGGGGATGCTCTCTTTAATCCCTGCTGTCACTGCCTCAGCCACTAAGCGTCGTTGAGGTTTCTCATCCCAGTTGGCAGCGACTTTGTCAAAGTTGCGATGAACGCCCTCACTCATAAGAAGTATCCTTCTTTACTTGTTTAGTTAAACCAGTATCATAGCGCACATTTTCCCGAAGCAGTCAGTATGCGAAAGGACCAAATGCTATTTAAGACATAATAATCATCTTCCAACTGACACAAATACTTGGAAAAAACTTAATTCAACTCATCAATAACTTCCTCCAGTTGTTCCTTTACTTTCATCGCGGCTTGAATCGCTACAGGGTTCTCTATGAGATCCATGATATGCACAGGGTCTTTTACCATAATCCTACACGCGCCATTTCCCAGTTCGTAAACGATAATGTTGCAGGGCATCAGTATCCCGATATCAGGATCTGCAGAAAATAGCTCCTTGGCAAATTCCGTGTTACACGCTCCCAAGATTACGTACTTACCCAGGGTGTCTATACCTTCCTCTGCGACAATATCCCTTAGGTTCAATCGAGTAAGAATACGAAAACCATGATTGTTGAGTAGTGTCTCAACTCTTAGTAAAGCCTCTTCAAAATTGAAGGGGATTTCTGTCCCGAATCCATATTTGCAATTATTCGACATGTTGTTCTCCTCAAAGACTTAATTGATGTATATCATAACAAATATTTGTGCCCATTGGTTGCTGGGAAAGAAGTAGGGTTGCTTCTATGCTGCGTCTAGTGAACGGGAATCGTTTGGACATAACGGCCCTCCTTTCTGTGCGCAGGATTGAGTATTCTTTATGTTGCCGTTGCAGATGCAGGCAGTCAGTGGGTCTCTGGAAAGTCAGTGGAAACATCCGGTCCGGGTCCGGGCCTGAGGTGCAAATTTGAGAGGAGGGAGTGGAGGTAGAATTATGGAAATGAAAAAGCCCCAACCGGGATGGCTGGGGGCAAGCTACCATGTAACTGAATTTTCCAGAGGGTTTTCTCCTTACCTTCATGTAAAATGAGTAGATTGACTCCAATCAAGCTAACTTGTTTCCACCTGCCTTCAGGAAAATACCATGTCTAATGAATACGACCGTTTCAGAAAGATGGTTGAAGACTCTCAGGATTGGTTTTGGGAGTTTGATGAGAATGCTAATTTTACATACGTGAGCCCGAGTATCAGAGATCTCCTGGGTTATGAGCCCGAAGAGTTGATAGGACTCAATGCCTTCGACTTGATGAGCCCCGACGAAGCGGAACGTGTTCATAGACATTTTGACCCAATTGCAAAAAAATACCTGCCGTTTAACAATCTGATAAATATAAACCGACACAAAGATGGCCATGAAGTTGTGATTGAATCGAGTGGCGCGCCTATCTTTGATGAAGAAGGTGAATTCCGAGGATACAGAGGGATTGACCGTGACATCACTGAACGAAAGTTGATGGAAGAAAACTATCGCATGTTCACCAGCCTTACTTCGGATTACGTTCATTACTGCACACGTTCAGGGGGGTCTAATTTTAAGGTTAAATGGATAGGCGGTGCGATCAATCCCATTTCTGGTTACCGTGTCGAAGAAGTTCTCGCGTTGGGTTGTTTCCTCCCAATGGTTCATCCAGATGACCAACAGCGTGTTTCCGATTATCTACTAGACCTTGTGGCGGGTGATCGCAAGACAATTGAGTTTCGGATCTTGACTCAACAGAAGGAGATCCGCTGGGTATCCGAGAAAAGCCAATGTAAAGCTGGACCGTCTGAAGGAGAGTTGATTTTATTAGGGGCTGTCACCGACATCACTGAGCGTAAACAGGCGGAAGAGAGGTTGCGAGACAGCGAGGAGCGATTCAGGAATATTGCGGAAATGTTACCTGAAGTGGTCTTTAAAATCGATTTAAGCGGCAACCTAAGATTCGCAAACAGAAATGCTTATGAAAAATTCGGCTACTCTGCAGAGGCCTTTGAGCGGGGCCTAAGTGCCTTCGATATGATTGTCCCCGAGGAAAGAGACCTCGCTAGCGAAAGAATACGTCAAAGACTAGCCGGTGAGGAAGTCGGTGCTTCAGAGTACACTGCTTTGAGAAAAGATGGTTCGACCTTCCCGGTGATCTTAAATGCAATCCCCATCATAAAAGATCTGGAACCGGTCGGTATTATCGGAATTATGACGGATATCACAGAGCGCAAATCAAATGAAATGGCATTGTTTGCTGCCACACAGGCCGCAGAGGCAGCCAGCCAGATCAAGGATTTGTTCCTGGCAAAAGTGAGCCACGAAATCCGTACACCATTGACGACAATTGTCGGCTTCGGTGAGTTGCTGGAAGATGCCGACTTGACTCCAGAGCATAAAAAATATCTTGCAGCAATTAACTCCTCTGGCAATACCCTAGCATCCTTGATTGACGATGTCCTTGACCTTTCGAAGGTCGCGGCAGGAAAACTTGCCCTTAAGCAAAAAGATTTCAGTTTGCACAACCTCATTAACAAGCTGGTTACAACACAAGCGCATAAAATTGAGGAGAATAACCTGTCTATACACATCAACATAGATACTGATGTTCCTGATTTACTGATTGGGGACTCATTGAGAATACAACAGGTGTTGCTCAACCTGCTTGGCAACGCGATCAAGTTCACTGAAAAAGGTGAGATCAGTATTACGGCAAACGTGGCAGAAAAAACTGGCCTCAGGGTTCTACTGGATATTGCTGTAAAAGACACTGGTATTGGCGTCTCGACAGATTTGCATGAACATATATTTGAGCCGTTTGTCCAGGTTTTAGATTCCCGCCTCCCTAACTGCGGTGGCTCTGGCCTAGGTTTGGCCATCAGTAGGAGTCTAGCAGGCTTGATGGGTGGCTCTATACGTGTTGAGAGCAAAGAGGGTGTCGGCAGTACTTTCCACTTGTTAATGCCGTTGCGGATGAAGATAGGCAACCTGTCAGATAACCATCTCACTAAGAGAGAATCATCACTGTGGAGCGGCCCAGTTTTAAATATCCTGCTGGCTGAGGACGACCCTGTCAACGCTGTCTTAATCAAGACTTTCCTGGAAAATATGGGACATGCAGTTACGACTGCGGAGAATGGCAAAGTTGCTCTTGATACTTTGAAGGCGAATACCTTTGATATGGCACTTATGGACATCCAGATGCCAGTAATGAACGGTACGGATGTGTTGAATATTATCCGCGAACAGGAGAAAATGACCGGAAAACATCTAATAATGATTGCCCTTACGGCCAATGCTCTCGTTGGTGACAAAGAGAAATATCTGAAGATAGGCTTTGATGGCTATCTAAGCAAACCATTCAGAACTAATGAACTCATTGATGAGATGGTGCGACTTGTACCTACTTGAGAACGTTGCAACACAAAAACTTCCCAAAAACTCCCCCCTCAAACGCCCTCCGTACCGGATCAGCCCCGGAGTCAAATCCCCGCCCCGGAACACACCAACACTCATTCCGTGAGACCTCAAATTGTCACTTGGAAGAGAACTCGGACCAGACATGGACCGGAGAGCAAAAAGAAAGGGCGACCCCGGGAAGGTCGCCCTCATGCTAACTACTGGTCGGGATGACTGGATTCGAACCAGCGACCCCCTGCTCCCGAAGCAGAAGCGTTCGTTACGCTCTCTGTGCGCTCACGTACCAGAGAGGACGTATCCCAAAGACGTTTACGTTTGACATCAACAAGCTATGTCGATACTGCAAGATCAATAGCGCACCTGCCTAAATCATCAAAATATGCCCATAGCGCACAGGTCCCGAAGCAGAATCGTTCGCTCGGCTACGCGCTCGCTCTCTGTGCGCTCACCTACCAGAGAGGACGTCATCCAGGGACGTTCCTGAATGGACGGCAGAAATCTGATCATGCTAAATTGTAGTTATATTTAGCGCACGGCTTCTTGGGTGATCTCTTGATTGATAGCGCAAGGATAATAAGAATTTCCAATTTCACCAATTTCACATAGAGGATGGGCTCATGAAAAAAGGAACAATTTTACTAATTGTCATCACTTTTGTTGCAGGATTGTTGGCTTCCATGATTTTTTCGAATGTAAAGAAAAGCCAACCCGAAGGTCAGCAGGCAATAAACCAACAACCGGCACCTTCAGTTGATCTTCAGCAACAGATCAAAACGCTGGAAGAAATTTTGGCGAAAGAACCGAAGAACAGACAAGCCTGGGTTCAGTTAGGGCATAGTTATTTCGATACTAAGAATCCTATGAAGGCAATTGAAGCATATGATAAGGCGCTTGCAATTGATGGTAATGACCCCGATGTCCTAACCGACCAGGCAATTATGTTTCGCCAGCTTGGTTGGTATGAAAAAGCGATTGAAACATTTCAACAAGCAAACAAGCTAAATCCTAGCCATGCGAATTCTCTATTTAATATGGGCATTGTTTACATGCAAGACCTCGGGGACAATGAAAAGGCTAAAGAAGTGTTTCGCCGTTTCCTTGATTTAGTCCCTTCTGGCCCATCAGCTGACAGTGCACGAAAGATGATCGAGCACATGGAAGGTGGCCATAATTGATTCTCTGTCTCGATAAAATTCAAATTTGAAAAGCTTTATCTCTACAGTATGCAAATACTATCGCCTGGCCCTGCACACGTTCCTCCTCGCATTTTTCGTCAGGCGGCATCCACCCTCGAAGAGTGCCTATGCTGTGTGCCGCAGGCCTGTTCAGTAGGCCCTATTCTCATCTTCCAAAAGGCAGGTGTGCTATCAGGCTGCGCTATCGCTATAGTTCAATGATTCCATTATGTTGATGTCATTCTGTGTTGCATAGCGCAGTTTCATAGCGCACAGGTTCCCGAAGTCTTTATCGTAACGTGAAGCGAGTAAGTCACCAAGGGACCTCAGCGGTGTAATCGTATGTCGTTATATCAGACCCCTTCCCTTAAGGTTCCTAGTCACTGCCTCAACATAGTCATGTATCATTTTCATGACATCAATTTCTTCAACTGTCTCCAGTTGAGCGGTCCAGATTCGCTCCTCGGTTTTTAGATCGTACAATACAGATTCAATTGTCAGGGTGGTTGTATCAGGGGTTGTTGGTTGAATATTGACGACACTATAGCTCTGGTTGTAATAGGAACCCCAGTTGTTGTACCAGGGGTCGTAATAGAGAGGAACTGGGGTAGCCCTGACAATCTGTATTTCCTGCCCCTTGGTACCTGCTTCTGTCCTTTTCCTGACCACTTTGGTTAGCAGAACAGAGTCGCAACCATTAGCATTCATAGCTCGGACGATGTCTTCCCGGCTGTTCTCCTGCCCTCTTGGGAGGTCGTTGTGACTAGTAACGGCCCGGACGCCTTGTCCAGACAGTTGTCGTTTAAAGGATTCTTCAAAAATCCTTTGGTAGTCTTCCTCTTTAGCAATACCGATGAGGTAGACATTATCGATCTTACCCGAGTAGCCAGACTTTACCCAGGAGTCTTTAACTGTAGTACTGGAACAGGCCGTTGCCAAAAAGCCGAGGAGTGCCAAACCAATCAGGCGTTTCACAATAGTCATAGGGTTTTTCTCTCTCCGTTGGATGCTTTATGTTCACTCGACAATAACAGAATTATAGACGTTCCTGATGGTCATCAGTGTATCAAGGTCTCAATGACACAACCGCGTCATTCATCAGCACGTGATTGTAGCGCACCTGCGTAATTCCCTGAAATATGCCCATAGCGCACAGGTTCCCGAAGCAGAATCGTTCGCTCGACAAGCTCGCTCTCTGTGCGCTTACGTACCAGAGAGGACGTCATCCAGGGGCTTTGTCCGAGGGACGTGCAGCGTTCTGTGTTCTCAGATTCCCTTGGATGATAAGCAATAGCGCACCTGTGTAAATCATAAAAATATGCCCATAGCGCATCAGTTGCTGGATTCATTTGGAGTTAGATTAACCTCTGTAGTTTATTGCTTCTCCAAACTAAAAAGCCCACAACTGGGCCTGTAAGGGATTTTGTGTAAACGGTCTGTCGGTCAATGGGTTGGCATCCTGTCTTCGAAGATGATCGTAAACTGATTGAGCGCCGATTTCCAGTTTCTTATCGGCATGGTCCATTTCTTTGAGATGTTTTGTAGCGCCAGGTAGAGCAGTTTGAGCATGGCTTCGTCGTTGGGGAATGAGCCTCGGTTCTTCGTGACCTTGCGCAACGACATGTTCACAGACTCGATAGCGTTAGTCGTGTAGATCGCCTTGCGAATCTCCGGTGGGTAGGAAAACAGCGGCGTAATCCGCTCCCAGTTACGCCGCCAAGATCGGCTGATCGTCGGGTGACTGTTGTCCCACTTGGTCGCGAACTCGTCCATGGCGATCTCAGCCTGCTCAATGGTTGGGGCCTGGTAGATGGCCTTCAAATCGGCAGCAACTTCCTTGCGCTGCTTCCAGGACACATAGTTCAGGCTGTGCCGCACCATGTGCACCAGGCAGAGCTGGATCTGGGTATCGGGAAAGACCGACTCGATCGCTTCGGGGAAGCCCTTGAGACCATCGACGCAGGCGATGAAGATGTCCTGCACGCCACGGTTCTTCAACTCGGTCACCACCTGGAGCCAGAACTTGGCCCCTTCGGTCTCGGCGGTCCACATACCCAGGACTTCCTTGAGACCGTCAAGGTTGACGCCTATGGCCAGGTAAACGGCCTTGTTGATGACACGCCCGTCCTGGCGCACTTTGACGCGGATGGCGTCGAGATAGACGATGGGGTAGACCTCGTCGAGCGGGCGGTTCTGCCAGAGAGTGATCTCTTCCTGGACGGCCTTGGTGACCTGAGAGACCAGCGTTGGTGAGACCTCGACACCGTACATCTCTTCCAGATGGGCCTGGATGTCGCGGGTGGTCATTCCCCGGGCATAGAGGGCAATGATCTTGTCATCGAAACCGGTAAAGCGGCTTTGACCTTTGGGCAGGATGATCGGCTCGAAACTCGCGTCACGATCACGGGGGACGTCAATATCGAGATTGCCGAATTCCCCTTTGACGCGCTTTTTGTAGCTGCCGTTGCGGGAGTTGTCGGTCTTCTTCTCGGCGGGGGCGTTCTTCTCATAGCCAAGATGTTCGGTCATCTCAGCCTGCATGGCACGCTCTAAGAGTTGCTTGGTGAGTTGCTTGAGTAGCCCGGTTTCCCCGATGAGATCTTCAGGATTCTTGTAATCCTTCATCAGGGCGTCGAGCAGGTCTTTCGGTATGGTCATCGGTTCCTCCACTTGTTAGGGGTTGTAACCGATCAGACCATTTACACAAAGTTTTTTACACCCTCTGACCGGATGAACTCAGAATCTGGAAATTTCGAATATATTGATGATCACAGGAGTCTTGTCGAGGCGATACTCAAGCAAATCAGCTAGTTCAATTCCGGTCCTGAGGAAGAATTTTAGGTGTAGGGAGGGGGGCAGAAATGGAAAAGCCCCAACTGGGGATGGCTGGGGGGGGTATTGCTGTGGGTCTGGGGAAGATGAGAGTCTAGTAGACTCTTGAGTACAAAGCGAATTCTATGAGTTCAAGGTCATTGAGAACTAGGATCCTTTCACCCGCTGAGATCTCCAACATCGCATTGTAGGCTTTGGATCCTTTGGGAAGTATGTCTAGAAATTGATGAGACCAAGATCTGCCAATCTCTTTGATATGTTGATTGCAATAGATAGTCACAAGGCCTAGATAGCCAAGCCAGTCGGGAGCTTTGGATGCTTTCTTTATGACCTCTATGGGCACGTCTAAGACTAGGCGTGAAAGAATTTCTTGATCGCGATAGGAAAAGCTTTTCACGACTTGAACAACCTCTTTTGTAACCCGTGTCCTGTTGTTGACTATCCAACCCTCTTTGTTGGGATGTTTCCCTATAGCTAACTCTTTGAATGCGTATCTAAAATGCATGTGTCCACATGTTGTACATGTTAGTTTCCAGCACCAACCCTCTGAAGATGCAAGAATACAGAGAGCTAAGAAGGCATTAGCATTATTCTTGTAATTTGTAAAATTTTCAAAAATAGACATATTAATTATTCAATGATTAGTGTTGACACTTAATATCTGCTTTAACAGTTCTTTCCTTTGATTGTGAGTGAGACTCCGTGTAATTCTAATGTGTTTATTATTATCGTATGCATTATTAATTATATTATTTAAGTCGATAGAATGAATTTTATGTAAATAATATTCATGGATTTCTTTTATAATCATGATATTGTTTCTTAGTAATATGTTAAACTGCAAATCACCAGAGCTAGTATTTGAGAGGAGTCTCTCATTTTTGATTAGAGTATGGAGTTTTCCTGTGTAAATGTCGATCCTGCTTTTATATCTCTTAGCAACTACCATCACGCCATCCGATTTTCTTGCTTTTTCTAGTATAAACATGTCATTGGGAATGCCGTGCCAATTGTCGTAACCACCAAGTACCCAATATGTCCTACCCGATCTATCTTCAAGAAACTTTCTCCTACCAGAGACTGGCGCTAGACTTACTCCTAGAATTTTCTCGATTTCAGTTATAACAAGTTGTCTGTCGCGCTCATCAAACTTTAATCCTCTCATTGGTTAACTCCTTCAAAAGGAACATCGTCTGGTTCTGTTGTAGGCTTTGTGGATTCTCTGTCTCGATTATCTTGCATTATGTTTTCTGGGGGAACAATTCCAGGTCAAGAAGCCGATCTATTGTTAACCCGAATTGTGTATACGGTTATGATAGTTCCATCCTCGCTGACAAGGACTGCCTTCCCTGTTAATTTATCTAGTTGCTGAATGAGTTTCTTTTTGTCCTTTTTTAAAAATTGAAATTCGATTGCTCCGCCCCGTTTCTGTATGGGAGTTCCCAACGAGAGGATCAGTTGCATGTTCTCAAAGGGAATCCCTCTTTGACGCGACCTGGCCTTGGCGTGTTCTGACATGGTCATTTTTCCCCCTCCCCATGTTCTTGTTTGTCTGACGTCGAGCGATTAATTTCCTCCTCAAGGTCTTGCACCAGGTTCATCTGGTTGACTATGACCATCCCGAACTGTTTGAAAAAGTGATCATCTTTATCTAAAATGTTAGCTAACTTTCTTTCTAACTTCTCCATGTCAGTCCATAAGGCTTTCAAGGGCTCAAGTGCTGCCCGGTATTTTTTCACGGATTTATTCCTGTCATCCCTCATCAAAGCAGCAAATGCCTTAATTCCCAGATCGATTAAGACGTTTCTGTTTACACCTGCCTTTTGTGACGCCTCATTCAACATTTTCAAATCATCATTACGAATGACAAACGTCTTTCTGACATTGTATGGCGGAGTCTTAGCAATATTCTGTTGTGCCGCCGTCATAAGCAATTCGAAAAGTTCTTTTAACCCTAAGATGCAACTGAAGATTGTTTTATGGGTGAGCCCGAAGGATTCCATTAGGCAATCCAAATCATCACTTCCCGTTTGGGTCAACTTGCACGTGGTTCTTTTCTCTGGTTCCTTGCGCTTCGTTATTTTTGATAGATCCATACGTCACCTCCGCTTGTGATTAACATATATCAGACTACAAATTAGTAGTCAACTATAAATTAGTAGTATTATGTAATTATTTTAACGCCCGATTGCGTACCGCAGTTTATGGCACTGCTGATGCGTGCTAGATTGCAGTAGTAGGGCAGATTACAAATTCCTTGAGTGGGCTCCAATGAAACGTCCCAGAGACGCCCCAACGCCCTAGACAAGCCCCTCCGTACCAGAGACAAAACCTGCCCCGGAGCACACAAGACGACACTCCCCAAGCCATCAAATTGTCAATTGGAAGAAATCTTTGGATCAGATATGGCCCGGAGATCAAAAAGAAGAGCGACCCCGGGAAGGTCGCTCCTTGTAAATACTGGTCGGGATGACTGGATTCTATTTGAGCCTGATCATGTGTTGCGAGAAGCCTCCTTCAAAGTGGTCCTGTTGCCACTGGCAACCCAGCTTCTTTCCAATCAGCAAAGAGAGATTGGGCAATATTCTTATAGCCAAGTTTCATCAGCTTTATGTAAGCGCCGTAGCTACGCCCTCCAGAATTGCAGTAAACAACCACTTTTTTCTCTTTGTCCAGTATTTCAGACGTTGCGGCAAAAGTGCTCAATGGGCAATTGATGGCCCCTGGAATATGACCTTCGGCAAATTCTTCAGCATCCCTTACGTCGACGATTTGCAGGGTTTCAGGATGAAGAGCAGCGAGTCCCTGCAGATCGACAGGGCTGATCTTTGTCGTCTCTATGCGTTTCTCGTAGTCACCACTTTTGTAGAAAGAATAACCAAGTTCCTCCCACACAGGCATGCCTTCAGCAAAGACAAAAATATTTGTATATCCGCGTTGGCTGGCCTGTTCTGCGGCCTTCTTGCTTTTGCCGCACTTGATACCGTTGCAGTAGAAAATCAATTGCATATTTTTATCTGCAGGAAGTAGCCCTGCAAGTTTGTCAAAGTGCTTTTCCGGAATATTGATGGCACCTGGGATATGGGCTTCTCGGTACTCCTCAGGATTACGTGCATCGATCAGCAAAAAGTTATGTGTGTCGGCATCTACCAGCCCTTTTAACTCGGCATTCCCGATGATTGAATATTCACTTGCAAAGGCGGTGGTCCAAAACAGCATTAGGAAAATGATTGAGCTAAAGATTTGCGTCTTGCGCATGCTTGTTTCTCCTGTCGGGTGATGAAGTTGATCATTAAGGAAGGGTGAAAATATCATTGGAGAGAACAAATGACAATCCATTTATTCAATGGCAAAATTGTGGTGATTTACCCCTCGACGCCCTCCGTACCGGATCAGCCCCGGAGTCAAATCCCCGCCCCGGAACACACCAACACTCATTCCGTGAGACCTCAAATTGTCACTTAGAGAGTACTTCCGGACCAGACATGGACCGGAGAGCAAAAAGAAAGAGCGACCCCGGGAAGGTCGCTCCTCATGCTAAATACTGGTCGGGATGACTGGATTCGAACCAGCGACCCCCTGCTCCCGAAGCAGGTGCGCTACCAGACTGCGCTACATCCCGTCTCAGTCCTTGATAAATGCAGCGGGACTATTATCATACAAAAGGGCTGATTGGCAAGGCATTTTGGCATGCTGGCGAGGGGAGATGCAAGAATTTATGTTGTGTGTGCCCGGAGAATGCACCTGATCTTTTCCTTGTTTTCTGTGGATGGTCTTGTTATTGCTGAAGCATGAAACTTCTGATGCTCTACACGGACCGCTTCGCTTACAACCCTGCCAGCAAAACTCTTGAAGATGAGCCTGATTGCAGCGATCCCGGTGAGATTAAAAACACTGTGGTCGGCTTGATTCACGCTGAGGCGGTTGACGAAGAGAATGAGTCGAGCGTGGAAAAGAAACTGGTCAAGAACCTCAAGTGGGGAGCACGCAAGAACGCGACCCAACGCATCGTACTGCATACGTTCTCGCATCTGGCTGAGACAAAAGCCTCGGCGGAATTCACCAAGGCCTTGCTGGAGCGCACTGCAGAGCGCTTGAGAGGTGCAGGCTACGAAGTCTGGCAGACGCCGTTCGGATATTTCCTTGATCTCGACCTGCAGACGCCCGGCCGTTCGACCGCTCGCATCTTCACGTCATTTTAAAAATACGGGTGCACTTTATCCAAGACAGGAAGTGCACCCAAGTAATGCTTATCGGTTTTTCGCGTTCCTCGTTCCGTATCCCGGCTTATTCCTTCAACCTCACCCGCAATTGCCCTTCGCTGATCTCCACTTCGTCGATACCGTCGGCAAAAGCACTCCAGAAGCCCTTCTGACCACCAAACTCCTGCACCAGGTCGACATTCTTGATGTTGCCGAGCCAGGCGTTGGGGATCGGCACACCCCAGAGGCTGATCCCCCTTATGGCGACAACCGGCCGGCCGCTCTTGTAAGACAGCTCAAGACCTGCTGTAACCTTGAGGGTTTTACCGCCGAGAAACGGAAACTCCTCATCAAGAGGGACCAGCAGCTTGGCGCTGGCCAGGTCCTGGGAGAGGTCAATGGCAAGCGTTGTGGCCAGATCGGTATTTTTTGCCAGCAAGGCATTCAGCTCCCGCTCGGTGAGGATGATTTCGCGGTTGGCGTTGGTTTCACTGTAGCGCTCCGGCTGCAATCTGTCGCCCTGACCGGAGGGGTGCTCGCCATCGGGCTGAAGCCGGTTTTTGTGCAGAGCCGGTGCCCGTCGCATGTCATCCAGGCGTTCCAGCTTGCTTTCGAGGACCTGCTCCTCTTTGGCGCTGAGGGTGACCGGTTTGAAAGATCCCGGGAAGAGATAGAGATACACCACGCCGAGCGCCACCAAGGTTGAGATGACACTGGCTGCGACAACAATGCCGAAGATTTTCAGCCAGTTATGCCGGGCTGGTGATTGCTTGCTAACCGGCGCCTGTACACCGACAAATTCCTTAAGTTCATCATTCATGTCGTTATCCTGAGTCGGGAGAAAATATGTGAAGAGGTAAAAGCCTGATAAAAAGCCCATGAACGGGACGCTGATCAAATCGGATGAGCGCCGATTTACAATCTTGATAATCATGTCCCGCCGTCAATCAGTCTACGATAGTTCGCGTAGGGTTGGAAGCCCACAAGGGCCTGGTCCCTGTAAATGCTGGTCGGGACGGCGGTGACACCAAGCTCTGCAGCCCGCTGCCAGTCGGCGTCAACCGACGCAGAATAACTCCGATTGGCGATGACCTGCCGTGCCAGTTCGGCATCGAGACCAACTTCGTCGACGATGGCCGTCAGCGCAACCGGCAAGGCAATGTTACAGCCATCGACAAAGTAGGCGCGATATACAGCCCTGTGGAAGGCCTCTCCAGCCCCTTGTTCTTCCGCCCATTTACCCAATTCCTGGGCCAGACGACTATTGTAAGTGCGGGTCCGTTGCCCGATCGGCAGCTCCAATTCGGCGGCAACCTGGGAGAGGCGCTTCAGCATGGCGCCAACATCCATGCGACCGGCGAAAAGGTCCGTCAACTCGAGGCCCCCTTCGGGGGTCTCCGGGTGCAGCGGAAAAACGCTCCAGCGGATATCGAGGTCAAACTCCTCGCGCAGCCGGTCGGTACGCACGGTACCGAAGTAGCACCAGGGTCAGATGTAATCGAAGAAGATTTCCAGAGTTTTCATGTGCTTAAGCCTAACAGACGCCGATGAAATGGCAATGAACTGTACTTTCTCAAAGGGACAGACCTGAAAAGACAGGCTGCCCGAAAAGCCGGACAGCCCGTCCCTGTTGGCCGTCGCCCTCGTTAAGAGCAAACGGTTGTCGTTTATTGGTAAAAACCCCAGCCTAACAGGAGACCAGGCTGCTGAATCATTACGCTGAAATAGTTGTCGTTATGACGGTGGTCGTATACCGGGACCACGACAGGCGCGTATCTCCTGTAATCATGACGGTAATCATAACGATAAGCCCGGCGATGATCGATTCGTGCATGCATACGCTCACCCTTATTCTGAAAATAGCGTGCCTGGCGATAGTTACCACGGGCTGCTGCGTGGTTTGCTTTGCGATCGTATTGATGCTCAATTCGATCGCCCTTTGAGCTGTAGCCGCCTTGGTTGCCGCGACCATAACCTTGGTCGGCCAGTGCCGTGCCGGCAAACAGCATCAGTAAAAGGGTCAACGTGACTGGAATGATTTTTTTCATGGTCTTGTCCTTTCCTGGTTGGGACGCAATGCTTTTGCAGACTATGACGAACGCGGTCAGAAATGGTTTACCTGATGGCTTCTTATTCGAACGAGAAGGATACTTAAAGGCTTATTGACAGAGGGCGGGGTTCGGTGTTTCATTGAACACTCTTCCTCTTAGAGATGGGACTTATGACATGACAAAACCGACTCAGGCAAAGCTAAAAACCCGGATCGAAAAGATTATTCGCGACTTCTGTGCCTCCCCGGCCAACAGCCTGGAGAACGGCACCGGCGAACCGGCCTGGGGAGAACCGCAGGTTGCCTACGCGCGCGGCGACGACCCTCTCTTCGAGCGGCTGAAAGCCGACATAGGGTCCTTTTACTGGACGCCTGTGGAGGCGTACCGGCTGGCTTATGCCGAGGCCGAGGTTGAGCCGTCCGAACTGGCGGTCATCAGCTACATACTGCCCCAGACCGAGGCGACCCGCCTTGATCAGAGGCAGGCGACCGCAGTCCCGGCCGAGCGTTGGGCCCGTTCGCGCTTTCATGGTGAAGAGTTCAACTGTGACCTGCGTCTGCATCTGGCTGAGCGATTGACAGCAGCCGGTCACGCCGCCGTTGCCCCAGAACGCCTGGCCGGCTTCGCTTACCAGCAGAGCGAACGCTTCGGCCTTGCCTCTAACTGGTCGGAGCGCCACACGGCCTGGGTGGCCGGACTCGGCACCTTCGGACTCTCTGATGGTCTGATCACCCGACTGGGCAAGGCGGTTCGTTTCGGTTCGGTAGTTGTCAGAATGAATCTCGAGGCGACTCCGCGTCCTTATTCCGGACATCAGGACTGGTGCCTCTGGTTTGCGAAAGGAACTTGTGGGGCCTGCATCAAGCGATGCCCGATCGATGCAATCAGCGCCGCGGGTCATGATAAACCGAAATGCTTTGATTACATCCGCAACGTCACGACCCCCTACGTGCGCGACAACTACGGCACGGGGGCAACTCCCTGCGGCCTCTGCCAGGTAAGGATTCCCTGCGAGGCAGGATCTCCGCTCTGACGACAGGGCCGCCGCATACTTCAATAAGACTGCAGGTTGCCGATCTCCCGGATCAGCCCGTCGTTGTCCGGCATGCCCTTATGGACGTAGCGGACCATGCCGGACTGGTCGATGAGGTAGGTGATGCGGCCGCTGCCGTACAGCTTGCGGATGGTACCGTCATCGACCAGAAGCGGAAAACTCAAACCGAGCTTAACGGCAAATTCCTTGTGGGTCTCCAGTGTATCAGCACTCACACCCAGGACCTGGGCGTTGAGCTTTTCAAAACGCGCATGGTCGTTTTGAAAAGCCTGCATTTCACTGGTTCAGCCGGAGGTGAAATCGGCGTAATAAAGGGCCAGGACAACAGGGCCTTGCTCGAGGACCCGGCTGAGGGTGAGCTCTCCGCCGGTCGACCTGGCGGTAAAATCGGGGGCCGGGGATCCGACCTGCAAGGCAGCGGCTTTCGAGGCCAGCAGCGTTGCCGCAACGACGGCGCCGGCACGGATGAATCGTTTCATGGGAACCTCCTTTCGCCTGTATGGAAATATATCAGAATGACAGCTAAAATCGCTCCGGGCCACGCAGTATGTCTTTTCCAGAGGCCTTGGCGATGCCATTCAACATGCCGTTGAACACATAATGATGAAAGGGCATGACCGCATACCAGTAGAGAATTCCGAACAAGCCCCGTGGCAAGAAGAGAGCAATCTGCCGGATTTCAGTCTGGCCTTCCTGCAACTTTTTCAAGCGGAAAGAAAGAACGGCTTCCCCGGGCAGCTTCATTTCAGCAGAAAGCATCAGGTAATCAGGCTTCTGCACGACAACCACGCGCCAGAAATCAATGGCGTCTCCAGGGTACAGCTCTGTTGGACTGCGTCGTCCACGATCAAGCCCCACACCACCCAGGAGACGATCCAGAAAGCCCCGGGCTTTCCAGAGCCAGTTCGCATAGTAGTAACCGATTTCGCCACCGATCGAACTGACGGCAGGCCAGATCTCTTCCGGTTGTGCGTCCAGAACGACCTTTCTGGAATCATTGTAGAAACTGCCGCCTGCCCAGCGCGGATCGCCAGGCACACTCCATTCTGCGCGGTGGATTTCTCCCGAATCTTTCCAGGAGGTTTCCACCTGATGTTGTTTGACACGATCAAGAGCCAATCGGATTGCTTTGCGGGCATCGAAAAGTTCTTGCGGCAACAGGTCGACAATCCGGTTTTCATGACAGATCACCGGACTGCTCAAGCCTTCAGCCAGAGGACGGGCAATCGAGGCCGGGACCGGCGTCACCAGGTGAATCCAATAGGAACTGAGGTGCGGCGTGAGCACCGGCACCGGGATGACCCATCGCCGCGGCAAGCCCGCTTCTTCAGCATAGATTTCCATCAATTGCCGGTAGTTGGTGACCTCGGGCTGGCCGATATCAAAGGTCCCGCCGATGGTTCGCGGTTCCTCGATGCAGCCGACCAGGTAATACAGAACATTTCTGACCCCGATCGGCTGGCAGGGGGTATCGATCCAGCGTGGAGTGACCATAACCGGCAGACGATCAACCAGGTAACGCAGAATTTCGAAAGACGCACTGCCCGAACCGATGATCATGGCCGCGCGCAGAATCGTCACCGGGACCGGCCCTTCACGCAGAATTTCGCCGACTTCCGTTCTCGATTGCAGGTGGTGACTGAGCTTGGCCTGTTCGTCGCCCAGACCACCCAAGTAAACCATCTGTTCCAGATTTTCCGCGGCGGCAGCCTCCGCCATGTTTCGGGCGGCCTTTCGATCAGTTGAGGCAAAGTCGCCGACATCGGGACTCATCGAGTGCACCAGGTAGTAGGCCGCACGGCAGCCAATCAGAGCCTTTTTCAAAGACGATCCGTCAAGAACATCGCCCTTGACGATTTCCAGGTTCGGATGCTGTGCCCACGGGCGGTTGCTCAGCTTTTCCGGTGCACGGGCGAGCGCTCGGACACGGTAACCGGCATCCAGCAGTCGCGGCACCAGGCGTGCACCGATATAGCCGGTCGCCCCGGCAACAAAGATCGGTCTCGAGTCTCTTTCTTTCATCATGATGTCATTTTCCCAGAGGAAATCGTGTCAGAAAGGCCCTTTTTTTGAGGGGGCCGAACTAAAAAGTCAACGGTTTGCTAGACTTGTCATTATCATACCACAGGAGGTTGAGTAATTTACCATGCTGCGACTAGGTCTGTGCTGCCTGTTCAAACACGCCCCGATCCGCTTCAGAAGCGCAACGGCCAAATTTATCAGGCAAACTTGATCGCCCTGCCCAACTGGCACGGCTCGGCGAACTCTGCCTCGACAACGCCCGTTCCCTGGTTGCTGCCGTCGAAGAGGTTCACCGTTTGGGGTTCGGCGCCTTCCGCGTCTCATCGCCGCTGCTGCCCCTGTATACGCATCCCGAGGTCGGCTACCGGCTGGAAGAGCTGCCGAACGCATCGGAAATCACGGCTAAACTGCTCTCGGTCAAAGCTCTCCGGGAAAAGCTCCGTATCCGTCTCAGTTTCCACCCTGATCAATTCACGCTGCTCTCCAGCCCCCGCCCCGAAGTCACCGCTGCCTCTCTCGAGGAGCTCGACTACCAGGCGATGCTGGCCGTCCTGATCGGTGCCGACGTCATCAACATCCACGGCGGCGGCGTCTACGGCGACAAAGGCAGCGCCCTGTCGAGACTGGTCGAGCAAATCTCTGCCCTGCCCGAAGCGGTCCGCTCTCGCCTGACGCTGGAAAACGACGACCAGAGCTACACGGTCAAAGATCTTTTACCGGTCTGCGAAAAACTTTCCATTCCAATGGTTTACGATGTCCATCATCATCGCTGCAACCCGGACGGCCTGACGATTGCCGAGGCGACAGCGGCCTGCCTGCAGAGCTGGCATAGACTTGGACGCGAAGCATATTTGCATATTTCATCACCAAAATACGGATGGCAGGGCAAACCAAAACCGCACGCCGATTACATTGACATTGAGGACTTTCCTCCGCAATGGCGGCACCTCGACGCTACTCTCGACGTGGAAGCCAAGGCAAAGGAGCTGGCGGTGCTGAGGCTGCGCGAACAGCTGAGGTTGCCGCACTGGCGTGACCCCTTCGATGAGGCACAAAATTCGATCGCTAGACATGGTTGCGCAGCTGCAACTCCAATGGATGGGGATTAAGATAAACCTGCTGTTGCAGGTAGAGCTGGTCATATTTGCGCACAAAGTGATTGAGCAGGGTAACCGGCACGATCAGGGGAATCTGCTGCGCCCGGTAATTACCGATGATACCGAGCATCTCCTGTTTTTCGTCTGCGCTGAGCTGTTTTTTAAAGTATCCGAGCACATGCTGCAGCACGTTCACATGCTTGGCAACCGTTGTCTTCAGCCGCAGGCCCTTCATCAGCAAAGCCAGGTACTGGTCAAAAAGGACCTTCTCATTCACCTTGCCGGCGCCGGCGACCAGTTTGCCCAGCTGTCGATAGATTTCCGTACTGTGCGATAACAGCAGCAGTTTGTGACGGGTATGGTAATTCACCAGGTTGCCCCGGGTCATGCCCTCTGCCAGAGTCTCTCGCCAGCGCTTGAGGGCGAAAATGATTTCGATAAAGTTCTCGCGCAAGACGGGGTCATGCAGCCGGCCATCCTCCTCAACCGGCAGCAGTGGGAAATGTTCCATGAAAGCCCGCGCAAATAATCCGACCCCCTGTTTGTTGGGAACACCGTTCCGGTCGTAGAGCTTGACCCGCTCCATACCGCTGCTGGGCGATTTTGCTTTGAAAATAAATCCACACAGGTCTTCCTTCTCCAGTTCGGCGACGCGCTTCCTGGCCCAGGCCATCATGCGCTCGGTGATATCCTCGCCACTTTTGGAAAAGACCAGCCGCTGGTACTGCGGTTCCCCCACCAGCCGCAGCGTCTGACGGGGGGTCGGCAGGCCGACTTCCACCTCTGGACAGACCGGCACGTATTCGACAAAACGGCCGAGGGTATCGGTCAGGAAGTGGTCAAGCTTGTGGCCACCATCGAAACGCACCTTTTCGCCGAGCAGGCAGGAGCTGATCCCCAGGCGAATTTTGTCTTCCGGCATAGGCCCTCCTCTCGCAAAACCTTCCACTCCGGAAAGTCTACCATTTAAATCCTGACTGGAAAACCATCCTCTTGAATTATCCGCTCACTCTGGGATAATTGCTGAGGTTGTCTTGAATAAGACTGTAAATCACCCCCAAAAATGGCCCTCAAAGGTCCGGGAAGGTCAAAATGAAATCCATTTTACTGCTGAGCACCTGTCTTCTGGCCGGATGTATCGCTCTGCCGGGGGGTGTGGTTCCGGTCGGTGACTTTGACGTCGATCGCTATCTGGGCACCTGGTATGAGATCGCCCGGTTGGATCACCGCTTCGAGCGCGGACTCGACCAGGTTTCGGCCACCTACAGCAAACGCCCGGACGGCGGCATCGATGTTCTCAATCGCGGACGGAACCAACAGACAGGGCAATGGCAGGAAGCGAAAGGCCGGGCCTATTTTATTGATGAACCGACTGTCGCGCGTTTGAAAGTCACCTTTTTCTGGCCTTTTTACGGCGGCTACAATGTCATCGAGCTCGATCGCGAGAACTACGCCTATGCGATGGTTTGTGGTCCGGACAGAAACTACCTGTGGATTCTGTCAAGGAGTCCACAGCTCGATAAGACCATCCTGCAGCATCTTGTAATGACGGCCGAAAAGCTCGATTTTGACACCGGTAAATTGATTTACGTTGCGCAGCAGGAATAGCCATCATGCACCTTCTCGAACGGGACATCATCCTTGATGCCAGACCGGATCAGGTCTGGGAGTTTCTCTCTACGCCCGTCAACCTCAACGCTCTGACCCCTCCTGGCCTTCACTTTCGGATTCTCTCCGAAGTGCCCGAAAAAATGTACAACGGGTTGATTCTTCTCTACGAGATACAGATTCCCATGTTTGGGAAACGCCGCTGGCTGACCGAGATCAAGCACATCCGCGAAGGAACCTTCTTTGTCGACGAGCAACGGCTCGGACCATACAGGCTCTGGTACCATCAGCACCGGATCGAGGGTTTTGAGGCCGGCAAAACCCGTATGTTTGACCGGGTTTTCTACCAGCTTCCCTATGGCGTGCTCGGCGACCTGGTGCATGAACTTCTGGTCAAAAAAATGCTGGCCGAGATCTTCGACTACCGGGCGCGACACCTGGTGGAGTTGTTCGGTCAATAAAAATCAGAATCATATTCATCGCCGTTTTGCCTGCTTGATTTTTCACTCACACTCGGTTATTCTCCGCGCCATGTTTCGTTACGTTATCTTATTAGTAAGTGTTCTTTGGGCATCTCTGCTACTCCTGTCCTGGAGTGCCCCGGCTGAGACCGGGACCCAACCGACATCTGTGACTCAAAACGCCTCCTGATTTCAGGGGGCGTTTTAATTGGGTCCCCGGAATCCGATCTTGAAAAACACACCGCCCGGCAGACATCCATGACAAGTAAAACGCAGATTTCCCTCTGGCGCGATTTTCCCTGGGAAGCTATGCTAGACAAGATGATGGGTGATTTCGTTTTGCTGCGAGGGGAGGCCCATGGATATTTTCGCCAAACTGGCAGAAGCCATCCACAGAGAGAACACAGAGGGAGATTTGCCCGACTTCATCCTGCCGCTGTTGATGCGGGTTACCGAAAATCCCGCTGATTTTGCCGGACGCGAGGACCTGGTTGCCGAACTCCTGTTGCGGGTGGAACAATACGAGACCTGGTCGGAACTGTGCTGCGAAAAACAGGGCTTTGGCCTCGAGGATATTCACCGCACCCTGGACCGTCTCAAGGTCCGGTACTGAACGGACAGCGGACAAATGAAGACGGAAGCCCACCTGCCCAAGACCGGGTTACGAATTGGCTTGAGTCTGCTCCTGTTGCTGCTGGCGCTAACCGGATGCAGCGCACCGGACAGGCTGCATAAATCGACGACGACGCCATGGCAAAACGTCCATCCGGAGGACGATTCCGCAGAAGACCTGATTGCCACGTTGCTTGAAGAAGACTCTTCCGACCAGAATCAGGACATCCCTCTGCAGAAAATGGGTTATTCGATCCAGGTCGGCGCTTTTACCAGTCTCGACAATGCCGTGCGCCTGGAACAGCTCCTCGAAGCACGGGGCATTGATGCCTACTACTTCCGCCACGAGTCAGGGCTGTACAAGGTCCGCTTCGGCAACCATGCCAGCTACCAGCCGGCCCGGGCCGAGGCCGAGCGCCTGCAATCCCAGGGATTGATCGACGCCTTCTTTATCGTCTTCCCCGAAGATTACGCTGCCGCCCGCATTCAGCAGAGTGGCAGGGGAGACCTGCGCAGTGAGCTGGTTAAAACCGCCAAGCGCTTTCTCGGCACTCCCTATCGCTGGGGCGGTACAACGGTTGGGGACGGCTTCGACTGCAGCGGGCTGACCATGGTCAGCTATCGCCTCAACGGCCTCAACCTGCCCCGGGTCTCACGCAACCAGTACAAAACGGGCAAATGGGTTTCCAAGGCCATGCTTCGTCCTGGTGACCTGGTATTTTTCGCCACCAAGGGCGGCACGCGGATCACGCACGTCGGCATGTATGTGGGTGATGGCAAATTCATTCACGCGCCACGGACCGGCAAAAACGTCCAGATTGAAAAACTCTCCAACAGCTTTTTTGCCAAAACCTACATGGGCGGCAGGACGTATTTGTGAAAGGTGAAAGGTGAAAAAATCTAGGACACATCAAATCCGGGTCGATTTTTTTCGCGTCACGCGCTACGCGTCACGCGCTGCCGGAACCTACTCATGACCCAGCAGGTTTCCCGATCCGCCACCCTCATGGTCGTCTGCACCGCCCATTTCCTGATGCCGTTCATGATGTCGGCGGTCGGTGTGGCCCTGCCCGTCATAGGCCGGGAGTTTTCGGCCAGCGCCATGCAGCTTGGACTGGTGGAAACCGCCTACGTGCTGTCTGCCTCAATCTTCCTGCTGGCCATGGGTCGCCTGGGGGACATCCACGGCCGGCGGCGCATCTTCCAGTACGGCATCGTCATCTTTACACTGGTCGGCGGCATGCTTTCGCAGGCATGGTCCATCGAATCGATGATTTTCATGCGCTTTCTGCAGGGCATGGGCGGTTCCATGGTCATGGCGACCACCTTTGCCATCGTTGTCTCGGTGTTCCCGCCGAAGGAGCGCGGCAAGGCCCTCGGCCTCGCCGTCGCCAGCGTCTATGCCGGCATCTCCTGCGGACCATTCTTCGGCGGGGCCCTGGTAACCGCGTTTGGCTGGCGATCCATTTTCTATCTTGCCGTGCCGCTCGGCATGATCACTTTCGCAATCACCTGCGCGAAACTTCGCGGCGAGTGGGCCGAGGCCAGGGGAGAACCCTTCGACTGGCGCGGCAGCCTGGTCTATGCCGGAGCCATCATGCTGCTGATCGTGGGCGCCTCCAACCTCGGCCAGGGGATCTGGGCCTGGCTGCTTGCCCTGTGCGGTAGCGGCGGGCTGATCTTGTTCCTGATTCTGGAATCACGGACCGAATATCCGGTCCTCAATGTTGCACTTCTGCGGGGCAACCGGGTGTTTGCTTTCTCCAATCTGGCGGCCCTGCTCAACTACGCCGCAACCTTCGGCGTGACTTTTTTCCTCAGTCTCTACCTGCAATATGTGAAGGGTCTGGACCCGCACGAAGCGGGTACGATCCTGATGATCCAACCGATTGTACAAGCAGTCTTCTCACCGCTCTGCGGTCGGCTCGCCGATCACTTTTCCGCCGCGGGCGTAGCGACCATAGGCATGGGACTCTGTGCGACCGGGCTCGGCATTGCCGCCAATATAACCGCCACCACGTCGATGAGCCTGATCACGGCCATGCTGGTCATTCTCGGCCTTGGTTTCGCCCTTTTTTCTTCTCCGAACGTGAGCGTTATCATGGGCAGCGTCGCCCCCCGCTACCTCGGCGTCGCATCCGGGCTTAACAGCACCATGCGCACCCTGGGCATGATGGCCAGCATGACGATCATCACCATTATCTTTTCAATCTTCATGGCCGGGCAAGCCGTCACTGCTCAGACCCAGTCACAGTTCCTGTTCAGCATGCATGTTGCGCTGCTGACCTTCTCGGTGCTCTGCATCATCGGCATCTTTTTTTCTATGGCCAGGATCCGCAAGCAGCCGGCAAGGGATTAGGACCGGTCTGCATCATCAACCTTCGAGCTCTGCCGCGACAAACCACAAAAACTCGGTAAGATTAATTGAAAGATCAACCCGGCACTTTTACCTGCGGAACAACGATGCAAGATCAGCCCTCAGGAATACCACCACTTTTTCTCAGCCAGTTCGAAGTCGATGAGGCCGTTCCCTTCCAACGTCACCTGAATCGTCTTGAGGTCGAAATAGGCCGGGAGGATTACAGCCAGCTGAAACGTGTTGAACTTCTCGATCACGTGCCGGGCGATGAGACCTTTGCCAGCATGGTGGAGATAACCGAGCTCCTGCTGAAAAGCACCCAGAACAACTACAACCGGCAACTGCTGAAACGCTTGCAGGTTCGCATTTACCTCGACCCAGTCGACTACTCAATCTATTACCGCCTGTCGAATCGCTGCCTGCGTTTTGTCGCCACCTGGCGACAGTCCGTGTTGCAGCGTTTCTTTGCCAGGGTGCCGACCCGCGATTCTGACTGGCAGCCCTGCGGGCAATCTTTGCCGGAATTTGAAGTCCGCTTCCTGCCGGATGCCGCAGGCGGCGCTCTACTGCTACGCCATCTGCAAAGTGAAGTCCGACAGCAGCAGCCACTGATCACCTCCAGCCACGGTCCCTACGATCCTCACACACTGGAGGTCACCCTCTATTTTCTGCGCGCCGGTAAGGGTGGTTCGGCAATCATCAATCTCGGCTTCGCCGGTCGTGAACCCTTGACTGATGAGAACCTGGCCCAGCTGGAATCCTGGGGCATCCCGCTCAACCCGAGCAATATTGATGTCATCTATCCCTACATCGACGAGCACGGTCACCCGTATTGCTACAAACTCGAGGAGGGCCTGGCAAAATACGTTGCGGCCCTTGATGAATCACTGCCGGACCTGGTGATTGATATCCACGGTTGCGTGGGAACTTCCCCTGACGATTGTCGCATCCTGGTCGGTCTTGGCGGACTGCCGCCCTTCCGAAAGCCGTCGCAGATCGGCATGTTTCGCAATGAGGAGGGGATTCTCTACCTGCAACCGAACGACGCCATGCGTCGCGGCCTGACGCTGATCCGGGAACTGTCGGCAGAGATATTCGTCCAGTTCTGCGGCGCTGCCCACCTTTGTTACAATTTTGCCCTGCTCGGCGGCATGCAGCTGCTTGGCACCCGGATCGACCCGAGCGTCGACATCGACAGTTTGCTGCGGGGTGAGGATCGCGCCTTCCTGCCGGATGAGAACCTGCGCTGGCTGCCCGGTGCCGGGGCCAATGCCCTGCAGCGCGTCGCCGCAAGAAAACTCAATCCGCACACCCAATGCCTGCATGTCGAGATTCCAAAAGCGATCCGCCGCAAGATGGTCCTCAAACTACGATCCCTGGAGATAGAGTCGTCCCTCGATGCCAGCGGGCTGTAATGGGGCGAGCTGAAGAACTGGAAGCTTTAGGGCGCTGTGCCGCGGTTACTTTCATGGGAGGATTTGAGAAAAAAGGGCCGCCAATTGGCGGCCCTTTGATTGAATTCAGAGTGACCTTGTCAATCAGTAAATCACGATATAGCCATGGGCCGTGGCGATTCTGGAGATCTCCAGGACATCCTTGATCTGGTAGCTTTTGCCGTCGAGCACAAAGGTGTAACCACCGTCCGGATTCTCCTTGGCAAGATCAATCAGGTATTCGAAGCTGGCCGTTTTAACAGTTTCCATGCATCCTCTCCATCATCAAAGCAGAGACATGGCCTGTTCATGCAGCTGCCGGTTGGCCGCAGCAATCACGAAGCCGCCGGCAACGGCAGTCTTGCCCCGAGCATCAGTCACAACCCCGCCAGCAGCTTCGATAATCGGAATCAGCGGTACGATATCATAGGGCTGCAGGGTGTCCTCGATCACCAGGTCGACCTGGCCAAGCGCCAGCATACAATATGCGTAGCAGTCACCACCGAAGCGCTGCAGGCGGGCCTTGGCCGCGACACGTCTGAAAGCCGACAGGTTCTCGGCGTTGGCAAACATGCTTTCGTGGGTGCAGTAGAGGATCGCCTCCTCAAGTTGCACCCCCTGGCGACTCTGCATGCCGACGGTCCGGCCCTGATACTGCAAATAGGCTCCGGCAACGCTGCCGTAAAAGAGCTCACCGGTCATCGGCTGATGCATAAGCCCTGCCAGGACACGCTCGCCCTGTTGCAATCCAAGCAGAATCCCCCAGGTGGGAAATCCGCTGATAAACGCTTTGGTGCCATCAATCGGATCGATCAACCAGTTGAGATCTGAAGATCCCCTGGTGATGCCGCCCTCTTCGCCGATGATGCCGAATTCCGGAAACCTGCGGCCGAGCTGGTCGCGCAGGAAGTCCTCCACCTCCCGATCGGCGCGTGTCACCGGATCGAAGCGGCCGTCGTTAAGCTTGTTGTCCACTACCAGCGGCTGCCGGAAATAACGCAGGGCGATCTCGCCGGCCTTCGACATAATCTGCCGGGCGAACGCGAGAGCTTCGGCGACCTGGCCGGAGGTCATTTTTTTCAAGCTTGCCTTGTCCATGATGGCAGATCTCTCGATAAGGTTGTCAGACGCGAGATATTCTACAGGAAAGTTTAACGATCTTCAAAGAAAAGCAGGTAGGCTTGTTTGATACAGAGTCGAAGTGCGCAGAAAACAATTGGCCTTCATGTTGAACCAGAACCGCAAGCAGTTTTCTGTGTTGATATGGGGCCTCAAATATCTTGACACCCGCCGAGGATGAGTTGCAGCAATACTTATCACGAAAGCCCCGCAGCCCAAGGAGGGGGGAGGCTCGGTCGGGATTCTTAATTCCTCCCGGATCACTGACAAGCTCCACATTATCGAATGTGGGGTTTGTCAGTGATCCGAAGGGAGACGGCATACGCTGTCTCCCTTTAACATTTGCTCAAAGCAATTACACCTGCATCCCGCCACCAACCGCGATCGTACGCGTGGTGAAATATTCATTTTCGATGATGTAGCGCACGCTGTGGGCAATCTCAGCCGGTTCGGCGAGACGCCGCAGCGGGATCAGCTCCTTCAATTTTTCGAGGACCGGTTCCGGAATCGACTTGACCATTTCGGTGTTCACAAAACCTGGCGCTATAGCACCAACGCGGATGCCGTGGCGAGCCAGTTCCTTACCCCAGGTAGCAGTCAATGCCGACACTCCGGCTTTGGCTGCCGAATAGTTGCTCTGGCCGATATTGCCGTCTCTGCAGACACTGCTGATGTTGACGATCACGCCGGGCTGACCCGCTTCAAGCATTTTGGCGGCGGCTTCACGACCGCACAGAAAAACCCCGGTCAAGTTGACGTCGATGACCTGTTGCCAAGCCTCCAGCGACATTTTTTGGGTGACGCCATCCTTGCGCTTGACCAGCAGCGCATCGCGCGTAATACCGGCATTGTTGACCAGTCCGTCGATCTGGCCGAAATCCTTTTGAATGCTATCGAACAGCGCAACCACTTCGGCTTCGATGGCAACATTGCAAACGTAGCTGCGGATCTCCACGCCATACTCGGCCAGTTCAGCCGCTGCTTCATCCAACCCTTGTTGATTCATGTCGGCCAGGGCCAATTTGCCACCAAAGGTGGCAAGATCTTTGGCGATCGCAAAACCTAGCCCGCGCGCCGCACCGGTTACTACAAATACTTTATCCTTGATAATCATCGCACCCTCTATTGGCTAGAAATATAATTTAATACAACGAAATTTTATACTCTTTGGTTGATCCACTCGGCAATTTTTGGTGCCAGAGTGGTTTGAGTTTTGCTGGAGACAAACATGCCGACATGCCCGACGGGATAGGAGAGCTCCTGCTTGTCCTTGGTCCCGACATACTCCAGCAGCCCCTTGCACGCTGCAGGTGGTACCAGTGTGTCGAAGTCGGCGTAGATGCAGAGCACCGGCATGCTGATCTGTTTCATATCAACCTTCTGGCCGCCGATTTCGAACTCTCCCTTGACCAGCTTGTTCTGTTGAAACAGGTCTTTGATGTTCTGGCGTAACACTTCTCCTGGCTGATCGGGGCTGTCGAAGATCCAGCTCTCCATGCGAAGGAAGTCGCCCAGTTTGTCGGCATCGGCCATGATATCAACCATGTTGATATACTTCTGGACCGTCAGCGAGAATGGCGCCAACATCTGGTACGACTGGTTCATCAGGTCTCCCGGAATGATCCCGTAGGCGTCGACCATCAGGTCAATATCCATCTCCTTGCTCCAGGAAAATAGCAGGCTGTCATTGGTTTCGAAATCGACCGGCGCCACCATGGTGATCAGGTTCTTGACTTTTCCCGGATGGAGCGCCGCGTAGATGGTCGAAAATGTGCCCCCCTGGCAGACGCCGAGCAGGTTGATGGCGTCAAGCTGGTGCTGCTCGCAGATGTGATCGATGCAGTCATCCATGAATCCGTTGATCAGGTCGTCCATGGTCAGGTACCTGTCCATGCGGTCGGCATAACCCCAGTCGATCAGGTAGACATCTTGCCCCTGATCAAGCAGGTTGCGGATCATCGAGCGGTTTGGTTGCAGGTCGAGCATGGTATAGCGGTTGACCATGGCGTAAACAATCAGGGTCGGTACCGAACAGACTTTTTTTGCGCGGGCCTGGTAGCGATACAATTTGCGCTTACCGTCTTCATAAACCAGTTCTTTTGCCGTCTGTCCCAGTTGGATCTCATCGATCGAGGCCAGGTTTTCAACCCCTTTTTTCAGGTTGTCGGCGAAAGTCTTGAATTCTTCCATGGATTCCTGAAATTGCTGTGTGTAATTCATTTTATTATCCTCACTTATTCAGCCGAGGTGCCCGCAGGCTTTTTAGCGCTGCTGGTTGTTTTGGGGCGCTTGGGGCTGGTTGTTTTGGGACGCTTGGGGCTAATTGCTTTTTGGGTGGTTGCGGTGGTTGCTTTTTTAGTTGTCGCGACTGTCGTTTCTTTGGTTGGCGTGGCAGTTGCTTTTTCGGCCAGTTTACCCTGCTGTGCTGCGACGGACTTGGCTGCCTGCGCGGCATGTTCTGCCAGTACCTGGACTTTGGCCAGAGCCTCTTCCAGCTGCTGGAAGCGCTGTTCGCCCGCCACGGTTGCTGCCTTGGCCGCTTTGGCTTCAGCCGCCAGTTCTTGCTGTTGCTGCCGCGATTTGCGTAGCTCGCGTTTGAGTTGCTGAATCTCGCCAGCGGCCAGATCGACATCGCGCTTCAGGGCGATCGGGGTCTGGTCGAGGATCTTCTCAGCCAGTTTGTTAAATTGGATTTTCATGCGCATCTCAGCCGCGCCAAATTCTCCTTGAATTTTGGCATACTCTTCAGTACTGAAGACATCGAGGAAGACCGCCTCATTCTCCTTGGTCCAAAGGCTGCAGAAGTCACTGAACTTGATCGGAGGTTCGTTGTTCAGGGAGCGCTCGACCAACTTGGCCTGGAAACGGTTGCCCGATTTCCGTGCCGTCTCTTCCATCAGCTTGCCCATTGCGGCGAAGGACTGCATATAGTCGAGGGAGAGACTGATCGCCTTGGAGAAGTCCTGCGCGGATTCGCGGTTGATGCCGACTTGCGGGGCAAGCAGGTATTTATCCGCTTGCTCTTTCCAGTTGGTGAAGGTTTCAAGCAGTTTGTCGAAGCTTTGACTGGTTCCGGCGTTAGAAAGCTGGTTGAACATACCCTGAAAATTTGTGAACAGCTGACTATAGAGATCGCCTCCGGGCATACCGGAACCCTTCAGCATACCGAACATGCCAAACATTTTCTGAAGCTCATCCGTCATGTTGTTGCTGCTGAAAGTTGAGAAGAATGGATGCTCTTGCTGCATGAAATTGTTCAAAAAACTGCTCGGGTCGGCCCAGTTCTGTCCGCCCATAAACGGGTTTTGCAGACCGCCGGGGAACTTCATATTGCCGAGCCAGCTTTTGTAGAACTCCTCCAGCAGACTGAACTTGAACTGCTGCAACAGTCCTGTCGGCAGCTTGTCGCCCCAGGCCTTTTGGATGTTCTCCTGCAGGGTGGTGCCGAAGTTGGTGAATTGTCCCAGTAAATCCTGTTGTGATTTTAGCAGCTCCTCAATATTGGTTGGAATCTGCTGTGTTGTAGCATCTTTAACCCCTTGGGCCAGATTTTCACCCCAACTGGCGTACTGTTTGGTCAGATTTTGTTGCTGCTCTTGCCAGGTATTCAGCCATTCGGCCTGTTGTTTAAAAAAATCTTGCATGATCTTAACCCCTTTATAGAATTGTGATTCTCTCTTGCCTGGTTATCGTCAATAATGACGAGGCGCACCCACAGTGCTCCACACCCTGCACTAATTGATCAATATATTCTCTCTGCGTGCAACGCCCACCAAAGTTTAAACAAAAACAAAACAGCTTATAAACGTAAAAACGTTTTTAATCAAGAGGGAAATGTAAATAAATCTGAACCACTGGTGCAGGCTCTCCAGGACAGCCAGCCTGAGCCTTGAGATGAGCTGAAAGCAGAAGGGTGAGGCCGGGGGAGGTCAAAGGATGAGAACGTAAGGTAAGGGAGGGGCAAACGATCTGTGCCGCATTGTCGATTTGCGAAAAAGGTGATGTCCAAAAAAACCCGACCTTCTGTGGTCAACTCAGTGCCTTGGTTCCTTCAGTCTTTCCATCAAGTGGTTCTCGACCACCTGATAGGCTTCCAGCGGATCGATTTTCAGGTTGACCAGCATCTCTGCCAGTTTGTCTTCGTTGCCTTCACATAGACTGTCCATCAGCTCAAGGCGCTCCAAAAGGCTGCGTGGAGTTCCCTGGTTTTGGACGCGATACAGTCGCATAATGCGTAGGACGTCTTGATAAATGTCGGTTTGGGGGTCGGTTGACTCCCCCTCGTCATCATTCTCTTCAGAGAGAGTCTGTTGTACAAAGCTTGTCTCGCTGTTCTCCAGGAATCCGATCATGGCTTCACTCCAGGGGGCCATGGTTGAGCCAAGAAAGCCGCTGGCGGAAACAAAGGTTTTTAATGACTTTGAGCCGCTGAGACCGAAATCTGCGTTGTTGATCTCCAGAAGTTTTAACAATTCATCTATCTTTGCCTTTGGAACGCCGGCCCGCCCAGACTCAAAGCGCGCGACCACCTGTATTGCACTGTTTCCTTCATAGCCCAGGATTTCACCCAGATCCTTGCGGCTCATGCCTTTTTCAAGGCGACGTTGCTCCAGGAGTTTGCCCACTTTCTTTCGGAAAAGTTCTTTCTGCTCTCTGGTAATCATATTTAACTATTCGTTTTCATAAGGGAAAAATCGCCTTGATTCGAAGACCCATCAGGTCACCCAAGTGTTTTGATTATACAAAGCTATGCAGACAAAGGCAATCTGTAAACAAAAACAAAACTTTTTCTTGACATGTATTTAAAGTTTGTTTAAGGTGTGCATCATTGTTGATCACAACGCTATCAGAAATTTTTCACAACAACCTAAACAGGAGAACAACCATGCAAAATCAGAAAATCACCCAGGACATTTTGGATTTCAACAAAAACGCTGTCAAAATGAGCTTTGATGCGCTGAACTCTTTTTCCGATCAAACCGCCAAGGCGGCCGATCAGCTCATGGGGACCATCCCCAACGTCCCTGAAGAGGGGAAAAAGGCCGTTGGTTCCTTTTTCAAGGAGAACCAAAAAGGTCTGAACAGCCTGAAAAAAAGTGTTGACGCTGGTCTGGCGATCGATTGGACCGCCAAGGAGGCCTCGGCCAAGGGGATTGAGGCGATGGAAACTTTTTACAACAGCGCCTTTACCCAAGCCGGTGAAGTGCAGGAGCAAGCTACCGCATTGTTCAAAAAAACTACTGAGCAGCTTCCGAAAGAAGTCATGCCAGTGGTTGAATTTTGGAATCAGGCTCTCAACAGCAACTTCCAGACCTTTCAAAGCATCGTGACCAAAAATTTTGAACTGGCAAAAAAAGTTCTGACCAATGGTTCTGTTGTTGCACCTAAAGCTGCAACCAAGTAATCTGCATAAAATCCCGTCCTCAGGGCGGGTTAAAACCGAAAAACCCCCTGTTAATTTAGCAGGGGGTTTTTCGGTTTTCGGTCTTGAACAGAGGATCTCAATTCCCTACATCAGATAGAGTCCGCCGTTCAGGTTGAGACTTTGTCCTGTCATGTACTCACTTTCGCAGATAAAAATAACTCCTTTGGCAACTTCTTCGGGGGCACCCAGTTTCTTCATGGGAACCAGGGCAATGATTGCCTCACGAACATTCTCCGGCATCGCGTTAACCATCTCCGTGGCAATATAGCCCGGGCAGATACAATTGACGGTGACCCCTCCCCTGGCCGTTTCCAGGGCAAGCGACTTGCTAAATCCAATCAACCCGGCTTTTGCTGCAGCATAGTTGGTCTGGCCAAAGCCGCCGGCCTGGCCGATGACCGAACTGATATTGATAATGCGCCCGTACTTTTGTTCCAGCATCGACGGAAGCGCGATCTTGCAGGTGTTGAAGACGGATGAGAGGTTGGTATCGATGACTTTATGCCACTCTTCAAAAGACATTTTTTTGAACGTTTTATCGCGGGTGATGCCGGCATTATTGACCAGAATATCGATCCTGCCGAATTGATCCAGAACCTTTTCGATGAAAAGCCTGGTCGCTTCAGCGTCAGAGATATCCGCCTGCAGGGCAATAGCCGAGCTTCCCATGGCCTCGATCCCTTTGACAACAGCTTGAGCTTCTTCATTACTGTGGTTGTAATTGATAACCACAGTCGCACCTTCTCTACCAAGCCCTTTGGCAATGGCTGCCCCGATCCCTCTTGAGCCTCCGGTGACGACAGAAATTTTTCCTTCTAATTTTTTCATATGATCTCCTCCAGCTTCATGTGGTGAGTTGGTTGTTCCCTGATGAGTCTGTTTTATGGCCAATTTTTCTTTAATTGACCTAGACGTTTAACCACTAAGCGCCGTTTTCCCTTGGGGCTTAATCACCCCACCTCTTTGATAACAAAAAGCAGATCTCCTTTGTTAACGGCCTGACCGGGGGTCGGGATGACACGGACCACTTCATACTTCTTTTCTGAATCGTAGAAATTGCCTCCCGGGTTGCAGTTTTTTAGCGAGAGCGGGGAGAAGAGCTTCATCGCCTCTAGCAGGCCGATGGTGTCTCCAACACTAACCTTCGCCCCGATAGGTGCGAAAGGCGGCTCGCTTGGGGATGAGGCATCATAGAAGACCCCAGTGGAGGGGGAGATGACTTTGAGTTCTGTACTCCCTTCGATCTCAACAGCGGAACGGTCGAGGACCGCCTGGGCGGAACCGGAGGCTGCATCACCCTCATCAATCATCTCCTGAACGTCGATACGCTCAAGCAAGCCATTAAGATATTGGGTGTTATAAATTCCGTTTCGGAAGATCTCATCTCTCAGGACCCGCTTGAGAAGCGGGATGTTGGTATGAACGCCATTGATGACGGTATCCTCCAGAGCGGCCAGCAGTTTGTCTATGGTGTCCTGCCGGTTTTCGCCGGTGACGATGATCTGCGCGATCAGCGAGTCGTAGTAGGGGGTGATCGGCTTACCGGCCTCGACCATCTTGATGACGGTGATATGGTCGCCGCTGGGGATGCTGAAGGCGGTGACATCACCGGGGGTCGGAATGAATTTGATTTCCGCGCCTTCAACAGTGGTGCGCTCGGCGGTGATGCGCGCTTCAATGGCATAACCCCGGGGATTGCTGACCAGATTCGCGATGGAACCGCCACCAGCAATCTTGAACTGGTTGGCGACGATATCCACACCGGAGACTTTCTCGGTGACAGGATGCTCAACCTGGAGTCGGGTGTTCATTTCCATGAAATAGACGGAGGTGTTATCCAGATCAAAGATAAATTCAACGGTTCCTGCACCGACATAATCACACTGGTTGGAGATGAATTCGGCAAAATTGTACGCATCCTGCTCGAGGTTTTCAGGCAACATGGTCGAACCCGACTCTTCAAAGATCTTCTGATTGTTGCGCTGCACAGAGCAGTCGCGCAGGCCGAGAATCTTACAGTTGCCATGGGTATCGCGCAGAACCTGGACTTCGATATGGCGCAGATTGGTGACGTATTTTTCCAGATAGATATCCCCTGACCCGAAGGCGGCTCTGGCCTCCGAGGAGATAGTGAAGAAGGTTTCGCGGAAAGCCTCAGGTTTTTCCACAACCGCGATCCCCTTGCCGCCACCGCCGTGGACAGCCTTGAGCAGAACAGGGTAACCGATGGTCTCGGCGACCTCCATGCCGGTCTCGACGCTGCCGATGATGCCGTGACTGCCCGGAACGACGGGCGCGCCCGCTTTGCTGGCGGTGTCGATGGCGTTGGTCTTGTTGCCCATCAGCTCCATGCTGGAATGCCAGGGGCCGACGAAGTTGATCCCGCGATTGCGGCAGAGACGAGCGAAGTCGGCATTTTCCGACAGGAATCCGATGCCGGGATGGAGCGAATCGACCTTCTCCTGCTCGGCAATTCGCAAAACCGATTTGGCATTGAGGTAGGATTCATCCGGGGTATTGCCGCCGATGCAGATCAGGGTGTCCTTCTCGGTGAGCTGGCCGGCAACCGCTGAATCCATGTCGGCGTCGGATTGCACCAGCACCACCTCAATCCCTTCCTGCTGGGCGATCTTGATCAGTTTGGCGGCCGTGCAGCCGCGGGCGTGAATCAGGCAGCGCTTAACGGGTTTCAGCAGGGCTCGCTCGTCTACCAGAGTCTCGGTCGCGATTGCCGCAGCGGCGGCATCGGGCAGATAGAGACCTTTAAACACGCGGTAGCAGATATCCATCACGCTTTCCGCCGGCACCGGCATGGCGGGATCGATGGCGCGTAGCTGTTGGTCGAGGTCCTTGTTAAAAGGATGCTTGACCAGCCCCTGCATGGCGCCCGGGGTACGGACCAGGTAGTTGGACAGGGTCGCCGTCGAGGGGAGGTAGGACGGGACCACGATCTGCCCGGCGAATGGCATGTTGCACCCGGAGAAATAGTAGGTCTGCACCAGCGGGTGGGTGACAAACGAGGCTTGAGCGCCACCTGTACAATCGCCGAACCCGAAGCAGATGATGGGGAGCTCATTGTCGCGCACGAAACGGGTGATCCGGTCATTGACAATCGCCATGGAGAAGAGCGATCCCGCCCCTTCCTTGGTTTGCATGCCCCCCGAGGAGACAAAGGCGACCACCGGGAGTTTGCGACGGGCGCATTGCAGCAGCAGGTTGCAGAATTTCTCTGCCGAGGCCATATCGAAGGCGCCTGCCTGGAAATCAAGATTGGATACCAACACACCCACTTGGGTGGCGGGATGACCCTTCTCCTTTTTGAGTTTTGCCAGGCCGGTGATGACACCGCAGGGCTTAACCCCGTTATCCAGCGCTTTCTCGATCGAGAGGCGAAACCCCGGAAATTTCGCCGGGTCAGCGGTCATGAGATCGCTGTCAAGCTCGTGGAATTCGGTGAAAAATTCTGCGATGATCGGTTCAAACCGGCAGGTTTTAGCCCGTTTGTCCTGAGTCAGGACCTCCTGGATCAACAGGTCATTATAGGCGCTTGCCAAGCGGTTCCAGAAGTCCTTCATGCCGATATCACGCAATTTGATGCGGCCGTCATATTTGCGCCCTTCACTCTCGGCCTCGCAGTACTCCGGCAGGAGCTTCTCGAACAGAAAGTTGACGATAGCAAACAGCGGTTCTGAAATGCGCGGATACTGGATCTTTTTCCATTCCTGTACGGGACGGATGAACTCTTTCTTCTGCGGGTGCTGAAGATAGACGTTGATCCAACCGTAGAATTTATCTTCGAGGACAGCCGGGTCAACCGCGTCCTCGCCAAGCATGGTCTTGAGCTTGGTGACGGCCGCCGAGATCGATGATTCCAGCAGTGTCTGAAAAGACTTTTTCGAGAAGGTATTGGTGGTCTTGGCTTCGGCGGCGATGGCGCGCAGATCGGTGATGATCTGGTCGTAGACCAAATCAAAAACAATGAAGTTCTTGCACACCCTATTCCATATCCTTGTGAAATTCGGGCAGGGTGATGACGTCGAGAACTGTCATCTTGGCGGGATCAGTGAATTTGGTGTTATCAGGCGCGTCTTCGAGATACTTGATCAGCGCGATAAAATTATTCTGGGACCCCGCCTTCCAGAGGTTGTATAGGTGGAAACCGTAGGTGAGGTAGGTGCTCCGTTTGGCTTTCTCAAGGTTTTTGGCGGGATCGCCAAGAACCAGTTTTGAAAGACGCCCCCGTTCGACCCCGACATGTTCCTTACGGTCCAGATAGGTCTTGTAGCTTTTGAGCAGCAGATCGTCGTAGCGGATGAATCAGAGGATTCTCCTGCCAGCTGGCAAAGACATTGGCTAGCTCTTCCTGAATCCGCTTCGACAAATCACCCTTGGGACGGGCCAGGTTGGTCGAACGGCTGAAGTTGGCCGAAGAGGTCGACTTGATCCGCCCGCGCAGACTGAGATAACGCAGATAGCGGTAGGTGATACCGAAGACACTGAAGTATTCCGTCGGATTGTGGGTCAATGAAAGGGCCGACAGCTTTCCAGGACTTTAAGTTTTTCCGACGGGTTGATATAACGACTCAGGCTGGCCCGGTAGTGATCGATGATTCCATCGGTCTCTTTGACAAAGGTCACGGCGCGAGTTTCGACGGCGGTCACCGCCGAAATAATCGCCTTACGCAGATTTTCCAGCTGGGGACCTTTTTCGCCCGGCACGTAGTCGATAATGCCATCGACAAAACCCTGCTGGTAGAGTTCGTAAGCGCTGACACCGACGTATTTGGCGCACTCCTGCCAACTGAGATCGAAACTGCGGGCGATGGCGGCGAGCCCCTTGGGTTGAATGGTATTGAACACCCCATCGCGCACCGAAAGGATGATGTTGGTGGTGGCCAGCGGGATGGCACCACCAGAATAACCGTTGCCGAGAATAATCCCAACCGAAGGGACGTTGAGGTTGGCCATCTCGGCGATAAAGTGGGAAATTGAATGAGCCTGGTTGTCGGCGTTGGCTGCTTCACTGGCATCGGCTCCCGGGGTGTCGATAAAGGTAACGACCGGGACCGCATAACGTTCGTACTTGCGGACGACTTCGATCGCCTTGCGGTGGTGCTCAGGTCCCCAGACGCCGTTGTTGGTATTGCGCTCCTGGCCCAGCAGGCAGAGACGGCGCTTGCGACCGTGAAAATCAAACTCAGCCTCGACACAGTGCAAAGGCCCGAAGGCATATTTCATCCACGATTTTAAGTTTCAGTTGTTTCAGAATCGCCTTGAAGCCGGTGCGGTTCTTTTGCTCGGATGGTTCGACAGTTTCACGGATATAGGTGTCGACGTCCAAGCTCTTGAGTCGCTTGGTGGTCTTTTCGATTGTACGGTGATCGACAAGGCCTTCCAGGGCGACTTCCACCTCTCGTCTCTGGCGATCTCGGTTGGAACGGCTGACATCCTTGATCAGGGAAAAGTCAGTGGCGAGGTGCTCAGCAAGTTCGAAAAAACGATCGATTGTTGGTGCCTTTGCCATAATAATGATCTCCCGAAGCGGGGGTCGGGGGGACTAGAGACCGGGCTCAGTGTTGTGTGGCTCAATAGATGTTATTACGAAAATAGAATGTGAACTCTGTGAACCCCCTTGAAGGTTTAACAAGGAGGCGCTCACGGATTCGACGCCTGTAAACATAGCGACGGGTCATATCCGCTTGAACGAAAACTTATCCACCAAACGCCTCCTGAATGTCTTCAAGTGAAGAGTGCGCAGTCGTCGGCAATGGACCCATGGCCAGAGTTGGTCGCAACCTCTGGTGCAACCATCGCCGGGTTCCAGCGACATCACCACGTAGCCGCCGACAGCTCCAGCGCCGAAGCCCGGGGCGAAGACCAGGGACCGTTTGCTGAACACCCCCTCGAAGACGGAATCTGCCAAGAGCGATCGGAATGCTCGCCGCGGAGGCATTGCCAACCTCGGTAATATTAAAGTAAATATCTTTGGCATTGATCCCCTGGGGCTCAGCGATATCGATAATCATGTTCTTGTTGGCTTGATGGGGCACGATCATGTCGATGTCGTCGATGAGTGCGCCATCCCTCCCTTTGACGCTCTTGAGTTCGGAAATCTCTCCCATCATCTGGTTAAGATATCGCTTAACCAACGCCTTTACCTCGGGGCCATACACCGTGATGTCGTTGTCGAAGTCATGGTTCGGCCAGATAATGGAGTTCACCTGACTGAAGGGTCCGCTCGCATAGGTCTGAACCACCTCGATGTCACGTTGCCCGACGGAAGGCGCGATCACCACGGCGGCGGCCCCGTCGCCAAAGATCATCCGTGACGGTCTGGCATTTCCGATCTTGTCCGAGAATTTCTCGGCCAACACCAGCAGAACCGGACGTTCGACCTCCCGCAGCAGCCGGATCGCCTCGGCGACGCCGTAAGGGAAACCGGCGCATGCAGCCACAATGTCGGCCGAGCAATGGGTCTGCATGATGCCCAGTTGGCCCGAGATCCAGGTGGCGGCCGATGGATATCAGCCGATTCGAAGTGCAGGAGCAGAATAGTACCGCGCCGATCTCCTCGGGCCCACGACCGGCATGCTTCATTGCTGCCCGCGCTGCCTCAAGGGCGATGTTTTCCAGGGGTTCGGCCGTGTAGCGGCGTCGCTCGATGCCGGTTTTGTCTCGCGATCTCCTCCGCGCTCATCGGCGACCACGAGGGTGGGGAATTCCGAACCACGTCGTCGTTGGAGCAGATGAGCTCACCCTTGCGTATCGCCAGCGCCTCGATCTTCGGTTGGATCGGAGCAGCGTCGCCGATCACCACCGGCGGAAAGGGTTTCACAGGATTAACGGCAGGGGTTGGCTTCGGTGTAAACAGCGCACTGGTGGCTCCGCTCTTCACACGATTAATGAAGTCGAGTACCTCGCGGTTTTTGGGGTGGAACGTCACGACGATATCGTCATCCTTCATTTCGGCAAAGGATTTCAGCTTGGCTCGGCTCCGATCCCAGGGATGCTGGTTGTGGAGCAGCATGGCCCAGCGTCTGAGCGCCTCGAGCTCGGGCTGTTCCTCTGTGACGTCAAGGATGTCATTGATGCTGTAGTGATGGTGGTCGGGATTGAAGTCTCCGAGGGTGGTCGTTTTGGCACCGGCAGAGGTGAGCGCCTCGGCAATCGTTGCCTTAATCGGCGGAAGTTCCGCTGCGAGATAGAGCTTGTTCGAGAAGCAGTCGAAAAGCATGCCGAACAGATCGTCCTCAGCCGTTCCATCCCACTTCGCCGGCAGTTGTCCGTAGGCAGCGAGAACACTTGCGGACTTTGCTGCACGATCCTCCCATGGGCGCAGCAGAGGCACGAACAGGTCGTCGCGGGTCCGCGGGACATCGCGCCAGCGCGTGGGCCGCTTGTCGTACATAGCCAGTGCGAAACGGTTCGCCCAGAAGAGGTGCAATCCGATGTCACGCAACAGGTCATAGCGAGTCGAATAGCCGCCAGCGGCAGCCCGCTCGGCGATTTCGGTGCCCGTGGGAGCCTTCACTTCGAAGTCACGCCGAATGATCGCCTGTAACTGGTCGAGATCGGCGATGATCGAGAAGTCGAGCTCGACGAAGATGCTCGATGGAAAGACCAGCTTTCCGTGTTTGTTCAGACGAAACGGTTTCATAAGGCCCCCTTGAGTTTGATTAATGGCATTCTCTGGTACAGAGCTAAGCTTTAAGGGTTATTCTCGGCGGATTAATCCGCCGGCAAGTTTGTTAAGAAAGGTTAAAGTTAATGGGTCGCTACAGTCTGAAGATCGTTATAGATAAAGCTGAATGGTTCAACTTAAAGAGTTCTCAATGAACTAACCACGCAGCAAGCTGCGGGGGATTAGACCCATTCTTATGATTAAAGTTATCGCCCGCCGAGGATATGTCAAGTTCGATTTACAAAAGGCAGAAACTCATTGCAGAGTTTGTTGATCTTCTTTGTCAGCAATCTTCATAACAAAGTATTCATTCACGGAGGCCTCATGCCCTAAGAGAGGCCTGCCGCGTGCACGAGCGATCCTCGATAATCTTTCAGAACTTTTTGACCAACTGTTGCCTCTTGCATCGAATATCAATTAAACAATAGGTTACTGCGTAATAGATAGCGCACTGGAGAGCCAACTTTTAAACAGGTTTGACAGACAGGGTCCTATTTATGCCCCTGCATTGGTTGTAGGGTGTGAAATTAGCAAAAATGCGAAATCTTTACTGCCCCTGGCATTTGCGATTAGACGATCCAAACGTTCTCTTTAATGCTCACAAAAGGGCAACAACACAAAACTTGGCACCCATCCTGGCCTCCTCCTTTGAGGCAGGCAAACAAGAAGGGTTGCAGATTTCTATCTGCAACCCTTCAGACTGTTGACAAACCTCACACTGAGATAATGTGGGGGGCTTTTTGTCTGCCCACAGTTTGTGTGTTTCTGTGTTTTTGAGTAGCTTTGCGCAACAGATCGATAACCTGTTGCTATTTAGTTCTTCTTTAAAAACAAAAGCAGAATCGGCGGGTCTCGGCCCGCCTGCCGACATACTTTTGCCCGGCAGCAAAAGTATGCAAAAATGCCTTCTCCTGGCGGAGGGCATATTCCTTCGCGTGGTTTCCGTGATTTCTATGGGTTGCTGACTAGGGAATCCGGCCCTGTGCAGGGGGCCTCTCTTTAAGTGCTTTTTTGTAGCAAGAAGAGTAACAACTCCGAATATTCAAAATATTACTGAGGAAGAGGTCCAAAAGGGCCTCGTCAACTACGGGGGATCTGTAGACAGGTTATCGACAGTAGGATCCAAATTGATGTTGCCATGATATCGAGCCAGACATGCCTAGCGCAGCGCCAAGTTTTCTTTTGCTTCGTTTTCTTTGTCGCCACAAAGAAAATGACGTTGCTGTCGGGCAACCCCGACGGTTGTGCGTTTGTTTTTGAGTCAAGTTCTATAAAAAGATCAACAGGTTATCGATCCGCTGCTCTCATTCTCAATCAAAGAAACAAAATTTAACTTTGTCAGCAACCTGAAGGGTTGCAGAGTTCTATCTGCAACTCTTTGTATTAAATGGCGCGTCACGTGAGATTCGAACTCCCGGCCTTCTGAACCATCGTCAGACGCTCTATCCAGCTGAGCTGGTGGCGCAGAGGACCACGGTTTATTAATCGGGGTTTTTGTATCCTGAACAGCGCCTACTGCCTTGCCAGGCGCAGGTTCTCCACCTCGTACTCGAAGTTGCTGCGGAAGGGGTTGATATCGAGGCCGCCGCGCCGGGTATATCGGGCGTACACGGTCAATTTTTCCGGTCGACAGAAACGCATCAGGTCGGTATAGATGCGCTCGACGCACTGTTCGTGGAATTCATCATGTTCACGGAAGGAAATCAGGTAGCGCAGCAATGCTTCACGATCAATCTTCCCCCCCTGGTAACGAATCAGCACACTCCCCCAGTCCGGTTGGCTGGTCACCAGGCAGTTGCTCTTCAAGAGGTGGCTGTGCAGCGTTTCCGCAACCGGGTGCTGTTGGTCCGCGGCTCCTTTGAGAAAACTGGCGTGCAACGTGTAGTGATCAATGCTGAGGTCGAGATCATCGAGGCAATGGCCCGGCAGGGTGGCAAAGGCTTGAGAGGCAGGCTCCGTGGGCCCGATCAATCGCACATCCACCGGCGCCCCGGCCGCACCGCCAAAATCCTGGCTGATTAGCGACCTCACCGACTCGAAATCATCAAACCGGGTCTGGTTGAAAGAATTCAGATAGAGCTTGAGCGATTTCGATTCGACCAGGTTGAGCGATTCGCAAGGGACGCGGAATTCTCCCATGGCGACCACCGGTTTGCCGAACGGTGTCAGCCAGGAAATCTCGTAGGCGTTCCAGATGTCCACACCGTGGAACGGCAGATCCTCCGGCAGGCCGATCTCGTCACGCTTGAGTCGGCGGGGTATCGGACAGAGCAGGCCTGGATCGTATTCGGATTTGTAGGTTGTGGGCTTGCCCAGGGGCAAATTGGCTTCGAATTCGTTCATGGTGTTGATACTCTGACAGATAAAGGTCCGATTTCAAATGAAAAAGAGGTGTGCACGGAGGGGACTGTCCCCGGCCCTACTCGCCCATCAGTCTGGCAAACATGTCCGACAGGCTGGCATTTTCATTGCCTTCGGCAAGATGGAATCCGGCCCGGGCTTCTTCCTGCCGCACCTCTTCAGGAATTTCTGCCAGGAAGCGGCTGACTTCACGAGTGTCAGGCCGGCCATATTTCATGCGCGCAGCGGCGTACAGAATGGTCAGTTTTTGACGGGCCCGGGTAATGCCGACGTAACAGAGGCGGCGCTCCTCATCGACATCAAAGGTTTCGGAGACCGATTTCTTGTGCGGCAGGAAACCCTCTTCAAAGCCGGGCAGAAACACATGTGGAAATTCGAGACCCTTGCTCGAATGCAAGCTCATCAGAACCACAGCATCCCTGGCCAGCTTTTTCTCCTTGCTGTCGGAGCCCGGTTCATCACGATCAAGCAATGCGACTTTTTCGAGAAAACCGGTCAAACTCGGCTTGCCTTCGCGCGCCTCGTAGGCGGCGATAGCGTTGACCACTTCTTCGACATTCTCGATGCGGCGCTCGACTTTCTCGCGGGAATCCGGTTCACGCCGCAACTCAGCTTCCAGGCCGATCGCAGCGAACAGCTCTTTCGCAGTGCCGGCAAGCCTGCCTCCGCCACGAAACCAGCGCTTGTGACCTTCGACCAGAGCAACGAAACCATCCAGAGCTTCGGCGGTCCGGGCTGTCACCCCCGGAATCATGCGGGCCTTTTTGATCACGCTCCAGAGCGATTCCTTACTGGTAATCGAGGTACGGATAAGCAGATCGGCGGTGGTGCGGCCAATGCCGCGCCGCGGATAATTGAGAATCCGCAGCAGGTTGACTTCATCGTAAGGGTTGACGATAAAGCGCAGGTAAGCGATGGCGTCCTTGACTTCCTTGCGGTCGAAAAACTGCTGGCCACCGATCAGCACGTAGGGGATATCGGCAAAACGCAGCTCCTGCTCAAAGACCAGGGTCTGGGCATTGGTGCGCATTAAAATGGCGTGATCCTTGTGCGCCATGCGCTTGTCGCGCACATTGTGCCGAATGCGTTCGATCACTGCCCGCGCCTCATCTTCGGCATCGAGGCAGCTGACCACGCCGATCTTTTCACCATCGCCGCCGGCTGTCCAGAGGGCCTTTTCCTTGCGCTGCTTATTGTGCCTGATCACCTTGTTGGCGGCCTGGAGGATATGCGCCGTAGAGCGGTAGTTCTGTTCGAGCTTGATGATCCTGGCGCCTGGAAAGTGCTTCTCAAAGTCAAGAATGTTGCCCGGATCGGCCCCGCGCCAGCCGTAGATCGACTGGTCATCGTCACCGACCACGCAGAAATTGCCCCATTTTCCGGCGAGCAGTCGCATCAGGGTGAACTGGGCGATATTGGTATCCTGGTACTCGTCGACCATGATGTAGCGGAAACGATCCTGATAGCGCTCGCGGACCTCCGGGAACTCCCCAAAGAGTCGGACCACCAGCATGATCAGATCATCAAAATCAACCGCGTTGTAGCTTTTCAGACTCTTCTGATATTCGGGATAAACAGCTTTCGCCATCTCGCCAATCATATCACCGCGCATGAACGTGCCAAATTTCGCCGGTGTCAGCAGACTGTTCTTGGCGTCGGAAATCTTCCACAGGATAACGTCGGGAGAGAGACCATGGTCGGCATCAATCCTGTTCATCAGATCCCTGATCAGCCGCTGCTGGTCGGAGGTGCCATAAATGCTGAAGTTGCGCTTATAGCCGAGCTGTTCAATATCGGCACGCAGGATACGACAGCAGAGCGAGTGAAAAGTCGAGACCTGAATCCGTTCTGCCTTGTTGCGCCCGACCAGGTCGGCGACCCGCTCCTGCATTCCACGCGCCGCCTTGTTGGTAAAGGTCACGGCCAGCACCTGCTCCGGATCAACACACTTCGACCCGACCAGATGGGCGACCCTGTGGGTGATCACCTTGGTTTTTCCCGAGCCGGCGCCGGCCAGCAGCAAAAGAGGGCCTTCGGTGTGCAGCACGGCCTCAAGCTGCTGCGGGTTGAGAGAATCCAGGCTCATGACGCAAGCCTGTCCGGCATGAGATCGGCAGAAATAACACCGCCGCAGGGTGCGGCCGGATGGCAAGAGAAGATCAAGTTGTCTCCTTGGAATTCAGCGGGAAGTCAGGCTGGAAATATCTGGCGGGATATTATGCAAGTCAGTCGGAAAAGGCAAGAGGAGAGGCAAGGGGAAATTTTTTACCGGGAGAAGGGTACAGGGATAAGGGTTTAACCCTTAACCTTGAACCCTGAGCCCTGCCCCACCACCCCACGCCACATAATCATAGCCGATTGTAGCCATTCAGAGCCGCGACCCGATAGGCTTCTGCCATGGTAGGATAGTTGAAGGTGGTGTTCATGAAATACTTGATGCTGTTGTATGGCACAGGCTGGGCCATGATCGCCTGGCCGATGTGGAGAATTTCCGTGGCGTTGTGGCCAAAACAGTGAATGCCAAGGATCTCCAGTGTCTCACGATGAAAGAGCAGCTTGAGCATGCCGGCCTTGTTCGCCGTAATCTGTCCACGGGCCAGGTTGCGAAAAAAAGACCGGCCGACCTCGTAAGGGATTCTCTGACTGGTCAGTTCACGCTCCGTGGCGCCGAGGCAGCTGATCTCCGGCAGGGTGTAGATACCGGTCGGAATGTCCCTGACCAGGCGCTCGTCGCAGGAACCTTCGCTGATATGGGTCCCTGCGAAGCGACCCTGGTCGTAAGCCGCGCTGGCCAGGTTAGGGAAACCGACGATATCACCCACCGCGTAGACGTGCGGCTGAACCGTCTGGTAGGCCGCGTTGACCTTTATATTGCCGCGGTGGTCAGGCTCGATGCCCAGATTTTCAAGACCCAGCCCCTCTGAATTTCCGGTGCGCCCGTTAGCCCACAACAGCATGTCCGACTTGATCACCTTGCCGGTCTTCAGGTGCAGCACGATACCATCATCATTGACCTCGACCCGTTCGTACTCCTCGTTCTGACGGATCATCACCCCCTGCTCATCGCGCATATGGTAACTCAACGCGCTGCTGATCTCATCATCAAGGTATTCGAGCAGCCGCTCGCGGGTATTGACCAGGTTAACCTTGACACCGATATTCTTGAACGCCGAAGCGTATTCACAACCGATCACGCCGGCCCCGTAAACAGTCAAAGTGCCGGGGAGTTCCTGCATCTGCAGAATCGTGTCGCTATCCACCACACGATGGCTCTCAAAAGAGACATCATCGGGATGGTAGGGGTGTGAACCGGTGGCAATAACGAAATAATCAGCCGAGCAGCTCCTTCGATTCGCCGCTTCATCACAAATTTCAATGTTGTGCGGATCGGTAAAGCGGGCCCTGCCAGCGATGATCGTGATATTGTTCCGCTCGTAAAAATCTTCGCGATCACGCACCTGGTTGGAAACCACATCCTGCACTGCGATCATCAGGTCATCACAGGTGACCCTGACGGGATGCCGCCCCCGGTCAAAAAGACGGTGCCTTTTCTCTTCGACATATTGACGCACCACGTGTATGAGAGTCTTACTTGGAATGGTTCCCAGGTGCGTGCAGCCACCCCCCACCAGGAGATGATTCTCGACGATGGCCACGGATTTACCCGCCTTGGCCAGTTTGATCGACGCACCTTCTCCGCCCGGACCGCTGCCAATGACGATGACATCAAAATGGTTTTTCAATACATCCACAGTAATTCCTGGTTCAGGTTATCAGGGATAAACACACAGACTCGTTAAGGATAAAGGAAACCGGCAACTTTGCAAGAGGCTTCCGGAAGCGGCCTATCGGAACGTGCTCATCCCTTTCTTAGCTCCAGGTAGTGCTCATTCAAGCATTCCTTGAAAATTCCATGGGAAAAACTGACCTGATCTTTTTGTGAGAAATAGGCTTTATTAGCCAAAGACGACCACCGAGTTAAAATATCGACATTAGAAAAAAGGCGGCCATGAGTACTGCCGTCTTGTCACTAATAAACCTGAGACCCACGCGAAAAAGACCCCTGGAACTTATATCAGCCGACCGTTTTATTCAAATAGCCGGTGTTCTCGAACGCCGGCCAAAAAAAATTGAAGGCAACAGGGGGCATGGTTCACACGCTCCGCGCCTCATCCGCCTTGCGCAGATGGCGAAAAATCTCGCGGGCAGCCCTTTTGTCATTGTGATCATGTACTGAACCAGCCAATCGGCCAAGCTTGGCGCTGTCAAGCTGCGGGTAGGTTTTGCTCACTTCTGTCAAAGCCGCCTCGAATGTCGCCCTGGCGCAGAGACGGTCGCGCAGGTCCTCCAAATGATGGAAGGCCATGCTTTCCTGGCGCTGACTGACCGACTGCCCGTCGAGAGCGGCTTCAATTGCTTCGCGTTGCTCGTCATGACCACGCAACACTCCGGCCAGATGCTTGATCTGGCGCTTGCGCGAGCTGTGACCGCGGGTATTGCGGGCCAATTCGATCTCTCTGGCGAGTTCCGGGGATTTCGGCACCCTGGCGAGTTCAGCATCGGCAAGTTCTGCCAGGCGCTGGGCCAGCAGCTCCACGGTTTTGGCTTCACGTTTTTTGGCGCTACGGCCACGACCCAGGTCGCGGAATTCTGTTTCGTCATAGTTTTGCATCAGAACTGCTTTCGGCTGTCGAGCATGATGGTGACGGGGCCGTCGTTAATCAGGCTGACCTGCATGTCGGCCCTGAAGACCCCGGTGGCGACGTTGATCCCCCGGCGGCGCAGAGCCGCGACGTATTCTTCGTAAAGGCGGTCGGCGAGTTCCGGAGGCGCGGCATCGGTAAAGCCCGGTCGCCGGCCCTTGCGGCAGTCCCCGAGCAGGGTGAACTGGGAAACCACCAGGATGCTGCCGACGACATCTTCGACCGACAGGTTCATCTTGCCGTCGTCGTCCTCAAAAATGCGCAGACCGGCGGTTTTGTCGGTGAGATAGGCGACGTCCTTCGAGGTGTCTGCCTGCGCCACGCCGAGGAGAATCATCAAGCCCTGATCGATGGCACCGACCGTCTGTCCGCCAACAACCACCGAGGCCTCGCTGACCCTTTGGATGACCGCTCTCATGTCAAGGCCCCGTCTGCCAGTTGCTGCAACAGAGACAGATTGACGTGATCCATTTCGTCCCGCTCGCCCTTGGGGGTCTCAAGAATCATGGCAATCCCGACGAAGCGCTGATCCTGCATCAGGCGCGCAAAACCGGAGCGCCCGATGGTACCCTGGCCGATGTGGGCGTGGCGATCGACCTTGCTGCCGCACGGTTTCAGGGAGTCGTTAAGATGAAAAGCCTTGATCCTTTCAAGACCGACCAGCCGATCAAATTCGGTCATGGTCTGTGTATAGCCCTGTTCAGTGGAAAGATCGTAACCGGCAGCGTGGGCGTGGCAGGTGTCGAAACAGACCGCGCAGCGCTGCTCGTCAAAACCCTCCAGCAAGGCAGCCAGGTGGGCAAAGTCACCGCCCAGATAGCTGCCCTGACCGGCGGTATTCTCAAGCAGCAGGCGGACTTCTTGCGGGGTGTCCGCAAGAATTTCACGAAGGTCTTGGCGGATTCGCTCCAGACCTGGCGCGACGCCGTCCCCAAGGTGCGCCCCGGGATGCATGACAAGGTCGGTGATGCCGAGTTGCGCGCAGCGAAGAAGCTCGTCACGCAGAGCCGCTCGTGATTTTTCCCGGACAACGCTCTTTGGTGAGGCCAGGTTGATCAGGTAGGCATCATGCGCCATAACCGGCCCGATACCACTTTCCTGCCATGTCTGGCGAAAAGCCGAGGACTCTGCCTCCGTAATCGGTTTGACCTGCCAGCGATTGGCGTTCTTGGTAAATATCTGCAATGCCGCACAACCGCTCTCGAGACCGCGCGCAAAAGCCTTGTCGAGCCCGCCGGCAACCGAGACATGTGCGCCGAGTAACCGCTTCATGATGCATCCGCCCAGAAACGCAGACCGGCATAAATCTGGCGGGTATTATCAAGATGGACATCGACGAAATCGGGCGTGTGGCCAGCCCCGACCAGGATGGTTCCCATACCGAGTTTTTTGGCAGTGTGCAGATTCTCGCGCGAGTCCTCGATCATGATACAGCGCTCGGGCCTTGCACCCAACTCTGCAAGCACCGCATGGTAGGGCTCCGGGAATGGTTTCGGCAGGTAGGCAGCGACGCGGATATCGTAGATCCTCTCGAACATGTCCTGGATGCCAAGCGCGGCAAGCACCCGGTCGGCATGACAGACTGAACCATTGGTGAAGACCGCCTTACGTTGCGGCAGGCAAGCCAGGACTTCGCGCAGGACCAGGTCGGGGGCGAGCCGGGAGGGCACATCGATGTCGTGGACGTAAAACAGGTAGTCCTCCGGATCGACCGCATGGTGGCGGATCAGGCCCTGCAGGGTCACGCCGTACAAACGCCAGTACTCACGCCGCAAGGCATCAACCTCTGGCGCCGGGATACCGACGACCTCAATCATGTAGCGGTTAATGCGAACATCAATGAGGTTGAAGAGCTGTTTCTCTGCGGGGTAGAGAGTGTTGTCGAGATCGAATATCAGAACGTCCATAGCGTATCAAGAATACAGAATAAAGCAGGTGGAAGACAGAATGTTATGTGTCCCGGCCTTTATTCTGTTTCCTCTATTCTGCCTCCTGTCTTCCTGGGTTTCATTGTTATCTCGGAATATATTCACCGGAAAAAACCTCCACTGCCGGGCCGGTCATAAAGACCGCGTTGCTGCCGTCCCACTCCATCTCCAGGTCGCCACCGGTCAGGTGATTGAGCAGTTTGCCTGCGGTGCGTCCGGTCAGCACACCGGCCACGGTGACGGCTGAGGAGCCGGTGCCGCAGGCCAAGGTCTCGCCTGCACCACGCTCCCAGGTGCGCTGGCGAACTTCGTTCGGCGAGATGACCTCGACAAACTCGACGTTGATGCGTCGCGGGAACAGCGTCGTGGTTCTCTATCGCATAGCCGTAGCGTTTGACCGGGAAGTTGGCGACATCATCGACGTAGATGACGCAGTGCGGGTTGCCCATCGAGACACAGGTGATCTGAAAGGTGCGATCGAGGATCTCCAGATCCATGTTGATGACCTGCTCATCGGCCGGGCCGGCCATCGGCAGATCGGCACGCGTCAGTCGTGGCGGACCCATGTTGACCCTGACCTTGTCGATATGTTCGCGGGCGTTGGGATACATGATCAGCGGCAGGTTGCCGGCACCGGTTTCGATGGTAATCTCGGTGCGGTCCACCAGACCATGATCAAAAGCATACTTGGCGACGCAGCGCACGCCGTTGCCGCACATCTCCGCCTCGCTGCCATCGGCATTGAAGATGCGCATCTTGACGTCGGCATGTTTCGAGGGTTCGATCAGGATCAGGCCATCGCCACCGACACCAAAATGCCGGTCACTGATCTCACGCGCCAGATCTTCCGGGTTGTCGACGGTTTGTCGGAAGCAGTCGATATAGACGTAGTCGTTGCCGGCACCGTGCATTTTGACGAATTTCATAAGAGTCCTCACCCAGGGTTCGCAACGTTTCATTATTATTATAGGTGGAAAGGTTTTCTGCGACAACCGTCGATTGCCGATCCTGTTTGCTCTGCTATGCTTTGCATTAAACCCAAATCAGGGAGGGATCGATGCCACATCTGCAGTTTGAACTGAATTTCACTCCGGAGCGCCAAGAAAAAGCCGCTTTCGCCGACGCCGTCCGCGAGCATTTTGCTACGATCATGAGCACCGGCACAGATCATATCGGTATCACCTATCGTTGTTACCAGCATGATGATCTGGTGTTCGGCCGGGCCGGCAACGACGGTCAGATCGCTTTTCTGAATGCCGACATCCGTCTCGGCCGTACTGCTGACCAGAAACGCCGACTGGCGCTGGCGATCATGAAGGAGATCAGCAGCCGATGGGGGCTGCCGAAAGAGCATGTCTATATTATCTATACCGAGCATGATGGCCCGGATTTTCAGTTGAGTGACCGGGTGCTGCCTTCGTGGCAGACCGGAGAGGACCCACTGAAAGACTAGGGACCGGCTGCAGGGGCTATCCCACTGCCTCAAATGAGCAAGAGGCCGTCTGAAAACCTTTCAGCCAGTCTTGCCACAACAGGAACAGCATGTTCATAATGAAAAGGGGTCGTCTGTTGCCGGATGGCTCCTGACTTTAACCGGCATGAGGAGATGATTTATGGCGTTCAACCTGAAAACCCGCATCTGGCAGACCGGCTCTCTTGACTGGTGGGCCATGCTTGATAATGAGGATGTTTATCTCGGCAGTCGTGAATTCCCCCTGCCGCCGGCAGAGGGCGACGAGTGGCATGTCAAGAAGACCGGCGACATGTTCAAGATCATTGACGGTGAAATTCGCAAGGTCGGCAATAAACCTTTCCCGGTCGAGCCGTGGCTGTCATGATCGCGGAAATCGTCCAGATTCCGGTCGCCGGGGCCGATAATTTTTCCTACCTGGTGATCTGTCCGCAAACCGGCAAAGCGCTCGGTGTAGATCCTGGCATGTCGCCGGAGAGTCTGTTGAGTGTCCTCCGCAGCCGCGACCTGTCTCTCGTGGTGTTGGCCAACACCCATGGACATCCCGACCATATTGCGGGCAATGGCGAAGTTCTCAAAGCGACTGGAGCATTGCTTGCCGCCAACCCACTTGATGTGCCGGGCGCAGGGATGACTCTGGGTGAAGGGGACCAGCTACAGATAGGGTCGATCACGGTTAAGGTTCTGCATACACCCGGGCATACACCCGGTTCCCTGGTTTTTAATCCGCCGGGGGCGCTGATTACTGGTGACACTCTTTTTGTAACGCGATGCGGCAGGGCTGATTTTCCCGGCAGCGACCCGGCCGCTCTTTATCACAGCATATTGCGACTGGCTGCGTACCCGCCTGAAACAAAAGTCTTTCCGGGGCATGACTACGGCCCCAAACCTCAATCCACAATTGCTTTTGAGCGCGAACACAACGAGTATATGAAGTGCCCTGATCTAGAAAGTTTTCTCAAGCTTCGTATGGGGTAAAGGCAGGGACGAGGAGCGCGGTACGAGGAACGCAGAAAATCCAATCACAACGGGGACAGATTAATATCTGCCCCCGTTGTCGTTTCCCTGCTTGTTGTGGAAAAAATGCGGAATATTGTTTATTGCTCTACTGGACCTGGTTCCCACCCACCCCCGAACGCTTTGTAAAGCCGCACCAGGTTGGCTGTCACCGCACCCTTGCTCTGGACCAGTTCGTCCTGCAGCAGCAGGAGTGCACGCTGGGCGTCAAGGACGTTGTTGTAAGCTCACCAGTCCGGCCTGGTATTGATCGCGCGCCAGCAGCTCTGCCCGTTCGGCTGCTGCTGAGGCCTTGGTAATCGATTCCTGTCTGAGTTGTTCTTTCGCGTAGGCGACCAAAGCGTTTTCAACATCTTCATGGGCTCGGAGAATGGTCGCTTCATAGTGGATCAGTGCTTGTTCCTGCCGTGCGTTTTGTACCTGCGATATTCTGACGGATAGCACCGCCATCAAAGATTCTCCAACTTAGCACTCGGGCCAATACCCCAGGCCCGGCTGGACGATTGGAACAAATCTCCGGCAGAGATCGATTCAAGGCCTAGAGTACCGAACAGGTGAAATTTCGGGTAGAGATCAGCTGTCGCCACGCCGATGCGTGCTGTCTGGGCCGCAAGGTTGCGTTCGGCATAGCGAATATCCGGTCGGTGACGCAGGGTTTCGGCCGGGATCCCAACCATGAGGGTTGCCGGTAGCTCAGGGATCGGCCTCCTCTCGGCAAGTTCCTGGTGAAGGCTGCCGGGGGATTCTCCCAGCAACACCGCCAGGCGATTCTTCGTAGCATCCAGTCCTATCTCCAGGATCGGGATTGCAGCTCTGGCACTTTCCAGAATACGTAGTGATTCTTGCACTGACAATTCTGAGATAAGTCCGGCCTGGTGGCGGGAAAAGTTTATGTCATAGCTCTCTTGCAGGGCGTCAATGTTGGCTTTGGTGGTGTGCAGCCGGGCCTGATAGGTGCGCACCTCCACGTAGTTCAGGGCGACTTCGGCAAGCAGGCTGACCAGAACACCGTGCAGGTTTTCCTGAGTCGCTTCAAGATTTGCCTGGGCGGCTTCTACCGAGCGCTGCACGCCACCGAAAATATCCACTTCCCAGCCAGCGTCAAAACCGGCAGCATATCGGTTTATTTCAGTCTCCTGTTCCGCCACTTTCACTGCTGCGAGACTTGCTGGCAGCGGCACCTGCATCCAGGGTCGGGAAAAGTTCGGCTTGACTGATGCCGCGCATGGCCCGAGCTTCACTGATCCTGGCCTGGGCGTCTTTCAACTCCAGGTTGCCTTGACGGCACGCTCCTCAAGATCTAGAAAGTTGCGGGTCTTCCAGCACATCCCACCAGCGTGCCAGTGTGCTCGGATCCATCTGGCCCGCAATGAGGCCTTCCTGCAACTCTGTGTGCCATGCTTCAGGCGCAGCGAGTCTCGACCGGTTGGTAGTCAGGGCCTACTGTCATACAGCCGGCCAACGTCAGAGCGACGACCAGCAGTTGAACTGCCGAGCGGAGATTCCAGCCACCTCGCGGCGTATCCGTGCGTTTGATGATTTAGTCATTGCATGTCATGCCTTGTCTTGCTGATGCTTTAGTCAGCAGCGTCATCGTGTTTCCTTGTCTGTCTCCGGGTGCGCCATGCACTGCCTTTTTCGCGAGCCGACTGAAAAATATAATAAAGTACCGGAATCAGAAATATTCCGAACAAGGTTGTGCTGAGCATGCCGCTGAAAACCGTGATGCCGATCGCCTGGCGGCTGCCAGCACCGGCACCGGTGGCGATGACCATCGGCACCAGACCGAAGATAAAGGTGAAGGAGGTCATCAGTACCGGGCGAAAACGGATCCGTCCGCCATCCACCGCCGCATCGGCGATCGACAGACCTTCCTCGCGACGCGATTGGGCAAACTCGACGATCAGGATCGCGTTCTTACACGCCAGCCCGACCAGCAGCACCAGCCCGATCTGCGCATAGATACTGAGACTCCCACCGGTCAACCAGAGACCAGCCAGCGCCCCCAAGGTTGCTACCGGCACCGAGATGATGATCGACATGGGGATATTCCAGCTTTCATACTGGCCGACCAGAAAGAGGTAGGCAAAGAGCAGGGCCAGCGCGAAGAGGATGACCACCTGGCCGCTACTCTTGCGTTCCTGGTAGGACATGCCGGACCAGTCGAAGCTGTAACCTTCCGGGAGAGTTTTGGTCGCAATCCGTTCCATCGCCGCCATCGCCTCGCCGGAGCTGTAGCCTGCTGCCGCTCCGCCATTCACCTTGATACTGTTGAGCTGGTTGTAACGATCGACGGTCTGCGGCCCCAACTCGGTCGACAGGGTCGCCAGACTGGTCATCGGCACCATCTTCCCTTCACTGCTGCGTACATAGAGCCGGCTGATGTCATCAATCGAATCGCGTTGCTCTGTCGCGGCCTGAATTTTGACCTGATAGCCACGGTTCTGCCAGGTTGAAGTCGTTGACATAGCGCCCGCCAAGCTGGGCTTGCAAGGTCGAGAAGATCGCACTGACCGGAACCTTGAGGGTCTCGGCCCGATTGCGGTCAATATTCAAGGCAATTTGCGGATTGTTTGCGGTATAGGTGCTGAACACACGACTCAACGCCGGATCCTGATTTGCGGCCACGACCAGGGCCTGTGCTGCAGCGACAAATTCCTGGGGAGACTTTTTGGTCAACGACTGCAATTGGAAGTCGAAGCCGCCGGTTCGGCCCAAACCGCGAATCGGCGGCGGGGTAAAGGCCAGAATATTGGCCGATGAGATCGCCGCCAGTTTTTGTTGGGCTTTTTTCAAGATGGCATCGACATGCAAACCGGCGCCGGGACGTTCATCCCAGGGGGCCAGAATCACCAGGCCGAAACCGACATTGTCACCGCGGCCGCTGAGCAAACTGAAGCCGCTGACGCCGAGCACGCTGCTAACCCCTTCGATCTTGCGCAACTCCTCGGTTACCTGTTGCATCACCTGATCGGTGCGGCTCATGGCGGCCGCTTCAGGCAGCTGCACCGGACAATTCTTCCCCTGCTTTGATCAGCGATTCGAAGTTGCCTTTGAATCCACTGGAGTTGACCAGTTCGCTGTTCAAATGTATGGTTATCAGGGGGTGAGCGATCATCACATTTACCATCTTGACGAGATATTCACGCGGTGAAACGTGCTCTCCTCTCGAATTCAGGCAGGAAATACTGCAGGTAGCGCAGATTGCCACTGAATTCCGATTCACGCTGATTAAGATGTACAGGAAAACCCTGGTCAGCAAGGGTCAGTGCAGCCGTCATGCCTGCTGCACCACCGCCACGCTGTCGGGCGGCGAGGCCCAGCGCGTCAAGCTCGCGACCGAGCTGCAGCGGCCGGCGACCGGGCGCGACGCTCTACGTGCTCGACGAGCCGACCACCGGGCCTGCACTTCGAGGACATCCGCAAGCTGCTCGCGTGCATGCAGCGGCTGGTCGACGGCGGCAACACGATGATCGTGATCGAGCACAACCTCGACGTCGTGAAGTGCGCCGACTGGATCGTCGACCTCGGACCCGAGGGTGGTCCCGGCGGCGGCACGGTCGTCGTGCGCCGGCACGCCGGAGACGGTCGCGGAGTGCGGCGGCTTCGCACACCGGGCGCGCGCTGCGCCGGTGGCTCGCGCCGCGCCGGCGGCGCAGCGCGGCGCCGCCAGCGCGGCGCGAGCGCCGCGCGGGCCGCGGCGCCGACGCACATCGAGGTGCGCGGCGCGCGGCAGAACAACCTCCAGCTGCGATCGACGTGTCGATCCCGCTCGACAGGTTCACCGTGGTCACCGGGCCGTCCGGCTCGGGCAAGACGTCGCCTGGCGTTCGACACGCTGTTCAGCGAGGGCCAGCGCCGCTTCGTCGAGAGCCTGTCGACCTACGCGCGGCGCTTCCTCGGCCGCCTCGACCGCGCGCCGGTCGACAGGCTCGACGGCCTCGGCCCGGCGATCGCGATCGACCAGAAGCGCGTCGTCGCCGCAGCCCGCGCTCGACGGTCGCGACGACGACCGAGATCCACGACTACCTGCGCCTGCTGTGGGCGCGCGATCGGCCGGCCGCACTGCCCGACGCACGGCCAGGAGCTGGTCGCTGTGGTCGCCGAGCAAGATCGCGCGCGACGTCGATCGACGGCGTTCGCCGGCCGGCGCGGCTACGTGCTCGCGCCGGTCGACGATCCCCGAGAGCCGCGCGCGCGGATCGCGAAGCGCGGCGGCGAGTACCTCGACGCGCGCAGCGCGCGGTCTGGCGCGAGCAGGGCTTCGTGCGCGTGCTCGTCGACGGCGTGGAGCAGCGGCTCGAGCAGCCGATCGACGCCGGGTCGCGAGCGCGGCGCCGCCGAGGTGCGGCTGGTGATCGACCGCACGACGTTCGACGACCGCGCGCGGCTCGTCGACGCGCTCGAGCAGGCCGGCGGCGGCTCGGCGCACGGGCGCGGTCGTGCTGCCGCGCGACGGCGACGGCGACGAGCGCATCGTTCACGACCGACCGCTGCGTGCGCGCACTGCGGACATCGCGGTGCCCGAGCGAGCCGCACCCGCGCTGGTTCTCGTTCAACCACCACTCGCGGCGCGTGCGCGACCTGCGCCGGGCTCGGCCGGGTCGTCGCTGTGCGATCCGAGAGCTGCTGGTCAACCATCCCGACAGGCCGATGTTCGGCGGCGCGATCCGCACACGGGCGGCGGCGTTCACGTTCCTGACGCAAGCAGCGACGGCTGGTACGCCACGGTCGCGAGGCGGTCGGCGGAGCGCTACGGCTTCGACCTCGACGCGCCGTGGCGCGAGCTGTCGGCGAGGCGCAAGCAGCTGCTGCTGCGGGGCTGCGGCGACGAGCGCTTCGAGGTCGTGTTCGAGCAGCGAGGCCGGCAAGTCGCGCACGCGATGGCGCATGTCGGTGCAGTGGAAGGGCCTGGCACGCAGATCGAGGAGTGGTTCCACGGCAGGACGCCGACGCGACGCCGGCGACGAGCGCTTCGCGCGCGGTGATGCGCGAGCGAGCCTGCCCCGACTGCGAGGGCGAGCGGCTGCGGCCGCGGCGCAGCGGCACGTGCGCGTCGGCGGCGTGAGCCTGCCGGAGTTCCTGCGGCTGACGGTCGACGACGCGCTGCGCCAAGCTCGACGGCTCCGCCTGCGCAAGACCGAGCGGAGCATCGCGGCACGACGTGCTGCAGGGAGATGCGCAACCGGCTGTCGTTCCTGCACGTCGGTCGGCCTCGGCTACCTGACGCTCGACCGCTCGGCGGCGACGCTGTCGGGCGGCGAGGCGCAGCGCATCCGCCTCGCGACGCAGCTCGGCAACCGGCTGGTCGGCGTGCTCTACGTGCTCGACGAGCCGACCGATCGGCCTGCACCCGCGCGACACCGAGCGGCTGCTCGCGACGCTGCTCGAGCTGCGCGACCTCGGCAACACGGTGCGTCGCCGTCGAGCACGACGAGCACGTGATCCGCGCGCGCCGACTACGTGGTCGACATCGGGCCCGGGCGCCGGTCAGCACGGCGGCCAGGTCGTGGCCAGCGGCACGCCGGCGCAGGTCGCGCAGCAGCGACGGCCTGACCGGCCGCTACCTGCGCGGCGAGCTGCGCGATCGACGTGCCCGGCGCGGCGCCGCGAGCCGCAGCGGCGCGATCGCGCTGCCGCGGCGCGTCGACGCCACAACCTGCGCGGCCTCGACGTCGAGCTGCCGCTCGGCGTGCTGACCGCCGTCACCGGCGTGTCGGGCTCGGGCAAGTCGTCGCTGGTGATGGACGCGCTGGTGCCGCGCGCTGCAGCGCCGGGCGAGGTCGAGGCCGAAGGCTGCGACGCGGTCGACGCTGGTCGTCGTCGACCAGAGCCCGATCGGCACGACGCCGTCGAGCAACCCGGCGACCTACACCGGCTGTTCGACGCCGATCCGCGAGCTGTTCGCGCGAGCTGCCGCAGAGCCGGCATGAAGGGCTTCGAGCCGGGCCGCTTCTCGTTCAACGTCGCGGCGGGTCGCTGCGACGCCTGCGAGGGCAAGGGCCAGGTGCAGCGTCGAGATGCACTTCCTCGCCGACGTCTGGGTGACGTGCGAGATCTGCCACGGCCGGCGCTACAACGCCGAGACGCTCGCCGTCGAGCTACCGCGGCAAGACCATCGCCGACGTGCTGGAGATGGAGGTCGACGAGGCGCTGCGACTTCTTCGGCAACCACCGGCGCATCGCGCGGCCGCTGCAGCTGCTGCGTCGACGTCGGGCTCGGCTACCTGCAGCTCGGCCAGCCGGCCAACACGCTGTCCGGCGGCGAGGCGCAGCGCATCAAGCTGGTCGGCGAGCTCGCGCAGCCGGCCGCGCGAGCACACCGTCTACGTGCTCGACGAGCCGACGACCGGCCTGCACCTCGACGACGTCGCAGAAGCTGCGTCGACGGTGCTGCAGCGGCTGGTCGAGCGCGGCGACACGGTGGTGCGTGATCGAGCACCACCTCGACGTCGATCAGTGCGCCGACCACGTCATCGAGCTCGGGCCCGAGGCCGGCGCCGGCGGCGGGCGGATCGTGGTCGAGGGCACGCCCGAGCAGATGGCCGCGACGCCCGAGCAGCCACACCGGACCGTTCCTGCGCGCCGCTCGCTGAACGGCCGCGCGCGGCACGGCCGAAGTCGCAGCGCGTCGACCGCGGCGAGATGGAGAGAGCGCTGCTTGAGTCACGACAACCCGCTGGTGGTCCAGGCGGACCGCACCGTGCTGGTCGAGGTCGAGCACCCGCGTTTCGAGGAGGCGCGCGTGCGACTCGGCCGTTTCGCCGAGCTGGAGAAGTCTCCGGAGTACGTGCACTTCTACCGCGATCACGCCGATCAGCGTCTGGAACGCCGCCGCGCTCGGTGAGCCGCTCGAGGAGATCACC
>CAWKAV010000015.1:0-12102 GCA_963847735.1 uncultured delta proteobacterium | reverse complement strand
GACTGATCCTGCAAGACGAAATGCTGATCGGTGAGACCCTCAAACTGATCAAGGATGAATTGATTAACGCCGAGGGCGCCCTGAACCGTGTGCTGCGGAAGATCCGCCGGGTCTTTCGACAAGATCAGCGACGAATATCTGCGCGAACGACATTCGGACATCGACTCGATCGGCGACCGCCTGATGCGCAACCTGCTCGGCGAAACCCGCGAGTCTCTGGCGGACATCGATGAACAGGTGATAGTCGTTGCGCACGACCTCTCTCCAGCTGATACGGTACAGATTGACAAGAGCAAGGTGGTCGGCTTTGTCACGGATATAGGCGGTCGGACTTCGCACACGGCGATCCTGGCCCGTTCAATCGGAATCCCGGCCGTGCTCGGCTTGGAAACGGTGACATCACTGGTTCCTAATGGCATTCCGATGATCATCGATGGCAACACGGGGACCGTGATCCTGAGGCCATCACAGGAAACCTTTCGTGATTACCTGCAAAAGAAGCAGGCGTACGATTATCAGGAAACCGAACTTCTTAAATTCAAAGGGCTCCCTGCAGAAACCCTGGACGGGTTCACTCTGGCCCTGCGCAGTAATATAGATTTTGTCGAAGAGATCGCTGCGGCGAGAGAGCACGGTGCACAAGGCATCGGATTGTTCCGCACCGAGTTCCTGTTTATGTCCGGAGAGGGTCCGCCGTCGGAAGACGAACAGGTTGCGGTCTATCGCTCGGCGCTTGAGCAGATGGCCCCTTACCCGGTCACCATCAGGACACTGGATGTCGGTGGCGATAAATTTGTCCCGGAGTTCAACCTCGCAGATGAAGTCAATCCGGCCATGGGGCTGCGTGCCGTTCGTTTCTCTCTGAAAGAGGTCAACCTTTTCAGGGTGCAATTGAGGGCGATCCTCAGAGCCGCCGTGTCCGGACCGGTCCGTATTATGTTCCCGATGATTTCCGGTGTCGCCGAAGTCCGTGCCTGCAAGCAGTTTGTCGAGCGGGAACGACAGGACCTTCGCTCCGCTGGCATCCCCTATGGTGATCAGGTAGAGATCGGCATCATGGTGGAAACCCCTGCCGCGGTGCTGATCGCCGACATGCTGGCGAAGGAGGTCGACTTCTTCTCAGTCGGTACCAATGACCTGATTCAGTACTGCCTGGCAATCGATCGCGGCAATGAGCACGTTGCCTATCTATACGAACCGATGCACCCTGCTGTCCTGCAGGCCTTGTTGCGTGTCTGCAAGGCGGCAAAGTCTGCAGGAATCGAGGTAGGGATGTGTGGCGAGATGGCCGGCGAGGATATGTATTCTCTGGTATTGATCGCGCTCGGCTTTGACGAGCTGTCTATGAATGCCTCAAGTATCTCGAGGGTAAAACGCATCATGCGCCAGGTTAAGTATTCAGAAGTTCAGGAGATTCTCGAGAGTCTTCTGAAGCATTCAACGGCGGATGATGTTGCCGCTGATCTGGCAAAGGAAATGCGTCAGCGTTATCCGCAGGTGTTCGCCGAAAGACAATTCTAGAAGGGATCGAAAATCTTTCTTTTGTTCTTGATTGCCTTTGCCAGACGCCAGAAAGCTTGACAGTGACAGCGTAAAAGATTAATGTTCCGCTTCCGCAAAGACATTTCTTAGGAGTAAAAAACCATGGCAATGACAGATTTCCTGTTTACTTCCGAATCCGTTTCCGAGGGTCACCCCGACAAGGTTGCAGACCAGATTTCAGACGCGATCCTCGATGCGATAATCGCCCAGGACCCCGCGGCCAGGGTCGCTTGTGAAACTCTCGTTACCACAGGCATGGCGATGATTGCCGGTGAAATTACCACCAGTGCCTATGTCGATATGCCGGATATCGTCCGTCAAACCATAAAGGAGATTGGCTACGACGATTCATCAATGGGTTTTGACTATGAAACCTGTGCGGTACTCACCACTATCGACCGACAGTCTCCGGATATCTCTCAGGGTGTAACGGAAGGCCAGGGCATGTTTGCCGAGCAGGGTGCCGGTGACCAGGGGCTGATGTTCGGTTACGCCTGCAACGAGACGCCTGAGCTGATGCCCATGCCGATTACTTTTGCCCACAAGCTGACCAAAAGGCTGGCTGAAGTGCGCAAGAGCGGGCTGCTTAATTTCCTGCGCCCTGACAGCAAATCGCAGGTCTCGATCCAGTACATCAATGACAAACCGATCCGGGTTGACACAGTGGTCGTTTCCTCTCAACACGCACCGGATGTGACTTACGAAAACCTTAAGGAAGCAATTATCGAAGAGGTTGTGCGCAAGGTTATTCCGCATAACCTGCTCGATGAAAGAACCAAGTATTTCATCAACCCGACGGGCAGGTTTGTGATTGGCGGGCCGATGGGTGACTGCGGTCTGACCGGACGGAAAATCATCGTTGACACCTATGGCGGCCAGGGCTCACATGGTGGTGGCGCCTTCTCCGGGAAAGACCCGTCAAAGGTTGACCGTAGCGCCTCTTACATGGCCCGCTACGTTGCCAAGAACATCGTTGCAGCAGGTCTTGCCGACAAATGTGAAGTTCAACTTGCCTATGCAATCGGTGTCGCAGAGCCGGTTTCGGTTATGATCAATACCTTTGGCACCGGCAAGATCCCGTCCAACGACATTGCCCGGGTTGCCCAGGAAGAATTTGATATGCGCCCGCGTGCCATTATTCAAACCCTCGACTTGCTGCGTCCGATTTACCTCAAGACGGCTGCTTATGGCCACTTTGGCCGTGAACTGCCCGAGTTTACCTGGGAACGTACCGATCGTATTGATTCGTTGAAGAAAAGAGCTGGAATTTAGATTTTGGTACATGTAGCGAATTTGCGGGCGGATCGTTATAACGGTCCGCCCGTCTGCGTTAGAAGCTTATCGGCGCAATGAAAACGGAACTTTCAATTATTGTCCCGACCCTGAACGAGGCAGAAACCTTGCCTCTGTTGCTATCCGACCTGGCTGGTCAAAAAAACGTCAAGACTGAAATCATTGTTTCCGACGGCGGCTCGGTGGACTCGACAATCGAGGGTGCAAAGAGATTCTTTTTGGAGAAGGGTCTTGCCGGCACATGTCTGGTCGGCCCAAGAGGTCGCGGCCGTCAATTGAATGCCGGTGCCGAAATCGCCAGGTCTGACTGGCTGCTGTTTCTCCATGCAGACAGCCGATTGCATGACCATCTCCAACTGCAACGGGCGCTGGAATCGATGCGGGACTACCAGGGCCGATCCGGAACAGCAGTCGCAGGCCGGTTCGCTCTGCGCTTTGAACGTGATTCAGGTGGCAATGATTTTGCTTTGTTCTACTATGAAACCAAGGCGCGTTTAGGCAGGGCAGGTTGCGTTCATGGGGACCAGGGAATGCTGATCCGGAGTTCCTTTCTCGACCAAGTGGGTCCTTTTCGCGAAGACCTGCCGGTTATGGAAGACACCACAATGGCGGAACAGATTCGCAATCAGGGGGAGTGGCTCCTTCTGCCGGGAGAGATCATCACTTCTGCCCGCCGTTTTGAAACCGAAGGATTGCGTGCCCGGCAAACGCTCAATGCCTTGATGATGAATTTTCTGGCGGTCGGCTGGTTGGACTTTTTTGCCAAGGCCCCGGAAATTTATCAACAACAGGACAAGGCCAGACCGTTGCAGCTGGCACCTTTTTATCGTTTGATTGATGAACTTCTGTCCAAGATGGCATCTCGTCAAAAATGGTTACTGTGGATGGCTACCGGGGCTTATGTGCGCGGTCAGGCCTGGCAGATAGGCCTGGCCATGGATTGTCGAAAGGCCTATCTGGGCAACCTCGGCCACCCGCAAAAACCAGGTTGTTGGCTGAACTGGTTCGATCGGTGGTTTGAACCACTGACGAATCATCGTGTTGGTAGTTTTGTTGCCGCAGTGCTGGTCCGGCTATGGTTTGCCGTTCAGCTTCGTCGCCGTATTTAATAACCCCTTGCTGGTGCTGTCATGAGTGCATGTATTAAAGAACAAGTACAGAACATCCCGTTTCTGAAGACCCTGGGCGTTGCAGTCAAGGAAATTGCAGATCAACATGCAGAGATGACCGTCACGATAGACGATCGTCACTTGAATTACATGGGCACGGTCCATGGCGGACTGATTTCAACTCTGATCGATACGGTCTGTTTCTTCCCCATGCCACTTATCCCCTCAGGTCTCAAACTGGCGACTGTTGATCTTAATGTCAGTTACGTCAGATCCGCTCGGAAAGGGGATACCCTGGTCGCCCGCTCCGAGCTTCTGCACCTGGGTTGTCGTACCGCGCGTCTGTCGGTCAAGGTTACCGATCAAAACCAACGCCTTGTCGCATACGGAACTGCGACCCTGATGGTCCTGTCCTGATTCATTGCGCAGTTTTCTCTTGTTTTTATCCGGAAGATGTAATATCAACTAAAATTGATATTTAAAATGTCTTAGGTTGATATATGCTTGAAGTTTTTAAAATCCTGGCCGATACGACTAGGCTGAGGCTCCTGCGGATACTCCGCAAGGGTGATTTTACGGTGCAGGAACTTATGCAGGCTCTGAACATGGGCCAGTCCAGGATTTCACGGCATTTGATCCTCATGAACGAAGTTGGCCTGCTTAAGGTTGAAAAGCAGGGGACCTGGCGCTACTATCGCCTGGCGCCCGAAAACCGGTTTTTTCAAATGATTTGGCCGATTATCGAAGAGCACCTCGCTGAACTTGAAATGCGGGATCAGGATGCGGGGGGACTTCTCTCGATCATGATGGGGAGGCGCAAACGCAGCCAGGAATTCTTTGACCGTCATGCCCGTGACTGGGACGTCATGCATACGGAGATGCTCAAGCTTCCCGATTATCAGTCAGATCTGCTGGCACTGCTGCCGGAGGGAGGCCTGACCGTTGAAATCGGTGTCGGGTCAGGTACGCTGCTCCCTTTTCTGATCGACAGGGCTGATCGTGTTATCGGCCTGGACCAGTCACCTTCCATGGTCACACTGGCCAGAGAGACGGTGCAACATCATCGCCTTGCGGAAAGCGTCGACGTCCGCCTGGCAGAGATGAATCATCTGCCGATGGCTGACGGTTCGGTGCAGACCTTTGTGATGAACCAGGTCCTGCATCACGCCGAGCAGCCGGTGGATGTTCTCAGAGAGGTGGGACGTGCACTCGCCAGGGACGGAGTGCTGGTGATTGCCGATCTGACACGCCATGAATACGACTGGGTCCGGGAGCGGTTGGCAGACCAGTGGCTCGGCTTCAAACGAGTGGAACTTGAGGACTGGTTGGCCGAGGCCGATATGCAGATTTGCACTTACCGGGAATTCGGTGGCTCCGGATCTCACCAGGGGGTCATGCTGTTGACAGCAAGGTTTAACGATAACAATTGATAAACATTATTTTGAGGAGAAACAGAAATGACTGAAAATCGCGATTTTAAGGTAGAAGACCTTTCCCTGGCTGTCTTGGGGCGTAAGGAAATTAATCTGGCTGAAGTAGAAATGCCAGGTTTGATGGCGTTGCGTGAGGAATACCGGAACAAGAAGCCACTTGCCGGAGCAAGGATCACCGGCTCGCTGCACATGACGATCCAGACTGCCGTTCTGATCGAGACGCTGATCGATCTTGGCGCCGAGGTGCGATGGGCTTCATGCAATATCTTCTCAACCCAAGACCAGGCCGCGGCAGCAGTCGCTGTCGGCAGAGAAGGTACTCCTGATAATCCGCGAGGGGTCCCGGTCTTTGCCTGGAAAGGTGAGACCCTCAAGGAGTACTGGTGGTGTACTGAAAAGGCGCTGAACTGGCCAGATGGAAAGATGCCCAACATGATTCTTGATGACGGGGGTGATGCAACCATGATGGTCCTGAACGGTGCCGAATGGCAGGCGCAGGGCTTTCCGGAATTGCAGGCCGACGACGCCGAAGACTGGGTGGAGATGGTGAAGGTTCTGCAACAATCGATCGACAGCAAATCGATTGACTGGCAGGCCGTTTGCAACTCCATAAAAGGTGTGACAGAAGAGACGACGACCGGCGTACACCGTCTTTACCATCTGCAGAAAGTTGGCAAATTGCCGTTCCCGGCAATGAATGTTAACGACTCGGTCACCAAGAGCAAGTTCGACAATGTTTATGGTTGTCGACACAGTTTGGTTGACGGAATCATGCGGGCGACCGACGTCATGCTTTCCGGAAAAGTTGCGGTTGTCTGCGGCTACGGTGATGTTGGCAAAGGCTGCTGCCAGTCGTTGCGTGGCCAGGGTGCGCGGGTCATTGTTACCGAGATCGATCCAATCTGCGCCTTGCAGGCCCTGATGGAGGGTTATGAGGTCAGCACTCTCGAAGATGTCGTCAGCACTGCCGACCTGTTTGTGACCACCACCGGCAACAAGGATGTGATTCGCGTCGATCATATGTCCCGGATGAAACACAATGCGATAGTCGGCAACATTGGCCACTTCGACAACGAGATCGAGATGGCGGCGCTGGCGAAAGTTGCCGGAATTGCAGAAAATCAATATCAAGAACCCCCGCGAACATGGCAACCAGGTTGACCAGTGGGTGTTCCCGGACGGTCACGCGGTGATTATCCTCGCTGAAGGCCGTTTGCTCAATCTCGGTTGTGCAACCGGGCATCCTTCGTTCGTCATGTCCAACAGCTTTACCAACCAGGTTATGGCGCAGATCGAGCTCTTCACGAAAACCGGTGATTACGATAAAGAGGTCTACGTCCTGCCGAAAAGTCTCGACGAAAAGGTTGCCAGGCTACATCTCGGCAAACTCGGTGCAAAATTGACGACTCTCAGCAAGGAACAGGCCGATTATCTCGGTGTGCCGATCGAGGGTCCGTACAAATCTGATTCATACCGGTACTGAGGTTTTTGTTGTTTGATTGCATGAAAGGGGGACGGGCTGTAAAGCCCGTCCCCCTTTTTTTAAGGTGACCCCTTTCTGCAGGCGGAATGGGGATGCAACCCCTTGTGCTGAAGGCAGAATCTGGCGTCATCCGTAGGGAGGCCTTCAAGCCGAAGAGATGTTTACAGACCAATTTTCAACATCGACCTGAATTTACAGGGTAATCTTTTCAGTTAAAAAGCTCGAGGGAGACAAGGCCAGTGAAGAGTGCTGCTTACAGGCAACACGGACCGTGCTTGTTGCAAGACATGATTGATAATGCCCGAGAAGCTCTAATAGATTCACAATCAAAGATGTCTGGAAACGAACCATTTTATGCTTGGCAATGTTTCTGCAGGATACTGACGGTCAAATAGCTTCTTTCTTTTCGCGCCATCACGCAAATCAGCTGGTGCGCTGTCTAAAGTTCACATTTGAGAAACACTGTTTACGAATAAACTTCGCAAACAGTGATTTTTTGTAACCGAAAATTACTAATGTCTTAAAGCGGTTAACCTTTTTCTCATGAAGACGGTCTAGTGCAATGCCCTAACGTACCGAAAATACCTGTTATTCGGCATTTTTTTTGCATAAATATCTATGCTTGGCTGCAACAAGAGATTTTCCGGGTGTCTGTACAACGCAGCTGGTAACCATGCTGACGTGGCTGTGCAGGTCAACTAGATGCGCATGCGTCTTCCGGAGCAACCGATGATGCTGTGAATGAAACGGGTGGAGGTGAGGTGATGCGCAAGGGGCTCTTTATTATTCTATTGGCTTTTTTCCTGTTATTACTGCCCTCCGTCAAGGGGCAATCCATTGCAGCCTGCTCTTCCGACCCGGTTTCGGTAAAGATTGAAGGTCATTCCTACACTTCAACATCCATTCAGGATGCATATAATCACGCCAGAGATGTTTTAAGCCTCCCCAGTTTTACCCTGTTGCTTGCGGGCGAAGTCTTCACGGAGAATTTAAATCTTAATAAAGGTGGAGCGGTCGTCCTCGATGGCGGCTATGACTTTTCTTTCCTAAGCAAGACCTCTCCATCGAGTGTGCGCGGCACCATCACCATCTCGACCGGTTCGCTCACCGTGGCTGCGGGCACGGACAGCCCCAAAGTCGTCTCAAACCCTCAAGCATGTGCTTTTGACAGCGACGGGGACGGCTATACCAGTATCGGTTCCTGTACGGGCCGTGCTGATGACTGCAATGATGATGATGGCAGTATCAATCCCGGCGCTGCCGAGATCCCCTACGACGGGATCGACCAGGATTGCAACGGAGGCGACCTGACCTTTGCCGAGGATAACCTTCCTAATGGAGGCAACCCTGATACAGACAACTGCGGCAATTGTCATGGGATCCTTCCTGCCGAGTGGGACGATATCCATGCCTCTGTTCCGGCGCCGAACGGGACGTGTGCAGCTTGTCATAACGCAACGGTGAGCAATATTTTACCCGGTCACTACGGGAAAACGGTCAGAACCGCCGGCAACAACATGCCAGCCGGGGCAACCATCGTCTGTGCCTCCTGCCATGACCAGGTCAGCGATGAACATAATTTCGGTGCAAATATCGTCATGGCAAAGGTCTTCGCTGCCTGGGCAAACAACAGCCTCAACTGCGACACCTGCCACGAGGACCGCACCTCGATGCATGCGACGGCGACGGCACACAACTACAGGGTCATCGACAGCAGCTGCGCTGCATGCCATACCAGCGACACCACGGTGCTCGGCTCTCCTGGTGCCGGCACCCTGGTGAATCAAGCCGACGTAGACATTCTGCACCGCTCCGACTGCGCTCTTTGCCATGACTACTCTGGCACAGTTGATTGACGCTGGGTTAGTCCAGCAGGCTATCCAGCAAGGTATGAACGGCACCCCGACAAGCTGTACTGCTTGCCATTCGGTGCATCACAGCGCAGAGACGAATCAAGTGAGTTACAATTCCTCAGTGGACACTTCTCAGCCATCGCTGCAAGGCTGTGCGAATTGTCACTACGACTACGACATTGCCAATGGCACCTCTCTCGGATTGACTACCTGGGAGACAATCCTTGTCGAGCATGATCTCGACGGCACCAAAGACGGTTCAATCAAATACATGTGCGAACTGCCACGCCTATGACGGGAGTAGTTCGGCACCACTGGCAGATGTTCAGAATGCCATTGCCAACGGCTGTGCTACCTGTGCAACCTGCCACACTGACAAGGTCCCGGATGCCGCTCATGGTCTGCCGGCCACCGGCAAACATGCTCTGCATATAGAATTGGCAGGGATCTTCGGCTGCTCAACCTGCCATTCGAATCCCCCTTACTTTCAATCGGGAACGGACACGAACGGAGACGGCCTGTATGACTTGGCCGAAACGGATGTCTGCAACCCCTGCCACCAGGATTGGTCTTCCGGCCTCCCCGCCGCGCAGGATTACAAATCGGGATGGGGTACGGAAGGATTTACCCTGGAGTGTAACGACTGTCATGCCGAGGTTGTCGACAATAACGATAATATTCCTGCCGGCGGGCGCAGGGCGGTTACCGGTGAATTCCCGATTGCTGAGATCCATGCCCACTACGGAGCGGTCCTCGATTCGGATTCATGCCGGGTCTGCCATGAACATGCGAGCCATTCTGACGGCACGATCAATCTGCTCGATCCGGACGGCGGGGCGGGATATGGTTTTGTTTCCCCATCGGATTTTGCCTCTGATCCTGATGTTTCCAATTTCTGTGCCAATTGTCATGATGCAGACGGAGCCACCCGGCTGACGTCCCCCCAAGACCCGATGGATCCGTTTGCCAACGGCAACGTGCCGCCTGATGTCGCCACGCGCTTCATGGGCACCGTGCAGTGGAACGAATGGTATGGAGACGTCTTGTTTCGGCTATGAAGGCAGCAATCGTGCCGTGAACAGTCATCATGATATCAGTGATGCTGATCAGGCTTTTTCCGGCGCGAAAATCGAATGTCTCGATTGCCACGGTGCACACACTTCTGCTGCGTCCCAGAAAATCACTAATCCCTTTGCTGCAAACGTGGCCTGGACCGGTACGCTGAACGAATTCTGCCTGTCCTGTCACACGGGTGATCACGGCCCCAATGATCTAATTTTCCCAGCAGAGGTTTCAGTGCCGGCTTTTTACACGGCGCCACCGGCTAATATTCCCGGCGAGAGCTGCGGGACGGGTATGGTTTACGATTGTGCCGGTACCTGCGTTGTCCAGTCAGAGGTGAATGCGGTTCTGGGCGATGGCAGCTGTGATGCAGTGGCACAGCTAAACCTCGACTGTAATATTTTCAATTTTGATAACGGAGACTGCCGACCTTTGAATACACCGAACACCAGCTGCGGCATTGACAGTGTTTACGATTGTGCCGACAACTGCGTTGCTCAGGCAGTTGTGGATACGGCATTGGTTAACGGTACTTGCGACGAAAATGCCACGCTTGATTTAAGTTGTGCAGAGTTTAATTATGATTATGAAGCATGCAATCCGTGTATCGGCAACGACTGTTCTTATATCGGCGGAATTGACTCATGCAATTATGATTTCGCTCCCTGGTGGATTGACGCAGCCTGGAAAAATACTCCCCATGGCGCTGATTCCAAGCGTCAATGGCTGAGGCTATTCAGGTGCACCGGAAGTGCCCGAGATGGATTGCGTCGCCTGCCATGATGCCCATGGTTCCTATGATGCCGTCACCAACCCGGGCGGGAACCCCTATATGCTGCGTGATTATGTTGAAGGGAGTCAATTCCTTGATGACTCGGCGAGAACTTTGGCAGGCGACCAGGATCCTGCAAATTGGCATCAGGGCACAGATGGCCCGGTTGTTATAACAAATCCGACTCCTGAAAACATTGGCCCGCAGTTGGGTAACCAGCTCTGTGTCAAATGTCATTCTGACTGGGTGGCAGGCGTATAGCTGGCATGCCTATGACTGTACCGGTTGCCTGACCTGTCACTCACATGGTGCGGCCTGGGGAACCAGTGACTGGGGTGACGCCCGGCTATCACAAGTGGTGCCCATGATGGATCTCGATCAATTGTTACGGCAAGAGAATGAGAGATATTGTCTCTGCGAAAATCTATATGAAGACCTCGAAGGGGAGAATCATGAAGAACAAAATATGGGGACTGATGATTATCCTTAGCTGCTGTTTTGTATCGGTTTCCTTCGCTCAGGAAACACAATTCAACCTTGTCGCACCGTATTCACCAACAGCGGAAAAGACGTGGGTTGAAGTCAGTACCGAAAAAAATGGCCAGCTTGAATTTCTGGCTGTCAATTCCCAGCCACAGGGAAAAGTCAGTATGAAATTGATTGAGAAGGTAACCATTCTGTCAGGAGATTACGCCGGGTGGGGTTATGCCTACAGTGAGTACAAGTTTGGTAATTTAAAGGGTGCTGTTTATTTCGTCTTCCACCATAACCAATGGCAGGGCATGTTGAGCGGTGACCTGGTCGGAGTCGCGCAACAGTCAAACGGCCTTGAGGGAGATATGACCTGGCGATTAGCCAACGTCGACAGCGCAGACACCCAGGGGACCGTCAACTCGCCTTTGTGAGCTACAAACCCGGCAAGCAATCGATAGTAAAGGATGTCTGGATGCCGGTGTCAGCCGGTTACACGCTGTCTACCGATGTTGACAGCACCGGCCACTACACTGGCCCGTACGAGCAGCAGACAACGATTCTGCTTCTGCCTGCGCCCGACGGCAATCTTCATCAGTCGAGAAATTCAAGGGTGGCGGTCTCGAATTCGGCACCTATCAGGCAGACATGGAGAGCGGTACTATCTGGTCCTTTATTGACAATACTGAGACCGTTGACCCTTTCAATAAAAAACGGTTCGGCACAAGGGATGGAGCGCTCGCGGGAACTTCAGAAATCTTTTTCGAGACTGATGCCGGTGGAAAGATGAAGATAAGCGGGACTGCGATACACGTGGCGCCGTATTAGACGATTTTCGATACCAGGGAATCCTGAGCCGCAACCGACGGGTTGCGGCTTTTTCTTTTGCTTTCACAATTGAAGTCATCAAACATAATAAGTTCATGCCACTGCATTTGCTGGCTCTTTCAATGAGCCGAGCAGATCAGATGAACAATCGTTCTGATTGGGGTTGGCCTTGGGTCTGCTCCCCGTTTCCTTTTATGGAGTTCAATCCTGGGCTTTCAGAAACAGCCAGATGGCAGTCAGAGTCATCAGGACATTG
>CAWKAV010000014.1:0-5910 GCA_963847735.1 uncultured delta proteobacterium | reverse complement strand
TTCAGAGCCGACTGATTCGGCCAGAGCAAGCCCTGCGGGTGACGGCCGAGAAGCGCCAATAACGCCGATGATTGTTTTTCGTCTGGTTGTCATAAGGTTAAATAATCATGGTGCAGGATGCAACTTCAGCAGACATTAAACCTCATTACGAGTGAAAACGCCATAGTCTAACCAGAAAATTTCGGTTCAAGCACTATACTGCAAGCAGGATAGAGCAATAAATCAAGCAGAGTGTTCTCCAAGCCGAAGTTCCATTATTTGATACTTCTGCTCGAACTCCTGTTCAAAAGGTCCGTAATGCTTGTCGAGCATTTTCCACAACGGCGACTGCTGCGAATGTCGGGGGTGGTAAACGGTTAAATCGTTCCCCTCCGACATCTCCCCTCCACGGGATCACATAGGCCGAAAGCCCAAAGTGGCATCCGAGCCTTTCAGTTAGATTTTCTTCTCTCAGCTTCTTTGCGCCTTTGCGTTAAACAGATTTTTTTTGACTTTCCGCGTTCCTTGCACTTCGGGCCTCCAACCTTACTCTAAACAGTTACGGTCATTTTGCCCTTGATACAGCCGCAAACAGGAGCGTTGGAATCTTGAGCCGGCTGAAATCCGACTCACAGGAAAGGCGGGACGGCGCGCAGGGGTTGAAAAGGACACCTGTGTGAAGATGTGGGGCCTCGGAGGCGCGTGGCGAGAGTGTCATGTCAACTCGCGGTGGGTGCCCAAGAAATCAACTCGGCGGACTCGCAAGTGCGCAGGCGGCGCGCTATTCTGCCCGAAAGTAGAACCCGCTGTATTGTTCAAAGGCCTTGTCGGGGTGACCCGGTACTCGGAACCGCCTCGGCTTGCCCCATGAATCCACCAGTCGATAGCCGATGGCTTCGAGGCCGCCGACCAACTCCTGCCAGTTGAAAACCCGGTAGGCGCAGTAGACACTGCCAACATTTTGAATAGTCACAAAACTGGGTCCTTCGTAAACCGGTGTCAGGTTGATCAATACATGCCTGGGTCGCTGTCGAAAGTCGCCCACGATTGTGGAAAGGTCTGTTTCCAGGTATTGGAGTGCACCGGCGGAAAATACGATGTCGGCCCCTCGCACGCCCGATATCCCCTCGCGGGCGAATCGCAGGTTCTTTCGGCCCCGTTCTTGCGCAAGGGACTCTCCGGCCACCATCACGCTCGGAACGTCCAGAATCGTCCATGTGAGTTCGCGCGGATATTCGAGGACTCGGGAGAAGCCATAATATGCCACGCCCACGTGCCCTCCGATTTCGAACAGCGAACTACTGTCCTCGAATGCACTTTTTAGCCAGTAGAGAACTGGGTAATCTTCTAGTTTGACGTCAGAATGCTTCTCGGCGTACCAACTGCTCGCATTCGCGTTGTCGTAACCCACAGGCTTGGTCCGCGGTGCCGCTGCAACGGCTTCAGCAAAGGTCGCATATACTCCCCGCACCTCATTGACCGGTTGCAGGCGATTCCGCACGCGCTCCTGCATTGCCTGAAGGATTCGTTTGGCCGTAAGAGGCTTTCCATTGAATGATAAGAATTTGCTTCTTAAGGTTTGTGCCGACATCAATAAATTCTGTCCACCATAACGGTATAATCAGACAAAAACCAACCCTTTTCAATTTTACCCAACAACCAAAACCTTGTCAAAACCAAGACCCCGGCAGGGAAAACCACTCAACACCGCAAAACCACTTGGAAGCCACCGATTTTGCACGCACTTATCCTATACTGCCTGCTGGGTCAAGTAGCAAGCACACCCCACATGACCGTCAGTGCAGTGTGTTATCCGTTTCATCGTGACGGCCCCAGCCGTCGCCGAACGCTTCACAGACAACAACTTCGGCGGTGTCTTCCTGTTCTTTGGGAGGCGGCAGACCTTTGGGTAGACTCTCGTGCCAAAGACCGAGGTATTCAAGAATGCGGTGGATCAGCAATGGCTCGTCGATGAAGCTGATGATCTTCATCTCGCCACCACACTTTGAACAGTCCAGCGGGTCAACTTCCCAGACCTTCTTGATGCACTCCCGCCAGGTCTTTGATGGAATTTTTTTGTGTGCTTCGGTGATTGTCAGGATTTCTGCTGCATAGATGTGGTATCAGTGTTATTTTTTTGCTGCTTTTTCTTATGATCCCCTCTTGAGCGATTGGAATACCAGCCATAATAGCGCACCAGTTGAAAAGACCTGTCAGGGATGTGCGGGGTGATCCTGGCGATGAATTCTTCTGCGCTGAAACTTAAAGTTTCTTTTGTTCTTTCCATGCCCCAAATTCGAACGATAGATCACCGTTCCTGAATCGTCAATGTATTGTATCTTCTCCAAAGCAAACGAACTGCAAATGATCTACTGTGCGAGCGCTTCACGGCCTTTATTGTCCTGCCGGTCTATCTTGACACCGTTGTGAATCTTGAACCCGGACATATGTCGCCACTGCATAAACTTACGGATGAAATCATCGTCGATCTTCCCCTCCTTTTTCAACATCTTCAGCGCCGCGGCACGAAACAGTTCCTGCAAAGGTTTGAGGCCGACATCGGGCATGACGTGGAAGTTGCCACTTGGCATAAAAAGGCCGTCGACCACCAGCAGGTGAAGATGTGTATGCCAGCGACCGTAGTCGCCAAACGTCTGGATGGCGGTCACCGTGCCGAGCTGGCCAGACTTGACATTGAAGACTGTCCTGAAGAGATGGAGCAGACTTCGGTTGGCGTACTGGCAGAGCCTGGTGAGCAACGCACGATCGTAGCGGAAATAGATACGCAGAATTTTCGGCAGGGTGAAAGCATTCTGGCGGTGCTGTAGGGGGGGGGGAGAGGATTGTGCTGCCAAGTAGATCGCCGAACCACCTTATTGGCGTGACAGCTCGGGCAGAACCAGCGACCTTTGCAGCCGAATGAAGGTACTCATGGCTGCAGTCGGGGCATCGAACACGGGCGAAACCCTCGCGCAGGTCACCACATTTCAGATAGTCGCGTAACACGTCATCGACAACCGCGAGCTTGAAACCGTAAGCCTTTTGATACTTCTGCTCGAACTCCTGTTCAGAGATTCCGTAATGCTTGTTGAGCATTTTCCACAACGGCGACTGCTGCGACTACCGGGGGTGGTAAACGGTTAAATCGTTCCCCTCCGACATCTCCCCTCCACGGGATCACATAGGCCGAAAGCCCAAAGTGGCATCCGAGCCTTTCAGTTAGATTTTATTCTCTCGGCGTCTTTGCGCCTTTGCGTTAAACAGATTTTTTGACTTTCCGCGTTCCTTGCACTTCGGGCCTCGAACCTTACCCTAAACAGTTACGCTCATTTTGCCCTTGATACAGCCGCAAACAAGCAGGAATCAAAGCTTCTCCGCAGCCCGCTTCAGCAACAAACTGTTCATCACGACTGAAACGCTGGAGAAGGCCATGGCCAAGCCTGCAAACTCAGGCTTGAGGATGATTCCGAAAGCTGGATAAAACAGTCCTGCGGCAATCGGGATGCCGATCACATTGTAGAAGAATGCCCAGAACAGGTTCTGCTTGATCTTGGCAAGGGTTTTCCGTCCCAGGCGTATGCCGCGCTCAACATCGCGGATGTCCCCCTTCACCAGGACCAGGTCACCGGTTTCCTTGGCGACATCTGTACCGCTGCCAATGGCGATACCGATATCAGCCTGGGCCAGCGCCGGGGCATCGTTGATGCCGTCACCGACCATGCCGGTGAAGAAGCCCTTTTGCTGATAACGTTTAACAACCTCCAGTTTGCCTTCCGGAAGCACCTCGGCTTCGACCTGGGACAGGCCAAGCTGCATCGCAATTGCGTCAGCGGAAGTCTTTCGGTCACCAGTGATCATAATCGTCTGTAAGCCAAGCTGTTGCAGACGGGCAACTGTTTCGACGGCACCATCTTTAATGGTATCAGCCAGAGCTATGGCTCCCAACAATAGCCCGTCACCGGAGACATAAATGACCGATTTTCCGGCTGCAGCCCATGCATCAATTCGCTGGTCAAAAGCTTCGACAGAGATCGACTCACGTGCCATCAGCCGCCGGTTCCCTGCCAGGACTTGTACACCACCAATTGTGCCGGCCAGTCCAAAGCCGCCGGTCTCTTCGACATCTCTAACAGACGGTGGAACAAGCTCACTGTTCTGCTGATACGCCACAACCGCACGTGCCAGGGGATGATTGCTGGCTGACTCCAGTGCCACGGTAACTCTGAGCAGGTCTTCCTTGCTGACACCATCCGCCGTCAGCAGGTCCGTCACGGCAAATTCACCTGTGGTCAGGGTGCCGGTCTTGTCCAGCAATATTACTTGCAGGCGCGAGATATTTTCCAACACAGACGCTTTTTTAAAAAGGATGCCGGAGGACAAGCCAACCGAACTGCCGACCATGATCGCAGTAGGTGTTGCGAGACCAAGCGCACAGGGGCATGCGATCACCAGCACGGCAATCGCCATCTTGAAGGCAAACAGGAAACCGGACTGGGCCGGGCCATACCAGGCGATAAAAGTCAGGATCGCGATCACGATCACTGCAGGGACGAACCAGCTTGAGACGGCATCAGCCAATCTCTGGATAGGGGCCTTGTCGCCCTGAGCTGTTTCAACCATGCGCACAATCTGCGCCAGTGCCGTTTCGCTGCCGACCCGAGTCGCCTTAACCACCAGGCGGCCGCTGGTATTGAGCGTTGCCCCGGTCACCTTTGCGCCAGGGCCCTTGTCAACCGGAAGGGGCTCTCCGGTAATCATCGATTCGTCAACAGCCGAACCGCCCTCGATTACAACGCCGTCAACCGGTATTTTTTCTCCCGGTCGCACCACAACATGATCTCCGACGCTGAGTCGATCAGCCGGCACTTGCTCTTCCCGACCATCGATCAGCAACCATGCTTTGTCAGCTTGCAGGTGTAACAAAGCCTTCAGTGCCTGCCCGGCCTTCCCCTTCGCCCTGGCCTCAAGCCATTTACCGAAACGAATAAAGGTGATCAGCATGGCGCTGGTCTCGAAGAAAACATCCCCAGAAAGACCGAAGATTCTGAACAGCGCCAACAGTGAATAACCGTAGGCGGCCGTTATCCCCATGGCAACCAGCACGTCCATATTGGCTGAGCGGTTTTTCAGTGATGTCCAGGCACTGCGATAGAAGGTTAGCCCGGCGCTGAACTGTACCACGGTCGACAAGGCAAAAAGCAGGTAAATGGTCGCTTTGCCGAACGGTGCGAGCCACATCAGGGGCATGATCGGTAACGACAGGCAGGCGGCAAAAATCAGCCAATAAAGTTGGGTGCGGCCTTCGTGCAGAGTTTCGACATCCTCTGTCGCAGCGCGGTAACCAAGCGCATCGACTTTGGCGATCAGATCGGCACTTTGCACTAGCCTTGGATCATAAACGACGGAAAGCTTTTCCGCGGCAAAGTTTACCGCAACAGAGCAGACACCAGGCAGCTTGGCGACACCTTTTTCAATCGTTTGCGCGCAATTGGCGCAGGTCATTCCCTGCAAGATAAAGGTACTCGTTCTGGTTGCTTCTATTTTGACGGAATGCTCGGTAGCAAGACTCTCTGCTGTACCAGCTTCATCCGAGGCAATTGGTGCCACGACCTGAAAACCCGTCGCGACGACAACATCTAAAAGCTCTTCTCGGCTCGGGCCGCCATCAACCACCTGAATCTTTCCCTGTTGCTCCTCTAGCGAGACCTCAATCGCACCCACCCCAGCCATCGCCTGCAAGGCTAGCGTGATCTTGGCAACGCATTTTTGACAGCTCATGCCGTAGATAGGGATGGTGATTTCAGTGTTTGTCGTCAAGAATCAAACCTCCGGGGCAATTGATCCTTTTTGAGGTTTCCAGAGCCAGGCCAGCAGGCAAGTCAAGAGGATAGCCAGGGCGAGTCGCAGGCCAAGCATGACAACCGCATCACC
>CAWKAV010000013.1:0-58853 GCA_963847735.1 uncultured delta proteobacterium | reverse complement strand
ATGCGGGGCTTGTTCTGCCTGCAGGTGGAGTTTTTATGAAGCATGAGGACAACGGATGGTTGATCTGTTGCCCTCATGCTTTTTTCTATTAAAGACAAAACCGGCGGGTCGCGTCCCGCCGGACGCCATACTTTTGTCCGGCAACAAAAGTATGCAAAAGTGCCTTTCTCCTTGCGGAGGGCATCTCCCTTGCCGGATTTCTGTGACTTCAAGAACCTGCTGTGATGGGGATTCGGCCCTGTGTCAAAGGGCCTGACCTTTCTCTGCGATTTACAAGGGAAAAGCCAAAACAACTCCTACCGACGCAAGCCTCTAAGAAAGGAGAGGCTCTCAAGAGCCTCGGCTCCTGCGGGGGAAGCGCAGGCCTCTGGTCGATCAGAACAATCTGGATTGAGGTTGCCGCCCTGCCGCGCCAGACATGCCCAGCGCAGCGCAGGCCATTTTCTGCTTACTCTTTTGGGCCAGCAAAAGAGTAAGGCGCAGTCGGGGGGCGCGACCCCCGGGTTTTGCTTTGATTTTGTCTTATGACTTAATAGGATGAAAAGCTAAACCGGCGGGTCGCGTCCCGCCCGACGCCATACTTTTGTCCGGCAACAAAAGTATGCAAAAGTGCCTTCTCCTTGCGGAGGGCATCTCCTCTGCCGGATGTCTGTGACTTCAACAACCTGCTGTGATGGGGATCCGGCCCTGTGTCAAAGGGCCTGACCTTGCCGTGTAGTTTACAGGGGAAAGCCAAAACAACCTTTATCGACACAACCCTCCACTACAGGAGAGGCTCTCAAGAGCCTCGGCTCCTGCGGGGGAAGCGTAGACTTCTGATCGTTTAGAACGTCCGGCATTGAGGTCGCCGCCCTCCGAGCCAGACATGCCCAGCGCAGCGCAGGCTCTTTTCTGCTTACTCTTTTGGCCAGCTAAAAGAGTAAGGCGCAGTCGGGGGGCGCAACCCCCGGGTTTTGCTTTTGTCTTTGAATTGTGGTGCAAAACGAAAAAGGCAGCCTTTGAACCACCTACGCAGGGACAAACCGGCGTGGCGCTGGTATGATTCCATAATGTTGATATCCGATCAACGAGGAGCACCCCTTGACCAGCAAACCTGCCATACCTCTTGCCAAACGCGCCACCGACGTCACGCCGTTTCTCGCCATGGAAATCATGGAGCGGGCCAAACGGCTCGAGGCGGAGGGCCGGGACATCATCTATCTCTGCCTCGGCGAACCGGATTTTCCGACCCCGGAACCGATCGTCAGCACCGCACGGGAGGCGATGCTGGCCGGCGAGACCCGCTATACCCATTCGCTCGGCCGGATCGAACTGCGCGAGGCGCTCTCCGGTCACTACCAGAAACGCTACGGCGTCACGGTTGACCCGGAGCAGATCATCGTCTCATCCGGCACCAGCCCGCTGATGCTGTTGCTCTTTGCGGCGCTCTGCAACCCGGGCGACGAAGTGATCCTGACCGACCCCGGTTACGCCTGCTATCCGAACTTTATCCGCTTCGTCGGCGGCGAGCCCCGTTTCCTGAGAACCCGCCCTGAGCAAGGCTTTCAGCCGCAGCCAGAGGAGGTCACAGCCCTGATCAACGACCGGACGCGCGCGCTCCTGATCAATTCCCCGGCCAATCCGGCCGGCTCGGTCCTGACCGGCAAAGAGCTGGAAAAGTTGGCCGCGCTGACAATCCCGCTGGTCTCAGATGAGATTTATCACGGCTTGACCTACGAGGGAGAGGAACACAGCATTCTCGAGTTCACGTCGCAGGCGTTCGTCCTCGGCGGCTTTTCCAAGGCCTACGCCATGACCGGCTGGCGACTCGGCTACCTGATCGCGCCGCAAAGTGCGGTCAGGGCGCTGCAGACCTTTCACCAGAACGTGCTGATCAGCGCCAACAGTTTTGTCCAGCTGGCCGGAGTCACTGCGCTGCGTGAATGTCAACCCCACCTCGCAGCGATGCACGCCGAGTACGACCGCCGGCGCCGGCACCTGATCCCGCGGCTCGAGGAAATCGGCCTGAAAGTCCACACCAGGCCAGCCGGTGCTTTCTATGTCCTTGCCGATGCCCGGCACATCTCCCGCGACTCTCTCGCCTTGGCAAAGGAGATCCTCGAAGCGACCGGCGTTGCTTTAACCCCCGGTATCGACTTCGGCCAGGGCGCCGAAGGGTTCCTGCGCTTTTCCTATGCGAATTCGATGCAGAACCTGGATCTGGCGGTCGACCGGATTGGGGAATATTTGCATGCAAGAGGGGTTCGGAATCCGGATTTGAAAAAGTAGCGCCCTGCCCAGGCTGCTGACAAAGTTCAGCAAGACTTCATTATAGAGAGGGCAACAGTGGGTGAATCTGTTGCCCTTGATTGTTGTACTCTGTGATTTAAAAACAAAAGCAAGACCGGCGGGTCGCGTCCCGCCCGACGCCATACTTTTGTCCGGCAACAAAAGTATGCAAAAACGCCTTCTCCTTGCGGAGGGCATCTCCTCTGCCGGATGTCTGTGACTTCAACAACCTTCTGTGATGGGGATCCGGCCCTGTGTCAAAGGGCCTGACCTTTCCGTGTGATTTACAAGGGAAAAGCCAAAACAACCTCTACCGACGCAAGCCTCCACAAAGGAGAGGCTCTCAAGAGCCTCGGCTCCTGCGGGGGAAGCGTAGACTCTTGATCGTTTAGAACAATCCTGATTGAGGTTGCCGCCATTTCGAGCCAGACATGCCCAGCGCAGCGCAGGCCTTTTTCTGCTTACTCTTTTGGGCCAGCAAAAGAGTAAGGCGCAGTCGGGGGGCGCAACCCCCGGGTTTTGTTTTTGCTTGGCTTTATGTGTTTAAACATAGTTCAAAAAATAAAGAACCAAAACCGGCAGTTCGCGTACTGCCTGACGCCTTCCTTTTTGTCCAAGCGGCGACAAAAAGGAAGCAAAAAACGCCTTTCTCCTAGCGGAGGGCATAGACGTTCGCGAAAGGTTATTTGGCTTCCAGAGAACAGCAGAGGAGACGAGCCGGCCCGTTACAGGGGGCCTCGCCGCACTGCTGTCCATATGGGGTGGCAGGATCACACCGATGAGACAACTTGCGCCCGCAGCTACGCGACTGAAAACCCTTCATCTTTGAAGTCCGGTGGACTATCAAAAGGGCAACAGATTAACCATCTGTTGCCCTAGGTTTCGTAGAAATCCCACCTGCCAGATAAAAACAAACCCCGCATCACGTGCAGGGTTTGGCAACAATCTGGGCGTTAAATGACCTGATGATTTGCGTCGTCCACCCGATTCTGGTCAGGGCTTTTGCATCAGGCATGATCACATTTTCAAATCACATCTCGTGACACGACTCGCAATCTTCAGCAACCCCGAAGGCCGCACTGCCGTCATGGCAGGCGCCGCAGGATGCGCCGTTTTCCATCTCTTCCATCGACGCCTTGTTGGCCCCGCGCTTCGGCTTAAACAGGTCGGGGTGGCATTCATCGCAGCCGAACATGTCGATGTGAGCAGTGTGCGGGAAAACCACATTTCCGGCGTCTTCGTCTTTGTAGAGAATATCGCCGGCATGGCAGGTCGCACAGTCGCCGGTCACGCCAAACGCGGCATCACCGTCATGGCAGGCGCCGCAGGACGCGCCGTCCGCCATCGCCTGCATGGTGGCATGGTTGCTGTTGTTGCGTGGCTTGAAAAGGTCCGGGTGGCACTCTTCGCAACCGAACATCCCGATATGAACCTCGTGGCTGAACGAAACCTCGCCGACACTCTTGGTCTGGATCACAATGTCGCCGGCGTGACACTTGACGCAGTCCCCGGTCACGCTGAAGGCCTGCCGTCCGTTGTGGCAAGCACCGCAGGATCTGCCTCTCTCCATCGCTTTCATGCCGACGTGGTTGCTGTTGTTCTTCTTTTTGAAGAGCTTCGGGTGACACATATTACACCGGGTGCCATGCACGCTGTGACTGAAGACAACTGCTCCGACGCCCTTGGTCTGGATGGAGAGTTTGTCCACCATCCCCGCGACACCTCCCATGTCACCCATGCCAACAGCATGCAGCAAGGAGACCGGAGAGCCGATCAGCAGCAGAATCAATATTAAGAGCCATCGTCTTGACATATGCTTCCTCCACTGGTGATATTTAAATTGTCCAGCCGCATCAAGGTGAAAAAATCCTGAATTTTACCGGCTATTACAGACAAAATGATTGCTATAAGGCCATCTTCAATAAGAAGATAACTAAGGAGTGTAGGCGGCCCGCTCTTTCAACGTCATGGTCATTTCTATGTCATGAGCTGTCGTTTTGTCAACCAACTTAGTTATGATATCAGGACCACTTACAAAAGAACTCATAAAGATTATAGAAGGTCTGCTTCGCTTTGCTAAACTAAAAAAACACTTCTTTCTCCTGCAAGAGACCAACAATAAGATTAGTGTGTGATGAGGCCTGTCAAGCGTAAATCAGTACTGGCCTGAACAAAAGAACGCTATCGGCAACAAACTGTCCGGTAGAAGATGACTTGTGCCCGCCTTCCATGTTAAGAATAACGCAAAACAGAAAGGAACCTACAACCCATGTCAAAAGTTCTCAAGTTTGCAACAACTTTAACGCTCCTGGTTTTATTCAGCAGCTCCGTTCACGCTTTCACCGGTGGCTCCACTCAGCAATCTAATCCCACCAAGATGATCCCGGCCCTCACTATCAGTGGAAACGTTGTTAATACGCTGAAGGCGGGTGGCTATTCATATGTTTGTGTCGAGAGTGATGGCCGGCAGCAATGGGCGGCCATGCCGCCGACAGAGGTGGCAATCGGCGATGCCGTAGAAATCACCCCCATCATGGAAATGAAAAACTTCCAGAGCAGAGCACTCGGTCGCACCTTTGATTCCGTTTATTTCGCCAACGGCCTGGTAAAGAAATGAGATTTTCTGACAAAACACGACCGGCCATGAGCTCCGTCAGAACAAGGCATGCCGGATCACGGCAAACCTGAACCGTTGCAAGGAGGCCCAGGTGATCATCCACACCTTGCGCGCCATCGCAGTGGCAGGGGCCTGTTGTGGGCTGATGATGTCTACGGTCGCTCGGGCGGGACTCGATGTGCCGACCACCAACGTGACTGGCACGCAAGTCGAACTCCCTGGAGGCGTTTATCCTGTCGAATTTGCCTCCGGAACTGTGTATATACACGGCTCAGGCGAGACGAACATACTGCGAGTCGACATTGCCAAAACCGGACCGCAGCACATGCGCGGACTGATGTATCGCACGGACCTGGCTGAATCGGCCGGGATGCTTTTTGTCTACCCGCTTCCGCATCAGGGTAGATTCTGGATGTTTGACACCTTCATTCCTCTAAGTGTCGCCTATGCGGATCAAAACGGGACGATTTTCCAGATCATCGACATGATGCCCTGCGGAGAGAACAGGACAGAGTGTGAAGCGCGTTCCTATACTGCCAATCGGCCGTTCCGTTTCGCCCTGGAAGTCAACCAGGGTTACTTTGACCGGCATGGAATCCGAGTCGGTGACCGGATCAGCTACCTGGCGGACTGAATGTGAAGTGTTCGGCCTGGGTAACGCGAACCTGGCGAGGATTCAAAAAGACGCATCAACTCAGACAGGTTCAACTCTTTGAGTTGACATTAGGCATACAGCTCAGCCAGGGTTTACCCGGTGTGCTTCACCTTCCATTAATCTTGCGACCTCCTCAGCAACCTTGGCCGCAATATCTCTTAGCATCCATTCGGTGGTTTTGTTCGTACTGACGGCCGTGATCCCATAGAAGCTTGTGTTGATCTGTTTGGTCGTGTAAATTTCAGCCACCAGTTGTGATGTTGCCTTGTCGACCAGGCGGACACGGACTGAACATTGCCCCCTACCCCACATTGGGCGCGTCCATGGCTTATAGATGGCCAAGTGTTCAGATGGCACGAAAACCAGCAGGTCGCTCTCCACTGCCAACACTCCACTACTCATTTCCGGCGCGGCGAGGACCTTGAGATGCCTCATCTGGAATTGCTCTGTTAGATAGACAGCAAGATCCGTGAGGATGGTATCCTTGACTGGATATTCAGTGGCATTGAAGACCGGCCGGATTTGCAAAGCCTGATAGTTGCTGATGACAACCTGCGAATCGGTCCACACCACCGGCGAGACCTTTTGAGAAGTACAGCCACACAAGAGCAGGACAATCACCAATGTCCAAAGCAGCGTGGCGGTATCACGTATAGTCATAGACGTCTCCTTGACACAAGGATTTTGTCAACCGTACAGCAGACAGGATCGCCACCGGTTATCTGGAATCCACCCAGTTCTCCAGGCAAGGAGATCCACTGAGCACCCAGCTCGATAGAATATCAACTTTGTTAATATTACCAAAACCTGAGACAGAAACCACAAGGCTTGCGGCGGATTCGCAGGTTCATTCGGTAGAATGATTTTAATTTGGGGCAGCAACGTCTTGTGGCCCCGAAACATTGCCCGCCTGTTCAATCAACCGCAACAGCTCACTGATTGCCGGCGCCGTCAATACCATGCTCAGGTCACTCATTCCGGGAGGGCGACTTACTTGCACAGTGGTTGTCGTCTCGATATCAAAGCCGGAAAGCTTCATGAACAGCACTGATTGAGTCTGATAATTGTTCGGACTGTAACTCATCCAAATGCTGTTCGGTATCGTATCAATATCTTCAATGACGATAGTCTTATTAAAAAACTGTTTTTTCTCATTTTTTACTTTTCCGGACGCAATATCATTGACTGTCTTCAAATCGTCGGCCAGCCTGTCACGGATGCTTTCCTTCAAATAGACCGCGACCTCATCGATTTCGCCTTCCCCTGCTACGAGGACGGTGTGGCCATTTCCGTCCCGCTTGACGGCCAGGCGATCTTCCACCAACTTGTCCGCATACTTGAGAAGCCGGTATACAGGAACAGTCCCAATCTCCACCTCAGGTTGACCGGGTGGGGCATAGACATCCTCGGAATTGCCGAAGACCGTGCAGCCGGCACACAGGCCGCCAATCAATCCAATCAGTAGTAGCTTTTTCAAGTTCACACCTTCCTGAAATATTTTAATCACCAATAAACTGCTCACACCATTCTGATCCAGGATCAGTCTGCTTGAAATCGATGTACAGAGATTACTGAAACTTCAAAATCAAGCATCTATGACACTCGGTTCCGACAAGCGGTTTTCGTAGAGCCGTCATCAGAATGGCCAGCAAAACCTTGACCATGTAGTAGCCTCCTTTCATAGCGGTTATCGAAGAACCGCCTGCCTGCCGTTCCCGCATCACAACAGCTTCTTCGATAATGCGGAAGCCGTTGCGTCCAAGCAGGATGACGGCTTCCGGCTCCGGATAGTCAACAGGATAATGCCGGGCCAGAAACATGATGGCACGATGATCGTAGGCGCGGAAACCAGAGGTATTGTCAGTGATTCGCTGGCCGATCAGAATGGAATTGACGACCTGGAACAGACCAATTCCCAGGCGTCGGACAAAGGTCGAACGGTAACCATCCTGTTTCTCCATGAAGCGCGAGCCTATAACCATGTTGACATCTCTGTCGCCTCAATTGTGCCAGCAGTTTTGGGATTTCGCTGGCGAGATGCTGACCATCGCCATCGAACTGGATGGCGACCTGGTAACCATGGCGGGCGGCATACTTGAATCCTGTTTGCACAGCTCCGCCGATGCCCAGATTTTTGGGCAGATCGATAACAAAAACCTCATTGGTCGCCCTCGCAACGGAGGAGGTCGCGTCAAGAGAACCGTCATTGACCACCAGGATGTCAAAAGGGATATCGAGACTCCGCAGATCAGCAATAACCTGACCAATGCTTTCACCTTCATTGTAGGCCGGCACAATCACCAGGAGATCAGCGCCCTTCATCGTTGCTGCAATTCTATCCAGTGCCATCTCCTGGATCAGCTCCTTGCTCTGATCGGAAAGGCGGGTCATGATCACGGTCATATGAACAAGAAGAAGAAAAGTGAAACCGGTGGTCATCAGGGTCAGCACGCTTGGCGGGTAGGCAATGCCGAACAGCTGCCCGAGACGATCGATGGCGAAACGATCGATTGACAGGTACAACAGAAGCAGGCTCATCGCAAACCACAGGATGGAATATTCCTCCTTGATTCGACGATGTCTGACCAAGCCGAAGATAAACAGGAAAATGGACAGGCTGAAAATGATCGAAACGACCTGGATTCTGTCGATGATGAAGGTTTCAGGCATAATTTTGTAGTATCGTTTCTGTTTCAGTCACAGTCGAGCAATTCTCTGAAAGACAGGCGAAAAGATCTACAGCAACCTGATGAATTCGCGACTTGGCAACTGTCGGTTCTTCATAACGTCCCGGCGTTTGCGAAGAACTTTCGGCAACTCACGGAGGCTGTCCCAAAGCCCTTTGATCACAGACACGACAAGATTGAGCTTTGAACCCTCGGAATGAAACTCGCGACCGGTGCCATGTCCGGAAATTACTGCACGTACTTGTTCACCATAACGCCAAAGTGTAGAAAAATGGCAATCCTGCAAGTTGGCTCAAGGGGAAATTCTTCAATGCCACCCAGTAATGATTACGCTCGACCAGGTAAACTTTCAAGGGCGACAGGCTGCCACCGGTCTGCGAATACTTGTGATGGACCACGGCCCGTGTCGCGGCCACGGCATCCCACCCCGCCAGCCGTCCCCGCAAAGCAAGATCGACGTCCTCGGCATAGGCGAAGAAATCGTCATCAAAGAATCCGATTTGCTCGAGCATGGCTCTTTTGTAGAGTGCCGCGCAGGCACTCGGCATCAGGATTTTTTCCACCTCCTGCAAGTTCAGCGTCGACCAACGCCGATTGCGATACTGGCCTCGTGCCATACCATCCCGACAGATCGTCATGCCGATCGAATCGAGCAGGTCAGGCTCGGAAAATGCGCAAATCCGGCTCGCCACCATGCCGACTCTGGGGTAGGCACGGGCCACTTCGACAAGAACCTCCAGCCAGTCAGGATCGACCCGCGTGTCGTTGTTCAGGGTGACAATGATAATCGCCACGAGCGTGTTCCAGTCCACGGTTGTTGCCGGTGGCAAAACCGGTATTTTCCGGTAAAGACACGAGACGCACCCATGGGTAATATTCTTTCACGAACTCCAACGAACCATCTCGGGAGCCATTATCGACCAGGACCACTTCGAAGTCGCGAAAGGTTTGCGCAGACCAAGCTGTCGAGGCAGGCCGGCAGATGCTCGCGACCGTTCCAGTTGACGATGATGACGGAAATCGAAGGACTCAATAAAATCACCTGTTCGCTGCCATATCCAAACAAATATCTTCGAGCTGCTTTGCCGCTACTTCCACCTGATATTTGCTCAGCACCAAATCCCGTGCACGCCGACCCATCTGGTCGCGCAAGGCATCGTCATCCGCAAGCCGTAACATTTTTTCAGCCAGGTCTTCGGCGTCCCCAACGCGAACTACCAGGCCTTCCTTGCCGTCGGTAAAGACGCTGCGCACTCCGGGCAGGTTACTGGCGATCACCGGCTTGCCTGATGCCATCGCTTCGAGCAGCACGAGCCCGAAGGCTTCGCCCTGGTTGATGGAAGGCAGCACCAGAAAACTTGCTTCACGGTAGGCCTGCGTAAGTGCCGCGTCATCCAGCCTGCCCAGAAACCATACCTTGTCGGAGATCCCCAGGCTGTCAGCCAACTTCTGGTAGTGGGCAAGGAGTGCTCCGCTCCCCACAACCCGCAGGATGATCCGTTTGCGACTTTTCCCTGCAGAAGCTTGAATGGAGCGCAGCAAGATTTCGAGTCCCTTGAAGTAGTGAGCCTGGTCAAGCCCGCCCACGAAAAGCGCAACGATCTCCTCACTGGTCGAGTTTGCCGCTGGTTGGAATCGCTGAGTGTCGACCCAGAAGGGGATCTCCCTGAATTTTCCCGGATCGGCTTTCAGATAATGAGCAACATGCGAGCTGGCCATATAGTCTAGGGATGCTCCGACGATTACCTCGGCCTGCTTGACCAGCAGGGGAAGAACCAGGCGCCGGTTGAATTCAAAGACATGGCCCTTGACACCGGTGGCGAGACTGTCCATGTGGTAGTGGAGCACCAGTTTGCACCGCCACAGAAGACAGGCGAGCAGCACGGCCAGGTGGGTGCCATAGAAAGGATAATGGAGGTAGACCATGTCGAAGGAACGCAAACGCCACATCAATTGCGGCAAAGCAGCAGCATTGCCGTATCTCAGGGGGCTGGCAAGCCGCTCCTCCCGAAAGCAAACAGTATCCGCGGGCGAAGTGTTTTCCCCGTAGCAGGGGGTGAACACGGTTACTTTATGACGGACTGCGTGCATCTCGGCGAATTGGGCCGCTGTATTGCCCATGCCGCCCCTGTAGGGGGGGAAGGTTGATACCAGATGGGCGATTTTCACATCTATCTCCGGTGAGATTATCCAAAAACCCTTAAAAGTTTTTCCGCGCTCTGACCTGATTAATCATTTTAATATCAGCTAATTTTATGCCTCGGTTAAGCCTCAAATATGTGCATATGGTCATAAAAATTATTAAAATTTTAACTTGAAGGCTTTTTTTGTTTTTAAATTTTTGTTTGGCCAACTGACTAGAATATATGTAAACCCTACTTAAAGGTGCCCATTTGTAGTGTTTTATAATAATATCCAAAGCCTCTTTATGATTCGCCAGTGCTAGTTTATTAGAAACTGTCTTCGACTCCTCATGTAATCTGTATGTAGCAAAATATTCAGGGATATAATGGAACTCGAACATTTCTTGACAACCTGATCCAAAAATCATAATCCATAACGTAGTGAAGATTTAAATCAAGACTACCGACCGCTTCTAGTACTGTTTTCCCTGAAAAAAACCGACGGTTGACAAATAAAATTGAACGAAGGGAAAAGTTCTCTGTCAAACAGTTATGGGTTGGATAACTATCCGACAATTTCACCTGCTTCATCCACGTAAATGCGTTTTTCCATAGACGACAGCATGCGAGGGGTCTTCAGAAAAGAACTGCATGATCAGAACTTAAAGCTCCGGGAAGGTATAGATCGTCGGAATTAAGCCAAGCCAGAATTTCGCCTTCTGCCATGGCAAACCCCTTTATAATCGCATCCGCTCTGGCCTGGTCTTGCTCACTGACCCAACGGTAACGAATGTCTTTACATCTAATCTCCCATTGTTTTTTTTTAAACGACTTTCTCATAATTTTTAATAATCTCAACAGAATTATCTGTCGATCCTCCATCGATAATAATGTAGTCAAGGTAAAAATCACCTTCCTGCCCAATCACACTTTCTATCGTTTCGGCAAGAAACTTCCCTTGGTTATAAGAGGGCGTAACTATTGAGATCATATTCGTTGTGATAAAGGACATCAAAAGCCTCGCTTCTCATAACTTTCGACCCATCAGGATTTCATAGTCCGATTTTGTGTAACAATGATCAAGAGTTTATAAACAGCGACTGTTTCAGAGGGGTACGAATCACGTTCCCATTAACGCAGATTTTAAATGTCGCAAGATTGCGACAACTGTAACAGGGCGACGCGATAAAAGCATCAGAATTGTTGCACTAAACTAACATTCGAAATGAATCCTCTTCAGATGGTGCAGGTTAAAATATATTGGTACTCGCCGTGGATTTTTTGATATATTTCCAGCTGAAACATAGAAAGTCAGCTTTCTGAAGTCTTTATCAAACTTTATTATAATCCTCAAGTGATCTTCCTATAGAGAACATCTGAATACAATGAAAATTCTAATAACAGGCATTACCGGCATGATTGGCACTCACTTTGCCAAGACTACCCGTAGCCTAGCCTGGCCAACTTACGGTATCGCTCGTTCTAGCGCTTCAAGCCGACTTGCCGCTAGTACCTGACCCAAATATAATCCGCTGCGATATTCTGGACCGTGATGCAGTGGAGGCCGTCTTTCGTGAAGTGCAACCGGAGCTTGTTATCCACTTGGCAGCACAAGCATTTAACAAAATTTCCTGGCAATCCGAAGAGTTGACACATACCACTAATTACCAAGGAACGCTTAACGTCCTAAGAGCAGCACGGCATTTACACCCCGACAGCAAAAGTGCTTCTGGCCTGTAGCAGTGCTGAATATGGAGATGTCTCGCCTGAGGATTGCCCTCTGCAAGAGGAAAGACTGCTTCAACCTGTTAGCCCCTATGGTGTGAGTAAAGCCGCAACCGAAGCGCTCGGTTATCAGTATTTTGCCAATTATGGTTTGCAGGTTTATTTACCTCGATTATTCATTCATGTCGGAACAGGGCATCCTCCGGTAACCGCAATCCAGAATTTTGCAAGACAGCTTGCATTGATTGCAAAAGGCAAGAGAGCGCCGCTCATGAAGGTGGGCAATCTCACTACAGCACGTGATTTTATTGATGTGCGAGATGGAGTGGATGCGATGATGTGTCTGCTTGAAAAAGGACAACCCGGAGAACCGGTGAATATCTGTACAGGGACCAGCCATACGATTGCCGAGATTTTACGGATGCTCGTTGAAATCTCTGGGCTGAGTGTGAAAGTTGAGGAAGACCCGGCGTTATATAGACCCTCCGATGAAAAATTACTGCTTGGTGACCCTGCAAAACTTATGTCTTTAGGATGGACTCAACGTTATAAAATCGAACAGACACTCCAATTAGTCTACGAGGATTGGTTGCAGCGAATATGAAGGAGTCAACTCAAACTGACCGCTTTGTAAAGTGTCACAGTAGTCTTACCGGTAATCAACGAAACCTATTCCCTTGAACAGACTATCGAAATCATCAAAAAAACATGTAATACCGAAGATATTTGTGAATATTTAATCGTCGTCTGTGAAAGGACGACCCCTGAGAGCCTGGAGATTTGTAAAGCTCTTGATCAAGAATTGGGAGAGAAGTGCCGCATTCATCACCAGCAACTTCCATTTATCGGCGGTGCCATGCGGGAAGCCTTCGAACTGTCAAATGGTAGCCATACCATTATGATGTCGACGGACCTCGAAACTGATCCGAATGTTGTTTCAAAGTTTATTTGCCTGGCAAAAAAAAATCCCGCCTCTATCATTACTGCATCCCGTTGGCTAAAAGGTGGAAATTTTGAGGGTTACAACTTGATCAAATTATTGGCAAACTATCTTTTCCAAAAAATTTTTGCTCTTTTTTACTGTTCAAACCTCACTGATCTCACCTACGCTTACAGAATATTCCCGACACCACTTATCCATGCCATCAAATGGGAGGAATTAAAACATCCATTTTTTCTCGAAACTATCATTAAACCCATAAAATTAGGCGTCAAAGTTATTGAGATACCAACCGTCTGGAGGTGTCGCACTGAAGGGGAGTCTCAGAACTCCGTTTTTTGCTAATTTTGCCTACTTCAAAACGGCTCTCCGGGTCAGGTTTTATTCAAAGGGCCAGATACTTCGCCCAGACGCCGACTATCCTCTTTAAAGAAGTTCAGGTCATAACAGCAACCTTTCCCCTTCGTGCCTCGGCCTCTAATTTTTCAGGCATGAACCTTTTTGATCAAATAATAGTGTGCAATTTTTTAGCTACATTTCCAGCTTGTTTCTGTCGCCGAGTTGCTCTCATAATCGAGAGACCTTCTTTCCGAGGGTGAGCCATGGCTGCCTAGTCTCGAAGCTGAACAGGCCAGCGAACTACTTGCCCATGATCATTGGAATGATCGCACGTGTCAGAAAATCTGCATAATGTGCGTAACCGATCGGGTTAAAATGGGGATCATAATTCCCATAGAGTCGTTGGGCCTGGTTTTCAAAGATCGGGTATGCATTCAGGTGCTTAATGCCAAGCTCTGCAGCGTAATGGTCCATCAGTTCCGGATGAACTCTATTGGCGCGAAAATCATATATCCCTTTGAAGGCTAGAAGTTGATAAGGCTAAGTTTTCCTTGGTTGATACCATCCATGAGTAGGGATAGGAGGTCAGGAGCATTTCGATCTTTCGAGATTCGGTCTGACTTTTGATATATCGCAGGCATAGTAGAGTCGGTTGATAGCGTCGAATTGCCGTTTCCAGGTCGTAAGGGATCGTATCGACCAGCATTCGCTTTGGAAGGACACCGGATAGGTCCGTCCCGTGTTCGGCGACGAGATCCTCGTAACGAATGATCTTCTCAGAATGGTCCTGGGAATTGATGGATGCTGTCAAGAAAGAGGCTTTGATTCTCATGGCTTTGATGTGAAGCCATTTTTTAAGTTGGCAGATACGGTCGAAAAGTGCACTGGTAAGCCGTAGGTCAAGTTCCCAGTCTCGGCTCGCGGTCTTGTACACTGAGGATCCCTGCATCGTCAATGACGATGCGGTGTTGACCCTGTGTTCTCATCAATTCTTCCGCACTCTTGAGAACCAGGGGATAGCCGTCTGCATCGAGACGATACTGGTCGATACGGGACACATCTTCTTCCAGTCACTCGCATCGACTGCGACAATAACCATGTCCGGGTCAAGCTGGTTCAGGTAAAGCCTCATCAGCTCCATGTAGCGTACTCCGGAATAGGAGGAAACGCCCAAGGAGAGAACCTCAATATCTTTGTCGAGGCGGGCTCTCAGTCCCTGCTCGAGTTTTACTGCGATGGTTTCATCCTGGTTTGCATTGACGCCGTGAACGAAAGAATCACCGAGGATGAGAATTCGATAGGTCTGTTCTGCTTTGGGAAAGAATTCACGAGTGCGGAAGCCATAACTGTTGGTTTCCACCCAGGATAGTTTGCCAGGTTCCGGATGCTGCACCCACCCGTGAAAATTTACCGGGGAGGTGTACTGAAGGTAAGGGTGGTCCCAGCTTCTGCGTAATAACATCTCTGCACGCAGTGTCTCGTTAGGCAATTCCCCCTTGACCAGGTCGTATATACGAAACCACCCCTCCAAAAAAAATGCTATCAACAACAGCATGAGCGTACACAGCCACAGTCCGCGCCGAATGCTCACATCTCTTTTCAATGGGTATCCTTCTAATGTCACTCAACTTTAAGTTGGAAACATTGATCAACAGTATCAACGAAGAGGGATGACTGACCTTCCCTCCTCAAAACGATTCGGGATTATATTAAGGGTCAAGACCGTATTTGACAAGGAGGAAGAGCATATCCAAGAAAACTGGCACCGCTATACACGGTCGCCAAAAGCGAGATGGCAAGCAACGGTTTGCCTGAAGCAGAGCGACCGGCCAGATGGCAACAATAATTCTGCCCCCGACACGGTCAATAGACTATCAGGTCAAGTTTCGTGAGTAAGGGAGCACCACTGACTAGCCCACGCATCGTTAGCAGGGAGAGCAAGCCGTATACAAGCATGATACTACTCTACGTAACTGTTTATATAGAACCGTGAATCAATATTCACCGAGTCTATAAATTGGTACAGATGATATTGGGTATCATCCATATTCCTCACTAAAAACCTCTCCATAAACCTTTATTGTTTGCCGTGCGGTAGTTTCCCAACTGAACTGCTTTCCTCTAGCCAACCCCTTTAACTGCAGATCCTTTCTCTGGACCTCATCACTCCAGAGCCGCCCAGACCTTCTCAGCTATATCTTCGGCAGACCTGGGATCAAAAACTACGCCGGCATTCCCTACAATTTCCGGGATAGAGGTAACATTGGAACATGCTACCGGGCATCCACAAGCCATTGCCTCGACCAGAGGGATACCAAACCCCTCAAAGAGTGAAGGGAAGACCATAACCCGTGCCAAATTGTAAATAGCCGGCAAATCAGCATATGGCAGATACCCTAGGATCTTGACCGTGTCCTCCAATCCCAGACTCTGGATCTCAATCAGGATTTCGTCATTCGCCTTCATGGCGATGCCCGACAACACCAGTTGTCCGTCAAATCGATATCTTTCCTGCAAAATCTTGAGAGCGGCCAGGAGCGTTTTGTGGTTCTTATGGGGCCAGGTTGCGGCCGGGTAATACATGAACGGCCGGTGAAGGCCATATTTCGAACGTATCTTGCCTAAACCGTCATCATCATCGAGGACTCGGTACTGCGAGTCGCATCCGATATAAACCACATCGATTTTTTCAGGTGATATATTCATATCTCTCGACAAGATTTGCTTTGGCATGTTCTGAAATTGCGATGATCCTGGTCGCCTGCTCTGCCGATGGTCGGTAGAATTCCTTTCGGCCCTTCATCTCAAGGGGCGAGAAATACTCCGGGAAAAATTCATGCTGCATATCATGAAATGTCAAAACAGAAGGGATCTTAAGATGTAGCGGGTTAAGAATTGAAAATGGATGATGGATGACATCCACTCTCCAGACGATTCATGACCGGCCTTAAGATGTCGATTTTCGTTGTATTTCTGACAATACCCCTTATAAGCCAACCGAGCGAGGGCTTGGTGAAATTGACTGCTTTTGTGCTGAATTTTGGGTTTGAAACAGCCAATTCGTTGATGTAGCGGCTATCGCAGAGAAGTGAATATTGATTCTCTGAGTCTATTCTCTGCAGTGAGGAAGACAGGTTTCGAAAATAGGTCTCCATGCCGCCTATCTGACCCGGCCGAAACATGGTCGCGTTCAGGGCTATTTTCATGGTTTTACGAACCTGTTCATAACCTCAATCACGCGCGCGATATCCTCCTCTGTATGGCAGGCCGAAATCGGCAAACTGAGCGTTGTGGAGTGAATCTGGTCAGCAATCGGATAGGCGTCAGAATCGAACATCCCCAGCAGGGCGTTCTGCCGATGCGGCGGCACCGGATAATGAATCTCCGTGAGAATGCCATTCTCCGCCAGATAGCTCTTCAGCGCATCGCGCTGAGGATGACGCACATTGTAAATATGATAGACGTCGAAATAACCATCCTGAATCAGAGGCTTGACAAAATCATCACTCAGATATTGATGATAATGCGCGGCGAGAGTCCTCTTGTGCTCATTGATATGGTCGAGAGCTGCCAGTTTGATCGAAAGGAATGCTGCCTGAATCTCATCCAGGCGTGAATTTACCCCGACGACTTCGTTATGATACTTTTGGCCGACCCGTAGTTACGGAGCATTCTGACTCTTGCAGCGACAGTCTCGTCATTGGTGACCACCGCCCCGGCGTCACCGAGCGCCCCCAGGTTTTTGGTCGGGTAAAAGCTAAAGGCCGCACAGTCACCGAAGGAGCCTGCGCGGCGCCCGCCAAGCGCAGTTCCGTGCGCCTGGGCGCAATCCTCGAAAACCTTCAGGCCGTGCCGCTCAGCAATCGCGCCGATGTGGTCCATGTCACAGAGCTTGCCATAGAGATGAACGGCCATGATGGCGACCGTATTGGCCGTTATCTGCTTCTCCAGAAGATTCGGGTCGAGATTACAGGTATGTGGGTCAGGTTCCACTAAAACCGGCTTCAAACCTGACTGAAGGATGGCAAGGAGAGTGGCAATGTAGGTATTGGAAGGGACGAGAACTTCACTTCCGGCCGGAAAATCATAGGCTTTGAAAGACAGCGTTAAAGCGTCAAGCCCGGAGGCGACCCCGACGCAATGCTTTGCACCGCAGTAACAGGCAAACTTCTCCTCAAATTTGACCACATTTTTGCCGAGAATATACCAGCCGCTGGCGAGGATTTCGGCAAAAACCCGTTGAAATTCAGAAAAGAACGGTTCATTGACCCTACGGAGGTTTTCGTATTCGATCATTTCACGACTCGTTTGCATAAAAATTCAATTCTTAAACTTCATATGGTCACACGGCGGGAAACTTGAAGGCTCGACAGATTCAGCCCTTGATACTTCGATAGAAGCAAGATGCCAGAATAAGCGCAATGTTCCGATAACAATTCAAATCGATCTTTATCAGGTCAAGCCATTCATGTAATCCGATTTTTCCACCCTGACTGACAAAATTCTCTTTCGTATTCCGTGACTCTTTACGGTATCTGGCTATAGCCCGATAAAAGGCAATAATCCCGTATTTCCTGCTGGTGACCTCAATTTTTGCCGTTCTATTTGCAATAGTGATCAGGTGTTGTTCGCAAATCGTCATGAGATTGACATTATAGTCGGCTTTCAAACGAGGATGACGCAGCGTCTCGGCGCAGCGCCGTACCAGTTCCCCCCCCGCTTCGACATACTTTGCATACTCAGAGACGTTCTCACTCCATGACTCGGGATGAATGCGGAACAACACCAGTTGGGAATCAACGTAGACCATCCGTTCCAGTAGAGCGCACCGTACCAGAAAGAGGTATTCGCAATAGACGCCGATGGCAGAGGCGCATAACTCTTCTACTCCCCCGACAACGTCACGCAGTAGAGCCGTATCAAAGAGGCCGCAGGTCGAGACGACCGCTGGCCTGTCAGGAGAGTATCTGCGCAAAAATTCTGACCCGGTCAGCACTTCCATTCGGCTGAAAGGGATACTCCGGGGCGTGAACAGCTCATTAGCCTGCAACATTCGGAAAGACGAAAAAAATGCCGGCGGAAAAGCGTTTTCCGCCAGACACTCGTGGGCGGTCTGCAGGAAGTTCGGTTCGTACAAATCGTCATCGAACAGCCAGGTAAAGTAACGCCCGGTCGCCAGGCCGAGCAGCGAATTCATGTTTCCGACTTCCCGCAAATTGCGGGGGTGGTTGACGATGCGGATGCGCGGGTCGGTGAGGCCGAGCATCTCGCTCGTCAGGATCTCCGCAGTGTAGTCGTTGCCAATGATTACCTCGAAATCACCAAAAGTCTGGGCCAGGATGGAATCGAGGGTCTGGCGCAGCAGATCGTAGCGGTTATATGTGGGCACGCCAATGGTGACAAAAGGCCGGGCCTTCCCTACTTCACTTAGCATGAACGGGCCTTTTTGAGCAGCGCCACTGATTCGGCCACCCGTTGCGGCAGATCGCCCGTGAACCTGAAACCGAGGGCGGTGAACTTCGCGCAGGAGACTGTGTAAGTGAGCTGATTCATTATCCGGGTATCGACCAGGCTGATAGCTCCAGGTCCGGGACAGATTTCCTGATCGACGATGATATCACTCACCGTCGCATTCATGGTCAGAACGTTATAAACTTCCCGGTCATAAGAGGTTGTGGTTGATGATAAACGTTATGGCACGGACCGCATCATCGAGGTCGAGATAGGGCCGGTTCTGGTCAATGGCAGAGCTCCAAACCGTCAACGGGATCCCGAGACAGGCCTGCCAGATGAACTTGTTCACCGCCGTATGAAACCGCATTCCCGGTGAAGGGCCAAAAATCGTGCCGAAACGACAGAGCACGTAACGCAGGCCGTCCGCTCTGCCCGAGTCTGACGAGACAGTTGCTCGGCACGCAGCTTTGATTCTGCGTAAGGGCTCTGCGGCTACAGTTCATAGATCGGGCAGTTCCTCATCAACAAGCTCTGCCTGTGTTCCGTAAACACTGGTCGTCGAGAGAAAAATCAACGGGACATTGTTCCGCAAGCAGGCCTGGGCAACCCGTTCCGTTCCACTGAAATTGACCTGCTTCGACCTGTTGCGGCATTTTCGAAACTCCCGGTGGCATTCGTGATTGCAGCCAGATGCACGACAATACATCAGCATCGCCGCAAAGTTCAGTCCAGATCGGCCTTTAATATGTCGGCCTCAAGGAACCGATAGCGGCCTTGTTGCGGAAGATTGAAGAGTGAAACATACCGTTGAGTTGAAAGATCGTCGATCATGACGATTTCAGAACCTGGGACAGGCTTCGGGAAGCACCCGAATCAAACGCGAGCCAATATGCCCGAGTGCTCCGGTGACGATAATTTTCAAAAGCAAGATCCTCATCGCGGCGAATCTCGGGGGAAAATTAAGTTATGCCCCTTGAGTTGCCAGCAAGATTTTCTTAAGGCCCTCTTCAAAGCTTTACCCGAGGGGTCCAATCAACAATTTTCCGCAAACGTTCGGAAGAAAACTGCACATGCTCAATTTCAATCCGTTTGCGTTCATCCGGCCAGTCGATGTGAACGACCCGTCCACTGCCAAAGACCTGCACTATGGTTTCGGCGATTTCCCGTACTGTCAAATGCTGGTCACCCGTTGCGAACAGGCATTCCCCGACGAGCCCGTCTTCCATGGCGGATCGCCAGAGAATTTCGGTAGCATCATCGATGTAGAGTATATTGCGAGTCTGCTCGCCGTTGCCGAAAATCCTGATATCCTGACCGGACAGGCTTGACTTATGAAGTAATTAATAAAACCGAACTCCGGGAACCCCTTGCCAAAGGGCCCGATACAGGTTGGCAAAGCGCAAGACGATTGTCTGCAGGTCGTGGATCGTATGGTAGATGCGATAATACTTCTCCGCCACGCCTTTGTTGGCGGAATAAATTTCGAGTGGGTGTTCACGGTGATCTTCGTCCACCAATGGTGACTGCGCCTTGCCGATAACCGTGCTGCTTGAGGTGTAAACGACCCTTGCTTTGCTATTCAGAAGTCGCAGGCTTTCCAGAAGTTTAAGATTCCCCAGACAATTGATCTCCGCATCCAGCAACGGGTACTGGATGGAGAGAGGATGAGAGGTCTGCGCGGCACAGTTGAAGATGATGTCCTGCCCCTGAACGATATCCGCCAGGAGAGTTTCATCGCGCATGTCGCCACGGACAAAACGTATCCGTGGCCAGACCTCCTGCAGATTCCGTGTTGTGGCGTGGAGATGGGGATCAAGAGAATCCATCACCGTCACCCTGCGCATCCGCTCGCTTCAGACAGCGACGGACGAGGTTGGCGCCAAGGAAGCCAGCGCCGCCGATTATGAGTATATTCATATTGACAGCTCCATTGTTCGGTCAATTCCCTCACAAAGGGAATACGAGGTGCCCAGCCGGTTGCCGAAGGAACAATCCGGAGTCAGCAATGAAATGTCGCTGTTCAATCGGTGAAAGGATAGCGGGAGGCTTGACATGCACCACAGGAACCCGCTTGCCGGTTCTCAGGGCACAGCGTTCAGCCACTATCTCCATGGCCTCTGCGATGGTATGGCCGACCCCACTGCCAATGACAAAGTACTTGCCATTCAGAGCCTCTTCAGACGCGGCCGCTGACAAAAAGGCCCGTGCAGCATCCTCGACGTACAGATAGTCCCGCACCTGATCACCTGGTCCGTAGACTGTCAATGGCTCGCCGGCCAGAGCACGACGTATCATCTGGTTGAGAATCCCCCGGTCTGCGCAGCTGCTGCGTGGCCCCGGGCCGTAGACATTGGCCAACCGCAAGGTGACGCCTCGGACAAAGCCCTGCTCCGAATACCAGCGCAAATACTGCTCGGCCATATGCTTGTGCAGATCGTAAACGGTCAGCGGATGGTCGAATGAGCTTCATCGACCGGCAACCGATCCGACAGCCGGCGATCGTAACCGTACTGGCGAAACAAACCGTCGGCCGGCTTCCCCGCCGACGGCAGGCTTCCAGCAGATGCAGCATCGGCAGCACGTTGACCGCATGATCGGCCACAGGATCGTCATTGGCCACATAGGTGCTGGTCTGGGCGGCAAAATGGAAGATTAATCAATTCCGGCAAGACACCTTTCCCATATTTCAGGGTCACGAATATCACCAGTCATATTCACTGATCTCGGCGGAGACATGCCTGTCTTCGCAGGCCATCTCCTTGTGGAGCACCCTGAGTACCCGGCATTCGCCCTTGAGCAGAGACAGAGCGCACTGCCAGGTATCCGGCTCCGCCGGTCATCAGAATCTGTTTCCCGGAAAAAAATCAGATTATCGATCGTGCCGTTTTCAATTTATCACCTGATCTCCGGACCGCGCAGCCAGTCGAAACCGATCTCCGGATCGTCATGGGGAATGCGGATCTCATCCGCCGGATTGTAGGTATGTGAAGTCACGTACATCAGGTTCACCGGCCCCTGTACCGCCTTGCAGCCATGGGCAATCCCCGGCGGAATCTTCAGGGCTCGGGCCGGCTGATAATCGCCCATGAGAAAATCCATGGTCTGCTCCAAAGGTCGGGGATTCCGGCCGCAGATCGCTAAGGCCCACCCGCAAAACACCGCTGACCACGTACCACCAGTCGGTCTGCACCTGATGGAAGTGCCAGGCCTTGATGACGCCATCGAACATCAGCGAGTGACTCCACTGGCCAAAGCCCTCGGCGAAGAAATCATCGTCTGCCCTGATAATCTCCCTGAAAAAGCCTCGCTCATCGGTATGGGTCAGTCAATTCCTTGAAACAGATACCGTCGATCATGCCTTAATTATCCCTTCGTGAAAAGGTACTTCTTACTTTACTGCCAACCCTTTGCGCACAAGCCAAAAGCGCTTCTTTCTGACGACTTGAGAGAATATCTACTGGCAGTTTCGCATACATCCCGTGCAGAATTTGCCAAAGGCGTTTTTGTGCCAGTTCGTTTTCCAGATCCAGCAGTTTGACATCTTCCTGCGAAATATTCGCCATGACTAATTGCAATAAATTTTGTATGCCATAGGTCAGGTAGACATGCCCCCCCAGTGACATGCAGCGGGCACACATGGCGTGGCTGTCCCGGATTTCCTGAATCTCATCGAGGGACATATCCATGAAATGCCCTAAAGTGAATCTGCTGGCATCGAAGATCCCACAGCAGAGCTGAACATTCCCTTGAAAATCGAGGCTTATCTGGGAATCTCTCAGCCGACACGGCTGATCTCCTTCCTCTCTCGCCGCAACAAGCGCCTCTTTAAACGGCAGGGCAAGGTGCTCGATCAGTTGATAATCCTCTTCAGTCAGCGAAAACTTATCTTTCGCCTCACTAAAGTGACCGACAATCTTTTCCAGCGGAAGCATGAGGGCCCAGGCAGGTTCGAAACTGAAGCCGAGGCTCGCGGCATACTCACGCATCAACGGTTCCTCTTTCAGATTGTGCCGATAGCGGTGGTAATTGACATAAATCCGGGTTGAAGCGTTGGTCAGTTTTTTTGCTTCCGCCAACTCCTGCATGTGTTTTTTCACCTTTGCCACGTTACCGCCGCGGTGACTAAAGCCGTAGACTTCCTGGGTGAATCCGGAGGCAGAAATCTTGAAGCTGGAGGGATTCGCCGCCATTATGGCATCGGCATCCGGAAGGATGTTCAAGTTAGAGCTCAGATGACAGGGGATACCCTTGGCCTGGACGATGTTGACCAGTTCAGGCAGTTGCGGATGGAGCAAAGGTTCTGCCCAGGCAAACAGGTTAATCTGCCGCACCTTGCATTCTGCTTGCGCTTTATCCACAATCCTTTTCAGTAGCTCTGGCTCCATGTTGCCATGCGGCAGGCGGTAACCGGTGACATTGCCTTGAGGACAAGACGGGCACCGGAGGTTGCATATCCCGACGACATCAATATCGAAAACAAATTCTCTCATCTCTCTCAAGCCAGTACTCCCACCTGCGGCACATAGACGATCCATTTTCCGCCAGCCGCCCGAAAGGCCTCTTCCTTCTCCATGATCTCCGCGGCATGATTCCAGGCAAAGAGCAGAGCATACTCGGGATAATCGCTGGAAAAGACCTCATAAGGTCGGACCGGAATGTGAGCCCCGGGGCTGAATTTGCCCTGCTTAATCGGCGTGGTGTCGCTGATGAACTCCACCAGGTCGGGGGTGATGCCGCAGTAGTTGGTAATGGTGGTGCTCTTCGAGGTCGCGCCGTAGCCGACCACCCGTTTCCCCTGGGCCTTCAAATCGCGCAGCAGCGTCATGAGCTGGTCCCGGGAATGTTCGCAGTTGCGGCGGAACCGATCGTAAGTCTCAGGCAGGTGTAGACCTATTCCTTGTTCCTTTGCCCTGTGGGCGGCCACGTCCGGCGAAACCGGCCGGACTCCCTTGTGACCAATAACGTAGCGCATGGAGCCGCCATGTGTGGTCTGCGGTTCCACGTCGATAATTTCCATGCCGTAGCGCTCGAATAAATAGCTGATCGATCCGACGGAAAAGAGGAAGGTGTGCTCGTCGTAAATCTGGTCATAAGATGTTTTTTCGATCACATCTCCCAGGTATGGGTCTTCGAACATGACCACACCGGCCGGCTTGAAAAGGATTTTGATACCCTCAACGATTGAATGCATATATGGAATATGACACATCACGTTTGCGGCCAGAAATGCGTCGGCCTGACCATGCTCGGCGACAATTCGTCGCGCTAAATCGGCGTCAAAAAATTCATTGACCGTATTGATTCCCTGATCTAGGGCTACCTGAGCAACATTTTTTGAGGGTTCAATACCCAGGTGACGGATGTCCTTGGCGGCAAAGTTCTGCAACATGATTCCGTCGTTGCTTCCCATCTCCACAACAAAAGGATCCTCTCCCTTTAGGTAGTCCGCGATCACATGTTCAGCAAAATCCTTGAAATGAAGTGCCATATATCGGGAGGTCCCAGAAAAAAAAGCATAATTTTCGTGAAACATTTTTTCCCTGGCAGGCTGTTCAAGCAACTGGACCATTCCACAAGCCTCACAGAAACCAACGTGCATCGGGAAGAAATATTCACCGGCAATTTCATCCGAGGAGAGGAACCCGTTACCAAGAGGCATCTGACCGAAATCGATAAAAGGTTTGATACAAGAATTACAAATCAAGCACGTTTTCATAAAAGACCTCAATACTTTAGTGTCGGATTATAACACGAGTCCTCGAACCCCTGGTTATTACCAATTTTTTGGATAAAGCAAAGCTTTCGCATCATTGCTCCCGTTTTAAAAAGCGACCGGAACAAAAAACAGGCCCCGTGTGCGGCAAACCAATAGAACACAAGCGATGCAATGACAGCTTCATTTTGAACCTCTTCATCAGCTTCCGATAGCTTCTTGGGCAATTATGGCTGCCACGATCCAAGTGATGGATCAACCCTTCACCAGGGCATCGATCATCGCGTACTTTTACCCGGCTCCTTTGCAAAGTACACCATAGCCTTTTTTAGGATTTCCTTCTCCAGTCGGGCTTCGACCAGCTCTTTACACCGTCTAAAAAATTTGCTTCCGCCTCGGATACGTTGTAGATGCGGCGGGACTTCAGCTCCGTCGTTTTGTGCTTTTTGCCCCAGCATTGTAGAGCCTGCGGGGAAATGCTTAGCCGGTGGCCGGGAACATGTTTCTCAAAAATATGGGTTTCCGCACGGACGCTAGATAGGTTATTACCAATAGCACCCCTCCTCGACTTTGTGGAGGTTCTTGGGCTTCTCGTGCTCAGAAGGACGCACCCAGTGTTCGTTCATGAGATAACCGAAGTAGTCACACTTCCCATCTTTTCCCTTTGACTCCGAATAAAACTTGCGTTACTCCGCCCATATGGACAGCCACTTTTCCTAAGCTTTTTACATACGACGCGAGCGGCAGTCCATAAGCCCCTGCTCCGATAATTGCAATATCAAATTCAACTTTACTTATCTCTTGGCACATATAATCGTAAGCATCAAACCAGTCTGTTGAAAGGTGTTTCCTCTCCAGCAATTGATTGTACAGCGCGTAAGGTTTTTAATTTAAACAAAGGAAGGACGCTCTTGTCTTCAAATATGACAGTCGCGTTTATTATTGTACTGTTCCCTAATAGTATGAATAAAGGGGTGGATGACTAGAACCGTCTTCCTCCTCAAGATATGAGCTCCAGGGTTCAGGTGAAAGGTATGGGTCGAGTCCATGAAGTTCAACAAGTAATGCGTTATGGCAATACTTGTTGCAGACCATAAACTCCTACTTATTGTACCAGACCCCCATCAGATCAACACTTCTTCGAACCTTCAAAAATAAATTGCAAAACCTGTCCAGCATCTCATTTGTCGCAGGGAAAAATCCCGCAAAGTTTGACATAAGGTATTTGATTTTTTTCGAATATTTTATTTTGATCTTCCCCTGTCGATATTTAAGAAACCATCGTATGCAACACAATTCAGAGTTCGCCAATCCTTGATATCATGAGTGGCGGGTTCTCGTAAAAGTCCCGATATTATTTTATTCCCAGAACTTATGGGAAAGATTTTGTTGTGATATTTTCTCCGGAGGATCTTTGTAAAACCAGAGTTCGTAGGGAATATTGAACTTGTTTAGCAGAAAACGGAGAAGACTTTTTGAGTTTGTAAGAAGTTTGCTGTTTTCAAACATGTTTTCGGTCTTCCGGCTTATAAGGGCCTTTATTCAATAGCGAGCATTTACAAAGAATCCTCGGATTTACAGATCCCAAAAACTACCAAAATTTGGGGCAAATTATTGCCCTCGTCAGCATATTTCCAGTTTTGATGAGAGGTTTAAATACAAAGCACGATCCGTGCGACACAAACCAGTAAGAAACCAACGAAGCAACAGCCGCACCAACACCCCCGTACTCAGGGATAAAGAGAAAATTAAGGCCAATGTTCAGAATGCAGCCCAGAAAAACCGTGACAAAATGAATTTTGGTCCAGTTCATGCTGATAATGAAAGAACTTCGAGCGATTTCAAGGTTGGCAAAGACATTCGCCCAGATTAACAGAGCAAGCATGAGACCTGCCTGGGCATAGGCTTTGCCAAACAGGGTGACGACCAGCCAGTCTGAAAGGAGGGTCACCGGGATGGCAATCGCATAAGCTGAAAACGCCATCAAATTGTAGAGCTTTTGCAGTCGTTCGTAATAAAGCTCGTCACTGGTTGTTCGTGCTTCCACTATAGCGGGAAATACCGACCAACTGATCGCCATCGGGATAAAAGTCCAGACTTCCACAAGGCGGACCGCCACCGAGTAGATACCAACCTCTTCACTCCCCGCCATTTCACCCAGCATGACCTGGTCAATCCGCATATAGACCATGATGACGATGCCGGAAAGAAGTAGCGGCCAACCGTCCTTCAACAGACTTCGGGCTCTTGCTGTGCTGGCTCGCCAGTTCCCGAGACGGTTGCCTCTCGAGGTGTAAGCAACAACCAGTCCTATCGATCCGACAGCGATTTCAATGGTGCTGACCCATACAAACGCAATCAAAGAGGCCTTGTCCAGGATAAGGATGATTTTCAGGCTTGAGCATAAAATAAAGGCGGCTTCCCGGGCAAAAACCACGTACCTGGCCTGAACCTGCGAATTAAACCAGAACTCAATGACATTTATGGCCTGAAAGATGGCTCCCGCAGCAAAGATACCCACCAGCCAATGGTTTAGGCTGTCGGCAGGACGCAAGACCAGAATCGCCCCGATTGACGCAATGAAGCTGATCCCTCCCCCGACGATCTTGAGAATAAAGGCGGTTCCCAGGGTCTCCTCTTTGCACGCCGGGTCGCGGACAAGATCACGAATGACGATATCTTCCAGACCGAGACCGGAAAAAGAAGCAAACATTACCGCGAATGCCAGGGCGTAACTGAAGACCCCGAACTGCTCAGGCCCCAGGTAACGCGCCACCCAGACCCCGACGACCAGACCAACACCCATACGCAGGAGATTATCAGCAAACAGCCACCCGGTATTACTGATGACGTTCTGCAGATAAGCACGCCCTTCCAGTTTTCTTCGTAGCAAACTACGGAAGGTATTTTATCCAGGGCTTGTTCATTAAATTCGCTAAGAAATCTTACAAGATCAGGTTCAGTGCCGGCATGGTTCTGGTTCGTCAGCTTTCTCGATTTCCAGCTTCATCAGCGCATTTTCCTGGCTGAGGTTCTTCACCTGGTCGGTCAGTCTGGAAATCTTGATACAGAACTGCACCGAGAGCAGCATCAGAAAGATGATGGAGCCGAGGAACAGAGTCGTGGTCGGCAGTCCGGCGCCGATCAGCGCCGTCAGCGCGACCAGCCATTCGTAGCGAAGCACCAACATGAACATGATCACGCTGGTCACCAGCCAGAGGACCGAATACTCCTCACGCAGGCGACGTCGTCTGACCATATCCAAGACAATAACAAAAACCAGGGCCGAAATGATCAGAGCGAAAATTTGTTGTTGTATTGGCATGGGGTATCTCCAAAATCAGGTTAAGGATAAATCAGGATAAGGTTAAGTTGAATCTGTCCTTCGCTGAATCTGCCCACACCTTGACCTAATTTTTCCTCGTTCTAAGATTCTTCAGAGTCCGAATGAGCTTGTTCAGGTCGTTGTGGAGGGAGTTCAAAAGCAAATCCAGCTTCTGCACTCCCTCCTCGTCAAAATATCCTACTCGCTGTCCATAATCGAGGTGACTTTGTGTTTCCGTCAACGATCCCTCTGGCAACATAATAGAAATTAATTTTTTCCAGTGTATGCTCTCTACCAAAAGCTTCAGCAATATTGGCTGAGATACTGAGCGCCGACCTTCTGATTTGGGAGGTCAATCCATAATCTTCCTTTTTCGGCAAAGTGTCAGTAATGCAGAAAATCATTTCGGCAGCATTCATAGCCGTTTGCCAAACAGGCATTTCTTTAAAACTCTTGTACATACCCCCTCCATTGAAATACAAGGAAAACCAGGTATAGGGTGAGCCAGAATAAAGGTTAAGGTTAAACTCAACCTGATTTTTCCTGCTTGACCTCAGCCTCAACCTGCTTCACTCTTTAGCTTTACTCAGCCTGCTTCACCCTGTCTCACCTCTCAACCTGCTTCTTCCTGAGCAGTGTCACTATAATCGAGAGCAACATCTTGAACATGTAATAAAGCGGTTTCCAGCCACTGTGCATCGATTTGCCGGTGACACTTGGCACGCATCCTGACCGGCACCTCGGTAATTCGGAAACGGGCCCGGTGCAGCGTCAGCAGCATATCGGCATCCGGGTAGTCACAGGGGAAGACCTCGGTGGTAAAAAAACGTATGACCTGTCGATTGAAGGCCTGGAAGCCGGAAGTGGAATCGGTGATTTGCTGGCCGATCAGCCAGGAAATCAGCTGACGGAAAAAAGCCATGCCGATTCGCCGCGACAAGGAGGGCTTGTAGCTCTCGATGCCGAGAAAGCGCGAACCAAGCACGAAATCGGTCTCGCCGGCGACCACTGGTGCCAACAGATCAGCGATAAAGGCCTGATCGTGCTGACCGTCACCGTCCATTTGCACCAGGAAGTCGTAGCCATTCCGATGCGCATACTTGTAGCCGGTCTGGATCGCCACCCCGTAGCCCATATTGAACGGGTGTGAGACCACCACGGAACCGGCCGCGGCGGCGACCTCGGCGGTTTTGTCCCGCGAGCCGTCGTTGACGACCACGACATCATACTCCGGATACATTTCACGCACGCGCTTGCACCACCGCGCCGATACGGGCTTCTTCATTATACGCAGGGATCAGCACCAAAATTTTCATGACGAAGCCCTCCCCGTACTTTGCAGAAGCGAACGGAATCCGCCCCACAGCCCCTTCGCCATTGCAGGATTGCACAAAAGCCGTTTGCCATAATCGGCCACGACGCGGGACCGAAAGTAGAATCGCCGGATCAATTCTTTTTGCGCCGATTCGCAGGTCTTCGCGGGTCAACCCGTAAGGGATAAAAACCACATTCAACAGATTCATATTGCCCCAGTCAGGGTCAAATTCCCCGAATTCCGCGGCCCGCGCGTAGAGTTCCGTGCCCGGAAAGGGCGTCATCAGGCTGACGCTGATATCGTCGAGGGGTAGTTCCAGGGCAAAGTTGCTGGTCATATCCAAGGTTTCGCGCGTCTCGCCCGGATGACCGAGGATAAAGAACCCCTTGGTCCGGATTCCTGCTTCCCGGCTCAGGCGACACGGCCTGCCTGACCTGATCCAGGGTCACACGCTTGTTGATCAGAGTGAGAATCTCCGCACTGCCGCTTTCGATACCGAAACTGATCTGCCAGCAGCCGGCCTGGCGCATCAGACGTAGATTTTCCAGAGTCACGTGGTTGACCCGGCCGAGACAGCTCCAGGAGATGCCGAGATTCAGGTCAATAAGCTGCTCGCAGATATCCTTCAGCCGGGCCTTGAAGGTGACGAAGGTATCGTCCTCGAAGCTGAACTCGCGGATGCCGTAGCTCTGGTGTAGTTCGACCATCTGCCTGACTACGTATCGGCGGAATAGGCATGACAGCTGGACCCGAACACCGAGCGATCGCAGAAGATACAGGTATTGGGACAGCCCCGCGAAGTGACCAGGGTCGCAGCGGGCAGTTGCCGAACCTTGAACGGTGCCGGCAGGTAACGTTCCGGGAAACCTTCCAGCAGGTCCCAGGCCGGAAGCGGCAGGGAGTCCAGGTCGGCAATGAAGGGGCGCCGTCCGGTGGCGCTGCAGGGTCTCGCCCTGGCGGATGACCAGGCCCGCCACGCGCAGCGAGTGACGCCCCCTCCCGCAGGGCGCGGAGCAGTTCGACCAGGGTCAGCTCCCCCTCCCCGACCACCGCGATGTCGAAAGCCGGAAAGCGCTGCATCGTTTCTTCGGGCTGCGGCCGTCACGTGGGGGCCGCCGACAACCACGGTCAGCTCCGGGAGCAGGCGCTTGGCCGCGACAGCAAAGTCGCTGGCGTTGAAGATTGCCAGGGTTGTCGAGGAGAGACAGAGGATGTCAGGGCGGATTGCCGCCAGCCGCTCCAGCAGCTCGGGTTCCGTGAGCCCCAGCGCGGAGGCATCGACGACCGTGCAGCGGCAGCCTTCCTGACGGGCCACCGCCGCCAGCATCAGGATGCCCAGCGAAGGCACAGAGCTGCCACCGCCGGCAAACGCAGCCATAGCGCTTTTCGAGACTGAGTGGTGGTGTGGTGAAGAAGACTTTCAACATGCGCTGACTCGCGTATGGTTTGTTGTAGAGGCGATTCACGTTTCGCCCGTGTTTCCTACAATTATAGTGATAAACCAGGGCGATTCGTGAGTCGCCCCTACGATATTGATGATCCTAGGTAAATAAGCTTTGTCCGCAAACCGTAGAGCCTGTGCAGCAACACCGCAACCCGCCCCCGCCACCCGAGTCCGACCGCATGCTGCCGGGCGGTTAGCGCCACGGCATCGATCCCCTCGAAAGTTCGGGTACTGCTTTTGGCCTCCGGATGTACCCGGGAGTCGGCCAGACAGCACGAGGAAACCTTCGGCTGGGTAATCCGGGCGAAATGGAGGTGGAGATCGTAATCCATATCCATGTGCCGGTCGACATCGACCCCGCCCACCTGATCCCAGATGGCCCGGTTCCAGAAAGAGGCCATCTGCGGAATGAATGGTTCGGTGAGCAGCTTGTAGATCGAGAAACGCCGTCCCCGCCAGTTTTTGTACCAGACGATCGGTCGGAAGATTGGACGGCCTGTCCCCATCGATAATACCGCACCGGCCATAGAGCCAACGCGGCTCGGGCGAATCAAGCCACGACACGACCTGCCGGAGGGCGCCGGGCCGATAGCGGTCATCCGAATTGAGCCAGGCGAGCACGTTGCCGCGGGCCAGGGCCATACCGCGGTTGATCGCGTCCGATTGCCCCTTGTCAGGGGCGAAATGCAGTTGCAGCCGTTCGCCGTACTCCATCTCCAGTTCCCGCAACAGCTCTCGCGAGCCATCGGTCGAGCCCGGGTCCATGACCAGCAGCTCGACCGCAACGCCTTCCTGGTCGAGGACCGAGCGCACCGCCTCTTCCAGGTAAGCGGCCTGCTGGTAGCTGGGCATGACGATGGAAATTTGCGGGGAATCCATGGTTGAATTCATATTCGCATCAATAAAGTCGTTCTACTTCAACGCACACAGTTACGTAAAAGTGCCGGGGAGACGCTTTCCCTTGGCAAAAAAAGAAAGTTGTTAACATAGGCCCGGTTGTTGACATCCTTAAGATATGGCTTTTGGTGGGTTTCGAATGAGAACTCTGACAACGGGACCAGTTTGCCGGAGCCAAGAAAAAACCCTGCAAAATCTTGCGCCATCAGATACGCGAAAACCTCGCTAATCGGCAGGTTATGGTGACGCTGCTCGATTTCGACAAGGATCACCGGCCGCTCCCGCTGCAGGGTTTGCACCCCGCCTTTGAGCACCTCCAATTCATGCCCCTCGACATCGATTTTCACAAGGCAGACATTTTCGAAGGCATAGTCATCGAGGGTCTTCACAGCGACTTCGCAGATTTCATGAGGGCCATTGGCAGGGGCAAAGCTCGAACTGGCAGGATAAGGGACACCGTTAATGATTGGGGTGAACAATTGCATTTCCCCGACGTCGATGACAAGGCGACATTGTGCAGCCGAATGCGTGAAGACTGGTAAGCGGCGATGCTTCGTGCGCATTCTGGAAGAGGTTCGAAGGCTTCAACAAATTTCCCCTTCTTGGCCAGATAATAGCTGTAAAGGCCGTAGTTGGCACCGATATCAATCACCCGTTGTTTGCTGCCAACGAGTTTTTCCAGTACAAACATCTCGGGCTCCAGACGACCAAGCGACCATTCATAACAGTAGCGCAACGGCAGTTGATAGCTCTTCGGCACCAGCCCCAAAGCGATTTTTTTCACTAATTCACTGGCCATCAAATGTGATTCCTGCCGCAGGGGAATGTCCGTCCATAAGTAGCGAATTTGCCGCCTTGTTGTCTGCCACACATAACCCGGCAATAATCTCCACTGCTGGCTGCAGGGAGACCTCCCAATCGAAGCGACGGGCATATTCCTGTAAGCGAATCGGCAAACCGGGGTCGTTGCGGAGTTCATCGAGGCAGGCGAGACTTTCCCGTGCCCAGTCCGCCACCTCGAGAGTGGCAATCAGCCGGCCACACCCGGGGGCGACAAATTCGGCAGGACCACCGCTGCAATGGGCCACCACCGGAGTACCGCAGGCGATTGCTTCCAACGGCGCCATACCGAACGGTTCGTCAACGCTGCCATGCAGAAAGAGACTAGCGCGCCGGTATAGCCGTGACAACTCCTCATTCTTGGCGTTGCCATGGAAAATCACTTGCGCGGCCACCCCCAGTTGCCTGGCACGCTCGCGCAACGCAGTTTCTTCCTCTCCCGTACCGACGATATGGTAGATCAATTCAGGTCTCTGCCCAAGAATCGCTTTGAATACCTCGAGCAGGAAATCGACCCGTTTGAATTTGGTCAACCGGGCCACGGTGATGATGACCGGATCCTTGTCCTGGTATGCACAGGCTAAAGACGAAAAATCGATTCCCGGATAGGCAATTGCATTCGCAGCAACCCCGTATATACGCTTAAACGCTGCGGCGGTAAAGTGGCTGTTGGCGATATTTCTGTCACTATATCGCACCAGCGAAACATCCACCAACCTCAATGCCGGCCGGAGGGTTCGAGCCAGAAAACTCTTCCACCACGGGCGAAGCGCCCTGATCCAGGACGGAGAATGGATGAACGCACTCGGTTCCTGGCATATCCAGGCAACCGGGATGTGCTTTGCCTGTTCTCTTGTAGAGCCACGCCCACCAGTTGGCAGGGAAAACCTGTGGCACCAGAACCTCCGGCTGCCATTCACGGATCTGCCGGTTGATTTTCATTTGCCAATAGGGGAACAACAGCCAATAAGACAGGGCCGAGGTCAGCGGACCCTTTATGACCAGAAGCTCAACTCCGTCGATATCACCATATTTTTGCCGGTCAACCTGCAGGGTCAGAATGCCAACCGTCGCACCCTGAGCACGCAATTGTTCCCCCAGTTTAAGCATATAGTTGAGTGCGCCGCCCGGCAGGACCATATGGGGGTGCAGCAACAGCACCCGCTTGCCGCGCAGCTTCTGCCCCTTGTCATTCACCTACACACTCCCTCTGCTGCGCAGCAACCATCATCCTGACCACGTCATACATCCCCTGCCGCGCAGACCAGCCCAGGCATTTGCCGGCCTTGGCCGGGTTGCCCATGCTGATGGCCAGATCGGACGGCCGGTACAATGTTGGATCAATCACAACATGCTCACGCCAGTCGAGATCGACGCATGCAAAGGTATGTGCTGTAAATTCCTGAAGGGTATGTGATTCGCCGGTCGCGATCACGTAATCATCGGGTTGGTCCTGCTGCAGCATAAGCCACATCGCCTCAACGTATTCCGGAGCCCAACCCCAGTCACGGGCTATGTCCATATTACCGAGGGACAGCTTTTCTTTGCTGCCTGCAGCAATCCTGCAGGCAGTGGCAACAATCTTTTTAGTCACGAAGCGTTCCGGTCGCAAGGGGGATTCATGATTGAAGAGAATCCCCGAGCATGCCAAAAGGCCATAAGCCTCCCGGTAATTGGCAACCTCCCAGAATGCGGCGGCCTTGGCAACAGCATAAGGGCTCCTCGGTCGGAAAGGGGACATTTCATCGGCCGCGGCGCTACTGCTGTCACCGAAACATTCACCGGAACCTGCATTGTAAAATCTGACTGGGCGATCAGTGAAGCGAATGGCTTCGAGAAGATTGAGAGTCCCGACGCTGATACTTTCCAGAGTCTCCACCGGCTGCTGGAATGAAAGGCCTACCGAGCTCTGCCCGGCAAGGTTGTAAAGTTCGCTCGGATTGACCTTGACAATGGTCTGCAACACGCTGCGGAAGTCGTTGAGAGCCATCGATTCCGTCTGCACCTCGTCGCGGATTCCCAGGTGAACGAGGTTTTGAAAGAACGCTGTTTGCGCGTCACGAGCCGTGCCAAAAACTTCATAGCCTTTGCTCAGCAAGAGCTGCGCCAGGTATGCGCCATCTTGTCCGGAAATGCCGACAATCAATGCTTTTTTTGAATTCTCGTTAGCCATGTTCATTCCTTGTCACACCGTTATTGACCGAATAACTGCCGCGCAAAGGCCCCCTCAGCCCTCGCAGATAATCGGCCAGCCCCTGTGCCAGCCCCTGCAACGGTCGAGGCTTCCCGCCAAACAGGGAGCACAGACCAAAGAGTAAATTGTAGAGCGTAAAGAGCGGCAGCAGCAAGGGGTCGTACTTACGGAGAAAAAACAGTCCATTGCGAAAGAGATAGTAGTTCTGTGTGAACGTGTTTCTACTCGTCGAGGCGGAAACTTTGTGCCAGACATGGGATTTCGACGCAAACAGGATGGTGTAACCCCGCTGCTGAGCCCGGGCGCACCATTCCGTATCCTCCCAGTAGAGGAAATAACTCTCGTCCATCATCCCGACATCCCTGATCATCCGGGTACTGACCAGCAGACTGCACCCTGACACCGAGCCCCTCACTACCGGTTCATCGAACTGGCCACGGTCCACCTGATTACTTCCCAGCAGTCGCCGTCGCAGTCGGCCCTTCTCCCAGAGGCCGCCGGCAAAGTTCAACCTTTGTGGCTCATCGTAAAGGTAAATTTTTGAACACGCCATTCCAGCCAAGGGATCATCCTCCAGCACGGCCAGCAATTCGCTCAAAGCTTCCTGAGCCACCTCGGTGTCATTGTTCAAAAGCCAGATGTAATCCGCGCCGGCATCCATGGCATGCCGGATGCCGACGTTGTTGCCACCGGCAAACCCAAGATTGGCGCCACTCTGGATAATTTCGACATCTGGCAGCCGTTCACGAAGCACCGTTTCCGAATCATCGGTCGAACCATTGTCGACAACCGTGATGCGAAAGTTCGTGCCATGTCAGTCCGCGGCATGATGCGACGCAGGCGAGAGTATCCTGCCAGCCGTTCCAGTTGAGGATGATGATGTAAACCAGTGGTGAGCGGATCATGCTGCAACCTTGGTCCAGGTCAGCAATTGTCGTCGGCATTGACTTGTTTGCCGGACTTGCGTTTCAGACCATAATAGACAAATGAAAACAAAACCAGATAGATGCATTTTGCGGTAATCAATGAAAAATTCAGATGCAGGCGAAAGCTCCCGCCGCTCTCGGCAATGACCGTTTTTTTTATCTTCTTGATCTCACGAAATATCAGTTTAAGAGCCCGGCCGATTGCCAACGGGCTAAGGGGTGAAGAGGCCGCTTCGGCGCGCAGGGTGACGAAGCAAAGCTTGGCAAGATGAATCTTGCTGACGCCGATGAGATTCTTCTCTAAATCCTGACGCAATTCGGGATGACGCATTACCTCGGCGCATTTCCTGACCAGGCGCTCTCCACCCTGAAGGTATTTGTGCAGTTCGGTATTGCTGGCTCCCCAGGAATCGGCATGCACGCGGAAGACGACATACGGGGCGTCGATATACACGATCTGTTCCAGCAGGGCACATTTTACCAACAGCAGGTATTCGCAATAGAGCCCAACAACGGAATCGCACAACTCTTCGACCCCGCCGACCGTATTTATAAAATTCACCGTCTCGAAAAAACCGGTTGTTGAGATGACATCCAGTCGACGGGAGAAGTAGGCTCTGAGAAATCCCCGACCAGTGAGTCGAACGGGTTCACCTGGCGTCACCTTTAACTGCACAGCAGGGGTGCCTTCACGCAATTCTCTGTAGCCGGGGAAAACGACGGGCGGGAAATTTTCTTTTGCCAGGATATCGTGAGCAGCCTTTAAAAACCCGGGGTCGAAAAGGTCGTCGTCAAACAGCCAGGTAAAATAACGCCCTGTGGCGGCTTCGAGCAGGGCGTTCATGTTGCCGACTTCACGAAGGTTTCTCGGATGATTGACGAAACGGATGCGCGGGTCAGAAATGCCGAGCATTGCCCCGCTGAGGATTTCCTGAGTGTAGTCATTACCGACAATGACTTCGAAATCCGTAAAATCCTGGGCAAGGATCGAGTGGAGAGTCTCTCGTAGTAAATCATGCCGGTTCAGGGTCGGAACGCCAATTGTGAAAAATGGCTGCCCGGAGCTCATGGCCCTTCCTGAGGCCATTCACTGGCCTGTAGGTGATCGAACTCGTTTTTGAGATTAACCAGGAAACTTTTCCACATTTCGTAGGTTTTTTCCTCGGCAAGGATTTTCTTCCTGTAGACCTCTGCATTAATAAACCAGGGGCTGTGCCACTGTGGCTGTTTTGCATTACCGATATTGCGGATGATTTCTTCAACGCCCTCGGCAATACTGACCTGAGGTTGGAAACCAAGAGTTTTAGTGAATTTTTCGCTGCTGACCCGATAGCTCCTGGGATCCTCCTGTTCCAAAACCTCCAGTTCGCAACAGATATTATTCGCTGCGAGAGATTTCTGCACCTCCAGTCCGATCTCCAGGATCGTGTAGTTCTGCGCCGCAACATTGAAAACTCCCGAGACCTCATCCGGTGCTTTGATCGCCTGCAGATAGGCATTGGCCAGATCGCGAACGTGGACCAGAGGTCTCCAGAGATGTGGATTGTTAACCGTAATCTTGCCATGACATACACCGTACTTCGTCATGGTATTAACCACGAGATCGAAGCGCATCCGGGGAGCCCAACCGAAAACTGTCGCCTGCCTGAATATGATCGGCCGGAATTTATCGTCGGCTGCGGCACTGATTGCGAATTCGGCCTGCTGCTTCGACAACCCATAAGGAAAGGACGGCGCAACCAGCGACTGCTCATCGACCATTTTGTCCGAAGAAAACCCGTAGATCGAGCAGGTGCTGCCAAAAATGAGCCTCTTGATACCCTTCTGCTTGCAGAAATAGGTTAGCAGGCCAGTCAGTGCCGAGTTATTGATGAAGTTGTCCCTCGGCCGGAAGTTGGCCATTGGGTCGTTAGATATTCCAGCTAAATGGATAACGACATCGACACCATCCAGCCAGTCTGGTTCGATATCGAGGACATCACGTTCATGCAAAGTAAAGCCTGACTGGTCCTTGAGGTTGTTGCCAAAAGTGAGTTTATCGATCACCGTCACTTTATGGCCTTCCTGGACCAGTAGCGGCACCAGGACCGACCCGATATAACCGGCCCCGCCTGTTACGAGAATTTTCATGTGTTAATCCTTAGTTTTACATTTATCGAAATCAATAGGCCTGTTTTCAGAGAACCTTGTTCTGCTGTTTTACTGCACGAGAGTTGTAACCCCACTTGCCGAAATCGTAGTTGCCATAGTCGGCTGTATAGTTATCCTGATTTTCAGGATGCCAGGCCGGATTGCAGAGATTCATGACGATGGCCTCTTCTGTCCCGATATTCACATGTGCCTGAGGGATTCCGGCAGGGATGACGATGGTCTGCGGTTTATCGGCGTTAAGGACAAACTCCTTGAACGCATCGTCAAGTTTAACAATAAAGGCGACTTCCCCCCTCAGGACCGTCAGGTAGCTCCAGCGCTGCTTATGCAGGTGCGGACCTTTCAGTTCACCTGGGAAGCAGGTTGTTACATACACCATCTTCGGCTCTTTTTCATATAACTGGTCCCAGTCTCTCCAGACCGGGATGAAAATGCCGTTCTGATGCCCTTGTTGTACGTTCTTCGTTTTGATGCATTCCAGATCCATAACCTTGACTTGCATTAGACCTCCCTGGCTATTCCGTTTACCAACCGCTTGCGATGATGTCGCAAACCTTCTCGACTGAATCTTCATTCATCCACCAACCTACCGGGATGTTGATCATGTGCGTCGTAAAAGTCATCCAGATCGGGCAGGTTGTCTTTCTGAAATCGTTCGAATACGGCAAACTTGTCATTGCGCATATGCACGATCGAACAACCAATGTTTCGCTCCTGAAGCTTGCGGACAAAACCATCGCGGTTCTCAACCAGGACCGTATTGACCCAGGGATTTGACCGGGCTTTTGCATACTCGTCAAGAAGTTTCAGTCCCGCAATGTCAGACAGCCGCGATGCATAGATTGCCAGGTTGCGGCGATGAGCTTTCCTGATCCCGGCAAAGTCCGGCAATTGGCACAGACCCAGGGTTGCGGCAATGTCATTCATCTGGTATTTCCAGCCGGCCTCTTTGACATCGAAACCGAGGGTCAGAGGACTACGTTTGGCATGGCGGTCATTGCCATGGTTCCTGAGCAGGATGGCCCGGTCGCGATCTGCACTGGTCCTGACAGCGAGCATGCCGCCATCGCCGGTCGTGATCTGCTTGACTGCCTGGAAAGAAAAGGCCACGTAGTCTGAATGGGTGCCCACCGGTCGGCCGGCATATTCGCCACCGAAAGCGCTCGCAGCATCTTCAATGGTTTTGAGTTCGTGCTGCTCGGCAATCTGGTTGATCCGATCGATATCCGCCAAACGACCGACCCAGTGCGAGTAGACGATGGCCTTCGTCCGATCAGTCAAGCGTGAAGCTATGCTTTCTGGTGAGATGTTCCCGGTTCGCGGATCGATGTCCGCCCAGATGATGTTCGCGCCGGTATGCAACAGGGACTCGTTCACCGACAGGCAGGTCAGGGGTGTACTGATGACATCGTCACCGGGCTTTATACCGGCCATATGCAAAGCCAGCATGATAGCCGAACTGCAGCAGTTGGTGGCAACGACATGAGGATTGCCAACCAGTTCACCGAAGCGCTGCTCGAATTCATCGGTCTTCGCGCCGGTGCTCACGAACCCGGATGACAGCACTGCGTCCAGCTCGCTGGCTGCAGTGGCCGGCATGTGGACCTTCATAAGCGGAACCGGGGTTGTCTCCATTTGCTTCATCCTTTTTTCAGGCAGCCGATGATCCGCTCTACATCTTCGTCGGTAAGCCATTCGCCAACCGGAAGGCACAACATCTGCTGGTCGAAAAGCGCGGTTTCATCCAGACCATCCTTGCCCAACGTACAGTGAGCAAAGGCCGTATAGGTATCGTTGCGACAGTGGACCGGCGAGGCATCGATGCCGTTTTTATCCAAGAGATCGATCAGCCGATCGCGACCCTCGACTTTCAAGGTAAACAACCAGTAGGCGGATTTGGTTTCGTAGCTGGTTGTTTGAAAAGCATAGTCTTGCAGTTCGGATTCATAGATTTGCGCAATTTCCCTGCGGCGACGAATGATCGCCGGCAAGTCCTCGAGTTGGGCCAGGCCGATCGACGCTGCGATATCGTTCATATGAAATTTAAACCCGGCTTCGAGAAGATCGTCATCGAATGCTCTGCCTGGCCTGCCCCTGTCAATACCGAACCAGCGCAGCCGCTTTGCCCGCTGCCAGAAGTTCTTGTGGAGACAGGTCAGCAAACCGCCGTCACCCGTGGTAATATGCTTGATCGCCTGAAATGAAAAGCAGCTGAAATCAGCATAAGATCCGGCCAGCCGGCCTTTATATTCCGCACACAGGGCATGGGCGGCATCCTCGATCAGAAAGGCCCGGCCATTGATCACCCTGCGCAGTTCGTCGAAATCGCAGGGCATCCCGCCCCAATCGACCGCGAGCACCGCAGCCACTTTGTCCTGGTAGCGATCCAGCAGACGCTCCACACTTAAGGGACAGATATTTCCCGACTGCGGGTCCACATCAGCCCACAGGATTTCCCCACCGAGGCGCGGTATCGAAATATTGGTCGCCGGCGACGTGATCGGCGTGGTAATAACGGCCTTGCCCCGGCTTGACTCCGGACATGTAAAGCGCAAGGTAGAGAGCTGCCGTCCCCGAGTTGACGGTCACGGTATATCGATTACCGACAAACTCCGCCAGGCGCGCTTCAAACTCCGCGACTTTCGGTCCTTCGGCATAGAACCCGCTGCTCAGTGTTTCATCCAGATATCTTGTTATGCGGAATTTTATGCACTTGAAACAGTTTGATTCTTTCCATAAGGACCCCGTAATCAGTGGCGGTGGTTAGAAGACCAGCTTCATGCCACGGCGGATCTCGTCGAAAATGACCTTGCCCTCGTCACCCAGCCGGTCGACAACGCACTCATAATATTTGCCCATCGAAATTGCCTGAGATGTTTCATCCGAAAAATCGACATTAATCAGGATTTTCATCCACATCTCGTCGATATTGTATTTCACGAAAAACGTCCCGAGCTTGCAGATATTCTTCAGCTTTCCAGCCACATCCGGCGGGAAATCGATACTCGGAATTCCCGTATTGGTATCACCGCTCGACAAATCATTCAAGTCCAGGTTGTTGTCAATGCAAAACTGCTCCATCTTCGTGCCTGGATAGATCTGCAGGGGATACACGGAGCAGATACTGCCCGGGCCGATGCGCTGCAAGCCTTTCACGGTCTCAAGGGCGTCTGCAACCGGGTCGGCAACCGGCAAGCCGATGATCGCCTGAAGGTTGACCGCATAGCCGAACGCGACCAGCCGATCGTAAGCCTTTTTGATCTTTTCTTCACTGTCCCAGCCCCGGCCCAGTAATTTGAGGGACTCCGGACGGATTGCCTGCACACCGATGCCGATGCAGTTGACGATTCTCTTCAAGGTCGCCAGCGCGCGGTCGGAAACCTTGAGCACCAGCGCCGAAGTCGATGAGACGTACATCGGCACACCGATCTCCTCTTCCCAGGCTTCGACAAATTCCGGCAGCCAGGTTTCTATATCCGCGCCGCTGAAGATATCATCGTCAACCCATTCGATCTCTTCGGTTTTGCCGAGCCGCAAAATCTCCTTGGCCTCCTCGATGACGACAGGAATCGAACGTCTTGTCAGGTAATAACGCTTGTGAGCTTCACCGCCGAAGATGTCCCGGATGTGATGCGAAGCCGAGCTGCAGTAGGAGCAGTTCCACGGACAGCCCAGCATGGACAGCATGAACTTCCGGTAGCGTGTGGCCATCCTGGGGATGTCCCGGAAATATTCCTTTCTGGCCGGCGTGGGCATGTCGTCGGGATGAGTCAGATGGGTTCTGATCAACCCTATCTCACCGGAGAGGATCTTGTCGATCGAACCGCGCACCGGGCCGACCACGACGACATCGATCTCATCCAGTTCCACGATATCCTGCACGGCGCAGGCGTGATGACCGCCAAAGACCGAGACAACTGCCGGCAGTCTGTTTTTCAGGCTTCGAGTCAGCTCAAGAGAACGGGGGAAAAACTTGGTCAAGGGCGAGAAGCAGATGAAATCCGGATGCCAGTCGATGATGTCTTCGAGCACATGCTCGTCTTCCGCATCGAAATAACGGATTTCCTGGCCGTACAACAGCAATTCTCCGCCCACGAAGAGCAGGCTGTAATTTTCTTCGTTCCCGAAGCAGATCAATGCCAGCTTTTTCACTGGTGTCTTGGCCGTCGGCATATTGGTGGTCTCCAGGTTCTGCGCTGCAATCTCAGCATTCGCAGGTGCACGATGTTGACTATTCACTCATTTCCCCCTGGACTCGCCGTTCTAATGGCTCCGGAGGAAAGACCGGGTGAGTGTGCGACTCGAGGTCGCAGCGGCGCATTGGACAGGGCTTGCACATGTCAGGCAAATCCTCCTCTCTGTCCAGAGCTCTTCTCAATCGGTGCATATAGCTGCTGTTCCAGAGACCCGACAGCGAGTTGCGCGCCACGTTGCCGACCAGCAGGGCTCCGCGCTCATTGAATGTCGACATGCAGCATGGCCGCACATCGCCGTCCCAATTGATGAACAGCGCCCGGAACGGCTGCCGGCATTTGGTTGTGTCGCCCGGTGCAGGCGGCATGACCACCTGAAGCTGATACTTTCTGGCAATTCTTTCCACCTGGTCGAAAATCTTTTTCGCTTCGGCATAGACAGGTATCACCGATTGTTCCGTCTGAGCCTGCATCGTAGGCAATCAGGTGGATCAGCGTAACGCGTGTCACCCCCTTTTGACCGAGACGTTCCATCAGTTCGGGAAGTTCGGCAAGGCTGTCCCGCGTCACGACGCAGTTGACGGTCACCAGCGGAGTCTTGCTTGCCAGCTTCTGCTTGGCCTCACGAATTGCATCGATTCCATCCAGCACTCTGTCGACATCAACGTAGCGCCACTTTTTCATGGTTTCGATGCCGTCGACGGAGATGCAGATTTCATCGGCACCGTGAGACACGATCGCGTCAGCAAATTTTCTGAGAATCACTCCGTTGCTGGTAAAAGTCGCAGTGCAACCGGCTTTTTTGCAGGCCGCCAGCATTTTCAAAAAATCCTTGTTGAGCAGAGACTCGCCAATGCATTGCAGGTTGACGACCTGGTAAGGCCTGAGTTCTCCGAGGATATGCTCCTCGAAAAATTCATAGGACATATCTCCCAGGGGATTCGTCTCGGCATCCCAGAATCTCCGGACGCACATGGCGCAGTTGAGATTGCAACGATTGGTCAGCTCGATGCTGATTGTTGTCGGGCCGGGGATCCAGCTTCGAGATCTCCACGCCTGGAGCTTGAACAGAGGGACGACAATCCTGTTGATTGCGGCGAGTTGCAGCAGCCGCCAACCCCTTTTGGTGAACAACGATTTGAACGCAAGAATCATCTTTTCCATATCTTACCTTATATTATTCCCAATCAGGCTCAATCTGTGAGCCATTTCACTCAGGCCGAGAACAGCCAACCTTTGAGGGTCGCATCCTCCGGAGCATTCCTGATGTACACCAGGTCGCCGGTAACAACTTCACGAACCAGCTCGAAACCGAGATTTTCGATCTCGGTGAGCAGTTCTGCTTCATTGAACTGCTGATGCAGAATCCTGGTGCCATAGACCCGCTGCACGGCGACAAATGAAGCTGTATTTTTGACGATCGGCGTCCTGGTCAGGAAGAAATAGCGTTTCGTTGCGCTGCGAATCTGCTTCAGCAGCGGCTTCCATTCACGGCAATACTGCAGCGAGCCGCTGACCATGACCAGATCGTATTCGTTGTCCAGACAGGCATCATCCTCGTGCCAGGTTATTCCCGGGGCAAGTTCGCGTCCTGCCCGGACCAGGGTCCGAACGTCCTTGCAGTGGTAGTCCAGCTGGAAATTCTCGGGCAGGAAAGCCTTGGCCAGCAGGTAGTAGTAGCCTAATCCACCACCCCAGTCGAGGATGGACAACCGCTCCCGGCCGAAAGCCGCTTTTGTGACCACATAACCAAAAGTGTAGTTGAGATTATGATAGGACACTCTGTCAACCTCGGCAAGCGATGCATCCGGAGAGAACCCCAGCGGGCCTTGCCTCTGCAGAAGCTCGGTAAAGCGTTCCCACTTCCCCCTCTCTTCCTCAAGCACGCTCTCAGAAAGCCAGCCTTTTTCGTTTTCCTCAAGAGTCGTATCCCATCCGCTTGGAGCATACTCCAGCAACTCGGGAACGATCCGCCGACGAACCTTTCGCAAAACGGAGAGAACCCGGTTGGCTATTGCGTCGATCATGGGGCCGGATGACGTCACGTAATCACTCATCTCTCTTACTCATCGAAATTTTCAGCTCCCTGGCGACGTCTGCCAGCCGAACCATGTCGCAGCCGGGAGACCTGTTTCTGCAACTGGTTGATCCGGTGCAGCCATGCCGCCTCTGTTGCAGGGGCAAGGCGCAACGGCGATTTTCGGTACAGGCGTTCGAGCCCCCCCTTCAATCGCTTGACAGCCAGTTCGTAACGCAAGCCAAGCAGCTTCACATCTTCCGGCGCAATTTGTGATAAGGCCAGGGCATCCAGCTTCGCAGTCCCGCACGTCATGTAGACATGGGCGCCATGCTGCATGCAGAGCTTGCAGATTGCGTGGTTTTCCTTAACTTCCTGGAGCTCATCGAGAGATGTATCCAGGAAATTCCCTACGGTAAAGCGACGCGCGTCAAACCCGGCGCAGCACAACAGCACATTGCCATGGCAGTCGATGCTGAACTGATCCTCACGCAGTGGACACGGCTGTTGATTGTGCTGCCTGGCCAGCTTGAGGCCCGCTCCGAGCGGCAACGCAAGACGCTCGATCAGTTGATAATCTTCCGCCGTCAGAGGAAACTCGAAAGCATTTTCGTCAAGGAAACGCAGGACTTTTTCCAGAGGGAGCAGCTGCGCCCAGAGCGGCTCGAAGCCAACTCCGAGATTCGCCAGGAATTCTCGCAGCAGCGGCTCCTCCTTGAGGTTGTGTTTATAGCGGTGGAAACAGACATAAATTCGGGTTGTGGCGCGGTTCCGCTCCTTGGCCGTCACCAATTCGACCAGGTTCTGTTTGACACGTTCGACATCCCCGCCCCGGTGCGTGATCCCGTAGATCTCCTGGGTAAAACCCGAGGCCGAAATTTTAAAGCTGGCGGGATTGGCCGCCATGATGGCCTCCGCATCGGGAAGGATGTTGAGGTTTGAGCTGAGATGGCAGGGGATACCGGCATCCTGGACGATGCGAATCAATTCTGGCAATCTAGCGTGAAGCAGGGGTTCGCCCCAGATAAACAGATGGACGCTCTCGACCTGGCACTCGGTTTTGGCCTTGGTGATGATGCACCGCAGCAACTCCGGATCCATCTGGCCGTGCGGAAGGCGGTAATCCGTGACATTCCCCTGCGCACAGGAAGGACAGCGAAGGTTGCAGGCACCAATGACATCGATATTGAACAAGAACGATCTCATTCCATAGAATCCATGGATTTATCTCACCACACTTTCGGATACACTATCGCCCGGGTTATCATGACTCCTGTCCTGATACAGCGGCTTGAACAAGAAACACGAACCATGGGCCGCGAACCAGTAGGCGACCAGCGAGGCAATGACAGCGCCCATCCCGCCATACAGCGGGATCAGCCAATAGTTGAAAACAACGTTCAGCAGGCAGCCCAGGGTGACTGTCAGCAGGTAAATCCGGGTCCAGTGCATGACGGTCAGAAAGGAGCTCCGGGCGATCTCCAGGCCGTAGAAGACATTCGACCAGATCAGGATCGCAAGCATCAGTCCGCCACGGGCATAGGCTTCACCGAACAGGGCCGGCACCAGCCACTGGGCGAGCAGGGTGACCGGGACGGCGATCGCGTAGGACAACAGCGCGATCAGGTTGTAAAGTTGCTGCAGACGCTCGTAAAACAACTGCTCGCTGGCTGCCTTCGCCTCGATGATGCTGGGAAAGACCGACCAGAACACCGCCATCGGCATGAAGTACCAGATCTCCGCCAGGCGCACCGCCACCGAATAGATACCAACCTCCTCAGTCCCCGGCCATTTCGCCAAGCATGACCTGGTCGATCCGCAGATAAACCAGAACCACCATGCCCGACAACATCAGCGGCCAGCTGTCTTTCAGCAGGGCACCTGCCCGTTTCCGGTTGGCGAGCCAGCCGAACAGACGACTCCCCTTGGCACGATAAGCAACAATCAGGCCGAACGAGGCGACAACGATCTCACCCAGGGCAACCCAGGCGAAAGAGACCAGGGAAGCGCCCATCAGGATCAAGCCAATTTTAGCCAGGGAACAGACCAGAAACGCGCTGCCTTTAGCGAGGACCACGTACCTGGCCTGCACCTGCGAGTGAAACCAGAACTCGATGACGTTGAAGGCCTGGAAGATCGCACCTGCAGCGATGATCCCCACCAGCCAGTGGCTCAGCTCATCGTTCGGCCGCAGAACTAAAATCACGCCGACGGCGGCGATGAAGCTGAGCGTGCCGCCGAGCATTCTGAGCATAAACGAGGTGCCGAGAATTTCGTCCTTTTGCTCCGGCTCGCGAACCATGTCGCGGACCATGATGTCGTCGAGGCCAAGATTGGCGACCGTGCCGAACATCGCGACCAGCGCCAGGGCATAGCTGAGCAGCCCGAACTGCTCCGGCCCGAGGTAGCGGGCCAACCAGGCACGACCACCAGGCCGATCGCCATGCGCAGGAGGTTGTCAGCAAACTGCCAGCCGGTGTTGCTGACCACGTTCTGCAGGTAGGCCCGGCCCTCGACTTTCGCGCGCAGGAACGGGGAGGTATTTGGTCCAGGGTTGGTTCATGGTGTTCCGTAGGGCATTCACGAATCGCCCAGGGTTGTGGTTGCCCGATTCACGAATCGCCCTGGCTCTCTTAAGTCACAATAAATTCGCATGCAAATCCAAAACCGGGCGATTCCTGAATCGCCCCTGCAATCATTCATCAACCCATTCACGGGAGGGGCAATTCACGAATTGCCCCGATCCGTTGACGCCTAACCATGGCCAATCAATCCAAAACCGGGCAATTCATGAATTGCCACGAAGAACGGATCATCGCAACACCTCCTCATAACTGTGTCTGGCGCGTAGATATCCTGCTCCGCCACCCCAAGGGCCAGCAAGGCGGCCTTGAGTTCCCCGGCCCGCGGCAGACAGGTGATGACGATCGGCGCGCTGCCGGCGACTGCAACACCATTCGGCAAGGAGACGACCGGCAGGGCCAGGAAACGGCCGCCCGCTTCTTCATCCATCACTGCCGCCAGATCCAGACCGGCCTCGCACAGGGAGAGGTAGACGATTTCGGTCAGGTCGTCGACACCGCAGAAAATGACGCTTTCGACCCCCCGGTGCCAGGGCAGTTGAACAGCGCCAGGCTGTCCTGGCGGGTGATCCGGTAGAGCTTGTGGTAATTGCCCAGATGCTGATAGGCGAGTCGACTCTTTTCGGCGAAACCCTTGGGGGTGAGCAGGTAGGCGTAGCGGTTGCGCGGGTAAGCCTTGACCTGCACGCAGCCCTTCTTGACCAGGGTCTTCAGATAGGAATTGACCAGGCCGAGGGCGATGCCGAGCCGGCCGGCTATCTCACGCTGGGAAACCGGCTCGCCCTTCTCCAGTTCGGTCATCAGCAGCAGGGAACGCAGGGAATCCTGGTCGTTGAATTCATTGTTGTTCATGAAATGAACGTTAAGCCACCCTTCGCATGAAATGCAAGATTTATTTAGTAGATGAGAGCATTTTGTTCAAAATATGAACGTTTCAGATGTTGCAACGACAAATCAAAGAATGGCCTTTTACTCAAAAACAATTATCAGATGTCATCACAGGCAAAACAGCAAGTTCTTTGCTTGGCAAAGGCCAAGGCTTCTGGCTATAATCAAAACATTTCTTTATTAACACTTGAAAAACCTTGACAACTTTTTCTAGGCAAGAACTGTGAACCTTTCAAATTTTTCAAGCTTCGGCAATAGGACGACCATCATTATCCTGCTTTGCGTCTTAAGTGTTTACGGACTTTCTTTCTACAAAAGACAGTCAAGTTTCACGCATTGGATGGAAAATCGTGACAAGTACATGGCAGAGGATGTCACGGCCCTGGCGGCGACCGATGCTTATCACTGGCTGCGGCTGGCCAAAAACATCGATTCAGGAAAACTTGACAGGGTGGCTGACCCGCTTAAAGGCTACCCTGACATGCATCCCTACCCGCATGATCCCAGCCTCCTGGCGCATTTCATCAGCCTTGCCACCCACTTCACAGGAGGCGACTACTACCGTGGCGCCCTGTGGCTCCCCCCTCTGTTCGCAGGGTTGTTCGTAATCCCCCTGTTTCTTTACTTTCACTCCATCGGTTTCGGCGCCTCATCCATCCTTGGCGGATTGATCGGCTCATTCAGCCTGGCCTATTATTCCCGGAGCGCCTTCGGCTTTGTCGACACCGACATACTGAATCTCTTTTTCCCCATGCTGGTGTCAGCGCTGGCCGTGCAAATCAGCAGGGATCGGCCATTTCGCTCCAATTTGCTGTTGGCGGCCGGTGCCGGGGCATCCTTGTATCTGTTCAACTGGTGGTACCAGCAGCCGCTGTTCTTTCTGGTTTTCCTGCCATTTATTGCCGGCTATCTTTGCCTGATTCGCTTGCCTGGAAACAGTGCGATGTGATCCTGCTGGTCTTCACCCTGACCTCCGGCCCGCATTACGTGCTCCAAAGTTTTCTATCCCTGCAGGTTTTCATCGCGGCTTACTTCTTTCCAAAATCCAGCGGACAGATCGCCTGGCCGGAGATCTTCACCACCATCATAGAAGCCCAGACAGCAAGCCTGCAGGTCAAACTCGAGAGGGTTCACGGATTTCTGCCCGTCACCCTGGCCGGCTTTGCCGGATTGGCATACCTGTATGTGGTACAACCAAAGCGGATGATTCCTGTCACGCCCCTGATTCTGATTGGACTTTGGTCATTGGTGGGCCCCAGGAGATTCGCCATGTACCTGGCGCCGTTCATCGGCATCGGCGTCGGGGTACTGATCGAACTCGCGGTTAGACAGGTCTTAGGCCGATTCAAGTCAAATCGGCTTGCTCCACCAGTGATCGCTCTTACCCTGATGGTCGTACTGTTCTTCTCCACTGCCGGGTATACGGCTTACGATACTGTCCCCCAACCGATCGTACCGGCAGAGACTCTCCAGGCATTCCTGGATATCAAACGTATTGTGCCGAAGCATTCAGCGATGTTCACCTGGTGGGATCGCGGCTATCCGCTGATGGAAGTTGGGGGCTTCGCCACCTACCACGATGGAGCACTTCAAGGCTACAGTCGTACCACCCTGGTGGGAAAAGCTGTAACATCCAGTCATCAGGAAGAACTGGTTTCGCTGCTTTCTTATCTTGAGGATCACGGTTTTGCGGGGCTGGATGCGGCCATCGAGGAGAGGAACCTGTCTGCCGACCAGATGCTGCAGGAAGTCTTCAATTATCCGAAAGCCTTCCAGGGGGATGACGTCTACATCCTTTACACCGATGACATGATTGAAAAATTTGGCTGCCATTTCGACTTTCGGCAATTGGGACTTTAAACGCAAAACCAGTTTTCCACTGCAATATGTGGATCTGTCCTGCTCGTCACAGAACGAAAACATCATCAACTGCAAGGACAGTCAGTGTTGACCTTCTTCAAGGCCGCGTCATCTTCGATACGCACCAATTACCCTTAAAAGCCGCCTTGGCGATCAACGACGGCGATATCATTGACAAGGTTGAATACCCCGGGGCAACAGGAAAATACCTGCAGATCCTGATGAAACAGGGCCAGATTTTTATGGTCCAGATGCTGGACGAACAGACTCTATAACACCAACTTCAATCAGCAATACCTGCTTGGCAACTATGATCGACGCTATTTCGAGGAAGTCTACAACAACTTCCCGGTGGCCCGTGTGTTCCGGGTTAAAAAAGCTGAATTTTAGTGCTCTGTCGCGCCATGCCAATGAGAAGTTCAAGCGTACCTTACGATAGCTCACATTAATACACGACCCTTGGATTTAAAGTGCAATTCTGCTATCTTCTGACACGCAGTACACTCTCAAACGCTTTCAAGGGACCCCAGCCATGGCGAAAAAGGTTCTCGTCACCGGCTCCTCCGGCCTGATCGGCTCGGAGGTCTCGTCCTTCTTTCATGCCCTCGGTTGGGAGGTCCACGGCGTCGACAACAACCAGCGCGCCGTCTTCTTCGGCCCGCAGGGGGACACCCGCTGGAACCAGCACCGGCTCGCCGGACAGCTGGCGAACTTCGTCCACCACGAACTCGACATCCGCGACCGCAGCGGCGTGCTCGCCCTGGTCGCGGAACTGCGCCCGACGCGCATCATCCACACCGCCGCCCAGCCGTCCCACGACCGGGCCGCGGCCATTCCCTTCGACGACTTCGACACCAACGCCGTCGGCACCCTGAACCTGCTGGAGGCGGCCCGCCAGTCCTGCCCCGGAGTCGCCGTTCGTCCACATGTCCACCAACAAGGTCTACGGCGACCGGCCCAACACGCATCCCGCTCCAGGAACTCGAAACCCGCTGGGACTACGACGACCCGGCCTACGCCGACGGCATCCCCGAGAACTTTCCCATCGACCAGTCCAAGCACTCGCTGTTCGGCGCCTCCAAGGTCGCCGCCGACGTGATGGTGCAGGAATACGGCCGCTACTTCGGCATGCCGACCTGCTGCCTGCGCGGCGGCTGCCTGACCGGGCCGAACCACTCCGGCGTCGAACTGCACGGCTTCCTCAGCTACCTGGTGAAGTGCAACCTCGAAGGCCGCGAATACAAGGTCTTCGGCTACAAGGGCAAGCAGGTGCGCGACAACATCCACTCCGACGACGTCGCCCGCTTCATCGATGCCTTCATCAGGCGCCGCGCTGCGGCGAGGTCTACAACCTCGGCGGCGGCAAGCGACAACTCCTGCTCGATCCTGGAGGCGTTCGCATCGCTGAGGAGTTCACCGGCCGGCAACAGGTCTACAAATACGTCGACGAAAACCGCATCGGCGACCACATCTGCTATTACAGCGACCTGCGCAAGATGCAGGCCCATTATCCGCAATGGGACATCACAAGAGGACTTCGCGAGACGATCGGCGAGATCGTGAGCTCCTGGCGAGGCAGGGGCAGCGGCTGATGAGAGAGATGTCGGAAACCCTGACGCGCCAGTACCGCGGCGTTTCGACGGGGCAGAGGCGTATCGCAACGCGGTATGGCAAAAGCTTTGTACGCAATTCTTCTCACGTTATGTATCTGCCGACGCCAGCGTCCTGGATGTCGGTTCCGGCTGGGGGGAGTTCATCAACCACATTGTCGCCGCCGAAAAGCATGCCATGGATTGCAACGCGGACGGCGCCGCCCGCCTTGCCGCGAATGTCAACTTCATCAATCAGGACTGCTCGGCCCCCTGGCCGTTTGCCGCAGCCCACTTGGACGTGGTCTTCACCAGCAACTTCCTCGAGCATCTCCCGGACAAAGCGGGCATTGAGCGGACTGTCGACGAGGCCGGCCGCTGCCTGAAGACGGGCGGGCTGCTCGTCTGCCTCGGGCCCAATATCCGCTACCTCCCCGGAGCCTACTGGGATTTTTGGGATCACCACGTACCGCTGACCGAGAAGTCCCTTGCCGAGTTGCTGCAGCTGGCGGGATTCGAAATTGTCGAGTGCCGCGCGCGCTTTCTCCCCTATTCCATGTCGGGGGGCCGCCGACCACCGCTCCGGCTGGTATCCCTTTACCTGCGCCTGCCGCTCGCCTGGCCCCTGTTCGGCAAGCAATTCCTGGTCGTTGCACGCAAACCTCAATTGACTGGGGGGAATGATTTGCCATGAAAATCCTCATCACCGGCATCTGCGGCTTCGTCGGCAGCACGCTGGCCAGGGCCTGGCTCGAGGCTCGACCGGGGATAGAAATCTGCGGACTGGATAACTTCATCCGGCCCGGAAGCGAGCATAACCGCACGCATCCTGCAAAAACTCGGGATCAGGCTCTTTCACGGCGATATCCGCTGCGCGTCCGACTTCGAGACCCTGCCGAAGGTCGACTGGGTCATCGACGCAGCGGCCAATCCCAGCGTTCTGGCCGGTGTCGACGGCGTAACCAGCAGCCGCCAGCTGGTCGAGCACAACCTGCTCGGGACGGTCAACATCCTCGAATACTGCCGACGCAGCGGAGCCGGATTCATCCTTCTGAGCACCAGCCGGGTCTATGGGATCGCGCCCCTGGCAGAAGTTGCAGTCGAACCGGTGGATAATGCGTTTCGTCTCAAGGCCGGTCAACACGCTGCCGCCCGGTCTGAGCGATAGCCGGAGTCAGCTGAAACGTTCAGCACCACCCCGCCGGTTTCCCTCTACGGCAGCACCAAGCTCGCATCCGAGGTGCTCGCCCTTGAATACGGCGAAACCTTCGATTTCCCGGTCTGGATCAACCGCTGCGGCGTGCTGGCCGGGGCAGGTCAGTTCGGCCGGGCCGACCAGGGGATCTTCGCCTACTGGATCAATGCCTGGCTGCGCCGCCGGCCCCTGGCTTACCTCGGCTTCGGCGGCAGGGGCTACCAGGTGCGCGACTGTCTGCATCCGCGTGACCTCGTCCCGCTGCTGCAGAAGCAGATGTCACCTGGGGCGACGGTGCCGACGCAGGGTCATCAACCTCGGTGGCGGTGTCAGCAACGCCATGTCACTGGCGGAGCTGAGCGCCTGGTGCCGTGAACGCTTCGGCCCCCATGAGGTTGCCGCCAATCCCGGAGAACCGCCGTTTCGACATCCCCTGGCTGGTCATGGATGCGGCTTTGGCGGGAGAGACCTGGGGGTGGCAGCCGCAAACCCCGCTCGAGGCCATTCTCGAGGAAATCGTCGCTGCATGCCGAGCAGCATCCCGATTGGCTGGAGATTTCCGGACTGCCATGACAAACGAGAAACAACGCCATAACCAGCTGCAGCTACTGTCCGTAGTCATCCCGGCGCAAAACGAGGAAGGCTGCATCTGCTCCACTGTCGAACACCTCACCCTGGAGCTGCGCCTGCAGAATGTCCCCCACGAGATCGTCGTGGTCGATGACGGCAGCACCGATCGGACCTGGGAGCTGCTTCAGGAGCTCGGTCAACGTCTGCCGCAACTGAAGCCGGTTCAGAACAGCGGTCTGCACGGTTTCGGGCGGGCCATCATCTATGGCCTCGATCACATGTCCGGGGACGCTGTGGTCATCATGATGGCCGACGAGTCGGACGACTGCCGCGACGTGGTCCGCTACTGGCAGGAGCTCAACAAGGGTGTCGACTGCGTGTTCGGCAGCCGTTTCATCAAGGGCGGCGGAGTCATCGACTACCCCTGGCTGAAACTGCGCCTCAACCGGCTCGCCAACGCCTTTCTGATGTTCCTCTTCAATATCCGGCTCAACGATACCACCAACGCCTTCAAGGCCTACCGGAAGGAGGTCATCGACGGCTGCCGGCCTCTGATCTCGCCGCACTTCAACCTGACGGTCGAACTCCCGCTCAAGGCGATTGTCAGGGGTTATTCCTGGACGACGATTCCGATCACCTGGCGCAATCGGCGCAAGGGGGAGTCAAAGCTGAAGATCAAGGAGATGGGCAGCCGCTATCTCTTCATCTGCCTCTACATCTGGCTGGAGAAGTACCTGTCGCGAGGGGATTACCTGAAAGGGAATAACTCGCCACGATGAATAACAGCGGAACCTGTCAATCAGTGGCGAGTAGACCAACTACGGAGCCGATGCTGCCGTCTTCGCAGAGCCTGCGCCCGATCGACTTGCGGACGCTCGCCTGGGGGCTGCTCCTTTTTCTGGCGACACAGCTTTTGTTTGTCGGGCGGCCGACGATCAACCTCGAATATGCGTTCATCGAAGCGGCTCTCTCCCTGGCCGGGCATCAACCGGCCGAACGCATGGCCTACTTCTGGAGTACTCAGGCCAACCCATTGGGGTATCCGTTCCTTGCATCGCTGATATTGCGACTGCTGCCGATGATCGAACCGCTGGCGATTGTGCGATTGCTGTCGGTTCTGGGTGGCGTTCTGCTTCTGGTAAGCGCTGCCGACCTCCTCCGATACCTGCCGGGAACGACCGCGGCGTCGGAGCGCTGGACGCTCTTGCTTCTGGCATGCCATCCGATGATCTGGCTCTATACCAACAGCGCGACGGCCGATATCCTGCCAACAGGATTGATGCTGGCGGCAATCGCCTGCTGTTGTCGGGGACGGACCCGGGTCCGCTGGCATTTTCCCGGAATTGCTCTTTTCAGCCTGGCCTGCATTGTCAAGTTCAACTGTGCCCTGATGGGGGGAGGTCTTGCGTTCATCCTGCTTGCAGACGCCCTGGCAAAACAGAAGACCCTGGCCAGGAATGCGGCCTGGCTGCTTGCCTATGCGCTGTCCGCAATCGGGGTCCTCGTCATCTACTTCCTCTGGATCTACAGGAATTATGGCATCATTTTCCTGCCGGAGCATTTCAAGACCATCCTGACCTTCGAGAGATCCGGTACACAGCGTCTGATGGCGTTCGTGCTTTACCTTGATTTCCTTGTTCTGTTTGCCGGTCCGCTGGCCCTTGTGCTGCTCAGTTCCTTGTTCCTCAAGGGAAGAAAAAGATTCTGGCTCGGGCTCTCCGTCTTGTTCGGCACATTCGCCGTGACAATGGTCTTCTTCCGGGCGGTCCCGACAATCGGGGAGATGGATTTTGGCGGGCTGGGGGAACTTCTGCCGCCAGTGGTTTTGTTAATGGTCTATGCAGCGGGCCTGTGGATGGTCTTCCTGCTGGCCTTCTCTCTGATCGACGCGATCAGGGATGAACACCGGCGCGGCTTTGTCGCTCTGCTGCTGGCCATCTCCGTTCCCTATCTTCTGGTAAGCGCCATGACGCGACCTGCCCAGCGGTATTTGATCCTGGTCCTGCCGTTTTTTCTGATCTGGCTGGTCCACATGGCCTGGCAGCTCAAACCGAGAACCGCGCGGACATTGATGGTTTCTGCATCAGGTTTGTTCGTGGGTTTGTCGATGCTCGGCATTCTCTATCTGAATGCCCAGGCCTACGCTGCGGATCGAATCGGTCAATGGATCGTGCGGAATCAACTGGTCGAACAAACCGATCCGGGGATACTGGCTAATCACATTGGCCACCTCTTTGCCCTCAAGGCGCCTGCAAATCCGACCTGTCGACTGGAAGTCTGGCCACGAGGGGACAAGGCCCTCCATACGCCTATCGTACATGAAGAGCCGGTTTTTGTCGGCCCGTTCCTGGTAAAACGTTTTGTTCTGGTTGCATCCAGCGCAGACGATCATTCCGGTTTACTTTCCAGATGAATGACTGCACATGAAATCAGGTGTGGCGTATGCTATCTAGGAATATCGTAAAATATTTTCTGGTAGGGGGCCTCTGCTTTCTCATAGACTTCTCTCTGTTTGCGCTGCTGGTCACGGTCTTTGAGTTTAACTATCTGCTTGTCAATATGTTCAGCTTTTCACTGGCCGCAGCCGCAAATTACTTTCTTTGTATAAAGTTCGTTTTTTACAGCGGCCATAAATATGACCAAAAAACCGAATTCCTGCTTTTGTTCACCGTGAGCCTGGTTGTTTTGGCTGTGAATCAATTGATCTTGTACTGCTTAATCACAGGCCTTTCTTATGACATACTGCTGTCAAAGATTTTTGCTGTCATCGTGACTTTTCTGATGAATTACTTCGGCAGGAAAATTTTTGTTTTCAGCAACAGGCTGAGGTGAGATTTAAGAGGATATAACAGATAAGCGCTTCAGGTTTGCCGGGACAACTAGATCACCTTGCTCCCAGTTATTTAAAAACCGGCAAATCTCCTAACTCCAGTACCACCCGCTGCACTTCCGCCAGTTGGATTCGCATTGTTTAGGTGCTTCAAGCTGTGGAGAATAAGACCTATAGTCAAGGCGCTTTTTCCCTCAAATTTCAAGCAACACAACAAGAGAGCCATAACTGATTTTTTTCCTATAAACGATTCTTTTCGGCATTCTATTGATAAACGATTCAACGGCATCGACTGCACCAGGTTCTGCTATAACAAGCCAGGCATAACCTCGAGAAAGTGTTGGCATTATGTCTGCGTCCAGTAAAATTCCCAGTATGGTATTTTTGGTAACAACTGGTACATGTTTACCGCCAACAAGTTTCAACCCACTTTCATAATGATAGTATTTCAGGTTAAGTGCCTGAAGTGATTTTGTGTAATGGGCTGAATTCGGATGATGTGTTAAATAGTAGTCGTTTGTTGAAACATACGCATGGCTTTCAGCAAATATAGGTCTTTCTCCATGATCCCCACCTGATTGTGCAACCTTTTCATATTGTATTATTGTTTCAAGAGCGTCTTTCACATTGGACTGTATAGCCCATGTGTATCTGGGTTTTATACTATAATAATCAAAGTTAATTGGTAGTTGAACCAGCAGAAAGACGACAATGACAAAATATGAAAGGTACTGCAAAATCCTGTTTTTATTATTTATAAAAAAATAAAAGCCATTAACGGTCAAAATCGCAAAGTAGATAAACAGAAAAAGATTAGCCCTGAATGGGCCAAAAGGCCAGACACCGAAGATATTTAACAATATTGCTGTAACGATAGGCAGCAAGAAAATTGTCAGGTAATGGTATTTTCTTTCTAAAATAAAACCAAAAATCCCGGCGACATGGAAAAAAATCAGCAACAGGCCAATAACTGGTTTGAAGCTGGCGAAGCCTGGCCAGAAAATTCCAGCCCAGCCGGAAGTCTTTACCAGGCCGACATATTTGGCAGCGAGCCATTTGAATTGGTCAATGATGCTTGATCCAAGGTAGAAAACATCATATTTATTCCCCCAGAAAGCTTCTTTATCAGAGAAAGACGTCGGTCGGACCATATAAACAGATACATGAGATACAACTGTGCAAATATGATAAGAGCAGTTAAGATAATTAAAATTAAGTTTTTGTGATTTCGACTGGAATAGGCATCAAATAGTAAAATCAGGAATACTGCTGGAAAAAGTAAAACAATATTATAACAAAAATGAACACTTAAAATTGAAAACGCAAGGATTGCATATAGAAGATGATTTTTCTTTGAATCAATATACAGTAGTAAAAGAAAAATAAGGCACCCATGTAGAAAAAAGTCCAATGCATAAGGTTTGAATTCTTTGGCAAATGAAATTAAAATATGGATTGAATGCAACCAAAAAAACCAGTAATAGTATTACGACCTTTGATTTCCAGATGCGTTTTGCGATTAAGAATATTAAAGGGATGGCGAGTATCGACGAGAGATAGGAAATCATTCTGAAGGTTATTTCATCTTTGCTGATTTTCGTTAAGAGCTTGGTCAGGAACATGTAGCCTACAGGGCGGATATTAATGACTTCATTTAATGGTTTTGTTATCAGGTTATCCGCCCACATTGCTTCATCCACCCAGAAACTGATCGCGCCATTAAAATATCCCTGTGATCTGAAAAATATTGCAAGGCCAATGATACAAACAATGCAGCAGTAAAAGAGCACATCGATGCGTTTTCCCATATTCATACTGCCGTTTTCACTCGGTAGATTTAAAAACATTTTTTCGAGAGTCCTCGCCTTCTAATGCATGATGGCCGGGCTTAATGTTACTAATCCGGTCCCAGACTATCCGATGCTTGCCATACAACATTGTTAATTTTTCTACTTAGAAGGCAATGCTCCTGAATCCCGTTAATATCCAGCGACGCCCACACATAGCTAACAGCACCGATTTCAGGCAATTATAATTGGCTCAACCGGCCAACAAAATCACCTCGATCTCAACCATTTAGAAAATATCGCTGCGGTTCACACCTCGAATGTTAACATGTTGCAACAAACTGGGCGCATCTATGCGCGCTTGTCGTGGCATATCCCCTCCCATGTCTTCTTGATCTCATGTGAACAATGGCATTAAATGAACGGCAAACTGATCGTAAACAAAAATGTCAAAATATCAACAACGTCACTAGATTAACAACGTTCCTGGTTCCTTTTCCATCCTACCCTCAGTAATTGTCATGCGCTCGTTGCGGCTTTCTGCGGGCAATAACGACGGAAGAGCAACCCCAGCAGGAACCCGTCATCCCGTCACCCAGCGTCGTTGTAATCCTCAGGCTTATCCCCAGCCCCACAGCGCAACCTTCGCCAAGGATCGGCGACAGGACGAGCACCATGACCGCTTCCCTCGTTCCGACCCCTCCCGGCGCACCTGGCGTAGAAATAGCCGGCAAGCCAGGCAAACGAGAACAGACAAGCCAATTCGAAAGGGGTACTTTGGTTGACGCCGAACAGGTAAACAGCCTGCAATTTCAATACGGAACCTGTGATTATGAAGGCCAGCAGAAGAAGGGCTGCGACGATCATGGCGGTGCGCAGTTTCGAGAGCGGGAGAGTAGCGCTTCCTGTTAAACGGGCAACGGTCCGGGAAGAGTGTCGGTTCAGCAACCAGATGCTCAGCCACGGGACCGTGAAAATCAGGATCGTGGCCAGCGCAAGCAAGACCGGGCTGAAGTGGATGCGGGCCATCGCTGCTTGATCGGTGCCGAGCAAGAACAGCCCTAACAAGGCCAGGCCAAGACCTATGCCGACCCCCCAAAGCATCTCTACCAGCATCGTACTCAGGATGACAGGCAATGGGATGCCAGCTTCCCTTGCCATGACGACTCGCCCGAGATGCTGTCCGACGTTGCCGGGTAGATATTTGCCGAACTGGGCTATGGAAAAAATTGTTTGCGTTTCGCGAAAAGAAATCTTTGTACCGTTGTCACACAACAAGAGGTGCCAGTTTATTGATCCAATATAGATATGGAGCGTAACAAGTATGACCGAAATAATGATTATAGATATGTTGTAAAAGACCAGCCGTGAATTGTATTTTATCGAAATTAGAATGTGCGTAATAGGCAAAAAAACATAGTGATAAAAAAGAAATAATTAAAGATAGGCGTGAAATAGAAGGTCTTTTTCGTCATGACAAGTCAAATGTGTAATTAAGGCGCAGTTAATAAAATCATTTGTGGGTTAGGCTCAGCAGTTTTTTCAGGATGAAATATTCGACAGGAAAACGGAAGAATTTCCTGCGAAGCCTGAATTTCATCACTGACCGAAGGATAGTTTCGGTCGGAGCAAGGAAAAACCTCTTATACCACGGATAAGGTGCAATAAGACGCTTGACGAACCCACTTGCAAAAGGGAAGTAAAAGTTTGCCTCGTATACGAGAGATGC
>CAWKAV010000012.1:0-33907 GCA_963847735.1 uncultured delta proteobacterium | reverse complement strand
AGCTATTGAACAAGCGTGAAGACAGGTTATAAGGCCCCGGGTCCACTAATTAAATATAAAGATTATGCCGTGAAAGAAACTCCTACACTGTTGATTCGACGATGATCTCTCTAATATCTTTTTTCATCCGCCACCGCGTCGTCTGCGAAACGAGTGTGAGTGGATGATGGAGAGTAAACACCGCCCGCCGCAATAATCTTCCCGGTGTCTGTATCTAAAACATAAAAGACTGACCCCCCTGCACCAGCGATCTGGTAACGGCCGGTTGAATTCCCCGCCCCCACTAGCATCATCAAGACAACCGCAATCAACATCCCCAACAAAAGTGTTTTGACCTGTTCCATAACAAACCTCCTTCATGTGATTTTTAAAATTTTACAGTCATATTAAGGGAGTTATACTTTCACTGCAATTGCGAAAGCATTCAATGCTACAACAGTGTCTTTGTTTTAGCCAAATGACGTAGTTGTGTGACAACTACTGTCATCTTTTCCAGTCCGTTCTAACGTTAGCGTTATAAAGTCGTCCTCAAGATTCAGCTGTGGCGTTGATTTATAATAAAAGTCGGCACGCAATAATTTTTGGTACAGTATGTGCCATAAAATACGACCTGAATGAATTGATCGTTGCAGATAACGATTAAAAATCTCCGATAAAGGCAAAGCTAGAGAGATCTAGTGACGCAAAGCTACGGGTCCTGATTGTTCAGGATGGCCGGGTTGCCGAAGAGATGAGTCACATTTCTTGGAACCCGGCTACAGAGGTATTCAAGAAGCGCTCATCTTCGGTAGAGGATGAGCGCTTTTCCTGTTTTTGCGACAACCTTTCTCCGGTGACGTCCCCAGTCGAGTGTTCGATTGTTGCGTATTGGCTGTTGATAACATTACAAAGGAGAGTGAAAAAATGAACAAGCCCATCGTAAGTACTATCCTGTTGGCCCTGCTTGGTGCATTGCTTGTCACCGGGTGCGCAAAGCCCCAGGCAAATGATGTCGTGAGTGACGCAAACAATGCCCCGGCACCCTCAACAACGCAGTCAGATGCTGCCGTGGAGCCAGTCATGGAGAAACAACCGGTCCAAACCACCCCGGCCCCGATTGCCCTGGAACAGATTCGCTTTGATTACGATCAGGCAACTTTATCCGCACAGGCCCGCAACATCTTGTCTGCCAATGCAGCGGTCCTGCAGCTTGCTCCCGATTTAAAGGTCAGTATAGAAGGACATTGCGATGATCGCGGATCTGACGAATACAACCTGTCGCTTGGTGAGCGGCGAGCCCAGTCGGTCAGGGCTTACCTGGTGTCACTCGGGATTGAACCGCAACGTCTGAAGACCATTTCCTATGGTGAGGAGATGCCGCTTGATACGGCGAGCAATGAAATGGCCTGGGCCAAGAACCGCCGTGCTGAATTCAAGTTGCTCAATTAATCGCTACCACGTCGGGGAAAAGCTTTGCAGGGTACATGGATTGATTTTTCCATGACGATTTCCATGGCAGGATCGAAGATAACCGGAGCAATTTTTATCGATTAAATATTGAATATAACAGAAACATGTCTCCGATAAGGGCAAAGCCAGAGCAATCTGGTGACGCAAAGCTACGGGTCCTGACTGTTCAGGATAGCCGGGTTACCGAAGAGATGAGGCACCATCTTGGATCTCGGCAGTTGGCGAATTCCTTGAGCGCTCATCTTCGGCAGAAGATCGGGCGCTTTTTTATTTTGGGCCACCGGATAAGGGTTTTTAGAAGACGATAGGCGTTAGATAACAAAAACAGCTCCGAAAGGGCAAAGCCAGAGCAATCTGGTGACGCAAAGCTACGGATCCTGACTGTTCAGGATGGCCGGGTTGCCGAAGAGATGAAGCGTATCTTGGATTCCGGCGGCAGGCCAATTCCCCGGGCGCTCATCTTCGGCAGAAGATTGGGCGCTTTTGTTTTTTGAAATGGGTTTCCCATCGGGAAGTTGCAACTGAGAGATGTCAATGACGCAAAGCGTGCGGAAAATTTTGAAGCAGCTGATTTTCACTCTGTTGGGTGTTCTTGGCATATTGTCGTATCCCGTCGGGATTCACGCTGCTCCCTGCGATCTCAAAAGCAATCCGCCCCCTTTTATCGATCACGATTTAAACATAAGCTTCTGCGAACTGTGCAGTTACGGGTATGTAACCATCGAGGTTGCCAACCCCTATCGTTACACGATCGACCCGTTCGACCCCTTCGCTCCGGATCTCCCCGGCGCGATCATGACAAATCTGACGATTGAAGAAAACCTGGGGGTTTCGGGCCTGAGGTATGATCCTGCGGCCCCGGACCCGATCACTTATCGTGTTAATAATGGCCCGATCCGAAACGGCTTGCAACCGCCCGTTATTAGTAATGGTGGTTCAAGACTAACTTTCAGCTCAGCTCAGATCCCGGCACTCGCACTTCTGGAATCTCGCAGGAATCCCAACCAGTTTAACTCTGTCTCAATCACTTTTGCCGTACGGCGCACCACCGACCCGGAAGGGCTGCTTGATGCGGACCGTGCCCTGGAAGCGACGCTGGCTTTTTCGACTGATTCGGACTGCAACGATTCCCCGCAGATTGCTCGGGACACCCTGCCGTTACGCGAACCGATCCCGGAGATCTCCAAAACAGGCTGGAACTACGATGCGGGACAACGGCGTAATTCCCAGAGCGACCCGGTATACGGCAACAACGACGATGACGTCGTCTGGCGTATCCGGGTCGGCAATCGCGGCTTGGCAGACTTGCAGGACCTTCGTCTCGATGACCAGATGGAATCTGGAAGCATGCTCATCAGTCATGCCTGCCCGACTGAAGGGGCGGCCAATACTATCGCGGCAAATGATGGCGTTGGCTCTGCGTCGGGTTGTGTTGCGGTCGGCAACACCATCAACAATTTTGTGGTCACCAACCCGTTCGGGGACATGGCAAGCTCTTTTGATGGCTATGAGGTCGATGTAGAAGCCGGGGGCCAGGCTTTTATCTATCTGGTCGGCAAGATTACCGGCAGCGGCTCTTGCGAAACCGTTAAAACAAACAGGGTAGACGACGTTCAGTGGGGTTGCGGAGCACAACCACCTGCAGGAGGCCTCACACAAACATCGACGGGCCTCGTTCCTGCCGATAGCGCAGCTTTCTATTCCCGGTACAACGACAATCATCCTGTCCTTAACGTAGAACGCCGGCTGACCGGAACCAACACGTCGCAGCCGGTCGGCAGCAAGGGGACGATGACCATTGTGATTCGAAACAACAGTGGCGGCAGCGTGAAAAACATCCATCTTGCCGATCTCCTGCCGCCGGAATACGTGGTGGATTCGACCTTCAGGCCGCAAATTGATGTAACCCCGGCCTACGGTCTCAGCTACGACGGTATGGTCGATACACTGACGTGGACCAACGAAAACACGGTTGACCCGCTTGCCAATATCGCTCCGGAATTCGACTTGACGAGCAATGGAGTAAGCCACCCGATATATTCCGACCAGGTCAACATGTTGCGCCATGGCGATGTCGCTGTTGTGCGTTTCCGTGTCGTTTTGATCGAATCTGATTATTACGATCGTCAAGCCAACCTTGACGTGAACCCTGAGGAATATGCAACCACGGCGACCGACCCGGACTATCAGACACCCCTGACGAACACGCTGACCGTTGATTTTGATCTTTTTTGTTCATCACAAGGTAGCCAGACCCTAGTTCTGACGGGCAACGGCAACGGCAATCCTGCGGGCTCGGAGATTCCGGCCTTCCCGGAAGACCTCGATATAGAAGTCGGCGGGGAGGTCTTCATCCTGACCAACGATCCTGATCAACTTCTGACCCTGCCAATCCTTTTGACCAACAACGGCGGACACGATGCCGCCGATTACCATGCCTTTGTCAGTTTCGGCGCGACCATGGAGGTTGTTAATGCTCCGGACGGCTGCAGTCAGGTGTCATTGTCCGGGTCACCAAATCAACCGGAGCCTTTGAAAGTCTGGGTCCAACCGACGCCGATCCCGTCATCGGCGACGGTTTACGAATGCCGGTCTCCCGCGGTTATTGCCCCGTTCGAGACAATCACGTTCAATTTCGACGTCAGGAAAACCACGGATCCGGCCCGTCTCCTTATCGACGATCTCAGCTTGCGGGCCGATGTCGTGGGAGAGATCACTTTGAGCGACGGCACACCGCTCTGGTTTCCGGCACCGATCCTCCGTGCCGATGGTGAACTAGATCGAGCCAACAATTATTCAATGGATGCAACATGGGCGCGCGTCATCGGCTTCAACCTGAAAAAGGGTCAAGTCGGCACCTGCAACGAAAACAACCCGCCGACCTTTGATGACAACGGCTACGAAAAAGTGCAGATCGGTGAAGAATGTATATTCCACATCGAGACGGGAGGCTGGTTTGGTTTCAAAACCCCCGGGTTTTCCTATATTGCGGTTCAGAATATCGATGTCGTCGATGTTGTTCCCGATGGCCAGGCTTACATTGACAGCTCAGACCCCTATGCACAGTCTACCTCGCTGATCCGGAACGTGGCATTGAGCCCGACCGGCCTTGAATCGCTGGATGAAGGCTGGTTCGACTGGCGTTTCAATGTCCCCGACAGCGAACAGATCAAAGTCGCCGATGAATGGTTTGTGATCGATACAAAAACACGGTTGCTGAACAAACTTGTTGATCAACGCTTGCCACCGAATGTGCATGCCGCAAACAGCCACAATGTCTTGGTCTCGACCTTTGATGCGACCTTCAGGAACGATAATACCGGTTTGACCGAACAGTACGGACTCGGACCGGACACTGTCGGTTACCCGAATGAAGCAATCCGTCGTGTCGATCTTACCGTGACCGAGCCATCCATCGACGTGGTCAAGGAAGTGTGCAACGAAACCCTCTACGGCAGAGGGCCCTCATGCAGCAACTTCGTGCCGGTCGCCGATGACGGAGACGCCTACAGTACTTATCTTTACCGCATTACCTTGACCAACGAGCAGATCAGTGACGGGGTACAACGCGCCCCGGCCTATGATGTGATCGTCACCGATCGACTCGACAACAGCGACCTTGCCTACGTCTTCCCTTTTGATGGCGACGGCCTGGACAATGACGGTGACACGACGTTCGGTGTGGATGATACGAATGGTGAAGGGACCATCGGAGACAACCAGGTCAAGAACGGTATCCCGGCCCGGATCACCTTTTCGCACCTCCATAGCTCCGCGCTGCAGCGTATCGACCCCGGCCAGTCAGTCGTTCTGTATTACCGTGTCGACTACGATGACGATTCGGCACCGCTGCAGACGTTCAGCAACACGGTCGAAGCGACCTACGACAGCCTTGCCGGCGAATTCGGCAGCCAGAGTGCTCCACAGCGCCCCAACAGCAACATAGGTGGTGCGCGTACTTACGTCACTGAATCGACCCTGGCACGCGTGCAGGTCATCCCCGTGGTGACACAGCCGAAACGCATCGTAAATCTTTCAATCACGCCCCTCTTGACCGTTCCCGGGCCACAACCTGTCTCAATCGGCGAGGAGGTAGAGTACAGTATCAATACCCTGTTGCCCGTAGCCTTGTTGCGCAACTTTGTGATCCGCGACGAACTACCTGCCGGGTTGAGCTGCGCAGAGGCGCCGAATGTCAATCTCGACATAGCGCCCTATGCCGACGCCGGATTTGAACCGGGTGGCAATATCAGGCCGACCTGTACAGACAATCTTGTCCAGTGGGATTTCGGTGACCAGCGCCTGACCATGGGAGACGGCGTCAGCCGGTATGATTTCTCGATTTATTTTGTTGCCCGGGTTGAGAATACCCCGGGGACCAACAACGGTGAAGTGATCTCAAACGGGCATCCAGCAACCGTCACGACAGCAGAATATCTTGACGAAACCGGCACCTTGGTTTCTTACGATATCGCCCAAACAGATGTTGTCGTGAGTGAACCGCTCATCGCCCTGACCAAAACATTCGATGTGACCGAAGCTGATGCGGGTGACATCCTGGCGGTGACGGTAACAGCCACCAATAACGGTGCTGCGACAGCTTACAACCTACGCGTCCTGGATGACCTTGTCGGTACAGGCCTGAATTATCTGGGTAATCCGGGCGGACAAGATCCGCCGGATACCGCAGATACAGCGACCCTTGGAAACAACAGGCCAATCTTCAGTTGGCAGCTGCCAAACGGTATTGCTGTCGGCGCAACGATCAGTTTCAGCTTTGACGTGCGTGTCGATGTGAACGTCAAGCCACTCGAACTCTTGAACAACACGATACAGGCAGGCTGGACATCATTGCCTGATCAGACCACGGCACTGAACAGTAATGGTGTTATCGGTGAGAATGGCAACCCGGACGGGATGCGTATCGGCACGCTGCCAAACAGCGGTCAGACGGTCAACGATTATGAAGCGACGGCCGCCGGCCAGGTGAGTGTTCCTCCGATCACCCTGGCCAAAACCGATCTGCAGCCAGCGATAATTCCAACCATCGGTGCACATAAGCCGTTCAGGGTCGAGATTGCTTTTCCGGAAGGGTTGAGTACGAATGTGATCGCCACGGACAATCTCGACACGGCCGGTTTAAGTTACGTACTCGCCAACAATGCAGGATTTGATGTCCGCTACACCTTTACCGGGATCGCTTCAATAAACGGACAGCCGCCTGCCGAAGCCGCTTTCAACGCCGCACCGATCGACGGCACCAGCGGCAGTGCGACCTGGGACATCGGCGACGTCGTCACCCGGAATGAAGACGATTCAAGCCTCAACGAACTCGATCCCGTCATCCGGATTGATTATTTCGCCCGCGTCAATAACGATCTCGACACCGACTCCGGCGACATGCTGCAAAACGGCGTCGAAGTCAGCTACGTGAATGGTGAAACCGGTGGTCTGGAAACGCTCACAGCGGCGACGGCCCTGGTTACTGTCTCTGAACCTGACCTGACCCTGACAAAAACCTTGTCGAATGTTACGCCCGGCAAAGGGCCTGCCGATCCGCCTGTCGCTGGCGATGTCCTGGAATATCAACTGACTCTCATCAATACAGGCAGCACCAACTCTACGGCGTTCGATGTGAATATCGTCGATGCTATGCCGGCCGGACTGGCGCTCGATACCACGTTCACACCGACGGCGACAATCGATACCGTTGCCGTCTCCGGTTTCGTGCCGCTTCCTGCAGGTGCTGCGACCGGCCTGCTAACCTGGGGTCGCAACAATGGCGACAGCAGCCTGGATGTTTTTGCCGGACAGGTCCTGGTGATTACCTATCACTCTCTGGTCCAGGTCGTGAGCGGGCCAGGTGGTCTGATCGAAAACGGTGTCCGGGGCGACTGGACCTCTCTGGATGATCTCAGCTCGTACGAGCGCACCGGAGACGGCTGCCCGGACATTGCTGCACCGAATGATTACTGTATTGGCCCCGTCTATGCGACCACCACAGGCATTGCCCCGGAAGTTGTCTTCAGTAAATCAGTCATTAACGAAACCACCGGCGAGGACCCGGGAAGCAATGCCAGTCCAGGCGATACTCTGCGATACCGCTTGCAGGTCACCAATATCAGTACGGCCCCGGCCGGGTTTTTTATTGTCGACGAACTTGACCTGCTGAACGATCCACCTCTTTTCGTTCCCGGCAGCCTGACTGTGAGCCCTGGTCATTCCGGGGTCGACGCAAGTGATCCGAATGGCGGGAGCGCGGGCAGCGGTCTTGTCGACATCCGTGATTTGACACTGGATGGAGGGGAAACCCTGAACATTGAGTTCACTGTACGATTAGCCCCGGTGATCACGGACGACACGCTGGTTTTGAACCAGGCCCAGCTCTTTCTGGTTGGCCTGGGATCCGTCCCCAGTGACGACCCCAACCTGCCCAATGATGAGGATCCGACTCAAACCCTGATCTCGTCAGCTCCTGAATGGCGTTTCGAGAAAACTTCCGTAAGCCTGACCGGTTCGCCGGAGATTGTGTTTGCCGGGGATCAATTGCGTTACACCATCACGGTCAAAAATATCGGCACTGAGCACGCGAAAGACGTGGTGTTGCGAGACGATATCCCTGCAGGCACGACCTATATTGCCGGCAGCACCACCCTGAACGGTGACCCTGTCGCCGACCCGGTTGCAGGGACATCGCCATTGTCCGGCGGTTTTGCCATCAATGCATCGGACGATCCAAGCCCCGGAGTCATGCGTGCCGATGCTACGGCGTCCGCCGACAACGTTGCGACGATCAGCTTCGATGTTCAAGTCGACGAGGATGCCGTAAGCGGGTCGGTCATCTCCAACCAGGGCTTCCTGAATGGTGCCGGGGCTGGCAACAACAATTTCCCGGAGCAGCCGTCCGATGACCCGGCGACCTCAGACATCAATGACCCGACCATCGACATTGTCAGCAGCCTGACCTTCCGTAAAACCGTATTTAACCAATCCACAGGAGGCGACGGGAGTGAGGCGATCCCGGGTGATCTCTTGAGATACAGGGTGGAAATTACCAATACCGGCACAGTCGCGTTTGCTGGCCTGTCATTGCTGGACAATCTTGAGAGCCTCCAGCCTGACGACCCGTTGTACTTCGTTCCCGGCAGCCTGGTGCTGACATCCGTTCCGGCAGGCGTCGACACATCCAGCACCGATGCATCAGGCGGGAGCAAAGGGACCGGCCTGGTCGACATCCGTGACCTGGCGATTGCTGCCGGTGAAACCGTGGCGATCGAGTTCACTGTACAACTGGCCCCGGTCATAAACAACGGTACGCTGGTTTTGAATCAGGCGGAGCTGGTCGCAGCCGGACAAACGCTGCGGCTCAGTGATGACATGAATCCTGCTGCCGACGGCGACCAGGACCCCACCCCTACACTGATCAATTCTGCGCCGGCTTTCGAGGTCCTGAAAACTTCGGCTATCCTGGACGGTGACCCGAATATTTTGATGGCCGGTGAAGCGGTCCGCTACACCATTTCGGTCAAAAATATTGGCGATGAGAATGCTGTCGGCGTTGTGCTGCAAGATTACACGCCCGCCAACACGTCCTACCTGCCCGACAGCACGACTTTGAACGGCAATCCGGTCGCCGACCCTGCCGTCGGGGTATCGCCCCTGCAGAGTGGTTTCCTGATAAATGGACCGGCAGACACGACCGCCGGCGTTCTGCCAGTCGATACGACAGGCACGACGGACAATCTGGCCGTGGTCACCTTTGACGTCTTGGTGAACGGCGATGTGGCCGACGGCACCATTATCGCCAACCAGGGGTTCGTGAATGCCGAAGGGACCGGCAGCGGCCCAACTCCCCAGCAACCATCCGACGATCCGGACACCGCTGTCCCGGATGATCCGACCCGGGATATCGTCGGTAACCTGCCGCTGGTCGATGCACACAAGACAGTGCAGCTTGTAGGTGACCCGGGCGGCATCGTCAACCCCGCAGATGTGTTGCGCTACACCATCACCGTCACGAATGCGTGGTCAACCGCGGCAACGGGTGTCGTATTCACCGACACGGTCCCTGCCGATACGTCATATATCGCTGACTCGGTGCGGTTGAACGGCTTGCCCGTTGGGCAACCGGATGGTGGCGTCTCGCCATTGATCTCGGGGATTGATATCAGCTCATCCGATCTGGCCCCGCCCGTGCAGGGATCGGGGCAGGGCACCCTGTCTCCGCGCACAATGGCCGTCATCACCTTTGACGTCCGGGTCGACCCGGGTGTCGCTACCGGTACTGTCATCAGCAATCAGGGAGTGGTCAGTAACAACGAATTGCCTGACGAATTAACCGATGCAGACGGAATCGACACGAATGGCGACCAACCGACCCAGGTCGTCGTCGGCGATGTGCCGCGATTGAGTATCATCAAGGAAGTGTTCGTGGTTGACGGCACAACGGCAGAGCCTGGCCGGACTCTCGAATACGTGATTCGAGTCGCCAACTTCGGCAGCCTGCCCGCCACCAACGTGATTTTGACCGACGACCTGGGCCCACTGGCGGGCCAGGTAAGCTATATCGGCAATTCGGCCAGCATGAACGGATCAGCAACCGGGGTGGCCTATGCCGGCACGATGCTGACTGCGGCTTATTCCGATTATTACGGCGATTTGCCTCCGGGAACCGAAATCCTGCTGCGCTTCCGAGTGCAGATCGATCCGGCGATGCTGGCCGGAGCAACGATCACCAATACCGGTGTAGTGACCTGGAACGACCCGGCCGAGACAGCAGCTGCAAGCGTCTCTCTCGATGTGGGCGGCAGCCCCGGCAGCGCAATCCTCAATGGTCATGTCTGGCATGATGCCGACCTGGACAGTGTGCGCGGCGCCAGCGATTTTGATCTCGAAGGCTGGTCTGTCAACTTGTTCAGCAACAGCCGGTTGCTCGCCACGGTTCTGACAGACGCCGCCGGCAGTTATCGTCTCAGTGGCTTGAGCGAAATGGGCGGCCCTTACGAGCTTTATTTCCGCGCGGCAGGAGCCAGGCCCGACACCCCATCGCTCGGGCATGCCATTTCTCCCTTCACCAACGGGCCGCAACAGATCAGCGACATCGTCGTGTCGTCGGGCAGCAACCTACAAAACCTGAATCTGCCGATCACACCCAATGGCGTTGTCTATAATTCTGTGCAACGGACGTCGGTCGCCGGGACGCGGCTGACCATGCTCAACGCCGCAAATAACGCGCCCTTGCCGGGTCAATGCTTTGAAGACCCGCTCCAGCAGGGCCAGGTAACGGCCACGGACGGTTTCTATAAGTTCGACCTGAACTTCAGCGATCCGTCCTGCCCGGCTGGTGCGGCCTACCGTATCGACATAACACCGCCGCAAAATGGTTACGAGGATAATCTGTCCCAGATCATCGCGCCGGGCAGCGAGCCCACTCTGCCGTTTTCCGTACCGAGCTGTCCTGGCAGCCCGGATGACGCGATCCCTGCGACTGAATACTGCGAAATCACCACTTCAGCACGGCCGCCGCCCACCTCGATTCGTCCGGAGACCGCGGAGACACGGTATTTCCTGAACTTTATCCTGAGTGATGGCTCGAACCTGGTATCGATTAACGCCCTGAGCGCGATAGCGATTAGCGGCCCGATGCCGGGCCATAGCCAGGTATTCAACAACCACCTGCCCATCGATCCGGTCCTGGACGGGGCCGTGACGATCTCCAAGACGTCATCGCTGATCAACGTCAGCAAGGGGCAGCTGGTCCCTTACACCATCACTTTAACAAACCGCTACAGCGCACCGCTCTTCGACATCGGCATCGTCGACACCTTCCCGCCGGGATTTAAATACGTCGAAGGCTCCGCTCACCTGAACGGGCGCTCTTACGAACCTCAAGTCGTCGGGCAACAGCTGATCTGGGACGATATCGACCTGGAATTCGACGACCAGCAGGTCCTGCAACTACTGCTCGTAGTTGGTGCCGGCGTCAGCGAGGATGAGTACGTCAACCGGGCCCAGGCGTTTAACTCGGCGACCCGGAGAGCGATCTCCGGTGTTGCAACCGCCACTGTCAGGGTCGTACCTGATCCGACCTTCGATTGCACGGACGTGATCGGCAAGGTCTTCGACGACCGGAACCTGAGCGGTCAGCAAGACCCGGGAGAAGAAGGCCTTCCCGGCGTCCAGGTGGTCACGGCCCGAGGATTGATCGGTACCACGGACCAGCATGGCCGCTTCCATATCACCTGCGCCATGGTCCCGGATGAGGATCGCGGCAGCAATTTCATCCTGAAACTCGACGACCACACCTTGCCGACCGGGTATCGTTTGAGCACTGAGAACCCAAGGGTCCAGCGGGTCACTCGCGGCAAGGCGATGAAATTCAACTTTGGCGCCACCATTCACCGGGTGGTCGGTCTGGACTTCGCCGACGCGGTGTTTGAGTCGGAGAAGACCGACCTGCGCGTGCAATGGCGTGCGAAACTGCGGGTGCTGATCGAAGAGCTGAAAAAGGCCCCGTCGGTCCTGCGCTTGTCTTACCTGGCCGATGTTGAGCGGGAAAGCCTGGTCCGTGACCGTCTCGATACCCTGCGAGATGAAATTGCCCGCCTGTGGGACCTTGCCGACGGTGACTACCCGCTCCCGATCGAGACTGAAGTGTTCTGGCGACGTGGAGGTCCACCATGATCTCCCTGACCCAACAGATAGCAAACCGTATCGCCAAGAGATTCCACGGGCTCACCACGCTGAACGCGCGCCTTGCCATGCTTTCGTGGGCGGCCATGTCCCTGATTGCGATTTTGGCCAGCAATGCGGCTGCCTCCCCGGATTGGTGGTCGATCGATTCCAACAGCGCCCGGGAAGCGGGCACGCGTGGTGAGTCTGTGGAGCAGCACCAGTCAACCGACCTGGATTACACTCTCTGGACTCATGACCCTGCCGTTTTCAATGCGGACCAGGGTGATCGCATCGATACGGAACAGGTCGTGGTCCCCGTCGTCAGAACGGTCAAGCTGAACAACCTGGTCCCACCGGTCCTGTTTCCGCTCGGCGTTGCGGATATCCCCGACAACTACATCACGCTGCTGCGCGGTGTGCTCGACAGTATGCGCGACAAGGACAATGTGCGTCTGCATTTTGTCGGTCACACGGACAACCTGCAACTGTTCGGGGCCGTCGAGGAGCGTTTTGTTGACAATGTCGGGTTGTCCAGGGAGCGTGCCGGGACCACGGCTGAATATTTCCAGGCCGCTCTGGGTCTGCCGCCTGAAGCAATCTCCTACGACGGACTGGGCGACAGCCAGCCCGTGGCCAGCAACGCAACGGAAGAGGGCCGGAGACTCAATCGTCGCGTGGAAGTCGAAGTCTGGTATGACGCCATCGGTGAGGAGGAGGCCGAACAGGAAGTGATCGTCCCTCAGGACGTCAACAGGATCAAGATCTGCCGAACCGAAACCGTCTGTAAATTACGCTACAAGGACGGCCATGCCCACCGGGCGCGGATCAGGAACATGGTCCCGCCGCTGAATTATGACCGGGGCATGATCAGGGTGCCGGAGGAATACCTGGAGACAATCTCACGGGCGATGCACAACCTTGATTCCAGGCAAAACCTGATCGTCAAATTCACCGCCTATTCCGACTCCGGGGCCTTGACCGGACGCGACAAAAGAATTTACGGCACCCATTCAGGATTGTCCGGGGCGGTTGCCCTGCGGGTTGCCCTGGCGACCAAGGACGCTCTCGGCCTCGCCGACGATGCCGTCGAAAGCGAGGGGCTTGGCGCAGCGCGGCCGGTCGCTGCAAATAATACGGAGATGGGGCGATCGTTGAACCGTCGCGTCGAGGTCGAATTCTGGTACGACGACCCTCTTCAGGATTTGCCCGAAGAACCACGTATATGCCCGGATGCAGCTGGAGCAGAGACCGTCACACGGGTCTACGAATCAGCTTCGGGAAGCATCGAGCCACTGCTTTTCCAGAACGGCAGCCCCTTTATCCCGGAGGGCTACACAGCCCATCTGCAAAAGGTCATGAGCGAAATCCCTGATAAAGACAATGTGCGGCTGCGCTTTGTGGGCTACGCCAGCAATGACCCTCTCGATCGACGCACCGCGGCGATTTACGGCGACGACATTGGTTGGTCGACGGCACGCGCCCATCGCACCCTGCTCGCAGTCACCGAACAGATGAGCCTGGACAAGAACCGCATGGAATTCGAAGGACGGGGTTTCGTTCAGTCAAATGATGTGGTCAACACGGGTTTCATCGATTCGGACCTCGCGCGCGTTGAAGTACAGGTCATCTACGACGAATTATTCCCGCTCGATGACTATGAAGGGGTAGAGATTACGCGTCTGAACAGGGAAGTCGAGCCGGCCAATCCGTTCGGCCTGAACCTGATGCGGATTACGGTTGACGGCAAACCGCTTGACGATCCCGGCAAAAGCATCCCGGATGTGCAGCGATGTACTGACGTTGCCCTGGACCAGGCTGAGATTCAGTTTAAACATGACGGTCTTTCCAGTAAACCGCGTCTGAATGTAACCGCCTGGCCCCGTTCGCTGCGTTACCAGGATGATATTGATACGGAGCAAGTCGAGGATCTCATCCATTTCCGCCTCTACACCAATTATCACAGCTTTATCGAGTCTGCCGAAGTCAGGGTGTTTGACCAACATCAATCGGTCAACGACACCCCGGTGGCCGTGGTCAGGATGAATCATGACGGCCAGGCCCAGTGGCAGCTCGGCCAGGAGACTCTCTCCGCACCAGTCCGGCAGTTGAAATATCTGGTGCGTGTCTATGATGCGGACAGCAACTTCGATGAGACGCAACCCCAGCCGCTATGGGTGGTCGACGAAGTCGATCCTGCGATTGATCAGGCGAATCTCGAGCGTGAACTCCTGTCCGGTTACGGTGAGAGCCGCCTGGCCAAACAAAACATTCCGATTCGTGGCGGCACCGTCGTGGCACAAGGTGTGGCGATTCCCGAAGGGCATGACGTTTGGATGGCCGGCCTGAAGGTCCCCGTGGATGACAACGGCCAGTTTGTCATGGAAGAAATTTTGCCCGATGGTGCCCACAGCGTCGAAGTCGCCGTGCTTGACCCGTCGGGCAACGGTGAACTGTTCCTGCGTGACCTGGAGTTGGCAAGCGACGACTGGTTCTACGTTGGGATCGCCGATTTGACCCTGTCGGCCAACCAGACCGACGACAATGGCGAGCTGCTGGCGCCGGACAAGGACATTTACAAAAACGATGCGAACCTTGAAGGTCGCCTCGCGTTCTATACCAAAGGACGGTTCGGCGATGGCTGGCAGTTGAAAGCCAGCGCCGATACCCGGGAAGGCCCGATCGATGAAATTTTCTCGAACTTCCTGGATAAATCACCAGAGGCGTTGTTCCGTCGCATCGATCCGAAATATCACTATCCGACCTTTGGTGACGACAGCACCGTGATCGAGGATGCACCAACCAACGGCAAATTCTACCTGAGACTGGACAAGGAGAAGAGTTATGCCCTGTGGGGCAATTTTGATGTCAGCTATGCCGGCAACGAACTGGCACAGGTGGACCGCGGCCTGTATGGCGCCAACTCGCATTACCAGACTCCGGGTACAACCAGTTTTGGCGAAGCTCGCCTGATCGCCGACGGCTTCGCTGCAGACCCGGGCACGGTCGCCGGGCGTGATGAGCTCCAGGGCACGGGTGGTTCGCTCTATTACCTGCGCCACCAGGACATTCTCGAGGGCTCCGAACGCTTGCGAATCGAGATCCGCGACAAAGATTCCGGCATCGTGTTAGGCGTAAAAGATCTCATGCCCAGCCTCGATTATTCCGTCGATTACCTGCAGGGCCGCATTCTGCTCTCCCAACCACTTGAAACGACGGCCGATGACGGTCTGCTGGTCAGGTCCGCCCTGATCAGCGGCAACCCGGTCTTCCTGGTCGCACGCTACGAATTTACGCCCGGCGTCAACGATCTGGACACGATGGCCACTGGCGGGCAGGTGCAATACTGGCTAAATGACCATCTCAAGGTCGGTCTGACTGCCAGCCATGCTGACGACGAAGACGTTGACACGGACCTCTACGGGGCCGACGTCACGGTCCGCAAATCCGCGGGCACCTGGATCAAACTCGAAACCGGGCATAGCGAAGGACCTGGTGACATTGCAAACCATTCCATCGACGGTGGCTACGATTTTGACACGCCTGTATTCCTGGCCGGTGCTGATGCTGATGCATGGGCATACCGTGTCGATACCAGCGTCGGCGTGCAGGATTTCCTTGATAATGGCCGTGGCAGCTTCACGCTCTATTACCAGGACATCGAAGCCGGCTACACGGGGATGGGGTTGAGCAGCGACCGGGATGTCAGCCAGTACGGCGGCACGGCAACCTTCCCGCTGCTGTCCTGGCTGAACCTGCACCTCAAAGGTGATCGAAGCGTGCAGGATGACGGCCTGGAGACCACGGCCGCCGAGCTGGATGTGAGTGCCCGCTTCCTGGCCCGCTGGACATTGAGCACCGGCATCCGCCATGACAGCCGTGAAGATAATTCTCCTGAAATCCCCTTGACCCAGGACGAAGGCGACCGGACCGATGCGGTTGTGCAGCTCCAGTACGATTCTTTATCCCGTTGGACGGCCTACACTTTTCTGCAGAACAGTTTGCAGACGACCGGCAACCGGGATGACAACTTCCGGGCCGGCACTGGAGGCAGCTTTCGGTTGACCAATCGCTTCAACGTCACCGCAGAGGTCTCAGGCGGTGATCAGGGTGCCGCGGGGACGATCGGCACGGAATACCTGTATAGCGACCGGACCACTCTGTATCTGAACTACGCTCTTGAAAATGATCGCACCGACAACGGTCTGCGGGCCCGCAAGGGGAACCTGACGTCCGGTTTCAGGACGCGCTATTCGGACAGCCTGAGCATGTACGTCGAGGAACGTTATGTTCACGGAGATGTGTCGAGTGGGCTAATGCATTCCACAGGCGTGGACCTGTCGCCCAACGACCGGCTGAATTTCGGCTGCAATCTCGACTTCGGCACCCTTAAAGATTATCAGACCGGTGCGGAGCTCAAACGCACAGCAGCGGGCCTCAGGGCAGGCTACGGGGTTGACAGGCTGACCGTCGCCAGCGCCCTTGAATACCGGGTCGATGACAGCGAAGCGTTGGACACCAGCACGTCGAAGCGCACAACCTGGCTGCTCAGGCTTGACCTTAAATATCAACTCTTTGCTGACTGGCGACTGATCAGCAAGCTGAATTATGCCTATAGCGACAGCTCTGATGGGCAGCAGTACAACGGCGAGTTTACAGAAGTGGTGCTTGGGTACGCCTATCGCCCTGTCTACAACGACCGTCTCAACGCGCTCGTCAAATACACCTATTTTTATGATCTCCCTGCCTACGAGCAGGTCAGCACGATCAATGCAGGCGCCGGCGTCAGCCAGCGCAGCCATATCGCCTCGGTAGATTTATCCTATGACCTCTCGCAACGCTGGACCATCGGCGGCAAATACGCCTACCGCCTGGGCGAGGTCAGCCTGGACCGTGACAACCCGGACTACTTCAAAAGCAATGCCCATCTCGGCATCGTTCGTCTCGACTGGCATGTCCTGAGCCGTTGGGATGCCATGATCGAGGGCCGGGTCCTCAACCTGCCGGACGCCGAAGACCAACTGAGCGGTATGGTCCTGGCGATCTACCGCCACATCGGAGACAACCTCAAGTTGGGCCTGGGCTACAACTTCAGCAGATTTTCAGATGATTTAACCGATTACGACTATGACCACCAGGGATTATTCATCAACCTGGTCGGCAAGATCTAAAGGGGGAACGCATGATCAAGACCATACTTTCACACCACGCTTCGAAGCAGCCGAGGTTGATGAGCGCCATCAGCAAATGGATGATCGTCATTTTCGGGGTCACGATGCTGATGCTGAGCGTCAATGTTAGAGCCGGAGAGCTCTCGAAGCAACAGATCAAGGGCCTCGATGAACAGGTCCAGGAAATCAAAAGCGACGTTCTGGCCATCGCCGCAGAACTAAATCGTCTGGAAGAAAGACTTCTCTACCCCTCGAATACCCAGGTGGCGCTGTTCGTGTCTCTCAAAGCGGATGACGCTTTTCTACTGGATTCATTGGAGGTCCGCATGAATGGCGAGGCCGTGGCCTACCATCTGTACAGCTACAAGGAACTGGAAGCCTTGAAAAAGGGCGGGGTGCAGCGGATCTATACCGGCAATCTCAGCTCGGGAAAACACGAGGTGCAGGTGACCATGCTCGGTCAATCGAGGGGCGGCAGTGATCTCAGCCACAGTGAGAGCTTCCTGATTGAGAAATCCGTCGGTCCGAAGGCGGTTGAAATTAGCCTTGCCAGTCCCGGCCTGACTAATCAGGCCATTGAGCTCAAAGAACTCTAATTCATGATCAGACGACTTTCCATATTCCTGCTGGCAGGCTTGATGTGTCTTTGTGCAGCGACAGTGACGGCCTTGGCTGCGAACCAGGACACAAATAACCGGATCAGTACGACCGCACCCCGCGAATTGCAGGATCTGTTTTACGGCGAGGTCCTCTTTCTGGCTTTCCAGGATGGCTGGTTTGACGCGATCTCACGACTGGATACGGAGCTGGGGCAGGTCTATCAACTCGACCAGCCGGAACTCGACAGCCTGTATACGCATCTTTACCGGGCTGAGTTTGCGCTGGGCGATTTCGAGCTGGCCTACCGGATGCACCATCGCGCCGGTCGCGCCCTGAAAGCGATCATTGACGGCAACGTCTCTGAGGCCGTGAAGAACCAGGCCCTGTATCGTCTCGCCCGGATCTTCCTGCAGAAGGATCAGCCGATCAATGCCCTGCACGCGATCGAACGCATCCAGGGCGATCTGTCTGAGGATATCGAGCTGGATGTGGCGTTTCTCGAGGCGCAGATTTTCATGGCGGTCGGTCGCAATACCGACGCCGTACAGATTCTTGAGAAACTCGTGGATGACGAGGAATACGAAGGTTTCGCATCCTACAACCTCGGCATCGCCCTGCTGCATGACGGTAACCAGCAGGCGGGCAGGCTTTATCTCGACCTGACCGGACAGATCGAGAGCAACCTTCCGGCCACGCTGGCAATCAAGGACAAGGCAAATCTCGTGCTTGGCTACAAGCTGCTCGAGGAAAACGACCCGGCCGGGGCACAGCAGGTGCTCGAGAGGGTCCGCCTAAACGGCGTCTTCTCCAACCGTGCCCTGCTCGGCTGGGGATGGGCCGATGCGGCACAGGGGCGGTTTGCCCGATCTCTCGTGCCCTGGACGATGCTGGCCGAACGACAAGTGACCGACGCGTCTGTGCAGGAAGCCCTGCTGGCGCTGCCGTACTCCTATGGCAAACTGGATCGTTATGGCAAGGCCGCCGTCTTGTATGGCCATGCCTTGGAGACCTTCAGCAACGAAGTCGATCGTCTCGGTGCCTCGATCAGAAGTATCCGCAAAGGGCGTTTCCTGGAGGTTCTGGTCCGGCCGGAGCTGCAGCAGGATCCCAGCTGGGTGATCCGCCTGCGCGATCTTGCCGAGACTCCGGAGACCTATTACCTGATCGAATTGATGGCTTCGCATGACTTCCAGGAATCTTTGAAAAACTATGTCGATCTCGAAGCGCTGCGCAAAAGGCTGGTGACCTGGGAGCGTGACCTCGACGCCTTCGAACAGCTGATCGGAGCCCGCCGCGATTATTACGACCCCCTGTTGCCGGTGATCGACAAAGCGTTCCGGGAACTCGACTCGCAAATGCGCCTGCGCAAGGAGCAGCGCGTACAGATCGAGAAAAAACTCAGGGCCATGCTGTCGGCGCCGCGGCCTGACTACCTGGCCACCGCCGGGGAACGGGTGATCGCATCGCAACTTGATGTGTTCGAACAGCAAATGACCCTTGACGGCAAAGTTGCTGCGCCGATGATCGAAGCTCGCATCAGGCGCCTGCGGGGCGTCCTGAGCTGGCAAATCGATGCCGATTACGACCGGCGTTTGACCGAGGCCTATCACCATCTGCATGCCTTGAACGCCGACATGGCGAAGCTGGAGAACCAGTACGCGTCTTTTGTGCGCACCCGCCAGGCCGCCACTCTGAGTTACCAGGGGTACGACGCTACGATCCGCCGGCAACGGCAATTGATCAGGACTGCCAGGGTCGAAGTCGGGACGTTGATGGCAAGACAGGGCCACTTGCTGGAGATGATGGCCGTCACCGAACTGGAAAGTCGCAGGGACCGGCTGGATGCATTCATTGTCAAGACACGCTTTGCCCTTGCCGACAGTTACGACCGTGCTGCCAGGGGCCAGGACATGGAAAGAGTGGAACAATGAAATCCCGACTTTTGTTGTGCACCATACCGCTCGTGCTCACCGCCTGTTCGACCATCGACCGGCAGGGGACCATTGCCGAACTGCGCAACAGGCAGATCGAGATCACCGATGAGCGTCTTGACGGTGGCCTTGAAAAAGCGATGTCAAGCTATCACAGCTTCCTGGCAGAAGCCCCGGACTCGGCGTTGGCGCCGGAAGCGATTCGCCGCCTTGCTGACTTGAAAGTGGAGAAAGAATACGGTCTGCTCACACTGGACAAGGACCAGGCTGAGCGCGTCCCGCGTGCCGCTCTCACAGCGCATCAAACAGCCCTGGTTGCCGATCTCGATCCAACCCGCAGGTCGGACTTGCCGACCGGGCCGGGCGAGTCGGATGCAGATTTCGCCCGGCGCGCGTCTGACCTCCAAGGGATAGAGCCTCCCGACCGAGAGATGGAAACAGCACCCCGGGGCCCCCTCGACCTCGAACGCGCCGGCCCGCTCGAAGCGATCGCCCTCTACCGGAAACTGCTCGACGAGTACCCGCTCTACGACCGTAACGATCAGGTCTTGTACCAGATGTCGCGTGCCTACGAAGAGCTGGGCCAGGTCGAGGAAGCGATGACGGTCATGAACCGGCTGGTCGGCGACTATCCGCAATCGCCCTATATCGACGAAGTCCAGTTCCGGCGGGCAGAATTTTACTTTACCCGACGGCAGTACCTGGACGCAGAAGAGGCCTACCTGGCGATCGCCTCGATCGGGGAAAGCTCATCTTTCTACCCGTTTGCCCTCTACAAGCTGGGCTGGACCTTCTACAAGCAGGAACTGTACGAAGACGCTCTGGACAGTTTCATCGCGTTGCTCGATTACAAGGTCTCAGTCGGCTACGACTTCGAGCAAACCGATGACGAGACGGAACGCAAACGGATCGAGGACACCTTCCGCGTCATCAGTCTGAGCTTCTCATCCCTCGGCGGGGCCGACATTGTCGCCGCATATTTCTCCGGGCATGGCAACCGTCGCTACGAAGATCTCGTTTACAGCAACCTGGGCGAATACTACTTCGACAAACGCCGCTACAGCGACGCGAATGCGACCTACAGCGCGTTTGTCATGCGCAATCCGCTGCACTTTAAAGCACCGGGCTTCCAGATGCGGATTATCGAGATCAATACGATCGGCGGCTTCCCCAGCCTGGTCCTGGAATCGAAGAAGGACTTTGCCAACAGCTACGGCCTTGAAGCGGAGTATTGGGATTATTTCGACCCGGACCTGCGTCCAGAGGTCCTGACCGATCTCAAGCTCAACCTCAAAGACCTGGCCAACCACTATCATGCGCAGTACCAGAACCATGAGCTTAAAGAGGACCGACCGGCCCATTTCGTAGAAGCGCTGCACTGGTACCGCGAGCTTCTCGTCTCGTTCCCACAGGATGATGACTCGCCGGCGATCAATTATCAAATGGCCGACCTGCTGCTGGAAAACCAAGCCTTCGACCAGGCAGCTCTGGAATATGAAAAGACCGCCTACGAGTACCCGGGTCACGAAAAGTCTGCCACGGCCGGCTATGCCGCGGTTTATGCATATCGAGAATATCTCGGCAGCGTGGCGCCTGACGCCAGGGAACCGGTCAAGCTCGAAATTGTGCGCAGTTCGGTGCGATTTGCCGAAACCTTCCCGGAGCATGCGAAGGCAGCCGTGGTCCTCGGCGCCGCAGTGGACGATCTGTATGACATGGAAGATTATGCACAGGCCGTGCTCAGGGCGACCCAGCTGGTCGAGTCATTTTCTGAGGCAGACCGTGAAGTCCTACGTTCTGCATGGATCGTGGTCGGCCACGCGTCTTACGAACTTGAACGCTATGCCGAGTCGGAAGCAGCCTACCTGACCGTTCTGGAGGAGTTGCCGGGCACAGACGAGCGACGCGACGGACTGGTCGATAATCTCGCCGCATCGATTTATCAGCAGGCTGAAAATGCAAATGCCAGCAATGATTTCCGCGCGGCTGCCGACCACTTCCTGCGGGTCAGTCGAGTGGCGCCGACTTCTGCAATCAGGCCCAATGCAGAATACGATGCTGCGACGGCGTTGATCCAGCTCGAGGACTGGACCGCGGCCGCGGCCGTGCTGACCGGCTTCCGTCAAAACTTCCCGGACCACGCTCTGCAGACTGAGGCGACCAAGAAGATCGCTTATGTCTATCGGCAAGACGGTCGCCTGGCCCAGGCGGCCAAAGAGTACGAGCGCATCGAGACCGAAACGGATGACGAAGAGATCCGTCGTGAGGCGCTTTTGACAGCCGCGGAGCTTTACGAAGAAGCAGGCGACAGTGCCCGCACTCTGACGGTATACCAGCGTTACGTGGCCTATTTCACGGAGCCTATCGAGCTGAATATCGAGACGCGCAACAAGATCAGCCGCTTGCTCAAAGCCGGCAACGACCATGATGGCTATCTCGAACAGCTTGAAAAGATCGTCGTTATCGATGCCACGGCCGGCGACAAGCGTACCGCCCGGACCCGTTACCTCGCATCACGCGCCGCACTGGTCCTGGCCGAGCGTACTTATGACCGATTTGTGGCCGTTCGACTCGTCAATCCACTTGAAGCCAATTTGCGCAATAAACAGGCCCTGATGAAAGAGGTCACACAGCAATTCAACCAGCTGCTGGATTACGAGGTTGCGGAAGTCACTGCGGCCTCAACCTTCTACCTTGCTGAAGTCTACGCCCATTTCAGCTTGGCCCTGATGGAGTCTGAGCGACCCGGCAACCTGACTACTCTTGAGCTGGAACAGTACGAGCTGGCGATCGAAGAGCAGGCGTATCCCTTTGAAGAAAAAGCCATCGTCGTCCATGAAAGCAACCTTGAGCTCATCTCTCTGGGGGTCTTCAACAGGTGGGTTGAAAAGAGCCTGCAAAAGCTGGCCAAAGTGATGCCGGCCCGCTATGACCGCCCGGAAGCTGAAAGCCCGGTCATGATGTCACTCGAATCGTACACTTACGAAATCGAAGGCCAAGCAACAGACAACCGGCTTGTCAGCGAAGCACAAGCTCCTGCAGATTTTGTCACTGCAGCGGCTCAACCGATGACGGGAACTGGTGAGGACGCTGCCGCGAAGCAGCAAACTGAGGAGCAATAACCATGGCTGCTAATTACAGACGGATTATACAGGGCAGGGCGCAGGCAGGGCGTTCGACGGCGCTCACGGGACTGTTGGTCTGGAGTGCTTTGGCCGTCGGCTGCGCTGTGGTCGAGCCGCCGGAACCAAAAGTCTTGACCGGGCAAGCTGCTGCGACAAAGAACCAGGCCATTACCCGGCTCGCAGAGGGCAGGGCAGGGTTCGTGATTACAGAAACCCCGAAATTCCCAACGTCATGGCGTCCCGATTTCGAACGGGCCATAGTCCTGATGCAAGAGGACAGGGAAAAAGAGGCTATGCCGATTCTGCAGGAGATTGTTGATCAAGCACCGGGCGTAACCGCTCCCTATATCAATCTGGCGCTGATTTACCGGCATGCCGAGCAATTCGAACAGGCCGAAGAGTTGCTTCAGACCGCACTGCAACTGGTGCCCGATCATCCCGTGGCGAACAGCGAATACGGTTTGTTGCTGCGTCAAACCGGCCGGTTTGAAGAGGCCCGCGAGGTTTACCAGGCCACGTTGCTTCTGTTCCCCGAATATCTGCCCGTGCATCGCAATCTCGGGATTCTTTGCGAACTGTACCTAGGCGATAAAGAGTGCGCTGTTGAGCAATACACAATCTACAGCAAGGCCAGGCCTGATGATAAGGCCGTGGCGTCATGGATTGCAGATCTGAACCTGCGGATGGGCCGCAATTAAGGAGCCCGCACCAGACAGGTAACCAGTCGGAGGATCACAGATGACTTCCAGGTATTTTCTCATATTGCTTGTTTTGCTGGTGGCGACCGGCCAGGCAGGCGCTGAGCAGGGCCCGGCAACAGCGGAACAAAAGTCGGCCAACCAGACGGAGACCAAGGAGCTTTCGGGGATGTCGATCGTCGGCAATGACGAAGCGCCCAAATCACTTTATATCGTGCCCTGGAAAAGCTCCGAACTTGGTCAGGAAACCAGCATGAACATGATGTTGAATGAACGAGACGTGCCGGTCGATCGCGAGGTTTTCATGCGGCAGCTCGAATATTACGAAGTCAGTACGGCGCAACCGGGCGCACAGCAATAATATGCAAGGTATTCTTTTTATTATCCAAGCATATTAGGTATTTATGGAGGTTACTTAATGTATTTATTTAAACAGTGGAGCCGGTTTTACGGACATTCATCAACAACACACACAAGGAGATAAATCATGGATATCTATTCAATCGTGGGGTTTTTTCAGAAGGGCGGGATGTTCATGTATCCGATCCTGCTCGTATTTGCGGTCGGTGCTGCGATCGCGGTCGAGCGCTGGATGCAATTGACACGTACACGTAATGAAAATCGCAAGATCTGGGATCAGGTCCAGCCGGTGCTCAGCGAAGGTGAGTTTGACAGGGCGCGCGAGCTGGTGGACGACGACAAGTCAACCATCTCGCAGATGCTGTCCATGGGGTTGGCGCGCCAGGGGGCCGTTCGGCGCCGCGAAGATATTGAAATCGCCATGGAAGAAAGCATGATGGAGATCATCCCGCAACTGGAAAAACGCACCCCGTATCTGGCGCTGCTTTCCAATATCGCCACATTGCTGGGCCTGCTCGGCACGATCATGGGCCTGATCGAAGCCTTTACGGCTGTGTCCAACGCCAACCCTGCCGAGAAAGCCGACCTGTTATCGGCCAGTATCTCCGTCGCGATGAACACCACGGCCTTCGGCCTGATGGTTGCCATTCCTCTGCTGTTGGCCCATGCAAAGCTGACATCGACCACCGGCCAGATCGTGGACAGTCTGGAGATGGCCTCGGTTAAAGCCCTGAACAGTATTTCAAACTTTGCTAAACGACAATTCCCGGCGGGTTGATTATGAACAGACGATCTCTGAACAAGCGACGAATTCGGCATAGAGACACTCCCGAGTTGAATATCACCTCGTTTATGAACCTGATGGTGGTGCTCGTGCCTTTTCTGCTCATTACAGCGGTATTCTCGCGCATCACCATCCTGGAATTAAGCGTGCCGACTGCATCAGGTGGCAGCCAGGTCGTTAAACCCAACTTTGCTATCGAGGTGATCGTGCGCAAATCCGGCCTGGAGCTCGCGAATGGTTCGAGCGTGGTCGCCGCAATCCCTAACCAGGCGGGCGACTACGACTTGGAGAAACTGACGAAAGTCCTCTTGCGACTCAAAAGCGATTACCCGGAAAAGGACGATGCAACAGTCCTGATGGAACCGGATATTCAATATGACCATCTGATCCGGGTCATGGACACGCTGCGCGAAACCGAAATCCCTGAAGAGGGCAGTGGAGAGCTCAGAAAAATGGCACTCTTCCCGAAAATATCAATTGGAGACGCCCCATGAAGGAAAGCCGCCGCATCAGACGCATGGAACGCAGCAGGAAGAAGGTCGCAGGGTTGAACCTGACCTCACTGATGGATGTCTTCACAATCCTTGTGTTTTTCCTGCTGGCCAACTCGTCTTCGAACGAGGTCCTGTCCACACCCAAGCATATTACGCTGCCGGATTCCGTGGTCGAATCAAAGCCCCGGGAAACAGTAGTCATAATGGTCGGCCCCGAGACGGTCCTGGTCCAGGGTGAAGCCGTGGCCAATACAGCCGAACTGATTGCAAACAAAAGTGCACAGATTCCGGAAATCACCCAAAGACTTGATCTTCTTGAACGGAACATCATCGGGATCAACAGTCAGACGGCGATTGCCAGCAAGGAAGTCACTATCCTTGCGGACAAGACGATCCCGTTCTACGTGCTGAAGAAGATCATGACAACATGTACAGGCTCAGGATACGGCAGGATTTCCCTCGCCGTTATCCAGAAAGCCTCAGAAACATAAGAGAGAGTTCCGTGAATACATCTCTGTTATATGAAGAACTGGCGCCGCTGAATGAGCAGATCGAGGGAACTGAGCAAAGACTCAGGGCTCTCGAGGCAGAACTGCGCAGCATAGACGCAGAGCTCGAAACGCACCTGGCTGAGAAGGAGCGCTTCGAAGCTTTGCGAGAAGTCTGCAACGCACTTGACCGGTTAGACGAACTCGATGCCGGCGATCTGTTCTGGAGCGAACTGACGGGGGTCGCTGATACCGGAGAAAGCCTGGATTTGCTCAGGAACCGGATCGCAAGCTTCGAAACACAGGCGCAGGGGATTGAAGGGCACAGGGAGGCCATCAAAACAAGAATCGCAGAGTGCCTGTATGATCTGGATGACCTGGATGAAGAGGTGCGCCAGGTCCATGCCCGCGAAGAACGGCGCCAGGAAGAATTTGTTGTCGAGAGAGAAATGGGACCGATACCATTCCTGCCGATGGCCATGCCGTGGAACATTCAGGTCGAAAGTGAACGACGCTTTCGAAAAACCCTGCTCGTGTGCCTGTTCTGGGGCGTGACGCTCGGCACGATCATCCCCCTGGTCGCGCTGCCGATCATCGATCGCTCGGTGGAAGTAGTCAAAATTCCGCAAAGACTGGTCACGTTGGTTAAAAATGAGCCGCTGATTCCGGAACCGGTGCAGCCAAAACCCCACAAGGAGCTGGAACAAAAGAAGCGAGCCGAACCTGAAAAACCGAAGCAAGAAGTCTCTGAAAAAACGGCTAAAACGGAGCAGAAGAAGCCGGCAAAAGTGGCACCGGCAAAGAAGGCCGGCGGCGCCCAGGTTGCACGCAAAAAAGCTGAAACCACAGGTGTCCTGGCATTCAAGAGCACCTTTTCTGACCTTATGGACGAAGTCCCGGTTGCGAAACTCGGCACTGATGCCCGGGTCAACAAGGACTCAAAGTTGATCCCAGGCCAATCCCAGGCGCAACGAAATCTTGTCGCAATGCAGGCGAAAAGCGGCACCAGCGGCGGTATCAGCAGCCTTGGCGTGAGCAGAAACCTCGGTAACGGCGGTTCCGGCGGCGGCGGCAGCGGTTATGGCAATGCGGGTCAGATCGGCGGCATCGGCTATTCGGATGTCGAGAGTTCGCTGACCGGCATTGGTGGTGACGCGGACCGGCCAATGAGCGGCGGACCCGGGCCGGGCAGGACCGACGAAGAGATCCAGATTGTCTTTGATCGGTACAAGGCGACCCTATACCGGATCTATAACAAGGAATTGCGCAAGGATCCGACCCTGCGCGGCAAGCTGCTGTTGAAAATCACGATCGAACCTGAAGGCGAGGTCTCCATGTGTCTCGTAGAATCAACAGATCTTGCCTCTGACTACCTGGTCACACAAATAGTTGATCGCGTCAGGAAGTTTAATTTCGGGCCAAAGGAAGAAGTCCCGGTGACGACTATCCTTTACCCGATCGACTTTTTGCCAGCGACATAAGAAGAGGCAAGGTGAAATGTATTAAAGGTATTATTTGTCTGAATTAAGGGTAGGGCCGGTCAGTCAAAAACAACGTCTTTTCTGTCATATTAAAATGGCACACCTCTGTATCGTTACGGTACTTGACTTTGTTGTGGGCCTCTGGCTGTCTAAATGTCTAAGTTGCTAATAATACGTACTATTTTAAATTACGTGTTTGATTTGTTAATTTGGCTTATTTTCTGCTGCATACTCTAGTAACCAAAGCCCTGATTTCGAAAGGATGAAAAAATGACAAAGAGCCGGAGTGTAAAATCTTCGTCCAAGCTGACAAGACCTGCGGTGTCAGTCAGCGAGTCGAAGAAGAAAATACTTTTGGTTGACGATGTGAATTTGTTCTTAGAGCTTGAAAAGACTTTTCTGCAGCGCAAGAACGCATTCGAGGTCCTGACCGCGAAAAGTGGCGAAGAGGCTCTCCGTATCGTCGAAGTTGAACGGCCTGATCTTGTTTATATGGACCTGCATATGCCGGGAATGAATGGCGATGAATGCTGCAGGCTGATTAAGGCATCAGAGGCGGGCAAGAATACCCTTGTCGTTATAGTCACTTCCGATGGCTGCGAGGAGGTCAAGTCCCGCTGCATCGCCGCGGGCTGCAACGAAATCATAACCAAGCCAATCAATCGGTCCCATTTTCTTTCCTTTGTCACAAGGTACCTCGATATACACGAGAGGAAAGAGCCCAGGTATGCTTCACATATAAAAATGAAGGTTGGTCAACAGAGCGGTAAGCCGGTGTTCGATTATTCGGTTAATATCAATACCGGGGGTCTATTTTTATCATCGCCCAGGCTGCTTCCGGTCGGCACGAGCCTTTTCGTTGAATTCAGTTTGCCCGGGAATGACAGGATTATTTGCACCCAGGCCCGGGTCGCCTGGGTCAATGATGGAGCGCCCCCTTTAAAGCGTGATCTTCCTGTCGGTATGGGGATGGGCTTTATCGGTATCAATCCTGATGATTCGACCGTCATACGTGATTACATCCATAAGAATGACCTCTGCGCAGTCTGGTAGAAAGGGGCATTAAAAGCACGACCTTTTGGGTTGCCTCTGAAATTTGCCCTGTGAGCCACGATCTCGGTCCGGCGAAGGGGAATGTATGGCCTCGCCGTGGCGTGTTTGACATTATCCCGTAATAGCATTGAAGCATGAGAGGCTGTTCCTGCCTTTATCGTTAAGATCTTCCGGTCCTGGTTTGATCTTTGCCTCGCGATCAGCATATCGCCACACCTTATAAGTTTACATAATATATATTATGCGACGTTATAGGTAGATATGGCAGGAACCAGGCAAAAGCGTCATCGGCCAAGCGCCCTCTTCTCGAACGGCCAAAATGCGTTGCAACGGCAGTACGCGATCGTGCCCGGCATCTGAAAAAGCCGCCGGCAAGCCCAGGCATTCCCCTTCGCCAGAAACCGTTCGTCGCCTGGAGGGCAAATTTGGGCTTCGTCAAAATCATCCCTCGTAAGTCCTGACCGGATATGAACGGCGACTGCGCAGAGCGGCCGGCGGCAGCCCGGATCTTCCCCGGCTGTTACTCAGCCGCAAATCACGGTTGCAATCTTCCCTGCCTTAGCATATCGACCCACCCGACAGAATGTGTCACAATAGGCAGGCATCCAGAGATAAAGGTTGGCTTTAAGACGATTCGCTCCTGAAGCCTTGTCGCGCCGCTCAACAAGGCACAAGGACGCCTGGCTTTTTACCGTGCTGCGACAAGATCAACGCCGCTGTCGTTGAGCGATATAGAGTACATAATTACCATATATTCCATGCAGTTAAAGTGTAACCGTTAAAGTAAATAAGCGAGAACAGGCCATGCCCGAGATAACCATCCGCAAGCCTGATGACTGGCACCTGCACTTTCGTGACGGCGAGATGCTGGGGGAAACGGTGGCCGCCACGGCCCGCTGCTTCCAGCGCGCAATCGTGATGCCCAACCTGGTGCCGCCGGTGGTCGATGCCGGGATGGCCCTGGCCTACCGTGAACGGATCATGGCCGCCCTCCCCCCGGCCAGCACTTTCCAACCGCTGATGACGTTGTTTTTGACCAACGGCACCGCCCCGGAGGATATTCGCAAGGCCAAGGCCGCCGGGATTGTCGCCGCCAAGCTTTACCCGGCGGGCGGGACGACGAATTCCGCTGCGGCGCCTAGTGACCTGGCGACCATGACTGCGGTCTTCGAGTTGATGGCGGAAGTCGGCATGCCGCTGCTGGTCCACGGCGAGGTCACGGACGCGCACATCGATATCTTTGATCGTGAAAAAGCCTTTATAGACAGGCGCTTACAGAAGATTGTTAAAGAACATCCGCGCTTAAAGGTGGTGTTTGAACATATCACCACCGCGGACGCCGCCCAGTTTGTCGCCGAAGCGTCGGACCAGGTTGCCGCGACCATCACTCCGCAACACCTGCTGCTGAATCGCAACGACCTGCTGGTCGGCGGGATTCGTCCGCACAATTTCTGCCTGCCGGTCTTAAAACGCAACACCCACCAGGCCGCCCTGCTTGCCGCCGTGGCCTCCGGGTCGCCGAAATATTTCCTCGGCAGCGATTCTGCGCCGCATGAAAAGCAGCGCAAGGAGAGCGCCTGCGGCTGTGCCGGCTGCTACTCGGCCTGGAGCGCCCTCGAACTTTATGCCGAAGTCTTCGATCGTTTGAATGCCCTGGATAAGCTGGAAGGCTTTGCCTCCTGCCATGGTGCGGATTTCTATGGCCTGCCGCGCAACCCGGGGACCGTGACCCTGGTCAAAGAGACCTGGACGGTGCCGGAGACGATCCTTTTGCCGAACGGGCAATCGATCGTGCCGTTTTATGCGGGACAGGAGGTTCACTGGCAAGTCAAGGCCGCAGATGCGCGTGACGCAACGGATTGAAATGATCTGATGGGCAAAGAGCTGCAAAAGAGCAACAACCTCATCCTGCGCTCGGTGCTGATAGCCGTCGGCCTGCTCAGTACCGGGCTCGCGGTCCTCGGCATCTTCCTGCCGCTCCTGCCGACGGTCCCCCTGCTGCTTTTGGCCGCGGCCTGCTTTGCCCGCAGTTCAGAACGTTTTCACTCCTGGCTGCTCCAGCACCCCCACCTCGGGCCGATGGTTCGTGGCTATCTCGAAGGCCAGGGGATCCCGTTGCGGTCGAAAATCTTCACCATTTCATTACTTTGGCTGACGATCTCGGTCTCCGTATTGCTTTTAACCACCCCTTTATGGGTTAAGATCACCCTCCTCGCGATTGGTAGCGCCGTGACAGTCTATTTGTTGCGACTACCGGTATATTCTGGGAACAGTCAATAAGAAAGACCTGGACAAGACAAAGCCCAACTGCGATTTAGCGTAGTTGGGCGCAAACAGTATCAATCAGTTCTTTTACAGCAATCGTGAGGCAGCCTTCCATGGCTCAGCGATTCAAATAGTCGTCAATCTCCGTGAACCGCTCAATGTCTTTTTGCGCAACACCACAGGCCAGATATGCTTCGCGCCAGGGTGAAACCGCACTAAAGACCTGCTCGACAATATCTGCCGCACCGGAAACGCCCCATGATCGGCCCATCCGCACCAGGTTTGCCCGCCCCGGATAGACCGGGTCGAGATCGAAGAACAGGACGTGCTCACCACGTTGCCCGATATCCGGAACCAGGTCGAAGGCGGGCGAGAGCCGCCACCCTTCATCACGGGTACATGTCATCCAGAAGTTTTTGAGGTGATCGTCGGTATTATGCATCACCGCATTAAAGACCATCTGTCGAAAGAGACGTGCGGAATCGACTTGCGGGTCGTCACTGACCTTGCGCACTACTCTGAGCATATCTGCATACCGGGCCTGGTAGTAACCGGTCGCCTTGAGTAAGGTTTGCAGGCTGACCATGTGCCGCCGACCCTGGGGTAAAATATCGAAGCGCTTGACCAGCAAAACCGGACGGCTACCGCATTCGACTAGCTTCGTTTCGGGGACATCCAGCCCTGCCTTTTCTGCCAGGTTCATCGTCGCGGCCTCAATGCGCACGACATCAACATGGTCCTTGATGCTCGGAAATTTGGCGAGGCAATGTTCGTCGGCATGTTCATCGTAAATCAGGGCCTTGGGGCGTGCCCCACCTGGCGAGCTACCCGCGCCAAGGAGCAGATTGATGTCTGCATTGCTCTTGTCGCCACGCTCAAACGCTTCGGCCGCCTTGACCAGCTGATAAAGGTAAAGAACCGAAGCCTCCGCAGAGGTTTGTTGATGAGTGCCTTTTACAGCATAGGAGAGCGCACCAAGGCCAGCATATCCAAGAGCCAACAGAAGGTTCGGGAGGTTTTGTTGATGCAAGGGAAGCCGATGTTTGCGAACCAGCAGGCGTCGGCCCCAATCGTCCGGGAGACTATCTTCGAACACCCCGAAAACCCCGGGATGCTCGATGTTGAATTCCTCTTCACGTAACGGCAGCGAAATCGGGTCCAGGGCAAACGCACCAGCAGTTTTCAAATAATCGGGCGCATACCGGAATGCACCGCGCCCCCTGCCATTATCATTGATCTCGCAGACCATCTCCCCTGCAAGGACCTGACTTCCATCCAAGGTAATCCAGACTTCGATACGATATATCATTGTCCACCTTTGCGCGAGGCGCGCTGGCGTTTCGGTTTTTGGGTCTGCTCGTATTTGGCAAAAAGGTTCTCTTTTGGAGTCAACAGCTGGTTAAGATCTTCCATATGCCCGAGGAGGTCTAGAGCGACAGCCCAGTGCCCAAGCTGCACCCGATGATCGCCGCTCTCCATCTTGTAGAGTGTCGGGACACTCACACCGATACGGGCAGCAAAAACCTTCTGTGTATCATTACGCCGCAGACGCTCCTCGCGTAGACGGATGCCAAGGGCCTTCAAGCTGTCTTTGACCAAATCCGGGACGATCAACCTTCCCTCCTATACATAACTATAATTTGTATTATCTACGTATAACCCACTTAATGCAAACAATTATTTGTATTATAAAAATATGATTTCTGTTGTTAAAGAGTACGCTCGTTCTCATCGAGGGTTATGAAGCGAATCCACATAAGGCACAAAAGCTGGAACTACCCCTTCCCTGCCCCAATCGACATCATGACTGCTCATTGAGCGTACCGGTTTAATTCTGGCCTTCGTACCAAAAAACAGATAAGGCCTGAAATCAATGAAGGTTTCAGGCCTTATCTGTATTCTTTCGAACCAATCTCATTGTTGATTTAAGATAATTCTTTACTGGTTAAGACGGGGGCACGTTGATCAGTTACCACCAAGATGTAAACTGCTGTATTTACATTTCCTTTAGCCGCTTAAAACTGCAGTGAAGCATTAATAAACACGATGTTACTCGTGTAATCTTCGTCGTCGAGATCTGAGTCGTTTTTGTTAAAGATATAACCGGTGGAGATTCGTCCTAACCTGGTTTCATAGTAAAGAGAAAACCTTGTGCTGTAGCGGTCGTATTCTTCTTCATCTTCGTCCAGCCCGGTTCTGTCAAAATTTGTATAGCGGAGGAGCCCGGTCACTCCAACCTTGTCATTGAACGGCAGCTCTCCCGAGAGACTCCCCCCATAAGTATCGTCTTCGCGGTCAATGCCCACATAATCACTGGTGCCGCCAAGCAGAGTAAGGTTGATTGTGAAACGGTCGTCATATTCAAGGTATGCCGAGTACCGATCATTTTTCGAGAGGCCATCATCGACAGAGATATCGACGCTCCTTCTATATTGCGTTCCAACCGTGTAGTTGCTGGTAATTTCGTAATCAACGCTTGCCGACCAGATATCCTTGTCGCCCTTCTCATTCACCTCGTAATAATCAACCCAGGTATGGCCAAAGCTCCCTTGTAGGTTTAATCGCTCTGTTGCCTGGTATGAGAGACCAAACTCGGCAGTCTCCTGGTCGAATTCATAGACACCACTAACGTCCTCAACAATGACTTCGTCAGCGTTTTTCGGCCGATATTCCTCATGGGATCCGGACAGAGTCATGGAGGTTCTCGATGACAAGTCTTTCGTCAAGGTGGCCGAATAGAGGTGGCTGTCGTAATCGTCCCCTGCGTCACCCTCGTCGTCGCTTTGATTACCGTACCACTGGTTTGTATAGGTGTAACCCAGCTGCATCTGAGTCTCCTTCATCAGCTCGAACTGCAAGTAAGGGTTAACCTGCAGATTGTTTGAATCGGTCAGGTTGACAGTGCGGTTGCTCTCCCGCCCCTCCCACCTTCGTCAATGGGAACGCGGGAGTAGGTGTCGCTGACTCTCAAGAAGAACAATTCCTGGTACAACCTGGCCAGGGCAGTCAGCCTGGAAGCCTGTTCAGATTCCCCGGCACCGATACGGTCTTCATCGGTATTATCAAGGTATTTCTCCATGCTGACGCTGGCATACATTGAGACGTCCAGGCGAGCTGTCTCCCAGATCAGATTGACGTTGGGTGACACAGTGGTGATGACATCATCCTGCTCATTGTCATCATCAAGGAAAATGTTGTCGTCGTATTCGACGGAAAGGTCCACCCCGGGGGTCAGGGTGAAGCGAGCATAAGCCAGCGAAGAGGATAAGCAGAGGATCAAGGTCAGGAACAGCAGTATTCCAGGTCATGTTATGCACCTCTCCCGGTTAAAGGTAAC